>DASVRT010000031.1:0-82016 GCA_036388475.1 Pyrinomonadaceae bacterium | reverse complement strand
AAATCGGCAGCGCAACGGTCGAATCGACATAACAGACGACCGCATCGGGCAATTTGTCCGGGTCGACTTTGCCCCAGCTGACCGCTTCAGCCGGAGTCGCGCCGCTCAATCCGCCCGTGTCGGGACGCGCGTCCGTGACCTGTAAAAAATAATCGTGACCTTTTTCGTCGATGCCGAGAACTTCCTGAATCTGCGGCTCGGTTTGGAGCGCGAAATTTTTCGGGCTGCCGCCGCCCAAGATAAATATCGCGGATTTTCCGCCTTCTTCGCGGTCGCCGTGAATTTCGCCGCGTTTCGCGGCGAGAACGATGGAAGCCGTTTCGTTGACGTCAAGATTCGGATTTAGAATGAGCTTTCCGCCTTGCAGCTCTTTCGCGGCGATGTTCATCCCGATTGAAGAATCGCCCGGCGAAGACGTGTAAATCGGAACGCCGTATTCGTAAGCGGTCGCCAGCAGCGATTTGTTTTTGATGCCGAGCTTGTTTTCGCGCTCGCGGACGTATTTTCCGCACAGGTAATGAAATTCAGCCGAGCTCATCGTTTTCTGAAATTCTTCGCCTTCGATGAGGCGGCGAAAAAATTCGTCGGTGTCGAGCAACACGGAGTAATCGAAAAAGATGTCGAAAATCCGCACGACTTCTTCCTCGCGCAAAACGCGGTCGTCGAGTTTCGCGTCGCCCTGATGCAGCGACAAGCCGATGCCGAAATGCGTGTCGTGATAAAGATTCGCGCCGGTCGAGATAATCCAGTCGATAAATCCGGCTTGAATCAACGGAATCAGCGCGGAAATTCCCAATCCGGCGGGCGTCAAAGCGCCGGTCAGAGTGACGCCGATCGTCACGTCCGGCTCAAGCATTTTTTTGGTAAAAAGCTGGCACGCCTCGCGCAGACGCGCCGCGTTATACGCCATAAAAGATTCGTCAACCAAATCCGCCAGCGCCGTATTTTTATCAATCGGCGTCGGGTCAATCCGCTTGCCGCTCAGAAACCTGCTTTTCTTTTTCGCCATAAAAAGATTATTTTGGAATTTCCGAAAAATTGCAAAGTAAAAGGCTGCAAAATATTTTGCAGCCCTGATTGAAAATTAAGCGAAGTGCAAGCGCCGGAATTCAAGCGATAAATTCCGTTGGTTTAAAAGTTAAAATTGGCAGTTAATTTGCGAAAGGTCGGTTACTCTGTCGTCAGCGAACTGGTTTCGTACAGCTCTTCCATCTTCGCCCATTCCATTATCGAGCCGATAAAGAAACCGCCGAACATGAAAAAGGCGACCGCAATCTGGCTGCCGCCGAAGCTGATTGTTTCAGCCGCAAAATAATTTGCCGCGCCGAACATCAGAATGACGCTCACCAGCCACGCCGAAGCGCGCTTAAAAATCCAGAACCATTTGCCGTCGGCGCGTTCTTTTTCCCAACGGTTAAGCTGTTCGATTTGTTTCGGAGACAAAGAGTTTCCAACCTTCCGCGGGTCGGTAAATTTAAAGTTCATTTGTAGTTATTGCCTTTCTTGTAAGAGCCAAGTTAGGTGGTTGAAATTTTTTCCAGACATTGTCGGCAGAGACAACGTTGAAAGTCCGACTTTAATTTTGCCAGAGTTTCACCCTTTAATTCAAGTCCGAAACACCAACATTTTTCGGATTTCGCGCCGCAGGCGAAATTTTCGCCGCAAGATTCGCAGATTATTTCGGTTGATTGGTCTGAATTTTCGGTCGTTTCCATATTTAAAAGAGAAGGCGGCAGACGCTGCGGCGGTCGGCAGCCGGAACTATAATTAAACACAATTTCCTGCTTTCCGCCTGCCTCTATCTATTTTTCGAATGCGCAATCAGCGAGCAGACGGTCGCTAAAAATTGTTCAAAATCGAGCGGCTTGGCGAAGTGATGTTGAAAACCGCTCATCAAAGCGCGCCGTTTATCCTGCATCGAAGCATAAGCCGTCAGCGCGATTGCCGGAATATCGTGATTTGACGAGCTGTCCATTTTCCGCAGCGCCGTTATCAAATCGTAGCCGTCCATCTCCGGCATTCCGATGTCGCTGACCAGCAGATTGAATTTATCGGCGGCAAGCTTTTCCAGCGCCTCTCTGACCGACGAAGCGCATAAAACTTCGGCTTCCCGCGTTTCCAGAATAATTTGCAGCGGAAGCATCGCGTCGCAATCGTCGTCGACCAGCAGAATCCGCGAGCCTTTCAGCGAAAATCCGTTGTCGTTTTCGGTCGCCGCGGTATTATTAACCAAATCGGCTTGCGGCTTCGGCAAAAGCGGCAGCTCGATGGTAAAGCTCGCGCCTTTTCCGATTCCTTCGCTCTCGGCGCCGACGCGTCCGCCGTGCAGCTCGGTCAAATGCCGCACGATTGTCAATCCGAGTCCCAAACCGCTGTGCGCGCGCCGCGTGGTGCTGTCGGCTTGCCGGAAACGGTCAAAAATCTGCGGCAGAAAATCCGGCTCGATGCCGATGCCGGTGTCCGTGACGTTTAATAAAACGAAACCGGCGCCGGTGGTCGATAAATTCAAAACGACCGCGCCGTCTTCGGGCGTAAATTTCACGGCATTGTTAATCAAATTGCTGACGATTTGCTGAAGCCGGACTTCGTCGCCGAGCAGAACGTATGAATCGGCGTCGGAATTAAAGACGAGCGAGACTTTTTTCTGTTCCGCCTGCGGGCGCACGGCTTCGACCGCCGATTTGACGAGCGCCGCAAAATCGGTTTCTTCCTTTTCAATCCGCATTTTGCCGGTGATGATGCGCGAAACGTCGAGCATATCTTCGATAAGACTGTTTTGCAGGCGGACGTTGCGCTCGATAACCTCGACCGCCTGGCGCGTTTTCTCTTCGTCCAGCATTCCCGAGCGAAGCATCCGCGTCCAGCCGAACATCGAATTCAGAGGCGTGCGCAGCTCGTGCGAGAGAACCGAGAGAAATTCGTCTTTCGCGCGATTGGCGGTTTCGGCTTCGCGGCGGGCGCGTTCTTCGACCTGCAAAAGCCGCACGTTTTCGATGGCGACGGCGGCGATATTGCCGACCATTTCCAGCGCGACGATGTGTTCCTCGGTGAAAGCGTCGTTTTCGTATGCCTGAACTTCGAGCGTGCCGATAATGCGGTTCATCACCGCCATCGGTGCGACCAGCGACGACATCGGGTCGATGCCGTCTTCCTGGAGAATGACGTGCGGGCGGTCTTTCATCGAGTCCATATAGCGATTGACGATAACGGATTTCTTTTGAAAGACGGCTTGCGAATTAGGTCCGCCGTCTTCGGTCAGAAGCATCGGCGGCAGCGTCGAAACATCGACTTCGCCTTCTTCGCCGCAGACGTAAGCCGCCGTCCGCAAATTGTTCTCCGCGTCGTAAAACGAAACGAAAAACGCGTTGCACGGCGTCGAGGTGCGAACGAATTCGTTAACCGAGCGGTAAATGGAAATCAAATCGCGCGCCGTGCCGAGCGTTTGCGCCAGCGGGACGATGCGCGACAGCAGCGCCTGGTAATCTTCCGCCGCGCGGCGCTCGCTTTTGATAAGCTGTTCCTGAATCTGCCGGCGCTCGGTAATATCGATGCCGATGCCGTAGAGCCGGACGACTTCGCCTTTTTCCGAATAAAAAGCCTGCCCGCGTCCTTCCATCCAGCGCACGCTGCCGTCCGTATGCAGAAAGCGAAATTCGATGGTGTAGTCCCGGCGCTCCCGGATGGCTTGCTGAACTTCTTCGACAATTCTCAGGCGGTCGTCCGGATGAACGAATTCGTGAAAGCCGCTCCGGCTGCCGGAAAAGCTGCTTTTCGGCAGCCCGAAAATTTCTTCCAGTTCTTCGCTCCACCAGACATAATCGGTTTTAATGTCCTGCACCCAAGCGCCCATCCGGCTGCTGCGCATCGAGAGCGACAAAATCGCCTGGCTTTCGCGCAGGGCTTCCTCGGCTTCTTTGTGCTCGGTGATGTCGCGCGCGATTTTCGACGCGCCGATGATATTGCCGTCGTCGTCGCGAATCGGCGAGACGGTCAGCGAAATATCGATGTCCGTTCCGTCTTTGCGCCGCCGCCGGGTTTCATAATGCTCCATACTTTCGCCGCGCTTGATGCGTTTGAGGATTTGCGGTTCTTCGTCGATGCGGTTCGGCGGCATCAGCATCGTCACCGATTTTCCGATGGCTTCTGCCGCCGTATAACCGAATATTTTTTCCGCGCCCTTATTCCAGGTCGTGATGACGCTGTTTAAATCCTTGCTGATAATGGCGTCACTGGACGATTCGATAATAGCCGCCAAGTGCGCTTTGGTCTTGTCGATTTGACGGCGGGCGCTTTCCGCTTCCTTCCGGTCGGTAATGTCGGTGACCGCGCCGATCCATTCGCTCAAAGTGCCGTCGGCTTGAAAGACGGGAACGCCGCGCAGATTGTAAAAGCGATAATTTTCGCTCGTTTTCGGGCGCAGGCGCAGTTCGACTTCGTAAGACGCAGGATTTTGCGTGAGCTGCGACATCACGTTTTGCAGCTGCCGGCGGTCGTCCGGGTGAATGACGTCGAGATATTTATTTCCCTGCAATTCTTCGACGGAAATGCCGGTCAATCTGGAAAACCATTGACGATGCAAATCGCGGCTGCCGTCGGCGCTCATCGTCAAAACCGTCTGGTCGGAAGCGTCGATTAAGGCGCGGTAACGCTGCTCGGATTGAAGCAGAGCGGTTTGCGCGAGTTTTTCGGCGGTAATGTCGATGACCACTGCCATCACGTATTGCGGTTTGCCGGCGGCGTCCGGCAAAGGCGAAATGCTGTTTTTGACCCAGATTGGCGTGCCGTCTTTGCGAACATAACGTTTTTCGACGGTAAAAGCCGCGCCGTCAGCCGCGCATTTTTGAAAAAGCTCCAGGCTTTGCGGCAAATCATCGGGCGGAGTCAGCGCGGAGATGTGCTTGCCGAGCAGCTCTTCGCGCGGGTAGCCGACGATTTCGCAGAATTTATCGTTGACGATAATCAACCGTCCCGTCAGGTCGCACTGGACGATGCCGACGGTTATCTGATTAATGACCGAGCCGAGCTGCACGTCATTTTCGGTTAATGATTTTAATGTTTTCTCCGGCATCTTCTGCAAATTTCGTCAACCCGATGAAATGACTGAACCAATCGACCGCTGAGCCGCCCGTTCGGATTCAAAGCCTTGTAAAATGCTTGTCTTTATAAACCAAACGGCAAATTATGTAGGTAATTCCGCGATATATTGCTACCTGAAAGATTAAAAAGAGAAGTATATGAAAATTTTCAGGATTGTATTTCAGGTAATTTTGTAAAAGAATTTTACCCGCTCATTCTAACGAATCGTTTTACAAAAGTAAACAGGCTGGAAAGCCTGTTTTATAGCGCCCGAAAGAAATAATTAACTTAAAATCAGTTGCTTTCAGCCTGAAAGCAACTGATTTTGGTTCAACAGCATATGCTTTTCATTCAATGGCAATGGCTTTTATCTCAGCGGCAACGGAATTTGATTCAGCGGCAAAGGAATTTGGTTCATCAGCGATTGCTTTTCAATCATAAGCAGGCGATTTTCCGGCGAAAGCGGTTGCTTCTAGCTTATTTCGTCGTCGGCGTCTTTCGTTTCGGTCGCCTTGCGCAGGCGCAGCAGATTGATGCGCTTTTCGTCGGCGCGCAGGATTTCCACGCTCAAGCCGCGCAGGGCAAGTTTTTCGTGCGGCTTCGGCACGTATCCGACTTCGCTCGTTACCAGTCCGGCGATGGTCGTAAAATCGTCATCTTCTTTTTCAATCTCCAAATCGAAACGGCGCGAGATTTTGTGAATCTCGGTCGAGCCGAGCACATCGAAATAACCGTCTTCGCCTTCGATAATCTCGATGATTTCTTCCTGCTCGGTGTCTTCGTCCTCGATTTCGCCGACGATTTCTTCCAGAATGTCTTCGACCGTCACCAAACCGGCGACGCCGCCGTATTCGTCAATCACGACCGCGAGCTGAATGTGATTGCTCTGCATAATTTTCAAAAGCTCGTCGGCGGGCTTGGTTTCGGGCACGAAAAGCGGCGGGCGCAGAAGATTTTCGATGGTTTCGTTTTCCTTGCCTTCCGACCACGCTATCAGCAGGTCGCGGACGTAAATCACGCCTTCGATATTCTCGATGCGCTCGCGGTAAACCGGCAGGCGCGAATATTTTTCCGCGATAATCAAATCGCGCGCCTGCCTGACGGTCGCGTTTATCGGCAGCGCGCAAATCTCGGTGCGCGGCGTCATAATCTCGCCCGCCCGCGTTTCCGAAAACTCGAACATCGTTTCAATCAGCTCGCGGTCGCGTTCCTCGATAATGCCTTCCGCCTCACCGACTTCGATGAGCGCCTGGATGTTCTCGTTGTTGTCCTCGTCTCTTTCCTCGGACGTATTCGGCGTAATCGTGGTTTCGAGGTTTTGCTGTTCCTTATCGCCGCGCATCAAGCCCGCAAACGGGTCGGCTAAAAAAGACATCACGCTGTAAAGCGGGCGCACCAGCGGAAGCAGCGTCAGCAGCTTGCCTTCGGGATTATTCAAAGTCAGCAGGCGCGGGATAAACTGCCGGAAAATGCCGGATAAAACCAGACCGATTAGAAGCGAATAAATCAGGAGCGCGCCTGAGCTTTGATAAAAATTAAAGACAATCAGCGTGACGAGAACCGAAAAAATAATCAGCAGAATCTGAATCGCCGCCGACAGCGCAAAACGAAAACGCGGTCGATTTTCCAGAATCTCGCGCAGAAAAACCGTCGAGCGCGATTGCGGTTTTTCTTCCGTGTCGGTTGACAGGCGGCGCAGGGAAACGTCTGACAATTGCGTGAAAGCCATATCAATCGTCGCCAGAAAAACCAGCGCGAAGAGGATTAAAACGGCAACGGCTATCTCAATTTCCATAGAAGAGTGGTTAGTTGTCTGTCGCCGGTAGTCAGTTGCATATTCGTTTAATCGGCGTATCCGCGTAAATCTGCGGCTAAATTTTACTGAGCCGACGAGGAAACATTATACCTTAAGTTTCCGTCTGAGTTTTAACTCCAGTCGATTCATTTCGCCGCCGTCCGATTCGTGGTCGTAGCCGACCAGATGCAGAATGCCGTGCAGGATTAATTGTTTGATTTCGTTTTCGAGCGTCAGGTCGTTTTCGGCGGCTTGTCTTTGCGCCTGCTCGACGCTGATGACGACGTCGCCCAGAAAATTTTCGGTTTCGAGATAATCATACTGGTCAGGCTCGTATGGAAACGAGAGAACGTCGGTCGGTCGGTTTTTATCGCGGAAGATTTTGTTGAGTTCCCTGATGCGGCGGTCCGAGACGAAGGCGACGGTTAACTCCTTGCCTTTCGCCTCGTTTAGCGCATCGACGGCTTGCTCCGCAAACTTTTTAAAGTCGTCGGATTCGATTTTTATTTTCCGTTGTTGATTGATAATTTCGGGCATTCCGATTCTGATAGTTTACCAGAAAAACGCTTGTTCAAACTATATTTTATACGGCAAAAGCAGAAACGGCGCGCTGAAGGAACGTATCAGTCAGTCGACGTGGAAACAAGCTCTTTCGCCGCCCGCGTTTCTGCCTGAGAAAAGAAAATCTTGAGCCTTCTATGTAACTCAACGAACAGAAATATTCTATAACGCCGTTCATAATTTTAAACAGTTCATACGACAATTCAGGAATATATCTTCGCCCGCCGTCGGACGAGTGTATATAAAATCCCGAAAATTTACGAGGAAGACGAAGACCAGGGAGGGAATAATGTCTATAAATCCGTTTAAGGAAAAAGGAGTGAAACTCGACAAGCAGTTTCGCACGTGGAAACAGATTGCGCAGCTTCCGTATCGCAAACAGGAAGTTGACGCTTACACGCGCTGCCGCGTCATTTTGATGAACGGCATCGAAAACGCTTCGATTATCTTTTCGCACAATATGGCGCGAAAGACGGTCGATAAAGAGTTAAAAGAGCTGCTGGCGATTATGCGCCGCGTCGACAGCCAGCAGCAAACGACGATTAACTGGCTTAACCCGTTTGACCAGACCGTGCTGGAAACGACGATTGCCTACGAGCAGGTCGCCGTCGATTTGACGGCTTATCTGGCGCGCACCGAGCCGGACGAATATCTGAAGGAAGTGCTTCATTTCGGACTGCTCGAAGATTTCGACCACCTGTATCGCTACAGTCAGGTGCTGGATATTGTCGAGGGCAAAGACCCGGAAGAAATCACGCAGGGAAAAACCGATATTTTCCCCGGTCGCCCGACGCAGGACCATCACAACGACCCTATCTTAAGACTGCGCGAGCATTACTCGAAAAACAAGGCGCACCCGATTTCAAAAGCCAATATTCTGACGGTCGTCGCCGCCGAACAGCAGACGATGATGTATTACCGCGAGCACGGTTTTCAATACGGCGGTCAGGACGTGCGCGAGCTTTACGCCGAAATCGCCGAGGTCGAGGAAGAACACGTCACGCAGTATGAATCTCTGATAGACCCGACGGAAACGTGGCTGGAAAAATGGCTGATGCACGAATTTGTCGAGTGCGCCAATTATTACGCCTGTTACAGTATGGAAACCGACGCGCGCATCAAGCAGATTTGGGAATTATTCTTAAATTATGAATTTGAACACCTGCGTCTGGCGGGCGAAGCCATCAAGAAATACGAAGACAAAGACCCGGAAGAAATCTGCGGCTCGGAACTGCCGACGCCCGGCACGTTTGAGGAAAATAAGGAATACGTCGCCGAAGTGCTTTTCGAGACGGTTGATAAGCGCCTGATGCCGAACGGCGAGTTTGCCGGAATCGAAGATTTGCCGAGCGATTGGGCGAGCTATCTTTATCAGGCGACGGTTAACGCCGAAGGCTCGCCGTCCGAGCAAGCCGTGCGTTATCGAATGATGTCGGCGGGCAAGGAGTTGCTCCGCGCCGGCGACGATTTAATGAAACGCGCCGGAGAAATCCGGCTTTCGCTGGACAAGGAAATGACCGGCAACACTGCGCCCGAAACCGCCGAGGAAATGACTTCGCAAGCCGAACTTTTGGCGCGGCGGGCAAACGCGTCCGGACGAGATTAAGCCGGAGCCCGAACAGGAACAAAAGAAAGGCGGAAGAATCAATCTGATTCTTCCGCCTTTTCCAGGCTCGATTTTATCTTTTGAGATTTACTGATTCTTCCGTTCCGAAATTTGGAGAAACAATTTAACCTTTATCGTTTGCGTCGTTATTGCCGGATTGCTGCTCGTAAGCCTCGACAATCAACTGCACCAGACGATGCCGCACGACGTCTTTTTTCGAGAAATAAACAAACTCGATTTCCGGTATGCCTTCCAAAACTCTTTCGGCTTCCTTCAATCCGCTGCGCTGCCCGCGCGGCAAATCAATCTGCGTAATATCGCCCGTGACGACGACTTTCGAACCGAAACCGATACGCGTCAGAAACATTTTCATCTGCTCGCCGGTCGTGTTCTGCGCTTCGTCAAGTATAATGAATGCATCATTTAACGTCCTTCCGCGCATAAAAGCCAGCGGCGCAACTTCGATAATGCGTTTTTCCAGCATTTTCGTGACGCGCTCGGCATCGACCAAATCAAACAGTGCGTCGTAGAGCGGGCGTAAATACGGGTCGACTTTATCCTGCAAATCGCCGGGCAGAAAACCTAATTTTTCGCCGGCTTCGACTGCCGGGCGAGTCAGTATAATACGCGAAACCTGTTTCGCAAACAGCGATTGCACCGCCATCGCGACCGACAGGTAGCTTTTTCCGGTTCCGGCGGGACCGATGCCGAACGTCAAATCGTTGTTCTGAATCGCGTCGATATATTTGCGCTGCATCGCCGTTTTCGGCGCGACCTGTTTTTTACCGGACGGGTTGAAACGCGCTTTGGTAAAATAATCTTTAAAGGAATAAGCACGGTCTTCGGCGATTTGCTTGAAAGCGTCGCGCAGCTCTTTATCGGTGAAAGTGTTGCCTTCGGAAAACAGCTCGGCGAAGTCCTGCAAAATCTGCTGGACGGTCGCCACGTCTTTCGGGTCGCCGTCGACCGTCAAATCCTGACCGCGCGCGTTGACGCGCACGTCCAGAATTGATTCCAGAAATTTTATGTTCTGGTCGTGAACGCCGAACAGCGTTTCCAGACCGCGCGGGGGAAGTTCGATTCTCGTCGTGTTGCTCAAATTTTCTTCAAAATCCTCTTTTTAAAATGGTTTTTATAATGTCTGACGCTACTACAACGCCAAAAAACTGTCAACGTCTTTTGTGCCGGATTCGATGGCATAAATGTTGCTTTTCGCAAATTTAATCTTTCGGTGACAATAAGTCCTTAAGATGAATCATAGGAGGTTCGAAAATATGATTGGCGGGCAAACTCTCTTTACTAACACAGCGGAAGAAAACTTTATTCTGGCGCAAAACGAAACGAAGTCAGTCGAAACCACGGAAGCGGTTGAGACGGTCGAGGATGTCACGCTCATCGAAACTAATACGTCGCAAATTGATTTGAAAATGAAATTTGCGCGACTCAAAAAAGCGATGAGAAAACGTTCGGTGAGCATTTTTTAAATTTTAAAAGGGGGCAAAATCCGATGCCGAGAGGCGACAAAGATAAATATACCGACAAACAAAAACGCCAGGCTGAACATATCGAAGAAAGCTATGAAAAAAAGGGCGTTCCGGAAGATGAAGCGGAAAGACGAGCTTGGGCAACCGTCAATAAAGATGACGGCGGCGGAAAGAAAAGCGGTTCGGGACGTAAGAAAGCCGCTTAACTTTTAAAGAACGAACAAGGGAAATTTCAAGAGCGAGCAAGGGTTTCGGGCGAGTAAAGGGAAGGTATGAAACAGGGACAAGCGAAAGCCGAGCAGTCGAAGACTGCAACAAAAACGAACACGGGGAAGGTAACAAAACAGAACAAGCAGGGCAAAAATGTAGGAAAAGCAGACACGGAATCGCCGAATTCGGAGACGCAGCCGAAAGCGCCGATGCCGCCGCAAAAACAGAAACGTCCGGGCATCGAGGCAAAAATGTCTCCGCGCCCGGAATTTCTTGCGCCCAATTACAGAGGCGCGGGCAAACTGCTTGATAAAGTCACCTTGATTACGGGCGGCGATTCGGGAATCGGGCGTTCGGTCGCGGTTCTCTACGCGCGCGAAGGCGCGGATGTCGCCATCGTCTATTTGAAGGAAGAAGAAGTTGACGCGCGCGAAACGGCAATGCACATCGAAGCCGAAGGCAGAAAGGCGCTGCTGATTCCGGGCGACGTTTCCAAAGCGAGTTTTTGTGAAAAAGCCGTCGAAAAAACCGTGAAGGAATTCGGCAAACTCGACATTTTGGTAAACAACGCAGCTTTCCAGAAACATCAGAAAATCATCACCGACATTTCCGACGAACAATTCGAGAAAACCTTTAAAACCAACATCTTCGGCTATTTTTATATGGCGAAAGCGGCGCTCAAACATATGAAAGAAGGCGGCGCGATTGTCAATTGCGGCTCGATTACCGGCTTGGAAGGCAACAAGGAACTTTTGGATTATTCGGCGACGAAAGGCGCGATTCACGCTTTTACGAAATCGCTGGCGCAGCAGCTGGTCGAAAGGGGAATTCGGGTCAACTGCGTTTCGCCGGGACCGATTTGGACGCCTTTAAATGTCGCCGACAAGCCGCGCAAAGAAGTCGCCGAACACGGCGCGGATACGCCGATGAAGCGTCCCGGACAGCCGGAAGAAGTCGCTCCGGCGTTTGTCTTTTTCGCGTCCGACGCCGATTCGAGCTATATTTCGGGCGAGATTCTGACGATTCTCGGCGGCGAGACGCGGGCGGCGTAAAAGGTTATAAAATTTGTCCTTCACCCTCGGAGCCTTTTGTCTTGATTGATGAAAGGCTCGAATAATATCCGCTCTAAACTCAGTTTTTCGAGAGTGTCGAATTCTTTCACGCCGATTGTGATTTCGTTTTGCGAAACGTCGCGGCGAAAAGTCTTGTGCAGAAAATCCCAAGCGGTTAAACCGCTCGACCAGTTCGAGTCTCTTTCGGATTCCTCAATCGAATGATGAATGCCGTGCAGGCGCGGCGTGACGACGAATAATTCGAGTTTTTCTTCAAACGCTTTTGGCAGACGAACGTTTGAATGATGAAAAAAAATCGAGATGAAAAGAAGCGTCTGCCAGATTTCCAGGGCTTTGGGCGAAACGCCGATGATTAAAATTTGTCCGGCGCGAAAGACGACGGAAATCGCCATTTCGGCAAAATGAAAACGAATCGCCGTCGAAGCGTTTAAATCCGAATCGGCGTGATGAATTTTGTGAAAACGCCATAAAAACGGCGCTTTGTGCGTCAGAACGTGCCAAAGATAAAGCGTGTAATCGAGCAGAATAACGGCTAGAGCCGTTTCCGGAAACTTCGGCAAACGAAAGATTTTCAGCAAGCCGACATTTTTCCTTTCGACCAGTTTGGTCAAACGCTCGGCGACTGGCTTTTCCAGAAAATTTATCGTGATTCCGGCGAGCGCGGCGACGGCGAGATTGCGCGTCGTGTTAGTCAGTTTCGGCTCGACCCGTTTTCTGAGCGGGCGACGGTTTTCAAAGTAATACAAAACCGCCAAACTTCCGATTGCCAAAGCGCCGCCGAGCCATTTTCCCATAGCGGAATTTTAACAGATTTTCGCGGCGGCGATAGTTTGTAACTTTTCTCACAATCTCGGTTTGAATTACCCGAATCCGTTATGATATTCTTATTCCTTTGTTATCCTACCTTTTTGTTGTCATAGAGTAAGGAGTATTTAAAAAATGGCTAATAACGGAAGCGGTCAACTCGGGCAAGTGGTGCAGATTATCGGTCCGGTCGTTGACGTAGAATTTTCAAATAATTATTTACCACCTATTTATCAGGCTTTGAGAATTACTTCGGAAGGCTTCGACGTGGAAGCGAAAGTCGACACGATTTGCGAAGTCCAGCAGCACCTGGGCGAAGGTCGCGTGCGCGCGGTTTCGATGCTGCCGACCGACGGTATGGTGCGCGGAATGAAAGCGATTGACACGGGCGGTCCGATTACGGTTCCGGTCGGCGACGCCACTTTGGGGCGCGTGATGAACGTCATCGGCGAGCCGGTCGACGAGCTCGGCGCAGTCGTCTCGAACGAGCGTTATTCGATTCACCGGCACGCGCCGACTTTTGACGAGCAGGCGACCGAATTGCAGATGTTTGAAACGGGCATCAAGGTTATCGACCTGATTCAGCCCTTTCTGCGCGGCGGAAAAATCGGACTGTTCGGCGGCGCGGGCGTCGGCAAAACGGTTCTGATTATGGAACTGATTAACAACATCGCCAAAGCGCGCGAAGGTTATTCGGTTTTCGCGGGCGTCGGCGAAAGAACGCGTGAAGGCAACGACCTTTTGCGTGAAATGGTCGAGTCGGAAGTTATCAAATACGGCGAAGGCTTTACGCACAATATGGAAGAGACCGGCGCGTTTGATTTGTCGAAGGTCGATATGAACGCAATCAAGGATTCGAAAGTGGCGCTCGTTTACGGGCAGATGACCGAGCCGCCGGGAGCGCGCCTGCGCGTTGCGCTTTCGGGTTTGACGGTCGCCGAATATTTCCGCGACCAGGGAAATGACGTTTTGTTCTTCGTTGACAATATTTTCCGTTTCACGCAAGCCGGTTCGGAAGTGTCGGCGCTGCTCGGACGTATGCCTTCCGCCGTCGGCTACCAGCCGAATCTGGCGACGGAAATGGGCGAAATGCAGGAACGCATCACTTCGACCAAGACCGGCGCTATCACCTCGATTCAAGCCGTCTACGTTCCGGCGGACGATTACACCGACCCGGCACCGGCGACGACCTTTGCGCACCTTGACGCTGTTACCGCTTTGTCGCGTCAGATTGTGGAACTCGGAATTTATCCGGCGGTTGACCCGCTGGCGTCGAACTCGCGTATTCTCGACCCGCAAATCGTCGGCGAAGAACATTATCGCACGGCGCAGGACGTGAAACGTATTTTGCAGCGCTACAAGGATTTGCAGGACATTATCGCGATTCTCGGACTCGACGAATTGAGCGAAGACGACAAGCTCATCGTCGCTCGCGCGCGTAAAATTCAGCGCTTTTTCTCGCAGCCGTTTACGGTCGGCGAGCAGTTTACGGGCTTGAAAGGCAAATACGTCGAAGTTGCCGACACCATCAAAGGCTTCCGCGAAATTCTCGACGGCAAATGCGACGATATGCCGGAGCAATCGTTCTACATGGTCGGAACCATCGAAGAAGCCCGCGAAAAAGCCAAGTCGATGGCGGCGGGCGCGTAATTTTTAGAGTGCTGAGTGCTGAGTGCTGAGTGAAAAGTAATTTTTCTTAAACTCAGCACTCCGCACTCAGCACTCAGCACTTAATTTATGTTGAGATTAGAAATTGTTACTCCTGAAAAAAAGGTCGTTGATGAAACGGTCGATGCGGTGACGGTGCCGGGCGCGAATGGCGAAATCGGTATTTTGCCGAATCACGCGCCGCTGATTTCCGCGCTCAAGCCGGGCATCCTGGCTTACACGCGCGGCGCAGCGACCGAGAGATTAGTCGTTTCCGGCGGATTCGTCGAAATCAGCACCGACAAGGTTTCGGTTTTAGCCGACGTGGCGGAGACTGCCGCCGAAATCGACATCGAGGCGGCGCGTTCCGAGCGCGAGGCGACCGAAAAAGCTCTCGGCGCGTGGTCAGGCTCGGAAACGGATTTCCAGATTGAAAAGGAAAAGCTCGAACGGGCGCAGGCGCGTTTGCAGTTAGCCGGAAGATAACGCTAATAAATTTTTATAAATCAATCCGAATCGGAGTCTGGTAAATTCAGCTGCGATTCGTTTTTATTTGCGCCTTTATAAATCTGCCGCTTCGGAAAAAATAGTTGTTATTAAACCGATTGTTTACTATAATCTCCGTATACTTTAAAAACCGGCATCGCAATTTTTTCTAAAGCTTTAGATTAAAATATTAGTTTCGAAAGAGGGGAATATGAAAACTATTAATCAACTTGTCAAAACAGTTCGTCGATCAATGATTTTATTTTCATTTGTAGCGGCGATTTTTTTATTGAACGCGCAAGCGCAGACGGTGCTCGTCAATTATGATTTTGCATCTGCCGTTGCCGGAACGCCGTGCACCGCTGCACCGCTGATGACGGCGGCGGGCGTGACGTCAACATTCACGACCGGCGGAACCGGCGGCGGAACCTGCACGACTCCGGCGGGAACGGCGGCGACCGCTCCGCCGGCATTTGTGGCTAATGCGGCTAATCAATCGGTCAGTCTCACCAGCTTTGCGGCAGCCTCGTCGAATTTCTTCCAGTTTCAATTAAGCGGCGTCGGCAGCTTTATGGATTATATGCTGTTTTTCCAGTCGCAAAGAAGCGGAACCGGTCCGATCAATCTCGACGTTCAATACAGTACGAACGGAACGACTTTTACCACTTTTCAAACCGTTAATCCGGGCAACGGCGTATTCGCCGCCTTTAATATCGATTTGAGCGCCGTTCCCGCCATCGAAAATCAGCCGACCGTGTATTTCAGACTACTCGGCTCGGGCGGCACGGGCGCCGCCGGAACACTCAGAATCGACAACTTTCAGGTGCAGGCATCGAGCGTCTCAGCCGCGACGGTGACGGTCGGCGGGCGCGTGACGAACGCGCGCGGCTACGGAATCGGCGGCGTGGTCGTTTCCATCAACGGCGGCAGCCTGTCGGAACCGATTTACGCGCGCACCAGCCCGTTCGGTTATTACAGCTTCGAGGGCATCGCCGCCGGTCTGACGTATGTCGTCACGGTTTCTTCAAAGACATATACCTTCAACCCGTCGAGCCGCGTCATCGACGTGCAGGACAGCGTCGGCAACGCGGATTTTGTCAGCCAGGAATGACGTTAAGAACTAACGTGAATAAATAAAAGAGGCGAGAATCACATTTCTCGCCTCTTTTATTTAAGTTTGAAGCCCGAAAAGCGGAAACGCTCTTTTAGTGAAAAGTAAAAACTCTATTCATTTGGGGCAAAGCCGGATTCCAGTCAAAGCAATTTGATTTTTTCCGAGCCTGACAAATAATTTTCGCCTTCGGAAGCTGTTCAAAGGCATTTAGTCGCCGCCAAATTACGTCTTACCGCCGCCAAAATACAAAAAGTCACCGCCAAATCGCAAAAAGTTTCCGCCAAATCGCAATTTGTCGCCGCCAAATCGTAAAAAGTTTCCGCCAAATTACGTTTTGGCGCCACCAAATTGCAATTTGTCGCCACCAAATTGCGTTTTGTCGCCGCCAAATTGCGTTTTGTCGCCGCCAAATTGCGTTTTGTCGCCGCCAAGTTGCAATTTGTCGCCGCCAAAACGCAAAAAGTTTCCGGTTAAATGCAGAAAGTTGCCGCCAAAACGCAATTTGGCGGCGACAAAATACGTTTTGTTTTCGGCAAAACATAAAAAGTTTCCGGCAAAATGCAGGTTAGTGACGACGAGCTGCAAAAATTTCCGCCGAAAGAGACGCGCGAACGATGAATTCGATACGCTGAAGCCGCAATTCATCGTACATTCTTCTTTTATTTCGGCAGATAAGCTTTCGGAATCGGAATATCGCCGCTGATGCCGAACTGTCCGCCCGTAAATCCGGCGCTCGATTGATTCAGATACCACGTTCCGTGCCGGAAAACCGCGAGGTCGGCTTTGCCGTCGCCGTCGAAATCGCCCGGCGCGGGCACGTCGCCGTTCGCGCCGAACTGAATGTAGCTGTCGCCGCCCGAGCTGCGGCGGATATACCAGAAACCGTTCGACGGGCGAAAGACAGCCATATCGTCCGCGCCGTCGCCGTCGTAATCCGCCACGACCATCTCGTCCGTTCCCAGACCGAAAACGAAAAACTGCGAATTGTAGTTATTGGTCGATTTCCGGATAGACCATTGGATGCCGCTGGTCGGGTTGGAAACCGTGTAGGTGAAATCGGCTTTGCCGTCGCCGTCGAAATCGCCGGCGACCGGCGTCGAGTTGCCCGTCGGCACGCCCATTCCGACCTGAACGGTCTGAAATCCGCCGGTGCTTTTCAAAACGTAAAAACTGGTAGTGTTCCAGCGATAAACCGCCACGTCCGATTTGCCGTCGCCGTCATAGTCTTCGATTATCGGTATGTCGAGGACATCGCCGAACGAAACGAACGAGAAAGTGGAATTGGAGCTATTCAGAATATAAAAATCCGGCACGCCGACCTCGTTTGAAGCGCGAAAAACGGATAAATCGGTGATGCCGTCGCCATCGAAATCGCCCGGCGCTAAAACATCGTGTTCGAGTCCCCACTGGGTCGCCGTAAATCCGTTGGTCGAGCGGTTCACATACCAGATGCCTTCGAATGTGCGGTAAACGGAAACGTCGGTTTTGCCGTCGCCGTCAAAATCGGCGCGGACGCTGCTATACTGCCCCGGTATATTAAAGGCTTCGGTCACGACAGTATTATTTGCGCCGGTTCCGGCATTCTGAATGCTCGCGCCCAAACCCAGACCGCGAATCGCAAACCCGCGCCAGACCGCCCCGACGTCGTTCGGGTCGCGTATCTGCGCGGCGATAATAATCGCATCGCGTTCCTGAAGCAGAGTCGGATTAACGGGCGCAATCTTCATAGCGTCGGTCACGTATTGCAAAGCGCGGCGATTTCCGTCGTTCGCGCCGTGTCTTAGGATAAGCTGCCCGCGCACTTCCCAGAGAGCGAGCGTCCAAAGCTCGCCGATACTGAACGCCTGGTCGCAGTTTCCGGCGACAGTCGGATTCGGCGGAAACGCGCTCGGATAATTGGCGCAGTTTCCCGCGTTGATATTCGCGAAAGTTACTGGATTGTGCGGCAAACCGTTCGCTCCCGTCGCTTGTTTGAGCGCTATCGGAAACCGGCGCAAGCCGTAATAATACGGCGCGTTATTCTGCCCGAACGCCAGATAGCCGTTAATCGAATAAGTTCCGAAAAGATTGTCGGACTGCTCGGACAAAAGCGCCAGCGAATAAAAATCCGACCAGCCTTCGCCCATTCCGCGCGCCATATTACCGCTCAAGCCGGCGGCGTTTCCGTGCAGGCGATTCGACAGCCCGTGCGTTAATTCGTGGACAATCATCTGGTTGTCCAGCGCGCCGTCGCGGTCGGGCGTCGGATTCGTCCAGACGTATAACTGGAGACGCCCGCGCCCGCCGTCCGCCGGCGTCGTAAAATTCGCGTTGGTCGTCCCTGAGCCGTCCTGAAGCTCGACCGAAATGCTGTCGTTTCCGACGCCGCCGCGCCCGAAATTATCGGTTTGAAAATTTCGCGCCGCTTCGTTAAAGCCGAGTCGATACAACTCGTCGTGATAGCGGTTAACCGCGTAAAAAGCGTTGGTTATCGAGCCTTGCTGAAAAGCTGACGGCGGATAAGTCTGCACCGGCGGCAGCGGCTCTTCGCCCGGCGGCGGATTTCCGGGCGCGGGATTGTAATTGTAAACAAAATTGCGATTCGGATTGCCGAAAGCCCAGCCGTTATCGTCCACGCCGTTCGGCGCTTGCCGGTCGATTCCGGCTTCGGCGTTATTGCCGATGGTTCGGTTTTCGCCGTCGGGAATCCAGCCGAGATTATTGAAAGCATTGGGAAATTCGTTGCCGATAAGGGTAAAGCTCTGACGGTTGATAATCGGCGGCTCGGGACAGGGATTCGGCGTCGCGCAGCCGGGCGTAAAAGCCGTCGGGCTGTCGGCGGTTTTCATCATACTCGTCGCGTTGCCGTAAACATTATAAGTTGCCGCCTGCGTTTGATATTCGGTAATGTTTTTGCGCCACAAAAGCGTCCTGTCCTGCGCATCGACGATAACGTAAAAAGCGTCCGTTTCCCGCCACAAAAGAATCTGCCACGCCAGCCGCGCCGCGCCGGTCTCGACGGGAAAATAAATTTTTTCCGCCTCGGTCGCGCCGGCAAACTGCCCGCGTTCGAAGCGAATTTTTTTATCGCCGGCGACTGATTCGGCGCGCCTCACGTCATTTTCATTAATCCGGACGCCGATGGATTTTGCCGCTTCGCCGACGGCGCGCTCGGCGCTGATTGCCGCGTCGGTCGAAAGATTTCGGTAATCGAGCGACGGCGCGAGATTGTTGACGACCCGCGCGATTTCGCCGCGCTCGGTGAAAGCGGCTTTGATTTCGCCCTGAAAGACCCGCAAGCCGTTGACTTCCTGTTCGAGATGCGCGAAAGAAAGATTGCCGTGCGCATAATCCGCCGCCGTTTTCAGAGCGTTTACCTGCTGCTCGTCGAGTCCGAAAAGCGCGGAGTTTTGTTTGATGAAAGCGCGTAAAATATCGGCGCGCTTCGCCTCGCTCGGCGCGCTCAGCCATTCGCCGTTTCTGCGCGCGGCGTCGGGCGTGATGATTTCGGGAATCTGCAATCGCTCGCCGTATTCGATTTTCAAAAACGGAACGCGCTGCCGCAACTCGGCTTCGGCAGCACTCGTTTTTTGTCTTTCCGCTTCCTTTAAAAACGCCTCGAAACCGGATGCGCGCCGGAAATTTATCAAAGCCGTCTGCGCCGCTTTGCTTTTCGCGGTGCGAATGTCGTAATTCGACAAGTCTGTCAACTGCTCGATTTGGACGGCGGATTCAACCGGCAGAGAAGATTGCCAAAACAGAAAAACGGCGCAAGCCGAGATAAATAAAATAAAAAACGGAAATGCTTTTTTCATAAAAATTCCTTCCGGATTCAAAAACAATTTTGAAGGCTTTGCAGGCAACGCAAAAAAATGAAGACGCGAAACTACTTTCAATTATACGCAGGCATTATAATCAATCCATCTTTTGATAATGTCAAACGCGACCGATTTTATGTTTTATTTCGATATAAAAAAGGTCAAATCATTCCTAAAAGAGAGGAAATCGTCCGAATTCGGACGATTTCCTCTCTTTTAGGAACGATTTCTCGTCTTTTGAGGCGTTATCGACTCTTTTCCGAAGTTGTCGTATATAAAACAGACGTGCCCGCGTCATTTCAGACGTTTTAAGTTTTCAGCAAGCCGTTTTCCAGAAGCTGGACGAATTTTTTCGCCGCAATCGAAAGCTGCCGGTCGCTGCGGTAAATCACGCCGACCGGGCGAACCCATTCTTTTTCCGCGAGTTGGATGACGGCTAACTGTTTGTTTTTTTCCTCGTCCATCACCGACGGCTGCGGGACGATTGCCAAGCCGAAGCCGACTTCGACGGCGCGCTTAATCGTCTCGATATTATCGAATTCGGCGGCTTTGCGAACCTCGACGCCGTAGGATTTTAAGATTTTGTCGGTCGCCTTGCGCGTCGGCACGTCGCGCTCGAAAAGGACGAAATCGCGCCCTTTCAGCTCTTTCGATTTAATCTGCTCGCGCTCGGCAAATTCGTGGTCGGGCGGGCAAATCAAAACCAGACGGTCGCTCTGCATCTGCGTAATCGTCAAGCCGCGCCGCGGTTCGGGAAAAGCGACAACGCCCAATTCGACAATGCCGCTCAGCACGTCGCGCACCACGCGCGTCGTCCGCGAATATTCCAAATCAATCTTCGCCGAAGGAAATTTCGACATAAAATCGCGCACTTTGACCGGCAATTCGTGCAGCCCGACGCTGTAAACGGTGGCGACTTTCACGGTTCCGCTAATCGTGCCGACCAGCCCGCGCATACTTTCCTGAAGCTGGTCATAAGCCGCCAGAACGGTTTTCGATTCGCGATAAAAAACTTCGCCCGCCGTCGTCAGGCGAACTTCGCGCCGCCCGCGCACGCGCTCCAGCAGACGACGCTTAAAGCGGTCTTCGAGCGAGCGAATCTGCTGGCTGACCGCCGATTGAGTAACAAAATTGCGCTCCGCCGCCAGCGAAAAGCTCTGCGTATCGACGAGGTCGCAAAATACTTTCAAGGTTTCTATATGCATTTTTCATTTACCATTTACCATTTATCATTTATCAAAAGAATTCTGCGCCTCAGATAATTGATAAATGTTCAATGTTCGATGTTCGATGTAATAATAAGTTTTTCTACATAATTTCTGCAAGAGAATTCATTTTATCTTATTAATCGAAAATCATATGATGATAAATATGTGATTGCGGATTGCCGATTTGCGTTTCAGAATCTAAAATTTAGAGACACGCAGCAATATTCGCGATTCAAATTTATCGAGGCTTGGGAAATGGCTATCAAAATCAGCAGGACTTTCATTTTAAGAAAGCTGCACCAATTGACCGGCATTGTGCCTTTGGGGGCGTTCTTTTTCGTTCACCTGTTTACGAACTCGAAGGCGATGAGCGGGGCGAAAGTTTTTAACGACGCGGTCGCCGATATTCACCATATTCCGTATCTATTGTTTATCGAAGTCGGCGGCATTTTTCTGCCGCTTTTGTTTCACTCGGTTTACGGCGTTTTCATCTCGGCGGAAGCGCGCGCCAATGTCGGCAATTACGGTTACGGGCGCAACTGGTTTTACGTTTTCCAGCGCGTGACGGGCATTTTTCTGTTCTTCTTTTTATTGTTTCATATTTTAAACTTGCGTTTCGGGCTGATTCCGGGCTTGGAATCATACGGCAATCCGGTGGCGGGAAATGCCGACCAGGCTTTTAATATCGTCAAAGCCGAATTTCAAAACATCGCCGTTTTAATTTTTTATATTCTCGGCGTGGTCGCGACGGCGTGGCATCTGGCTTACGGCTTTTGGCTGTTTGCGCTCGATTGGGGAATTTTGATTGGCGAACGGGCGCAGAAAATGGCGCTTTACGGCTCAATCGGATTGGCGATTTTCCTGTCGGCGGTCGGAATTAACGCGGCAATCGCATTCGTGAAACCGTGCGGTTTATTGCCGAAAGCGTTTTGCGAAGAGGCGGAAAAAAAAGGCGTCGTCGAACCGAGCGCGCCGCGAAGATTTTAATTAACTAATAGTGAATGACTGATAACTGATAATAAGAACAAATAAAACTATCAGTTATCAGTTATCAGTTATCAACTACATTATATGGCTTCAAAAGGTATCAAGATAGCCGTTATCGGCGGCGGTTTGGCGGGATTGGCGGCGGCGATGAAAATCGCCGAAGCGGGACACGACGTCGATTTGTTTTCGGTCGTTCCCGTAAAGCGCTCGCACTCGGTCTGCGCGCAGGGCGGCATCAACGGCGCGGTCAACACCAAAGGCGAAGGCGATTCGCCGTGGAAACATTTTGACGACACGGTTTACGGCGGCGATTTTCTGGCGAACCAGCCGCCCGTGCAAAAAATGTGCGAGATGGCGCCGTCAATCATCTATCTTTTCGACCGGATGGGCGTGCCGTTTTCGCGGACGCGCGAAGGCTTGATTGATTTCCGGCGTTTCGGCGGAACGCTGCATCACCGCACGGCGTTTGCCGGCGCTTCGACCGGACAGCAATTGCTTTACTCGCTGGACGAACAGGTGCGCAAATGGGAATCAGCCGGAAAGGTGACGAAATACGAAGGCTGGGAAATGATGTCGCTCGTGCTGGACGACCACCAGGTTTGCCGCGGACTCGTCGCGATGAATCTGCAAACGCTGGAACTCAAAGCCTTTCAAGCCGACGCCGTGATTATGGCGACGGGCGGACCGGGATTGATTTTCGGAAAATCGACCAATTCGATGGTCTGTACCGGAAGCGCGGTTTCCGCCGCTTATCAGCAGGGCGCGCGCTACGCCAACGGCGAGTTTATACAGGTTCACCCGACTTCGATTCCGGGCGAGGACAAATTGCGCCTGATGTCGGAATCGGCGCGCGGCGAAGGCGGGCGCGTCTGGGTTCCGCGAAATCCGGGCGACAAACGCAATCCGAAAGACATTCCCGAAGCCGAACGCCGTTATTTTCTCGAAGAAAAATATCCGGCTTACGGCAATCTCGTGCCGCGCGACATCGCCACGCGCGAGATTTTCCAGATTTGTCTGGAAGGCTTCGGCGTCGGCGGCGAAAATCAGGTTTATCTGGATTTGACGCACATTCCGGCGGAAACTTTGACGAGAAAATTGGGCGCGATTCTGGAAATTTACGAAATGTTTGTCGGCGACGACCCGCGTTATGTGCCGATGCGGATTTTTCCGGGCGTTCATTATTCGATGGGCGGGCTGTGGGTCGATTACGAGCAGCGAACGAATATTCCCGGACTTTTTGCGGCGGGCGAATGCGATTATTCGATTCACGGCGCCAATCGTCTGGGCGCAAATTCTTTGGTTTCGTGCGTTTACGGCGGTTTCGTCGCCGCGCCTTCGGCAATCGATTACGCCAAAAACGTCGAGCGCGGCAATACGGAAACAAACGGAATTCATTCATCCGAACTCAAGCGCCAGCAGGAAATCAACGAGCAGATTATCAAAAACGAAGGCTCGGAAAATCAATACAAAATCCACGAGGAAATGGGCAAGTGGATGACCGACAACGTGACGGTCGTGCGCTACAACGACCGCCTGCAAGCGACGGACGAAAAACTGCTCGAACTGCAAGACCGTTTTCAAAACATTTCGATAAACGATTCGAATCTCTGGGCGACGCAGGCTTTGCCGCACGCGCGCCAATTGTGGAATATGCTGCAACTGGCGCGCGTTATCACGCTCGGCGCTTTGAATCGCAACGAATCGCGCGGCGCGCATTACAAACCCGATTTTCCGGACCGCGACGACGAAAATTTTCTGAAAACGACGATTGCCGAATGGTCGGCGGAAGCGCCGGTTTTGAGTTACGAAGCGGTTGACATCGGCTTAATCGAGCCGCGCAAACGCGATTACACGAAAGGCAAGGCAAAAGCCGCGGTCACGGAAAAAGGCGGCGCGCCGCAAATTCTAAAAGACGGCAGCGAGCTGAAACCCGTCGGGCGCGAAGAAATGCTGCGCAAAGAAGGCGAGAAAATCACTAAAGGTGAATCATTTAAAGAAGATTAGTAATTTGTTTTGGTTAAACTTATGAACGAAGCAAACGTGCACGAGGAAAAAAAGCGGCTGGAGAATCCGCCCCAAACAGTTGAGATTCGCATTTCGCGGCGCGAGAAACCCGGCGCGCAGCAGTATACGGAAACTTTTGAAATTCCGTACCGGCGGAATCTGAACGTGATTTCCGCGCTGATGGAAATTCGCAAAAATCCCGTGACGAAAGACGGCAAACAAACCACGCCGCCGGTCTGGGATATGAATTGTCTGGAACAGGTCTGCGGCATCTGCACGATGGTTATCAACGGTCGCGTGCGCCAGTCGTGCTCGGCTTTGATTGACGATTTGCTGATTGCTTCGGGCGGAAACACGATTACGCTGGAGCCGATGTCGAAGTTTCCGAACGTGCGCGATTTGGTGGTTGACCGCTCGCAGATGTTCGAGCATCTGAAACGCACGAACGCCTGGATTGAGCTTGACGGCACGCACGACCTCGGACCCGCGCCGCGAATGTCGCAGGAAGAAGTCGAGGAACGTTACGCCTACTCGCGCTGTATGACGTGCGGCTGCTGCCTGGAAGCCTGCCCGCAGTATCACGAAGACAATTACATCGGTCCGCAGGCGATTGCGCAGGTTCGTTATCAGAATATGCACCCGACCGGGAAAATGACGCGCGACGAACGGCTCGAAGCCTTAATGCAGGAAGACGGAATCACAAACTGCGGCAACGCGCAAAACTGCGTTCAGGTCTGTCCGATGTCGATTCCGCTGACGCGCGCGATTTACGAAACGAACAGGGAAGTGACGATTCACGGGCTATTCGGCTGGCTGCGGAAATAGAAGAAAAAGTAAAAAGTAAAAAGTAAAAAGTAAAAGAGCGTGTGACTGAAATTCTAAATTTCAGTCACACGCTCTTTATTTTTTACTTTTTACTTTT
Source organism: Pyrinomonadaceae bacterium (assembly GCA_036388475.1). GTDB lineage: Bacteria > Acidobacteriota > Blastocatellia > Pyrinomonadales > Pyrinomonadaceae > JALZHR01. Next base: position 57,242 of record DASVRT010000031.1, on the reverse strand, counting down.
ATTGCAGCGTCGAGACGACCGAGATTTCTTCCATCGGCGGCATCGGCATCGGCTGGCGGTTTTTCTCTCTGAAATAATTTCTGGCTTCTTCGAAATTCATCGCTTTGCCGAAGAAATAGCCCTGCGCGCCTTCGCAGTTTAAATCTTTCAGCTGGTTGTATTGAGCCTGGGTTTCGACGCCTTCGGCGATGACTTTCATCCGCAGGCTGCGCGCCAGCATCATAACCATCTGGACGATTTCGATATTCTGACCGTTTTCCTGAATCGGGCTGATAAACGAGCGGTCGATTTTCAGAGTGGTAATCGGAAACTGCATCAAATAATGCAGATTCGAATAACCTGTTCCGAAATCGTCGATATTGATTTCGATGCCGATGTCGCACAATTGCCGCAGGATTTCAATCGCCGTTTCGGTGTGTTCCAGAAAAACCGATTCGGTAATTTCCAGTTTCAGATTTCGCGGGCTGAATTGCGTGTCTTCGAGAATTTGTTTGATGTTTTCGACCAGCTTCAACTGGGCAAATTGCTTGCAGGAAATATTGACGCTCAACACGAACGATTCGGCTTCCGGCGCGGACTGCTGAAGCAGGCAGCCTTCTTCGCAGGCGCGGCGCAAAATCTGCTCGCCGAGCGCGTCGATGACGCCGATTTCCTCCGCCAGCGGAATAAAACGGCTCGGCGGAATCATTCCCAGCGTTTTATGCTCCCAGCGGGCGAGCGCCTCGAAGCCTTCGATTTTATCGGTTTCAAACGAATAAATCGGCTGGTAATAAACGCCGAATTCCTGTTTTTCGATGGCGTGCCGCAAATCGGTTTCAATCTGCAAAGTTTCCTTAACGGCGTCACGCATATGCTGGTTAAAGATTTCGTGGCGCGATTTTCCGGCGCGTTTCGCCTGATACATAGCGATGTCGGCGTCGCGCATCACGTCTTCGGGTTTGGTGTATTTATCCGAAGCGTGCAGAATGCCGATGCTCGCCGAGCTGAAGATTTCGTGACCGCTTAAATTGAAAGGACTTAAAAACTTTTCGCGGATGCGCTCGGCGATGCGGACGACTTCACGCGGTTCGTATTTTCCTTCGACCAGAATCGTAAACTCGTCGCCGCCGAGCCGCGCGACCATATCGGACGGGCGCAGGCATTCGCGCAGGCGGTCGGCGATTCCCATCAGCAATTCGTCGCCGATTTGATGCCCGAGACTGTCGTTGACGATTTTGAAACGGTCGAGGTCGATGAAAAGAACGCTGACTTTATAACTCGGATTATCGCGCACTTTTTCCAGCGCCTGTTCGAGCCGCGCCATAAAATACGCGCGATTCGGCAAGCCGGTCAGCGCGTCGTGCGTGGCTTTATACTGCAATTGTTCTTCGGTCAGCTTTTTAACGGTGATGTCCTGAATTTGAAAGATTAAATTCGGGCGCTCGGCTTTGTGGTCGCTGGTCGTCGAAACGCTCCACGAAACCCAGACGATTTCGCCGCGTTTATTTAAATAACGCTGTTCGAGCTGGCAGGCGGGAACTTTGCCGGTCGTCAATTCGTGAAGCTTGACGAGCGTGTCGCCCAAATCGTCTTCGTAAATCATCGACTGAAATTCCATCGCCAGAAATTCTTCTTCGGTGTAGCCGAGGATTTCCGAAAGCGCCTTGTTTATTTTCAGCCATTTGCCGTCGGGCGAAACGATGCCGATGCCGATGGGCGCGTAGGTAAACGCGCTGCGAAAACGTTCTTCGGATTCGGTGAGCGCGCGCGATTGTTCCTCCAGAATCAAAGCGTGCTGCTCGGCTTGCTCGGCTTGCGAGAGCGACATTTCCACGTTTTTCAGATACATCCGGTAGGTCAGATAGACGATAACGATAACCGGCGCGGCGGCGATAATCACGCCGAAACCGATGACGAAAACCAGCTCGGCTAAAATTCCGGCGGCGATGGCGCCGACGAAATACGTCACGGAAGTCCAGAGATAATGCGTCTTCCAGGTTTCCCACCAGGGCTTTTCGCTTTTTAAAGCTCCGTAAATCGAGGCTAAGCCGGAATTGAAAACAAACTGCACCAGCGCCATTACCGACAGAGAAATAATCAAATTGGTGTGCTTTTCCTCGTGAATAACCGTCGCGCCGTCAATCTCGAACAACCGCAGAACGGAAATGACAAACGTCGTCGAGCAAGCCAGCAATCCGGCATTAAAGAAAACCGAGATTTTTTTCTTGCAGAATCGCCACGAGGAGAAAAAAGCTTCGACGGCGGAAAGCAAAATCGCCGCCTCGCCGCCGAACAGCAGAATAGCCAGAAAAATAAACGTGTCGGAAACCGCAATGTGCGATTTAAAACGCGGAATCTGAATCGAGATGCGCGAGCCGAGGGCGATTGTCAGCAGAGAAAGAAAGACGAATTGCAGAGAGAGTTTTTCCAGCGGAATCGTCCATAATGCAATGGCTAAACACAGCGCTCCCAATGCAATGATAGCCAGCATATACTGTCGGGTTGTTTTTTGAGAATCCATATTCAGTTGCGGCAGCTAGACAATCGGGGAATATTTCATATTGGGCGGGAGCGTTTTTTGAATTTTTGCGAAAGCTTACGGAATTAAAATCTGATGCTGGAAATGATTAAAGTGGAAGGCTTTAACAAAAAGCCTCCCGATGATTATAAGCAATAACAAAAAATTTGTCTATAGTTTTTCTTTGTTAAACAAAAATCGTCGTACAACTGTCTTTTGATTTGAATCCGGCTTTCAAATACGCGGAATGTGCCTCCTTAAAATCCACGTTGCTTAATAAACACACGTGTTTCACGCGATTTAAAAGCAGACGGCTGAGTTGTGATAAATATTTCGCGCCGGCGCCGACGCCGCGCCGGTCGCTCGCGACATAGATGCCTTCCAGATAAATAACGTCGGCGGTTTCGGCGACGATGTCGGCTTTGAAAAGCAATTTGCCGTTTTCAAAGACGACAAAAGTTCTTTCCTGCCGGATTCGGCGCAGAGTTCTTTGCAGAAAACCTTCGCGGTCTTTTGTCAAAGGGTTAACGCCGCTTTCCATCAGAGCGACTTCCGCGTGGGCTTCGGCAACTTCGAGCAGCTCGTCTTCGGCTGCCAGTCTCAAATCTTCAGTCGTTTCACGTACCATAACAGGAAAGCCGATTTCAAATAATAACTCGTGGCAGACCAGACGCGGCTCGCGCGCGCCGCCCGAATAATATTGCCAGAACGATTCGGCGTTGCTGCCGTCCGACATAATAATGTGAATCGGCGTTTCGGATTCTCTGGCGGCGAAAGCGAAAGCCTTCAGCGATTCGTCCGTGCGCGCCTCGACCAGCGTCGTATGCCCGATAAGAGCGACGCCTTCGATTTTTCCAGCGGCATCGCGGAAACCGTAGAAGGTGCCGCGATTCAGCGAACTGACCAATCCGTTGTCATTAATAAAGCTCGTCATGACGATGGTGTGAACCGGGCGCATCGCCAGGAAAGCCAGCACTTCGGCGGTGTTCTCGTCTCGCAGCTCGCAGACTTGCGCCATATCGGGCGCGAGCGCGAAGCCGTTTCGAACGGCAGACAGACTCTGGACTGGATGTCTGTTAACAATCTGGTATGACATTAGTATAGTTTTCTTTAAATTTTTTGGATTTGGGAGTTGTGGAACTACTGCATACCCTGAGTGTTATCGCCGTTTGCTATTACATCGTCGCTCATCGCCTGCATATAATCGCTCACTAAAACACCGTCGCTCACTAAAACGCCGTCGCTGATTAAAACACCGTCGCTAATCAGGACGCCATCGCTAATCAGGACGCCGTCGCTAATCAGGACGCCGTCGCTAATCAAAACGCCGAGAGCGCAATAGACAGTTCCGCTGCCCAGCGCGCCGCCGTTGCTTGTTATAACATTCGGCGAGGCAATTAAGCCGGTCGTGTAGTTGGTCGAATTCAGCGGAGCTACCGTGCCGGACAAAACAACGCCGTCGTTAAAGCTTTTTCCAAAGCCGTAGACCGGTTGATATTTCGAGATAAGATTTTGTCCGTAGATAAAACCGTAGTTGCTGGTAATTACCTGCGACCAGATAAAGCTCGTGCCGCCGATAGACGAAGCGTGCAAGGGCGCGACCCAATCCGCCGGAACGATGCTCGTTCCGTTAACCGCCGCCGTCTGAAAAGCTAAATCGCTGCGCAGCGATTTAGCTAGCTTAATGGCACCTTCGATATTAATCTGACCTGCGCCCTGCTCGAACATATTGGCGCCCGCCAACGGCTGCGCCGTATATTGCAGAATCATCTTCACCATATTCGGCGTCAGGTTCGGATTAACCTGCAAAAGCAGCGCCGCCGCGCCTGATGCCGTCGGAGTCGACATCGACGTTCCGCTCAGATTCATCATCGCGTCCGTCGCGCCGAGCACGCTTAAAAGCGGGTCGGTCAAAGCGGCGACTTTACTCGATAAAAGGCTATTCGCAGCTTTGTAGGAAATCAACTTGTTTCCGGGCGCGACGAGGTCGGGTTTAATCAGGTTGTCAAAGCGTTTGACGCCGGAAGCGTCGGTGTAAAAGCTGCGTGTCGGACCGCGCGAGCTGAATGACGTGACGCTATCGTCGTTTCTGGCGTTTGTGCCGAGCGAGTTGCTGGCGCCGACGGTAATGACATACGGGCTGTTGCCCGGCGAGTGAATGCGTCCGTAAGCTTTGGTGCCGATGCTGCTTTTGCCCAAATTTCCTGATGCCGCGACAACGACGATGCCGTTGCTGACGAGTTCGTGAACCTTGCGGCAAACCGGGTCATTGGTATAAGTATCGACCGCGACCGAGCCGAGGCTTAAATTGACGACGCGGATGTTATGCGTCGCTTTATTCTGCAAAATCCAATTCAAACCGTTCAGAAGCCACGAGGTCTGACCCGTTCCGCTGTCGCTTAAAACTTTAACGCTGATGATTTTCGCATTCGGAGCGATGCCTCGATAGGCTCCGCTGTTGACGGTCGAACTGCCCGTCGCGATACCGGCGACGTGCGTTCCGTGTCCGAAATTATCTGCGGTGGCTGTGGTCGTGGTGCTCGTAAAATTAACGTTCGCCGCAATCCGCGAAACGCCGGCGCTGGTTTTAAAACCTTTGTGTTCGTCGTAAATGCCCGAATCGACAATCGCGACGCCGATGCCGGTTCCGTCCAGCGTGTAAGCGGCGCGCGTCGGCGTTGCCGGCTGCGAGCGATTTAACGTCGTGCCGGTGGTATCTTCGATGTGACCGGATAATTGAATCTCGCGGTCGGGCGACATATAGTTAATCAAACCGCTCAACGAAAGCTGATTGATCGCGCTCAAAGGCAGATTGACGACCAGCATATTGCTGTCGCCGATGCGGTTGTTGATGCGCGCCTTGCCCTGCGCCATCAGCGTTCTCAAAACGGAGTTGTCGGCGTCTTTGGCTTGCAGAATAACGTCGACGCGTTTTTTGCCGGTCGGGTCTTCCGCCATCATCGCGCGCAAATCCGGCGAAACGTTGTCGCCGCGAAATTCGTCGCCCTGAAATTCATCGGAAGATTTTTCATTTCCGGCAATTTTACTGTTTTGATTGATGAAAACCGGCGTGAACAGCGCGGCAAGCGCGGCTTGCTTTTCAATTTTTTCCGTGTAAGCGGCTTTTGAACTGCCGCCGATGATACGGATTTTGCTTTGCTGCAAAGCCGGCGCTAATTTTTCAATGACTTCGGCGTTTCCGACAAAGCCGTCAATCTCGTCAACAAATAAAATAATATCGTCGTTAGCGGCGAGCTCGCTAATAATGGATTCAATCAAAACGGCGGCTTGCGCGTTCGTTTTGGCTTCGGAAAAAAGTTTTCCGATTTCGAGCTTGAGCACGCGTTTGCCTAACAAAGAGGCGGGAACGCCGCCTTTTGCCAGGCGAACCGCCAGATGCTCGACGACGAGTTCCTGATATTCACCCGTTTCGTCCAGAACGATTGGCTGGCGCGTGTCGCTGCCCGCCAGTATCTGAAGGAGCCGGCTGACCTCGCGCTCAAAATTCGCATTTTGATTTATTCTGTTTTCGCGCGCCAGACGAGTTAAGTCCGAAGTGTATTTTTTGAGTGTGGGCGTGCTTGAAGCTTCGGAAACCGTATCATTAGCTTTCGGGTTTGAATAAACGCCAATGACATTAACGAAAATTAAAGAGAGCAGAAGCAATCTCGAAATTTCTCTCATCAATTTTACATTAAGTTTTTGTGACATCATTTTAAGTTACCTTTTAAAGGGAAGAAATTTTTGCAGATGCGGAAATAGCCGCAATCGGTCGCGAACCTATTGGCAATGAACGTGCCAAATCTTTTAATAAAGCTAAATCGCTGGAAACTAACGACTTATTAGGTTGTGAAAATAGGTGTAAATTAATGAATGATAAGAAGTAATCAAAATGAAATACTCGGCTCGGTCAGTTTGACCGATTGAGATGAAAAAAAAGGCTGCACAATTTATGTGCAGCCAAAGGGAAGAACGAACAGTTTTCAGTTAGCCTATTGGGGAAAGTGTTGACTTGTAAAATCCAATTAATTCAAGCGATGTCGGAGAACATCGACCTGCCGTTTATTAAACAAAGCGCGTGCCAAACGGTTAAATGTTGAAATATTTAGAATTATAAATATTCGGCAAAAACCGCGAAGGTCATTATGAAAGAATTCGAAATTCATTTTGACGGAATCGGTCAAAATAAAAGGGAAAAAGGTTAAAAGTAAAAAAATGAAAAAGATTTGGTTATTTCTCGACCACCGGACTTTTTCATTTTTTCACCTTTTCACTTTTTCATTTTTCTAGATGCCGAGAACGTCAATCAGTTCCTGCACCGCGCCGGCTGATTTTTGGAGCGCGGCGCGTTCTTCGCTGGTCAACGAAATTTCGATGATTTGCTCGATGCCGTTGCGACCGAGTTTCACGGGAACGCCGACGAACAGGTTATTGATTCCGTATTCGCCTTCGAGATAGACGGCGCACGGCAGAATTTTCTTTTTGTCTTTCAAAATCGCTTCCGCCATTTCGACCGCGCCCAAGCTCGGCGCGTAATAAGCCGAGCCGGTTTTCAGCAAGCCGACGATTTCCGCGCCGCCGTTTGCCGTGCGCTTGACGATGGCGTCGATTTGTTCTTTCGTCAGCAGTTCGGTAATCGGGATTCCCGCGCAGGTCGAATAACGCGGCAGCGGAACCATCGTGTCGCCGTGTCCGCCGAGCACGAAAGCCGTCACGTTTTCGACCGAAACGTTCAGAGCTTCGGCGAGAAAACAGCGCATTCGCGCCGCATCCAGCACGCCAGCCATTCCCATCACGCGGTTTTTCGGAAAACCGGAGCGTTTAAACGCGACCTGCGTCATCGCGTCGAGCGGGTTGGAAACCACGATAATAAAAGCGTTCGGCGAATATTTCGCAACCTGGTCGGTGACGTTGCCGACGATGTCCGAATTGGTTTTCAGCAAATCGTCGCGGCTCATTCCGGGTTTTCGCGGCAGTCCGGCGGTGATGATAACCACGTCGGAATCGGCGGTTTCTTCATACGAATTCGCGCCGACGAGCTTTACGTCAAAGCCGTCAATCGGCGCGGCTTGCGCCAAATCCAGGGATTTCCCCTGCGGCGTTCCCTCGACAATATCAACCAAAACCACGTCCGCCAGTTCCTTGCTGGCAATCCAATGCGCGGCGGTCGCGCCGACGTTGCCCGCGCCGACAACCGTCACCTTATTACGTCTAAGCATCTTTATTCCTCTCTGTTTGAAATTAATTGTGTTTGATAAAAAGTTATTTTGTCACGGTTGAGGGCAAACGGCAAATTCGGGTTTTCTCAAAAATTTATCGAATTTTTATACGAATCAAAATTTTTTTTCTGAGGTGACACCTTTTTAAAATCTTTCACGCCTTAGCTTGTAGAAGTTTTTCGTTGACGACGAAAATTTTATTTATACAAAGTCATAAAGTTGGGGAGAAAATCATGAAATTACATACCGTCTTAATTCTACTGGTTCTTTTATTTGTCGCGGCGGGCTCGGCTTTCGGGCAGACTTCCGTCATTAATTATCAGGGACGCTTAAGCGAAACGAGCGTCGTCGAAAACGGCGATTATCAATTTCAATTTAAGCTTTACGATGCGGCTGAAGGCGGCAACCAGATCGGCTCGACCGTCGAGCTCAAGACTTTGGTCACAAACGGCGTTTTCTCAACCGGTCTGGATTTCGGCGAAAAAGCTTTTAACGGCGAAGACCGTTATTTGGAAATCAGTATCCGCAAAACCGAAAACGATGCTTACGCGCCTTTAACGAGAGCGCGCGAAAAAGTTAACTCCGTGCCGTACGCGATTAAAGCAAACACGGCGACCACTGCCGAAAACGTCGGCGGACAGACTTCGACCGACATTTCCAACAGCGTCCGGGCGGTAAATAACGCAACTTCGAATAACGTCGGCGGCGCGATTGTCAAACGCGACGACAACGGGCAGATTGCCGTCAGCGGCGTCGTTTTCCCGGACGGAACGGTTCTGAAGTCAGGCAGCTTTACCGGCGGCAAAGTGGTCAATCAAACTGCGGATAATATCGGCGGAACGGGAACGGTGAACCGGATTTCAAAGTGGATGGACGCGACCGGAACGCTCGGCGATTCGACGATCAGCGAAAACTCGCAGGGTTTGGTCGGCATCGGTAATCCGAATCCGACGGCTAAATTGTCGGTTCTCGCCTCGCCCAACGCCGAAATGCGTTTTGCGGAAGGCGCGTCGGGCATCACGCCGAGCCTGAGCGTAATCTCCACGCCGTCTTCGATGACGACGGGCGGCGGCTTGACGCTCGCGACCGGCACGGGCGGTTCAAGCTTCGTTTTCAGCGACAACCTGCCGTTCTATATCGTTAAAGATACGAAGGCGAACGTCGTCACCAACAATCTCGGACACGGAACACTGCTTTTCACGGTTCTTCCGAACGGCAATGTCGGCGCGGGCGTGGTCAATCCGACCGAAAGATTCGAAGCCAACGGCAACATCAAAATCAGCGGCGCGGGCAGCAAACTTATTTTCCCGGACGGAACGTTTATGACGACTGCGGGCGGCGGCAGCGGCGGCAATATGACCGGCACGAGCATCATCACGGCGGTCAACGACCCTTCGACGAGCGGCTTGATTAGCGATGCCCGCGTTTCGACAAATCTGGCTCGCCTGACCGGCGCGAACGTCTGGTCCGGCAGCAACATCTTCAGCGCCGGTTTGTCGGCGAACAACTCGCTTATTACCAATGTCGGCAATCCGGTCAACGCCGGCGACGCGGTCAATAAAATCTACGCCGACTCGAACTTCGTGAAATTCGTTCCCGGCGCGGAACAGCTTTCGGTCGGCGACGCCAACGGCACCGCTCCGATAATTAATCTGCGCGGCGGTTCGACCTGCTGCAGCGGTCCGGGCGGACACACGCCGGCTTGGTTCAAAGTTTTCCAGAACGGCAGCTTTGTGTTCACCGGCAACCTCGGTATCGGCACTTCGCCGTGGGAAGGCAAAGGCTACCGCACTTCGTGGCACACCTACAAAGGCGCGTTTCGCTCCGGCTATGCCGACAATGAATGGGACGATGCGAACGTCGGCTTCTTCTCGTGGGCGGGCGGCAGCAACTCGACGGCAAGCGGTCTTTATGCACTGGCTTTCGGCGATACCAACTTTGCCGAAAGCACGAGCAGCATCGTCTTCGGCAGCGGCAACCAAGTGAAAGGCGCGGCTGGCTTTTCGGCTGGCGCAGGCAACCGTGTTTGCGACACTTACGGCGTCGCGCTCGGTAATAATGCCAAGTCCGGCGGTCCGCTCATCAACGGCAAATGCGACCCCGACACTTTCAATATTCGCGGTCTGGCTGCCTTCGCGCTCGGTTACAACGTGACGGCTGACCAGGACCATTCGTTCGCGCTCGGCAAATTCGCCACGAACAACGGTTTCAGCGGCACGTTCATCTGGAGCGACGGCTCGGCGACCGCTTCGGCTGACACTTTCAGAAACACGGCAAACAACGAAGTCGCTTTCCGCGCGACGGGCGGTTTCCGCTTCCGCACGAATCTGGGCGGCACGACGGGCTGTAATCTTCCGGCTGGCTCGGGCGTCTTCAACTGTACTTCGAGCCGCTTTACGAAAGAAAACTTTTTGAAAGTCGAAGGCTTCGACGTTCTTTCGAGACTTCGCAAGATTCCGGTTACTTCGTGGAATTACATCTCGGAAGGTCAGCAGGTTCGGCACATCGGTCCGATGGCGGAAGATTTCTTCGAGCAGTTCCAGCTCGGCACGGGCAATACTTCAATCGGCGTGCAGGATTTGGCGGGCGTGAGCATCGCGGCGGTCAAAGAACTCGACGCTCAATTGCAGGAAAAAAATGCGGAGATTGAAAAGCTGAAAGGCGAAATCAATCTGCTGAAAGCCAAAGAAACCGAAATGGAAAAACGCCTTCAGGCGATTGAAAAAGCTATCAATCAACAGAAATAAATTAGGTTGTCCTGATAGGTAAAAAAAGAATAGCGGCGAGATTACTCGCCGCTATTCTTTTTTTAACATTTATACAAATTAAGAAACGGCTGACGCGCTCTCCCCTTCACCTCAGCCGTTTCTACTTGGTCGCGTTTAGCTCTCGCCTCGGTGACCAAACCCGTTAAAATTTTTCAATAATCCTCGACCGGCAAAGTTACGTCCCTTTTCAGTCGAATCTCGATTTGCTCGTCGGTTTTGATGCGCGCTTCCTTTCCTTTTCGAAACAAAGCCGCGCTCGTTCCCGCGCCCGCTCCGATGCCCGCTCCGATCAGCGCGCCGTTTTCCTTATTCGCCGCCGTTCCGATTAATGCGCCGAGCGCCATTCCGCCGATAACCGATACAATATTGCGCGTGTTCGAGCTTTTCGGCTTTTCCAGATTTATCAAAACCGCTTCAATCGGACGCTTTGCGCCGTTTATTAAACGAAGCGTTTCAAATTTAACTTCAAAGCTTCCGTGACCGCCGCCGAGCGAAGCCGGTTTGACGTTCGTTATTCTGCCTTCGATAACCGTTCCGATGGGAAGAATTTCCGTTTCGCGAACGATGACCGGCTTGGAAACCGTAACGGTAAAAGTGTCGCCCGCGCTCGAAACCCTGGAATTGATTTCGTTGTCCATTTTCACTTGAATCGTCGTTCCCGCCTGCAAAGTGTAAATGCTGTCGTCTGGCGTCTGCGCCGAAATCGAGATTACAAAGAGCGAAAAGATAAAAACAAAGACTTTGGTCAAATCCTTAAAAATTTTCATACGACCTCAATCTTCGCGAACGCTTGCCGCATCCGGGAAGTATAAAAGCAAAGCTTGTGCCATTAGTTGAAAAAGAGTTTGAAATTTTGCAACGCTAGGAGTTTAACGGGTTTAGCGCCGAAAGAAAAGTTATTTATTTATATTGCGCGACAAAATCGGTTACGGAATATACGATATGGAATGATAAACGACGGATTTGGGCAGTCAAAGAAAGAGGCTGGTCGTTCGAAACAAGCCGTAATCATTTATTAATGGTGCTGAGCCAGGGAACCAAGCCCGCCGTTTTTGGCATCGCTCTGTGTCTAAAAATAATAACTCTTTCAACACAATCTGAAAGCTTAGCGCTCGGCACACTAATCACAGAAAAAGACATCTATAGAAAAAGACATCTTTATAGATGTCTTTAAACGAGTGACTTTTGGGGCGTTTTCAAGCTCTAATTTACAGTCGCAAAAACGGGTGTTTTTACTATATAAACTTTTTTATTTTGAGTAATTTCTTTGCTTCTATGTTATTACTTGACCTATTACGATATATCGTGATACATATTGTTATATTATGATGAAATGTTTGTTTCATTGTAAATTAAAAATTAGTGAGGTAAAAATAAATGTTTGGAAGACATAGTTCTAAATTCGGGCGCGAAGGATGCGGTTCCGGTTTTAAGAGTGAATTTATGCGAATGCGACGAGGCGATATAAAGTTTCATCTGCTGGAGATTTTGAAAGAAACTCCGCGGCACGGCTACGAGATTATCAGTGAGCTTGAAAAACAAAGCGGCGGTTATCGTCCCTCACCGGGCTCTGTTTACCCGACTTTACAGATGCTCGAAGAAGGCGGCTATCTGACCGGCGAGCAGATTGACAGCAAAAAAGTTTATACGATTACCGAAGAGGGCTTAAAACTGCTTGAAGAACGTGGTCAGACGCGGTTTGAAGCGAATCCTAAAATGGCGCAGGCGCTTGAAATACGCAAATCTTTGATGAAGCTCGGTGCAGCGGTGATGGACGGCGTGCGCGACGGCGACGAGAAAACGGTTAAACGCATCAGCGAAATCGTCAACAAGGCGCGCCGCGACGTTTATTCGATTCTTGCTGAATAATTAAGCGAGCCACAACGTTTCAAAAAGAGACGTTTTCGAGACTGTTTAACGCTACAAAAGTAGAATCTTGTTTTACGTCAAGGAAGAGCCGAAAAATTTAGTTCATTAGACTCCTGATTCGTTATTAAACTCTGCGGCGCGAAGGCGAATTGTTTTTGCCTGACTTCTAATGTGTAACTCCTATCTAATATCAACTCGTCAAAAATGTAATATCCGAAAGGATTAGTCAAGGCGGTGTGTACGGTGCCGTTCGTCGCGTCGGTCGCCGTGACTCTCGCGCCGGAAACCGGGCGACCGCCCGCATCGGTTACTCTGCCGCTCAAATAAACGGGAATTCCGGTCGGCAGATACGCGATGCCGGGCGCTCTTCCAAAACCGTTCGCCTCCGGCGGCTGCACGTTATTTAAAGTGATGCCTCCGGTATCTCTGAAAAAGTTAAAAGTCGGAATTCTAGTGCTCCCGCCGAAGACAAAATTTCCCGCCTGATTAAATACCAGCGCTAAAGGTAAACTTCCCGGGGACTCAGCATTCGCGACCTGCGTTACGGTCGTGCCGGCGCCTGTCCCGTCGATCCGCATGGAATACACGCGTGTTCCGCTTGCCGAGGCGGCAATAAATCTTTCGTTCGGATGCAATGCAGTACCGGTAAATCCCTGGCTGGCGACCGGCGACTGGTGAACCAGCGTGGGAATGCCCTGATTCGTGGTAAAAACGCGTACGACGGGTGGGGATGCGTTGCCGAAAAGCCCGAAAATCCTGCCCTGCGAATCAATCAAAGCGCCTGCGCCGGGCGAGGGGCTGAAAGGCGAGCCGGTCATTTCGGTCATCAAACCCGTCGTCTGGTTGACGTTGAATCCGCGAAAAAAAGTGCCGCCGCCGGCAATCTGGTAAAAATAATTTCCGTCGCGGCTGAAGATCTGTGCGCTGACGATTTGACCGTCGATATTAAATGGAAGAGTCTGCGAAAGAGTCGCCGAAGTCGGAGTAATCGCATAAATGTGTGTAGTCGAGCTTTGGAGGTTAATGACGGCGAGCAGCGAACCCGAAGGATTCGTCCTCACCCATTCATAAATACCGGCGCCGGGAAGCTGAATCGGCGAAAAGGGCAGAGCGGTCAGCGCGCCGGTCGTCGGGTTAATGGAATAGGCGTTGATCGTGTCAGACCCGTCGGAGATGACATATAAACGGTTATTTGCCAGGTCGATATTCATTGATTCGGATTTCAAGCCAGCGCCGCTGCCCGTGCCGCTGGCGATGACCGGAAAGCCGGCGAGCGGCGTCAGCGCGCCGGTTCTTTCGTTGACCGAATAGCCGTAGATGCTGTTGCCTGTTTCATTATAAACGTAAAGAAAACCGGCATATGCCGTATGCGAGAAAATTAACTGAAGCAGGAGAAGACAAAAACCGAATTGAACAAAACTCCTGAATAAAGCTGTCTGTAAAATTTGTTTCATAGTATTTCATATCTCCTGTTTCAAAAAGGGTCGGTTTTGAGACAAATATTAGCACGTTTCGGTATCTCATAAATGGTTGTTTTTGAGACACTTCTATACTTGAATTATGCACCAATTTAACAATTGGCACACCATTGGCACACTAAAGCCGAAAATAACAGAAAAGGGCAACTCGAAAGATGCCCTTAACTTATTGATTCTAAAGTGGTGCTTGGGGCGGGAATCGAACCCGCACACCCCGAAGGATACAGGATTTTAAGTCCTGTGCGTCTACCTATTCCGCCACCCAAGCACTCGTAAAAAAGATTAGCACAAGGCTGGTTTACCAGACAAATGGCAAAGTCGAATGACAAATCATAAAATTATTGCAATACTGTCTTCGCTTGCAAAACTCTTTCCGCGAGGAGAAATATGGAACAATACGCCTGGATTTTGTGGATTGTTTTAGGCGTGATTTTGATTATCGCCGAGACTTTTACGTTCGGTTTCGTGCTGTTCTGGTTCGGCATCGGTGCGCTGGCGGCGGCGCTTGCCGGTTTTCTCGGTTTTGGAATGGTTTCGCAATTTCTGGTTTTTGCGGTTGTTTCGATTGCTTTGACCGTGCTTTCGCGCACGATTTTCGCGAAATATTATTCACACGGCGACGACGTACAAATTAAGACCGGCATTGATTCTTTGCCGGGACAAATCGGAACGGTGACAATCGCCAGCAAAGGCGCGCTCAGAGAAGGCGCGGTCAAAGTTTACGGTTCGACCTGGACGGCTTTTCCCGAAGCCGGCGAAGCGCCGCTCGCAGAAGGCGAAAAAGTCGAAGTGATTCGAGTGCAGGGTTCTTCGATTTATGTCAAAAGAATCGGCGAGCTTCCCGAATGGCGGGAAGAAAAATAAAAAGGCAAAGGCAAATAAAACCTATTTTGTTTTGGCTTTCGGAACTGTATAGAAATCCGAATAAACTTCTACCGTTTCGCCGTTTGCGCCAACTTTCATAAAAAGAGTGTGAGCGTGTTTTTCGCCCGCGCCGATAGTGGATTCTCCGCTTTCCCATTCAATCGAAGCTCCGGGCGGCAGAATTATCCAATCGCCGCCGTCACTCAACGTCCGATTCGGCGAGATGCCCAAACTCTTATCAGTTACGGTTTCAAAGGTTTCAAGCCAGACGATTCCTTTTTGCGTTTCTTTTATGGCGTGTCCATAAGGATAAGTCTCGCCTTTCCAGCTTGTGTAATAATATATCGCCGACTTTCCGGTATTTGACAGCCGGAATTTAACCGAAGCGTCTTGGTCTATGTTATCGGTTCGCTCCTCGTCCGTCATCAGCCGAACGGATAAAACTTCAAATTTAAGCTGCGTATCTTTGTGTTTTTTCAGTTCCTGACCTTTAACCGAAAAAACAAGCATTGCAAAGACTAAAATCAAGAGACATTTATGCTGCATATAGAATTTTAACCTCCTGTAAATGCAAACCGTAAAGACTCCGCCTTTTGTCTTAAACAATCTCCGCCGTGTCCTGGTCTGCGGTGTCGTGAATGTCGTTGAAATTGACGATTTCGAGCTTGACGTCTTCTTCGGTCGGTTCGGCTAAATCGCTGCCGGTTAATTTGGCGACGATGACGGTAATATTATCTTCGCCGCCGCGCTCGTTGGCTTCTTTGACCAGCAGAGCGGTCGCCATTTGCAGCTGCTTGATGTTCTCCATCACGATTCTGAGCATATCTTCGCCGCGCAGTTTGTTCGACAAGCCGTCGCTGCATAAAATCAAAATGTCGTCGCGCTGCGGGTAAAGCCGCGCCGGAACCGGGTAAATTTCGTTTTGCGCGCCGAGAGCCTGCAAAATAACGTTTTTCAGCGCGTGCGTTTCCGCTTCTTCCGGCTGAATCTGTTGAGCGTCGATTAATTGCTGAACGAGCGATTGGTCTTTGGTGATTTGATAAATTTTCGCGTTGCGAATCAGATATGCGCGGCTGTCGCCGACCTGAACGATGTCGACCGCTTCGGGCGTCACGCCGATGCCCGTAAAAGTCGCGCCCATACCGCTGTATTCGGGATTGGTGCGCTGTTCGCGGTGAATCAGGTGATTGGCGTAAATCGTCGCTTCGTAAAGCCTGGCAATTAAAGAATCGCCGGTGTCGTGCGGCGCGACGGTCGATTCCGGGTCTTCGTTCAGGATTTTTTCGCTGATAGTTTCGACCGCCATTTTACTGGCGACTTCGCCGGCGAGCGCGCCGCCCATACCGTCGGAGACGGCTAGGATGACGCCGCTCGCATCCACCTCGAATTGCTGCGATTCGATGACGAAATCGCTCGGGTCCTGAGAACTCGTCCAGGTTTGTGAATCTGCAATTTGCAGCAAAAGATAATTGTCCTCATTGCCGCGGCGAACGCGTCCAATGTGTGACGTAGCGTGAATCTCAACAATCAACATAATTAAATAAGTGCTGAGTACTGAGTACTGAGTACTGAGTTTTTATTTTTCACTCAGTACTCAGTACTCAGCACTTTCCACTAACTAAGTGCTTGGTCTAAATCTTCAATAATATCTTCAATGTCCTCAATCCCGACCGAAACGCGCACCAAGCCGCCGGTAATGCCGAGCTGGTCGCGTTTTTCCTGCGGAACGGAAGCGTGCGTCATCGTCGCCGGATGCGAAATCAAACTCTCGACACCGCCGAGGCTTTCCGCCAAAGTGCACAGTTTGACGCTTTCCAGAACCTTTTTTGCCGTTTCGAGCGAGCCGGTTTCAAACGAGACCATTCCGCCGAAGCCTTTCTGCTGACGCTTGGCAAGCTCGTGCTGCGGATGCGAGGCGAGTCCCGGATAATAAACTTTCTGAACTCGCGGATGCTCGGCTAAAAAATTGGCGACGGCGCGCCCGTTTTCGTCGTGTTTTTCCATCCGCACGGCTAAGGTTTTCGTGCCGCGCAAAACCAGAAACGAATCGAAAGGCGACAGAATCGCGCCGACGCTGTTCTGGATAAACTGAATCCAGTTGGCGTCTTCTTCATCGTTCAGGGCGACGAAACCGCCGATGCTGTCGGAATGCCCGTTTAAATATTTCGTCGTCGAATGCACGACGATATCGACGCCGAAATCAATCGGACGCTGCAAATACGGCGACATAAACGTGTTGTCGCAGACGACGCGCGCGCCTCTGGCGTGGGCAATCTCGGAAACGGCTTTTAAATCCGTGACCGCCATCACGGGATTGGTCGGCGTTTCGACAAAAACCATTTTCGTATTCGGCTTAAAGGCTTTTTCGATGTTCGGCGTGTCGGAAGCATCGGCTAAATCGAACTCGATTCCGTAATTTTTTAAAACGCTGTTGAAAAGCCGAAAAGTTCCGCCGTAAGTATTATCGCCTAAAATAACGTGGTCGCCCGATTTAACCAATTTTAAAACCGCGTCGGTCGCCGACATTCCCGAGGCGAAAGCGTAGCCGAAGCGCGCGCCTTCCAGCGCCGCGATATTTTTTTCCAGCGCCGCGCGCGTCGGATTCTGCGTCCGCGCGTATTCGTAACCCTTGTGTCTGCCGAGCCCGTCCTGCGCGTAAGTCGAAGTTTGATAAATCGGCACGCTGACCGCGCCCGTGGCGGCATCAGGTTCGTTTCCGGCGTGAATTGCTGTCGTTGAAAAACCCATAGAAAAGAGAAGGAAGTATTTTAGAAATATAAAAACACTTCAGTGCAATTTTAATCGAAAAAAAGCTAAAATTACACTTGATTTAACGAGAAATTATGGTAACTTGCGAAACCGAAAATTGCAAACAGACCGCTGTGTGTGATTATCGAAAAATCAGCCGAAAGATGCAAATTCGGATTCTTTTTCGAAAAGAATTCGAATAATTCGATAACATCAGTTTTATAATCTGTTAAATTTTTCTTTGCGATATGAAAAAAATAGTTAAAATAGCAAAGTAGTCTTTCCGAAATTTTTAATAAAGGACCGAAAAAGAATGTTACCAAACGAACCTGAAGCAGCGCTTTCCCCGGCGGAAAGGCGGCAGTCAGACCGTAAAAAACTAATCGTCGACGTGCACTTTAACGGCGGCGACGCGACCGGCATCGCCAATACGCGCGACATCGGCATCGGCGGGCTTTATATGACGACCAGCACCGCACTCGATACGGGAACGCTGGTTTTTATCAAGATGACCGTCGGCGGCAAAGAACTCGCCCTGAGCGGCGTGGTCGTTTACAGCGACCCCGGACACGGCGTCGGCGTGCGCTTTCACGGTTTGTCGGATGAAAACGCGGCGATTTTAAAAAATGAATTGGAGCTCGGTTAATTACACGTTCTTACTCGGCGTGCAGGAAGTTTTTGAGAGCTGACAAAGGACAATTGACAACAAAAGGATAACGACAAAGGGAAAAATTTATGTTTGAGCAATTTACGCTCGGAATCGAAGAAGAATTTCAAATTGTTGACCCGCAGACGCGGGAACTGCGCTCGCACGTTTCGGAAATTCTGGACGAAGGCAAGCTGCTTTTGGGCGAAAAGCTAAAGCCGGAAATGATTCAGTCGATGATTGAGGTCGGCACCGGCATCTGCCACAATATTCAGGAAGCCCGCGAAGATATTTCCAAGCTGCGCTGCATCATTTCCTCGCTGGCGCGAAAAAAGAACCTGGAAATCGTCGCCGCCTCGACGCACCCGTTTTCGCATTGGGGCGACCAGAAAATTTTTGACGACGAGCGATACGAGTTTATCGTCGAAGAACTGCAAATGGTGGCGCGCTCGCTCCTGATTTTCGGTCTGCACGTTCACGTCGGCATCGAAGACCCGGAGCGTCGGATTCATATTATGAACGCGGCGCGCTATTTTCTGCCGCACGTTCTGGCGATGACGACTTCCAGCCCGTTCTGGCTCGGATTTAACACCGGCTTGAAATCGTATCGCTCGGAAGTTTTCAAAAAATTTCCGCGCACCGACATTCCGGACCATTTCGAATCTTACCCGCAATTTCAATCTTACGTCGATTTGCTTATCAAGATGAACTGCATCGACAACGCGAAAAAGATTTACTGGGACGTGCGCCCGCACCCGTTTTTCCCGACGCTGGAATTTCGCGTCTGCGATATTCCGACGCGCGTCGACGACACGGTCGCCATCGCCGCGCTGTTTCAGGCAATCGTCGCCAAGCTCGACACGTTAATAGATAAAAATCTGGGCTTCAGGCTGTATCACCGTCGCTTGATTCAGGAAAATAAATGGCGCGCCGTGCGCTACGGGCTGGAGGGAAAACTGCTCGATTTAGGCAAACAGAAAGAAGTTCCGGTCAAGGATTTGATTCGGGAGCTGCTCGATTTTGTCGACGACGTGGTTGACGATTTGGACTCGCGCAAGGAAATCGAGCACATTCACACGATTCTGGAGCGCGGAACGTCAGCCGACGAACAGCTTCGCGTTTATGCCGAAGCGGGAAACAATTTCGCGCCCGTCGTCGATATGCTCATCAAGAATACGATGGAAAGCGTTCCCGAACAGTGCTTTGATTAACAAAACCGCTCGGTCAAGTTGAAAAGGTTAAGTCAGGTTGAACTAATTTACGTCAACCTGACTTTTTCTGCGAATAATTTGTTAAACATCTACAAACAAACATTGACATAGTTTATTAGAATTAGTATAAAATTATTAGTTGTAGTACCGCTAAGTACTAACCATCCCGGGCGACATCTTCCAAAACGCGAGATTTAAATGAAAGAAACTGAATCGAATTTTCAAAAAGGTTTTTCATTGCTGGAACTGCTCATCGTCGTTGTCATTATCGGCATCGTGTCGGTGCTGGCGATGACGCAGTTTGGAAGAACGGAAACTCGATTGCAGCGGCAGAACATTGCGCGCGAGTTAAAAGTTTATCTTGAGCGAGCGCGTTTCGACTCGGTAAAGCGACGGGCGTCGGACCTCAATGATATGGCGCGCGTGACGATCACCAGCGCGACGGCTTTCAACGTCACGACGGATATGAATCTGAACGGGACAATCGACACCGCCGACACGCGCTTTATGAGTTTGAACGGGCGCACCGATGCCCGAATCACCGGCAACAATCTGATTTTCCCGATTATTATTCGCTTCGACCATCGCGGACAAGCCACCGCCATCGACAATAATGGCAATGGCTCCGTCATAAACCCGACCTTTACGATTTGTGATGCCAACTGTACGCTCGCGACCGCGAACGCCAACAATTCAACGGTCATTACCGTCACGCCGACCGGCACGGTCGCTATGATGAACGGCGGCTCGACGCTTTCAAATATCAATGCGCCCAATGTGACGACAATTAGCAGTAATTACAACATCAGCAATCTGGTTTATGTAAACGCCAACAATTAGTAATGAACAAACCGAGCCGGGCTTTCGGCTCGGGAAGCTTTATCAGCCCAAAATATGAAAAGTGAAAATAAAAAAACTTCCGGCGGCGCAGGTGAACCGGCGCAAAAAAACAAAACGAAAAGCGAGGACGGCTTTTCGCTGGTCGAAGTCATCATCGCGATGATTATTTTGCTGGTCGCTCTGCTCGGAGTTTTTCTTACTTTTACGTACGCCGTCAATTACAACGCCGGAAACAATTCGCGCGCGCAGGCGCTCTCGATTCTACAGCAGGAAGTCGAGCTGCTGCGCAGCGCCAAATTCACGCCCGGCGTCACCGACGCTGCGTTAACGGGCGGAACAAAAACGCCGAAAATCATAGCTTCGGCGGACGGCAGCCGGTTTCGCGTTGAGATTACCGTGGACGACAACCCGTTTGTGAGCGGCGTTGATATTGATGCCACGCGAACTTTAAAGGAAATTACCGTCCGAGTGACCAGCGAAAGTCCGACTCCGGGCTGGCAGACCGCCGTGCCGGCGACGGTTTTTTTGCGACGCGTGAGGTCAAACTAAAGGAAAGTGTTAAAAATGAAAACTGCCCGCCGGCAAAAACAGAAAGGCTTTTCGCTGCTGGAATTGGTAATCGCCATGACTATCACGCTGATACTGATGGCAATTGCCGCCACGCTGTTTAGCGGCGCGCTCGGAACGCGTGCCAGGGAAAGCCGCCGCACCGACGCGCTGACCTCGGCGCAAGCCGCCATCAACGTGATGTCGCGCGAAATTGCCAACGCCGGCTACGGGCTGACGAATAACGGAATCGTCTACGCCGATTCCGAACAGCAGCGACTGCGGTTTCGTTCAAACGTGACGAATTCAAACACCGTCACCTGCGACCCGGGCGAAGACGTGATGTATTTTTATGACGCCACTTCGAGCTCGATTATCAGATACGACCGTTTTCCGTCTGTAGTGACCAATTGCGGCGCGGCGACGGGCGAAACTTCCGTGGTCGTCAATCGAATCAGCAACGTGACTTTTCAATATTTTGATTACACGGGAAGCAGCTCGACGCCGACGCCGGTGACGACGCCGACGGTTAATACCAGCCGTGTCAGAATTACCGTCACCGTTCAGCTCGACCAGGTTCAGGGACAGCCGAATAATCAGACCGTGACGTTTACGTCGGACGTCACGTTGCGAAATTCCGATTATATGTTGAATCAATATTGATTTTTTAAGGCAGGAAATTTTCGAAATAAAAGATTTTATTTGAAGCAAAGGAGAGCCGTTATGAAACAGAAAGAAACATTGCAGACCGGGAAACGCGACCGCACGGGCGAGCGCGGCGCAGCATTGGTTATGGTTTTGATGATTGCGTTTTTGCTGCTGGTGGCGAGCGCGGCGCTTCTGCTCGAATCGTCGATGAATACGGCGAACGTCACCGACGTGGTCGCCGAACAGCAGGCTTATTACGCGGCGGAAAGCGGCATTCAATCGGCGCTGGACGTGTTGCGCGGAAATACGACGGTCATCGAACCGATTGTGGCGCTCAACGCGGCACCGCCGAATGCGGGCGGCGAAGATTGGGCTTGGCTGAATCCTTTGGGTTGGATTGAAACCAGAGCGAACGCGTCGGTGAATCCGACGCCGACGCCGGACGCGCTCACCAACAAAATTGATTTTCGCAAGGCGGTGACGGTTTCCACTTCAAACACTTCAACCGATACGAGCGCGGCGGCGCGGCTCTCGCGCTGGCTCCAATACAATTACACGCCGACCGGACAGCCAATCGCCGACCGCGTCACGATGGGCACGGGCACTTACAATCCCGATACCGGAATGGCGTACAGCGTCACGGTGACAGACCCCGACAATATAGGCAATACGATTTCTTATAATACGGTCGGACGCGTCGAGCAGGCGGACGGAACATTGTCCGGCAATTCCAGAACCGTCACTTCGGGTGCAAATTCGGTGACTTTTACATACGTTGCCGCTACTCCTTCGCCGAAAAGCATAACGATTAATTCTGACGTGGCGGACACGAATCTCGGCACTTTTAAGATGAGTTACTCGGGCAGCGGCAGCGGCATGACGCTTGCCGAGCCGCTCCGTTTCGAAATCGTCCTTAATATGCTTTCGCCGTATCAGTCGACCAAGGTCATTCGCGGCGCTATTATGCCGAGCGGAACGATTAAAGCTAGCTCGGCGGGCGTGTATATTTTATACGATTCGCAGCTATTCACGATGATGGGAAGCTGGGTTACGCTCAAAAACGTCAGCTACGTCAATTCGCCGACCGCGACGCCGCCGGAAATCGGCTATAAAATGACGCTGACCGCGCCGCCGAATAACACGGGTACTGTGGGCGAAACGTCCATCAACGTTTCGATGACGCCGACCGAGCCGACCAGAGTGGTCGTCCGCGCCGTCGGCTACGGTCCGCGCGGCGCGCGCAAACAATTGGAAATCGTCGTGCAGAAAAATTTCTTTAACGGTTTGGGCGCGCCCGCGACCCTGACGCTCATCGGACCGAAAACGAAAACCGGCTCGCCGAATTTTTTGTTCGAGCCGGGCAATTCGCAAAACGTCACTTATTCGGGCGACGACGTCGTTTCGAATCTGCTGATTCCATCAATCGGAACAAACAGCAACGATAATCTGGATACTGTCGAAGGAAAGGTCTTGTGCGGCAAGCGCTGTAAATCCGACATTGCCGGTTTTCCCGCCAACGTCAGCGACGAAATGCCGTTCTGGCTGCAAAATGCCAAAAATCTGGACGACACGATTGAAAGCCTGAAGCTCGTTGCCAAAGCGTCGGGACGCTACTACGCGGCGGGACAAACTCCGCCGAACTTCGGCGATAATGCCAACGCCAGAGGAATCACTTTCGTTGACGGCGACGTCAGTTTGAGCGGCGCGGGCGGCGGAATTCTGATTTGCACCGGCAAGCTGACGCTGAACGGCGGTTTCGACTTTAACGGGTTGATAATCGCAACCGGCGCGGAAGGCGTGCGGCGCAGCGGTACGGGAAACGGCGAAATTCACGGCAATATGGTCGTCGCGCCGTATAACAAAAACGACCTTGCGGGCGGCTTTATTCCGCCGCAATTCGACACGCGCGGCGGCGGCAACTCGGAAATGCGCTACAACTCCAGCAGCGTGGCAAACGGAATGCTCGCCGTCAGCAACTTCGTGCAGGGCGTGGCTGAAAAATAACCGCAAGATACAATCCGACCAAAGGAAAAAGCCGCCCGCCCCAGCTTTTTCCTTTGTCTTTTCTTCAATCTCCGAAACTAAAATAATATGAATTTCAGACTGTATTTATTACTGCTGGCAGTTTTGCCGAGCTGCTTTGCCGCCTGCGCCAGAAAAGAAAAAGCCGTCGTGGATTTGCGTGTCGATGAAAAAGTTATCGAAGTCAGACGCGATGAAGTAACAATCGGGGAAACCGCGAAAGATAACGTCACCGAACGGCAAAGCTCGCAGACCGCGCCGCAGAAAATAAGCGACAATTCGGAAATCACGGTGATGTATGACGGTTTCGGAAACAAGCTGGAAAAACGCTATTTCAAAGGACATCCGCGCCTGGACAGCGTCCTCGTCAGAACCGCCGCCGACGGGCGCCGCGAAATTTTGGCTTACGGGCGAAACGGCGAGAAAAGACCGATTGACGGCGAGCTGGGCAACCGTCTGATGAGCGCTTCCGCCGACGAGATAGCCAACGCGGCGAAAATTTATGGAACCCGACCCGTTATCAGGAATCAGGTAATCACCTCTCAAAACGAACAAACAAAACCGCAGTCGCCCGTTTCGACGTCCGTTACGGTGCAACAGCCGCCGGCGACAATGCCGCAGAACGAAACAACGGTCGAAGAACCGGTTCAGAAAACGCCGGAGACCAATAATTCAACCGAAAATCCGCCGACCAAACCGCAGGAAGAAGTAAAAGAGGAAAAAAAGGAAAACCGGGAGAATAAATAGAGTAAATTTCACCGAAACGAAAGCCGCGCTCCATAAACTGTCGCGTTTGTGTCTTTACAGGATAATCCGCGAATCGTTCCTGAATAACGAAACTTGTCTGACAGATGACAAAAGCGTTTCGTTATTCATAAAAAAGGCGAAAGTCACTCGACTTTCGCCTTTTTTATTGCGCTTTGAAAAGACAATTTTAAGGCTGCATAAAACCGAGATTCGAGGTCGTAAAGTTTCCGATTAACGGAAAAACGCCTGCCATATCGGTTTCCGGCAAGCCGTACCAGCGCGCCAGAGTCGCGGCGTATTGTTCGACCGAAGTCGTCGGAATCCAGCGCCCGCGCGCGTTCGCTCCGCTGTCGGCATCGTCGGGACCGTTAAAGGCGAGCGTCGGAAACGGCGTTCCGTTCGTCGTGTTCACGCCGTAAAAATCGCTTGCCGCCAAGCCGCCGCCGAGCACGAGCAGATGATTTCCCCAGGCGTGGTCGGTGCCGACCGATGCGCCCGAACCTGCCGGATTCAGCGTCCGCGAAAAATCGGACATCGTAAAAGCCGTCACTTTATCCGACAAGCCCTGTATGACCATTTCATCGTAAAACGCGCGCATCGCCTGACTCAAAGCGGCGAGCAATCCGACCTGTCCGGTCGTCGCGTTCTGCTGGTTGTTGTGCGTGTCGAAACTGCCAATCTGGCAGAAAAAGATTTGCCGGTTGATGTTCAAATCGTCTTTCTTTTTAATCATTCGGGCGACTTGTTTGAGTTGGTTTCCGAAATTCGTGTTCGGGAAAGCGACGGTCACTTCCTGAGAAGTTTGTAACTGCGCGTTTGCGGCTATGGCGCTGTCGGTGATATGGCTCGCCGCCGCCGCCAAATCGGAGCTTAAATCCATCGTGCGCAGATTGTTAAACGCCGCCAGACGCGCGACGGACGGAGCGGTGGTATTGAAGCCCTGCGGATTTAAAACCTGATTCAGCGGCGTTCCCGCGCCGGCGATGGCGAGCGGCAGAGTCGTCTGTCCCGCCGTAAAAAGCTGTGCGCCGTTGATGGAAGTAACCATCGGAATCAGCCCGCTCGGATTCGCGGGTTGTGTTCGACGGTCGGAAACGCGCCCGCCCCAGCCCGTAAAAGACTGCGTGTCGGAGCGCCCGCCCTGGTATTGCGCAACCTGGTCGGAATGCGAGAAAAGCTGGTACGGTTTCGGATGCGAAGCCGTCTGATACTGCGCTTTCGTCGTCGGGCGAACCAGTGTTCCGACATTCGTCACAACCGCCAGTTTGCCCAGGTTCCAAAGCTCGTGGATGCCGTTATTGATGCCGCCCGAAACCGTTCCGAGGCTCGGATGCAAGCCGTAGCTCAAGCCGTTCATCCGCGGCACGGTAATCGGCAGAAGTTGATTTTGCGGAATCGCCAGCCCCTGCGTGCCGCGCGCGTTGGAATAAGCCGAATAGTTGCTCAGATTCGCGTCGTTATGATTCGGAATGACCATATTGTTGCCGTCATTGCCGCCCGCCATAAAGATGCAGACCATCGCGCGGTAATCGCTTCCGCCCTCGACGCCCCGTTCATCGACCGTCTGCGCCAGCGCGCTCATCATTCCGAAATGCTGCACTTGCGTCGCCAGCGTGACCATGCTCAAGGCGCAACCTGATTTGATTAAAAATTCACGTCTTGTCTGTTTCATAGTTTTCACCTCTGCACCTGGTATTGCGACGAAGTCGCGATTAGATAAACCGCCGTCTGCGCTCGCAGCAACGGATTGGTTGACGGCGCGGCGAGCACCGCGTTCAGAATCGTGGTTCTCATCTGCGGAGACATCGCGCCGTGCATCATTTTCTGATTCAGAGCGTCCATCAATTGATTTCCGGTCGTGTCAGCCGCCGCTAATGCCTGCATATCGGCAAGGCTGATTGACGTTCCGAGCGGCGTGTTCGGCTGGGCGACATTTATTCGATTGAAAATCATCGTGTTGGCAAAATTCGCGCGGGCGATTGAAGTGCCGGTCGTGTAAATTCCGAATTCGGGAGCCAGCAACGTCGTGCCCGGAATGATGTAATCCGGCGAATAGTAATTGAAAACGGTCGGCGAGTTGAAAGCGTTTTGCCCCATCGCCGCGGGCAGGCGATTGACGTCGCCGTCGCTTAACTGCGTTCCGTCCGCCGAGCGAACATTGAATTGCCGCAAAACGTTCGTCATCAATTGCACCGGCTCGCGAAGTTTTCCGTAACGCGGTTCGGTTTTGACGTTGCCGCGCGCTTCGGGGTCGAGCAGAATCGCACGGATAACGGCTTTCATATCGCCGCGAATGCCGCTGCCGTTATTGCTGAAAACGCCGGCGACGCGCCCGACATAAGCAGGCGTCGGGTCGCTCGTCACCAGGTGCTGAATCAAAAGCTTGCTGACGAAAGGCGCGACGTTCGGATGATAAAAAATATTATCCAGAGCCTGATTCAGCGAATTGTTGGCATACGTGATAGTCGCCGTTCCGGTGCAGCCGGTACAAGCCGCGATATTCGGATTTGCGCCCGTATAATTGAGCAGCGTCTTCGCCGTAATATCGTGGCTGTTGGCGTTGATGATAATCATCGGGTCTTTGTAGTTCGGATTACCCACACTCCGGTTCGGACACTGCGCGCCGGTCACTTCGCACAAAGTCCAGCCGGTAAAGACTTTCGTAAAGTTATTAACCGTGTTCTGGTCGTAAGTCGGAATCGGATTGCCTTGCCCGTCAAGCTGCAGTGTCCCGTCCTGGTTGAGCATAAACAAGCCGATATTGAAAAGCTGCAAAATCTCGCGCGGATAATTTTCGTTCGGGCTGGTGCGCGTCGAGCGAACCATATCCAGATAATTGCCCATTCCCGGATTCAAAGTCATATCGGTCATCAACTGTCGCCAGTTGCCGAAAGCGTTTTTGCTGAGCTGCTGGTGATAGGTAATCATCCAGCTCGATTGCTGAGTATCGACGCCGGAAATCACCCAAATCTGGCTCAAAGCCCACGCCGTGTGATGTTTAAGCTGCGCATTGCCGTAAAACGCTTCCCTATAAAACCAGGTCTGCGGCTGATACATCGAATAATGGTCGCGGACGCAGTTTATCGGAATATTATTCTGGCAGTCGGTCGACACGTTTATCGGCATCAGCGGAATATTCGGATACGGGTTGGAAGCCGAAGGATAAGGCGCTTCGAATTGTTCAGCCAGCCACGTGCGCAGACCGATGCGGCGAATTCTATCGTCTAACGCCTGCGTCGGACCGAAGCTCGCCTGTTCCAGAAATCTGATGCGGTCGCCCGACCAGCGATAGCCGACAAATTCGGAAGTCGGAGGTTCGTTGTTCGGCGGCGAAAGCGGCGCGGGCGTCGGCACGGCTCCTTCGTCGTCGCGAATTTTTCCGCCGGTTTCGTCCAAGCCGAGACGCACGCGATTGCTCGTCAAGCCGCGCCACGAAAGGCGCACCAGCACGTCGCCGCCCGCGGGCGGTTCTTCCCAGAAACCAATTTCATCCCGCATCTGAACCGTTAAAGCGTAAATCCACGGATAACCTTTCACCGGTCGAATATCCAGAACGGGCAGGCGATATTCACGATTTTTAAAATCCTGAATGTATACGCGGAAGGCGTTGGCGCCCTCGCCGTTCATTAATTCGACGTTCGTGACAAAAATCCTGATGCGGGAATCCGCGCCGTAGGTGAACGCGCCGGCTGAAGGTTTCGGCAAATTCCCGCGCCACGCGTCAGCCGAAACAGCCAGCGCGCGCGTCGAATCCGGTTGACTAATCAAAACGGGCGTCGGCGAATCCGGGTTCGGGTCTGTCTCCGAAAGAGCCGGCAAAGCCGACAGGGCGATAACGAAAAACGCGCTGAAAATATGCCGGATAAAGCGCGGCGTATAACTGTTCATGCCCTTCCTCCTTATTTCTAACTGAAATGTTTAGTTTTTACGACGTTAAAATGGAAAGCCTGAAAACGACCGTGGGAAACGTGCGTTAATCAATGTTTTGCATTTTAATTTATAAATGATACGACGAAAAAAAACAAGTTATTTGTTCTGAATCGCAAAATTTAACTTTTCGGAAAAGTTTTAGACTGCTTTGAATTAATTCCGAAGTGTAAGACGTGAGGCAAATCGCTTTGGTCGAAAAAAGTTTTTTGAGAGCGGTAAGCGCCGAGCCGCGATTTCAAAGAAACGAATCTTACCGCCCGGCGCTTACCGTTTACCGCTTTTAAAAGTAAGATTTGCTTGGAAACTCAAAGGAATTTCCCATCAGGAACGACGCCAGATTCGGGCTTTCGTGCGAGCGGTCGTAACCGACAAGCTCGACGTAGGCGCGCCCGTTCGCGTTTTCGCTCGTTACTTCGCACGCGCCTTCCCAGTAAACAATCATCGTCGTGCCGCGCGTGTCGAGTTCCTGGTCGTCCACGACGGGCGTGACGGTTAAATCCAAATCGTAACGCGGCACCTTGACGCGCCAGCCGCTCGGATAAGTCGCTTCCGTGCGCGGCGATTTCCAGAAGCCGGTCGGCTCAATCGAAAAATCTTCGTGCGCCAGGAAAGTCGAGTTTCCTTCGGCATCGACGAAAGTTCCGCTCGAATATTCCGAGATTCCGCCGGCGCTGTTGCGAAGCTGGTAGCACATCAATTCGCGGTTGTCGTTTAGTTGAATGGAAAACCAATCCCAGCCTTTCTGATTTTCGGTCGGCATCCACGTTCCGAACTCTCTGTCCATCCAAGCCGCGCCTTTGAAATGCTCGGTTTCGCCGTTCCAGATAATGTCGCCCTCGGTTTCCATTCTTGTATAGGAAAAATATCGCGACGCTTCGCCTTTGTCTTTAAACGAGACGCCGTTTTGCTCTTTACCGTTTAAAACGACCTTTTTCGACGGTTTCAGAGTCGCTTCAAAAACGATGTCGCCGATGGTCGCCCGCAAAATGTGCGCGTCGTGCGATTCGCGCAGAGACCAGTCGCCCAGACGCAGATGAAAATGTTTCTCGCTCGCCGACGCCGGAAAATCGAACCAGCCGTTCGAGCTTTTGCGGTGCGCGTAGCGAAACTGCTTGTTTTTGTATTCGGTAATCGCAAAATGCGCGAAGAAAATCGGATTTCCCAGAAGCCGCAAAGGAACGAAGCTGAATTTGTCCAAATCCGTGCGGCGTTTAAAAAAGACGAGTTCGAAGCCGAAGCGATTTCCCGCTTCCGTTTCGCAATGCCCGGTGTAATACCACCATTCGGTCTGCACGTTTTTGTGCGCCGCGAGGTCGCGCGGAAGCTGAACGACGTCGTATTCCGTGCCGTCGCGCAAGGTCTCGGCTTTCCCGACAAAAGTATCGGCGACGCCTTCAAAAAACTCGTTCGCGTTTTTTTCTAAATTTTTTAAAATTTCCTGAAAATTATCCTGAAAGGCATTCTGTTCGCTCATAAATAAATTGTAGCAAAATTGCTTGCGGAAAGACGAAAACGCGCATCGAATGATTTTCTTTTAACCGACGAAAATTCGACACGCTCGTTAAGAAAAATTTCCGCCCGTTCGGATTTTTAGAGCGCCCATCGTAAAAATTTTCTGCCCATCGAAACTCTAACGCCGCCCATTCTCATTATGCGACTGCCCATCGAACTTTTCACGCGCCCATCGAAACATCTACGCCGCCCATCGTAAAAAGATATTGCCCATTCTAATATTTCAAGCGCCCATCGAAGTTTTTAATGCGTGTGCGGCAAGCGATACGGATTAATAAAAAAGCGCTCCGGCAAACTTTGCGGAGCGCTTTCGCAAATTCCTGTTAAAAAGAAGTGAGGAATATTAGCGGTTTTTAGGCTTGGACTTAGGCGTGCGAGCTTTATCAATCACGTCTACGCGCTGAATTTTCAGCACGACGCGAACGACATCAGAGCGATTGTCTAATCTGGCGGGCACAAAAGCCGCTTCGTTCGGGTCTTTTTGCAGGGCGTTTTCCAGCGCTTCCATATCGCTTTCGTTCGTCGGCGCTTCGACGACCTCGGAGATTCGCGCCACGCCGTTGCCGAAAACGTCGGCGACGACAACCACTTCGTCATCGCGCATCTTGCCGCGCACGATTGATTTGGTTAAAGCCACCAGCGCGCCGGTCGGATTGACCGAAGGCGATTCGTTGGCGACCGGCAGGCGCATCGCCGCATATTCGGACGGCGTGATTGACAGCTCGTCAATCATCGGATTGCTGTTCGAAGCCAGCAGAATCTGCGATGAGCCGGAACCGGAATTCGTCGTCGCCGGATTATTTTCAATCGTTAAATTTCTGCTCGAAAGCAGGCTCAGCAGCAGCGTACAGGTCAAAAACACCGAAGCGACCGTGCCGACGGCATACGGCATAAAGCGAAATTGCAGCCAGCGGCGAAAGCTTTCCGAATAAATAAAGGGCTGTCGTTTTCCGGTCGTTTTAATTTCGACGGCGACCGCATTTCTGACCGAATTTAATAACTCGGCGGGCATCGCCGGACGCGATAAGACGCGCAAATCGTTTTGCAATGTTTGAAATTCGGCAACCCGCGCGCGGCACAACGGGCACGCGACCAGATGCGCGTCCAGACGGGCGCGAACATTTTCTTCGAGCGTGTCGCCATCGGCGTAAAGCGCGATTGCTTCTTGTAAATCTTTGCAAGACATAATTTTTTTGTCCTTTGTCCTTTGCCGCTGAGCGAAGATTAAATTTCGGCTTCCTCTCAACCGGCGAATGACGAATGACTAATCCGAGCGAATGACTGACCGACCCCGGCTGTTTCCGGCTTGCGCCGGGAACAACTCTTTTGCCCGGTGCGGCTTTTCGGGATTGCTTTTCCGGCTGGCGGCAACTTTTTTGTTGTTGTTGCTGGTCTATTTCAAATAATTGCCGCCCGTGTTTTAAAGCTTTCCCGATTGACCGCTCCGAACCTTTCGTCACCTTCGACCCTTTTTCGTTTGGCACCGATTTTCGTTTTCAAAAGTGAAACCGGGGCGGGTCAATCATTCGCTTTCTCGTCAGTGGTCGGTTGCCGGTTGCCGGTTGAAATAAATTCGAGACTGTAATTTTCTTTCAACTGACCGCTAACTACTGACCACCGACTAAATTTTCAAAAACCATTCAACTTTTTCCGCAGCTCTTCGCGTCCGCGGGCGATACGGGATTTCACCGTGCCGACGTTGGCGTCCAGCGCGACGGCGATTTCTTCATAGGTAAAACCCTCGATGTCGCGCAAGATAACGGCTTCGCGAAAGTTTTCCGGCAGTTCCGATAAAGCCGTTCGTAAAGCCTTTTCGCGCTCGCGCCGCAGCGTCTCCGTTTCGGGATTGGCGGCGGAACCGGACGGAAGCGTTTCGCTTAGAGGCGTTTCCGTCAAAGGATTTTCCGCGTCGAGCGAAACGGTCACGTTCGATTTGCGCCGTTTCCACCAGCGAAAGCGATTGCGCGATTCGTTGATGGCGATGCGAAAAAGCCACGTTTTCAAATCCGCGTCGCCGCGAAAATTTTTCACCGATTTGAGCGCCCGCAAAAAAGTTTCCTGCGTCAAATCCTGCGCTTCCTCGACATCTTCGGTCAGACGAATCAGAAACGCGTAAACGTCTGCCGAATACCTGACCACGAGCGTATCGAACGCCTGCGCGTCGCCGTCTTTTAATCTTTCAAGGAACTCGGCTTCAACCGATGAGCGGGCAGTCGAAACCTGTGTTGCCGTCGCCGCAACACTCGTCAATTCTCCTTCGTCAAACGTCATTGACTTGCTGAAGAACATTTCCTGCCTTTTCTCCTTCCCGGCTGTCTCCAGCGTCGAGAATTTCAAATTGCTCATCCGCCTTTCCAGCGCGAACTAACCTATTAGACACCGATTTTAAAATTTTGTTCCCGAAAAATGAAAATTTTTTCGAAAAATTTAAAATTTATTCGGCGCGCCCGACCTTTAGATGCATAAAACATCTTTGCACACTTGTCACTAGCCGGCATTTTACGCTACATTTGAGTTTTTCGTATAAACTCAAATTATCATCCGAACGATTAAGAAAGCAGAATATTGCAGTCATGGCTACAAGAAAGAAAAGATTACAGGAAGTAAAACCGGCAACAGTCGCAGGCGCGACGACGCCGAAAGAAACGCCGCGTTATCAAGACGCTTTTCAGCGCCGGACGGAAAGACGCCTCGAAGACGTCAGCCGCAAGGTCGAAGGCAAAGGCAAAACGATTTTTTACGCCCTGGGCGCGCTTGCCGTGCTGGCGATTTTACTCGGAATTTTTGTTTCGTGGAATCGTCGCTCGAACGCCGCCGCGCAAGCCGCGCTCGGCAAAGCCATCGAAACCTCCGAAGCGCAGGTGACGACGCAGCCGCCGATGATTGCCGGCTCGACCGAGAAAACCTTTAAAACCGAAAGGGAACGAGCCGAAGCCGCGATTGCCGAATTTAAGGGCGTCGCCGACAAATACGGCAGCCCGACGCGCGAAAAGGCGCAGTATTTTATCGCCGTCAACAAGCTTTCGCTTGACCGCGCCGCCGCCGTCGCCGAACTGGAAAATCTGGCGAAATCCGGCGGGGAAGTCGGGACGCTTTCGAAATTCGCGCTGGCGCAGGCAAAAGAAGGCGACGGAAAATTTGACGAAGCCGCCGCGCTCTACGGCGAGCTGGCGGCGCTGAGCGACCCGATTGTCGCCAAAGACACAATCAATTTCGCGCTCGCGTCGATTTACGAAAAACAGGGCAAAAAAGAAGACGCCGCCAATCTTTACTACAACATCGCGAAACCCGCCTACGAAGCCAAAGACGCGGACGGAAAAGCGATGCAGCCTTCGCAGACGGCGCGCGAAGCGAGAACCAAGCTTCAGGCATTAGACCCGACCCGCGCGGCGGAAATCAAAGAACCCGCGCCGGAAATGCCGCAGATGCCGGGCGGTTTTCCGATTGGCTAGTTAATCGGAAAAAGCGGAAGCGATAGCCCGCGAAAAACAGGAAAATAAGAGAAATAGTCCACGGATGAACACAGATAGGCAGGCTTTGCCGGAAATTTGAAATTTCAGATTTCAAATCTATGTTTTAGCTGTGCTCATCCGTGGATAAATTTTCTTTTTAAAATTTAAGAATTCAATGTCCGCAGCCAAATAAACAACTACGGGCGTTGAATTTTTTTATTTTGAGCCGGAAAATTTGAAAAATCCCGTGGAATTAGGTATTTATAACAGTATAGACTTTTTTAAAGGAATAAAGCGTGGGACAAATTGCCCAGATAAAAACGCGTGAAGTTACGGCGGCGGCTGGAAAAACTTCCGTTAAAACCGACTTTTCCGGCAAAACGAGCCGCATTCGCGTTTCGCCGAACAGTTATTTCGTCGCCGTTTTTCTGACGACGTTTCTCGCCGCGTTTTTTATCTATCTGCATCTGGACGTCGCCGGACTTCTGGCGATTATCGTCAGCTGGCTGGTTATTCCGTCGCTGCTGCTGACGGATAAAATCATTTTCGACGGCGAAAATCTGACGCGCACCGGACTTGTTCCGAGCCTTTGGGCGTGGATTAACCGGCAGCCGAATAAATTGAATGTCGGCGATGTCGAGCAGGTCGAAACGCAGGCGATGCGCGCGCTGAAACGCGGCGGAAATGTTTTTTATCGTTACCGGACAGCCGTGACGGGCAAAAATCTGACTTTCGCTTTCGCTTCGGGCGGCGAAGATTATCGACAGATGGTCAAATCGCTGTTTTCCCGGGTAAATGAAGACACGCTCGACAATCGTTCAATCGAGCTGCGCGATTATCTGACCGAGCCGAAAGAAACTTTGATGAAAGCCGAATTTGCGCGGCTGCCGTCAACCGAAGTGCTGGAAAATTCAGTCAGCGAATTTCAAATTTCCAGTCGAAAAGGTAAAAGAAAAGATACGGAAACGATTCTCGAAGACCACGAAAAAGCCGAGCATCTGCGCCGCCTCGCCAACGAGTTACGGCTCGCCGGACATCTTTTACAGGCGCTCGAAGCCTTTCGCCGCGCGCTGCTTTTAAAGCCGGGCGACGCGTGGCTGATTTTCGAATTTGCGCGCTGCCTGCATTCGTTTGCCGGTTCGGAGCACAACGAAAAACTCGAATTAAAGGCGAAAGCCGCGCTGCGTCTGGCGGCAATTCGCGGACGCCGCGACAGCGAATTGCTGGCGCGTCTGGGCGAAAGTTATTTTCAATACGGCGATTGGGAGCGCGCGCGGCGCGTTTTCCAGAAAGCGCTGGACGCGACGCACGAAAGCTTTCGTTCCGTGCGCGGCTTGGCGGAAATCGCTCTGCGCGAAGGAAAAATCGCGCACGTCATTCACCATTTCGCGACCGCGATTCATTTTGCCGACACCAAAGCCCTGAGAAACTGGGCGCAAACCGAAACCGAATATTTTTCGCGCCTGAACACGGACGAAGATTATATGGAGCAGGAAATCCGCCGCATCAACTGGCTGGAAGGAATCCTGCGCGGCAAGAAAATGGCTCTGCGCTTTGCGCTGGTCGGCTTTATCGCGATTTTAATCGGTTTGTTGACCGAAGATATAATCGCCAATGTCGGCTGGACGGTGTCGGCGGTGAGCCTTTTGATTTGGGTCGGCTTGATAATGAGCGGAAATCTGCTGGCTGAGCGAAGCTCGCTGATTGAAGCGGCGGAAGATTAAAAGAATTTTTACAACAGAGACAACTAAAAAGGCACAGGGAAAGAAAAATCCCTGTGCCTTTTTTTCTGCGTGGTTTATTTATTTTTATTCCGCGTTGGTCGCTTTCTTTGAACGCGATTTTGTTTCCGCGCCGGTCTCGGTTTTGGCTCTTGTCGCGCGCGGCGCGCGTTTGGCAGCGGCGGTTTTCGGCGCGGTTTGGGTTTCGCCGCTCAGCATTGCCGACCAGCGATATTCGGGCGGCGCGATTTCGCCGTTCAGTTTGTTGATAATAAAATCGGTCATCGCGTTGACAATCCAGTTGTGATTGTCTTCGCCGACCGAAGCCAGTTCGGCGTCGGGCGCGGGATTCATAAAGTCAATCGCATACGGAATGCCGTCTTTAATCGCAAATTCGACCGTGTTCAAATCATAACCGAGCGCTCTGCAGAGCGTGATAACGTCCTGTTCGACGCGCGCGTGCAGCTCCGGCGAAAGATACTCTTCGACGTTCACATACTGCATTCCCGACAGGTAAGGCTTCGAAGGGTCGTACGGCATAATCAAAACTTTTTCCTGCCCGACGCAGTAGCAGCGCACAAACTGGTCGTATTCGATGCCTTCCTGCAAGGTCATACACAAAGTCCCGGTCTGGTTGTAGACGTGCCAGAGTTCTTCCAAAGAATGAATTTTCGAGACGTTCTTCCAGCCGCCGCCGTCGAACGGTTTCAGAAAAGCGGGAAATCCGACGTAGTCGATGATGCCTTGCCAGTCAATCGGAAATTCGAGATTTCTCAAACTTTCCGAAGTAATGTCGGGAATATATTTTTCCTGCGGCAGCAGAACGGTTTTCGGAATCGCCACGCCGAGTTTCGCGCCCAGACAAAAATTGAAAAATTTATCGTCAGCCGACCACCAGAACGGGTTGTTGACGATATAAGTGCCTTCCAGCGCGAAACGCTTCAAGGTCGCGCGATAATACGGAACCTCGTGCGAAATGCGGTCGATGATTAAATCGTAGCGTTTCGGCTCGTCCAGGCGAATGCCGCCGATTTTGACCATTTCGGCGACGATTGCGCCGCCCGATTTTTCATTGATGCTTCTGATAATGGATTCGGGAAACGTCTGTTCGCGCCCGACTAAAATTCCGACTCTTTTCATAATTTGCTGAATTCCTCTTTAAAAATTGATAGTAAATAATTGCTCAAATTTTCAGATTGTCTGAAACCGTTAATTTTAATTGATTAGCCAAATCATCGCAAGGATTACAAAGTCATTGATTAATTGACGCCGAAGATAGTAATATTAAATTGTCATATCCGCCGCGGATTGACGCCAGCCTGTAACAGCAAATCCGACTTCTTACTTTCTACTTTCAACCAGAGTATAAATAAAATAAATGAGCCAGCCGATAACAAATCCCGTCAATGTTTCTTCAAATAATTCCGTCAAAGCGCCTTCTTCTCCTCAAATGACCAGCCAGAATCCGGCGGTTTCGCAAAACGCGCAGGCGTTTCACGGCGTCCTGCACCGGATGCTGAGCGTTGACCCGAAGATAAGCGATTTAATATTTTCGCCCGGTCGCCCGCCGCAGGTCGAGCTGACCGGCGATTTACAGGGCGTGCAGATTCCCGGTCTGGAACAACTGAAGCCGCCGCAAATCAAGGCGATGGCTGATTTGATGCTGTACGGCAACGAGCAGGGCTTGGAAACGCTGGACAAAAAAGGCTCAGCCGATATTTCCTACAGCGTCAACGGTCTGTGCCGCTTTCGCGTCAACATCTTTCGCCAGCGCGGAACCTACGCCATTGTAATGCGCGTGATTCCGACCAAGCCGCCGAACTGGGAAGAATTGAATCTGCCGCGCGCCGTGATGAATTCGGCGGAATTGAAAAACGGTTTGGTTTTGGTGACGGGTCCGACCGGCTCCGGTAAATCGACGACGCTCGCGGCGATTATCGACCTGATAAACTCGACGAAGAAATATCACATCGTCACTATCGAAGACCCGATAGAATTTATTCACGAGCATAAGCTCGGCACGGTTCACCAGCGCGAGCTGCACTCGGACACGCCGGATTTTGCGCTCGCCCTGCGCGCCGCTCTGCGGCAAGCGCCGAAAGTTATTCTGGTCGGCGAGATGCGCGACCGCGAAACCATCGAAGTCGCGCTCGAAGCCGCCGAAACCGGGCACCTCGTTTTATCCACTTTGCATACGGTCGATGCCGCCAAAACCATCGACCGCATCATCGGCGTTTTCCCGAAAGTCGAAGAATCGGCTATCAGAACGCGCCTTGCCCAATCGTTTCGCCGCATCATTTCGCAGCGTTTGATGCCGAAAGTCAGCGGCGGAAGAATCGCCGCCATCGAAATTCTAGCTTCAAATTCGCGCACGCGGGAATATATCGAAAAAGGCGAAAAGGAAGGACGCTCGATTGTCGACGCGATGAACGACGGGGAAATCGAAGGAATGCAGACTTTCGACCGCGTGCTCGAAAAGTTTATTCGTGAAGGCTTAGTCAGAAAAGAAATCGCCGTCGCCTACGCAACCAATCAAAATAACCTTTTGCTTTCCATCAGCGATTTAGGATAATCTGCGCCGGACAAAAATAAAAGGAAAAATAAAAAGGCGGTCAATTCCGCCTTTTTATTTTTCTGATATTAAATTGAAACTCAGCGATTGACTTCCGGCAAAAGTTCGTAATTTCCCATTTGACGATTGTGCGAATCGAGCGTTCCCATCGCGTCGGCGGTCGCGTCGAGCATTTGTTTGGTCATCGCAATCGAATCGGAAAGCTGTTCGAAATCGAGCAAGGAGAATTTGTCGGGCGTCGACATCGTGACGATTTCGTCGTTCAGATAGCCGAAAAAGTTTTCGATTGACTGAAGCTGTCCTTCGACTAATTTGACGCTTCGTTCGAGTTCGTCAAACGAGGCGAGGCGACGTTTCAGAATCTCGACGTTTGTTTGCTGGACGCGTTTCGTTTTTTCGTCCGGCGAACTTTCGGCGGCGCGAAATGCCTGCGATAGCTGATTGTGCACCGCCTGGCGATTGATTGATTTCAGATGCTGTTTGCGGCGGCGATAAACGTCGAGCAAATCGCAGAAATCTTCCCAGCGCTGGTCGAGCGAGGTCAGATTCGACGGCAGCTCGCGCGCGCCGGTAAATTTTATATAATTTTTCTTAATCTGCTCTTTCTGCCATTTCAGATATTCGACGGCTTCGCGCTCGCGCGGGCTGAAAGTTTTAATCAGCTTGTCGCGGTTCGATTTGTGCAGCGCGATAAGGCGTTCTTTTTCGCGGCGGTCAACCAGGCGGCGATAGGTCGGCAGAACGGGCACGACGACCATATAAAAAACTTCGAGCAGCAGCGCGATAAAAAGCGGAATCACCGAGCCGGTATAAGCCGCCGCCACCGCAAAGCCTGCCAAGCCCCAAAAGTTGACGGGTTCTTTGATTGCTTCTTTGGCGTATTTTGTGTTAAATCGGTTGAATTCCTGCTGATATTTCGCTAAGTCTGCCATATTAGAAAATTAAATTCTCGCCGTTCTCTTTAAAATCTTCATCTTTGATTTTGATTCCGCCGATGCGGTTGCTTTATTTCGCAACTCTTATTTATTTCCGCTGTTGCTGCTGCCTTCGTTCAGGAAAAACTGATTCTGGTTGTCGGAATTTTTATTTTCCGCCGGATTGCCAGCGCCGAGCTGGTTGCTGCCCGCGTTTGACGAGCCTGCGCCGAGCAAGCCCATTGATTGTTTGTATTCGAGCAGCTTGTCCTGCAATTGAATGTCCATCGCCTCGCGCTCGATGTCCTGCATCTGCGAATCGACCGAAGACGAGCCGAGCTGTAATTTGGCTTCGGCGGCGGCAACGCGGCGGTCGATTTTTTCGCGCATTTCGTTGAAGGTCGAAGCGTCGTCGCCGATGTTGAAGGTTTCCATCGTCTGCGCCAGTTGTTCCTGCAATTTGGCTTGTTTGGCGGCGCTGATTAGCTGCATCGCTTCGGCGCTGCGCTTTTTCATATTCAGCACGTAATTGTCGCGCGCTTTCAAAGCCTGTTTGGAAGCCACCGAAGCGTGGTCGAGCTGCGTCGAGGTGCGTTCCAAATCAATCTGCGCCTGCTGCAATTGACCGATATAAGCCGTCGCGATGTCGTCGCGTCCCAATTTGACCGATGCTTTGATTTTCGAGTCGAGGTCAACGACCTGATTGGCGAGATTTTCCTTGTTTTTCGCCAAAAGCCGTTCGGTCGCCATCACCTGCGCGACTGAATTATTCAGCTCCGGCACGCGGTCGCGCATATCCCGAATCGTCTGTTGCAGAACCAACTCGGGATTTTCCATTTTGTCCAAAGCCGCGCCCGTGCTCGCGCGAAATATTCTTGAAATTCTTTGCCACAATCCCATTTTTAATATCTAGCTCCTGATAGATTTACAACTATAAAGATCTGCTGCCAAATTGCTTACGACAACGCGCCCGCCAAAGTTGCATTTTCGCTTATAAGTATATCAGGAAAATCGAATTATGGAATAGTCTGCGCGGAATATTGAGAAATTCGCGAAAAAGCCTTCGAATTAGGTTTTGCGCCTCGTCTCGGATACATTTGATTCCACTATGAACGAAAAACTTGCCGAAGCCGTGAGAAATCTCGACCGGCGGATTTTAGCCAATCATCGGTTTGACAAAAAGCTTTTTGCCGAACTCGACGAAGCCCAGCGAGAACTCGGAATTCTGAGCGGCGAGCGACCGTTTTGCCCTTTCCTGCGCCCGGCGTTTTTCAGCCGGAAAATTTATGAAAAAATTACGCGCGCCGCGGAAGTTTTAGCCGGAGCGATGGAAAAGGTGACGTTTGCCGCGCTGGAAAATGAAGAAATTATGAGCGAATTGGATTTAACCGACCGCGAAGAGCGTCTGGCGCGAATCAATCCGCGCTACGCCGGCATTTGCAATTCGAGCCGGTTCGACGCTTTCGTTCACGGCGAAGATTTCAAATTTCTGGAATACAACGGCGAAACGCCCGCCGGAATCGTCGACCAGATGCAGATTGAAAAAGTTCTGGAATTGATACCGGAAGTGCGCCGGTTTTTGAGTGAAAATAAACATTGGCGACCGCAGCCGCACGTGAAACTGCTGGACGCGCTCGTTGCGGCTTATCGCGATTCCGGCGGAAAAAAAGAAAAACCGAACATTGCCGTTGTCGATTGGGACGGCGTTTCAACCTATTCGGAATTTGTGGTTTTGCAGGAATTTTTCGAATCCGAAGGACACCGCAGCCTCATCGCCGACCCGCACGAACTCGAATACGACAACCGGGTTTTGCGCGTCGGAGAATTTGAAATTGATATTTTTTATAAAAGAGTGGTGATTCAGGAGTTTCTCGAAAAATTTCCCGAAGACAACCCGCTGTCGAACGCTTATCGCGACGGACGAGTCTGTATGGCAAATTCGTTTCGCACGAAAATTCCGAACAAAAAAGCCGGCTTCGCGATTTTGTCCGATAAAAAATACGCATATTTATTTACGGCGCGCGAACTTGAGATGATAGAAAAACATATTCCCTGGACGCGCCGCGTGCAGGACGCGAAAGTTGATTTCGGCGGAAAGGAAATCGACCTGCTTGAAAACTTAAGCCGCGAACGCGAAAGATTTCTTTTAAAACCGAACGACGATTACGGCGGAAACAGAATCGTTTTAGGCTGGGAAACGTCGGCGGGCGAATGGGAAACGGCTCTGCAAAACGCGCTCGAAGGGTCATTTATCGTGCAGGAAAGAGCGCCGTTGGAAAAAGTTATGTTTCCCGCTTACCGCGACGAAGCGGAAGCGAAAGAATTATTAATTGATTTCGACCCGTTTTTGTTCGGCGGCAAAGCCGAAGGCGGGCTGGTGCGGCTTTCTTCGTCTTCGGTCGTCAACGTCGCGCAGGGCGGCGGCGAAACGGCGCTCATCGTTTTAGAAAATGACTGAAGATTCCGGCGCGCCGAAATTTATTAACGGTTTTTCTTATAAAATTCGCGGAATTCCTTCAAAAACGCAGCTTGCAAGTTTTAAATTCCCGGCGCGTTCTGCAACCGACGGCTAAGTTTTACAAAGCTAGTTTGAAAACGGAATTTGAGGTAATATGAAGGCGCGAAAAACCTCTCCCGAATTTGCGCTCTCAAAAGTTTTATCGAAGGATAATTTATGAGAAAAACGGTTTCTTTTTTGTTGATTTTTGCTATTTATCTGGGAATGTTTGCGCCGCTGGTGCTGCAAGTAAGCGCGCAGCAGACGAGCGGCGGAAAAACCATCCAAAAGTATATGAGTGAATTACCGGAAGGATTGAAATTTCGCCTGAGCGAAGGCACGGAAGGCGCGGAAAGCCGCGAGAAACAGTCGTCGATCAAGGGCGATGCTTTGTCCGCAGGCGAAACGTCGAGCCTTTTAAAGCGCATTCCCGAAATCAAAACGGACGCGGAGGACCAGAAGGATTTCAACAAACGCGCCGGAAC
Organism: Pyrinomonadaceae bacterium; assembly: GCA_036388475.1. Lineage (GTDB taxonomy): Bacteria > Acidobacteriota > Blastocatellia > Pyrinomonadales > Pyrinomonadaceae > JALZHR01. The sequence continues at coordinate 16,056 of DASVRT010000031.1, read as the reverse complement.
TTTGCCGCCGCCGAAAACCGGCAGACAGATTCCCGTAAAATTTCCCGCTTCCGAACGGCGCGACGCGCTGAACGTTGACCAAAATAAGCAGGCTTTGCAGGTTTTGCGTTTTTCGCCCGCAGGCGAAATTTCGCTCGCGCCGGATTTGAGCGTGACTTTCTCGCAGCCGATGGTCGCCGTCACGTCGCAGGAACAAGCCGCGCAAATCGTTCCCGTCGAACTCACGCCGAACGCCGAAGGAAACTGGCGCTGGCTCGGCACGAAAACCTTGATGTTCGACACGACGAAGCGCTTTCCGATGGCGACGAAATTCACCGCGCGCGTGCCCGCCGGAACGAAAGCCGCGACCGGGCAGGTTTTGCAAAAAGACGTGACGTGGACTTTTACCACGCCGCCGCCGAAAGTCGAGCAGATGATTCCGGCGAGCCAGACGACGCGGCGCGTCGCGCTGATGTTTATCTCGTTTGACCAGGAAATCAACCCGGCAGCCGTTTTGCAGACCGTCACCGTTACGGGCGGCGGAAAAAAATTGCCCGTCCGGCTGGCGACGCCGGAAGAAATCGAAAAAGACGGAAGCATTGCCTATTACGCCAAACAAACGCCGCCGAAACGCTGGCTCGCTTTTCGCGCCGTCAATTCCGACGGTTTAACGGAAAACGCGCTGCCCGCCGATGCCGCGATTAACGTCACGGTCAACAAAGGAACGCCGTCGGCGGAAGGACCTTTAACGACAACTAAAGACCAGACTTACGGCTTTCGCACGTTCGGCGCGATGAAATTCACGGGCGGTTATTGCGGCTGGCGCGACAACAAAAAGTGCTCGCCGTTCGAGACCTGGTATCTGGAATTTACCAATTCGATTGACACTTCGAATTTTACGAAGGAAATGGTCAAAATCGAGCCTGCCGTCGAAGGCTTGAGCGTTTATCCGAGCGGAAATTACATCTACATTCAAGGCTACAAAAAGGGTCGCACGAGTTATAAAGTTTCGGTCGACAATCGCGTCAAAGACATTTACGGACAGACTTTAACAGCGCCCGGCGCGGCGACCATCGCGGTCGGTTCCGCCGAACAGAATCTTTACACGCAGGGCGGAAATTTCGTCGTGCTCGACCCGACGGCAAAGCCCGCTTATTCGATTTATTCGACGAATCATCGCTCGGTGAAAGTGAAAATCTACGCCGTCCAGCCGACGGATTGGTATCAGTTTCAAAAATATGTCCGCTACATAAACTACGACGACGGCACGAAAAAACCGGCGATGCCGGGCAGATTGGTCGCCGATAAAGTCGTGACCATCGAAAACAAGCCGGACGAAATGGTCGAAACGCGCATCGATTTGGCGGAAGCCTTAAACGACGGTTTCGGTCACGCAATCGTCGATGTCGAACCCGCCGTGCGCCGCGATAAATACGACCGCACGCGCATTCTCGCCTGGGCGGAAGCGACGCAAATCGGGCTTGACGCTTTTGTCGATTACCAGGAACTAATCGGCTTTGCGACGGATTTGAAAACCGGAAAACCGCTTTCGGGCGTCGAGCTGGCGATTTATCCGAACGGGAAAGCAACCGGCGGTCAGCGGTCGGCGGTCAGCGAAGAAGAAAGCGGCGTTCAAAGCTGGTGGCAATGGCTGACCACTTGGGGCGCTTCGGAAGAATCCATCAGGGAAACCGAAGCCGTCGAGGAAAACGGCGAGACGACGAAAACCGAAATCGTCGGCGAAGCGCAGACGAATCAAACGACCGCCAACGGGATTTTGCGGCTGGCTCTGCCGGACGAAGCGGCGAAACAGCCGAATTTATTGATTGCGAAAAAAGGCAAAGACGTCGCGTTTATGCCCGAGCAATCCGATTATTACTGGCAGGATTACGGCAACTGGCATAAAAAAGGCGTTGCCGACAGCTTGCGCTGGTTCGTTTTTGACGACCGGAAAATGTATCGCCCGAAAGAGGAAGTTTCCGTCAAAGGCTACATCCGCGTCTACGAAGGCGGAAAATTCGGCGATATTCAGCCGCTCGGCGATAAGGCGAGCGCGGTTTATTACACGGTCAGAGACGCGCAGAACAACGAAGTCGCCAAAGGCACGACGAATTTAAATTCCTTCGGCGCGTTCGATTTCAAATTCAAGCTGCCCGACAATATGAATCTCGGCTACGCTTCGATTCAGCTCGGCACGAATGAAGGCTCGTATCTGCACGGTCATCAATTCCAGGTGCAGGAATTTCGCCGACCGGAATTTGAAGTGACGACGAAAGTCGAAACCGAAGCGCCGCATTTTGTCGGCGCGAGCGCCAATGTCGCCGTCGAAGCCAAATATTATGCGGGCGGCGGGCTGGCAAACGCCGACGCGAACTGGAATGTCACGGCGACGCCGACCAGTTACACGCCGCCCAATCGCGGAGATTTTACGTTCGGCACGTGGGTTCCGTGGTGGCGGATGAGCAATTACGATTACGACGGCGAAGTCAGTTACCGCGGCGGCTACAATCCGCGCGGCGGCGGCACTTCGCAAGCCTTTAAAGGCGTGACCGACGCGAGCGGCAAACATCTTCTGAAAATAGATTTTGAATCGGTCAATCCGCCGCGTCCTTATTCCATTACGGCTGCCGCTTCCGTTCAGGACGTAAACCGGCAAACGTGGTCGAGCTCGACCAGCCTGCTCGTGCATCCGTCGTCGCTCTACGTCGGTTTGAAAATTTCGCGTTATTTCGTCCAGAAAGGCGACCCGATTGAGGTCGAATCAATCGTTTCCGACATCGACGGAAAATTGATTGCCGGGCGCGACGTGGAAATCAAAGCCGTTTTGAAAGACTGGGCGTTTGATAAGGGAACGTGGCAGGAACAGACGATTGACGAGCAAACCTGCACGATTAAATCGACCGAAAAAGCGGAAAAATGTAAATTCGTCGCCAAAACCGGCGGGCGTTACACGATAACGGCGACGGTAATGGACGACCGCGAGCGTTTTAATCAAACCGAAATCACGGTTTGGGTCGCGGGCGGAAAAACGCCGCCGAAGCGCAACGTCGAGATGGAAGAAGCGCAAATCATTCCGAACAAAAAAGATTACGCGCCGGGCGACGTGGCGGAAATCCTGGTGATGTCGCCGTTTCCGCAAGCCGAAGGCGTTTTGACTTTGCGCCGCGACGGTTTGGTGAAAACCGAGCGTTTTACGATGAAGGAATCTTCAATCACTCTGAAAATCCCGATTGAGGAAAAATATCTGCCGAATATTACGGCGCAAGTCGATTTGGTCGGCGCGGCTGCCAGAACGAACGACAAAGGCGAGGTTGACGAAAAACTGGCGAAGCGTCCGGCTTTTGCCGGCGGAAGCCTGAATCTTGCCGTTTCGACCGCGACGCGCCAATTGGAAGTTTCCGCCCAGCCGGCGGTGAAATCAGTGGAACCCGGCGGCACGACGAAAATCAACGTCGAGGTCAAAGACACGCGCGGCGAGCCTGTCGCCGACACGGAAGTCGCCGTCGTCGTGGTCGACGAATCGGTTCTGGCTTTGTCGAATTACCGCATCGGCAATCCGCTCGATATTTTCTACACGCCGCGCGGCAGCGGAGTGACCGATTATCATTTGCGGAAAGACATTCTGCTCGGAAACGCCAAAGACATCAAGCCGCAGGAGAGTGAACAAAAAAATGAGATGGCTGGCAGCGGGGCTGAAACTGTTGCTCCTATGAAAAGAAGCAAAGCGATGAATACTGCCGGCGCGGTACTGCCGGCGCCGATGGTTTCGATGCAAGCGCCGAAAGACGCGCAAGGCTTCACAGACAAAAATAAACAGCGCGACGGCGAAAAGCCTGAAAATGACACGCCGATAAACGTTCGCGAAAATTTCAACGCTCTGGCAATCTTCGCGCCGTCGGTCAAAACCGATTCCGGCGGCAAGGCGACGGTCGAGGTCAAACTGCCCGACAATCTGACGCGCTACCGGATAATGGCGGTTTCGGTTGACGGCGGCGGCAAGCGTTTCGGTTCGGGCGAATCGAATTTAACGGCGCGGCAGCCTTTGATGGTTCGCCCTTCAGCGCCGCGATTTATGAATTTCGGCGATAAAATCGAGCTTCCGGTCGTCGTCCAGAATCAGACCGACAATCCGATGACGATCAATGTCGGCGTGCGCGCGACCAATGCGACTCTGACAAACGGCGGCGGTCAGAAAGTGACGGTTCAGCCGAACGACCGCGTGGAGCTTCGTTTTCCGGTCAGCGCGGAAAAAGCCGGCACGGCGCGTTTTCAAATCGCCGCCACCTCGGGCAAATTCGCCGACGCGGCGGAAATCGAATTGCCCGTCTGGACGCCGGCGACGACCGAAGCCTTTGCGACTTACGGCACGACCGACGAAAACAACGCGGTCGTTCAGCCGGTGCAGACGCCCGGCGACGTTTTTCCGCAATTCGGCGGCTTGGAAATTACGACTTCCTCGACGCAGTTGCAGGAGCTGACCGACGCGTTTATTTATCTTTATCATTACCCGTATGCGTGCTCGGAGCAGATTTCTTCGCGGATGATTTCGATTGCCGCGCTGCGCGACGTTCTGACGGCGTTCAAAGCCAAAGATATGCCGAAAGCGGAAGAAATCCAGGCGGCTTTCGAGCGCGACATCCGTGTTCTGCAATCGCGCCAGCGCGACGACGGCAGCTTCGGCTTGTGGAAACGCGACCGCGAGCGTTACGAATACCCGTTTTTGACGGTTCACGTCGCTCTGGCTTTATCTCTGGCGAAAGCGAAAGGCTACAAAGTGCCGGACGAGATGCTGAACAAAACGAAGCCGTATCTGAAAAACATCGAAAGCAAATTCGACGAATGGCATCGCAAATCGCCGCAGGCGCGCTGGACGATTTCGGCTTACGCTTTATATCTGCGCGATACGATGGGCGACAAGGACGCGGCGAAAGCCAAAGCTCTGTTGAAGGAAGCGACGCTCGAAAAGCTTCCGTTTGAAGCCATCGGCTGGATTCTTTCGGTTCTCGCCGACGATAAAAATTCCGTCGCGGAAGTCGATGCGATAAAACGCTTTTTGATGAATCGCACGACGGAAACCGCGGCGACGGCGAATTTCGTCACCGATTACGGCGACGGGCAATGGCTCGTGATGTATTCCAATCGCCGCGCCGACGGCGTTCTGCTCGAAGCCTTAATCAAAGCCGACCCGCAGAACGATTTGATTCCGAAGCTCGTGCGCGGGCTTTTAGACCACCGCAAGCAAGGGCATTGGGGCAGCACGCAGGAAAACGTTTTCATCCTGCTGGCGCTCGACAAATATTTCAATGCTTTCGAGAAAGTCACGCCCGATTTCGTGACGCGCATCTGGCTCGGCAATGCTTATGCGGGCGAGGAAGCTTTCAAAGGTCGCTCGATTGACTCGAACGTTTTGAATATTCCGATGTCTTATTTGACCGAGCAGAACGGAATTTCCAATCTGATTCTGGACAGACAGGGCGCAGGTCGGCTTTATTACCGCATCGGGATGAAATACGCGCCGAAAAATCTGAAGCTCGCTCCGGCGGATTACGGATTCACGGTTCTGCGCAAATACGAAGCGGTCGACAGCGCCGACGACGTCAAGCAAAACGGCGACGGCTCGTGGATAATCAAATCCGGCGCGCGCGTCCGCGTTCGCCTGACGATGGTCGCGCAGGCGCGGCGTTATCACGTCGCGCTGGTTGACCCGCTGCCGGCTGGCTTGGAAATCCTGAATCCCGGTCTCGCCGTCACCGAGCAGATTCCGGCGGACAACGGCGGAAATACGCCGGTTCTCGAATACGGAAGCCGCTCGTTCGGTTACGGCTCGTGGTGGTGGCGACAATACTGGTTCGACCATCAGAATTTCCGCGACGAGCGCGCCGAAGCATTTTCGGCGCTGCTCTGGGAAGGCGTCTACAACTACACGTATGTTACGCGCGCGACCACGCCCGGCGAATTCGTCGTGCCGCCCGCCAAAGCCGAGGAAATGTATCATCCCGAAACTTTCGGACGGACGGGAACGGATTTCGTCAGGGTCGAATAGTATAATTTCACCGCCGAGAGACAAAGGACACGAAGAAATTTTTAATAATCTTTATGTCCTTTGTCTCCTGGCGGTGAAACTTTTTAGAAAAATCTATTAGAAAGTTTTATATTCGATGACTTTGCCGTTCGCGTCGGCAACGAGCCACGCCGATTTTCGCGTTCCGCTCAGGTAAACTCTGATTTTGACCTTGTTGCTGAAAGGCAAATCTTTTTTGATGACGACGTGCGTTACTTTCGCGCCTTCCAAATCTTTTGATTTTTCGCGGGCTTCGTCGATGAGTTCGGGAATTTTGGCGAGGCTGACTTCCTTTAATTTAAAAAGATTTTGTTCGAGACTGCCGCCGCCGTAAAGCCTGACGGGAACAGGGTCGGTGATTACGCCGTTTTTATAATCATAGCCGTCAACGTTTTCTTTCTTTTGCGGGTCTTGCACCTGAATTTTTACGTTGTTTTCGTACACGCTCAAGTCCAGCGCGCTGACCTCGCCGCCGATTTTCTCCGCCATCTTCGGTTCGAATTCGCGCAAGGCGTCGCTTTCAAAAAAATCTTCCGCATTAGCTGGCAATTCAGGTGTTTGCGCTCGCTTCGTAATGCAGTTCGCGCCCGCGGGCAGATGGCTGCAATCGTCGTCAGTAGGAGGCGCGCTGCCGGCTCTCAATTTTGACATTAAACTACAGCCCAAAGTCATCGTTAAAATAAGTGCCAGGACAAAGATTAAATTAAATTTTTTCAAATTATTCATCGTCATATTTTGTATTTTCTAAAAATTTAGTTTTCCAATTACACAAATTCGTCGCGCAGGATAGGGAAAAAGACAAAACTAAAAAAAATATTTTCTTAATTTTGCCTTTTACCTTTTGCCTTTTGCCTTTCGTCAGGCTTTGACCAGTATCGAAACCGTTCCGCTTTTGACTCTGCCGGCGAAAGCGCCGCGTTTGGTGTCAAAGGAAACGGGAAAATATTTCATCGGCGTTTGATAAGCGTGTTCGACGCGATAAAGCCAGACTTCGCGTCCTTCGACCGAGATTTTCTTTTCCGGCTCGCCGAGCAGAGTCGCGATTTCCTCTTTCGTTTTGCCGTCCAGCGCGCGGCTGCCGAATAAATCGCTGTACATTCTGCCGCGCTCGACCGTGTCGCCGCGGAGCCATTCCGCCGCGCTGAAAGGTTTTTCCGAGTAATCGCGGAAAGGACTTTTGACCAATCCGCAGGCGCTGCTCGAAAAGGCGATTGCCAGCAGGCAAAAGGTCAGGCTGGCGATTAATCTAAAGCGGTAATTCGGTTTTTTATTTAGCATAAAATTCTTCTCCAGTAGAATTTGTTCAGTAAATTTCTTTTTAATTTTTATCCGACCATCGGAAAATGCGCGGGTTTTTCATCCGCCGCGCCGCGATTTATACTCATCACGGTTTTACCGTCGTTGCTGAAAAATATCTGTACGACGTCGTTTTTCGTTCTCTTTCCGCTGCCGTCAGACTCGGGCGGCTCGATTTTATAAAGCCACACTTCGACTTCTTCGTCCGAGCGAATGTAACAGCATTTGCCGGTCGTTTTCCGGTCCGGCGCGCCGAGGATTTTTATTAAATCAATCTGGTTTTTACCTTTCACCATTGATTCAAACGTCTCGTATTTCGATAAATCGCGCGCCATCTCGCCGCGCGTGTGCGCATCGCCTTTAATCCATTCTTCAGAGGAAAAAGGTTTTTGCTGAAAAACGCGTTTTTCCGGCTTCCATAAATCGGCGCTCGAACACGCCGCCAGATTAAAAAGCAGTAAGCCCGATAAAGCCAGTTTGATAAAAACTTTTTTACGCATAAGCATCATTTTCGGTAAAATTTAATTCGGCGGAAACTCGTAGATTAAAATGCCCGAAACTTCTTTTGCGTCCGGTTTGAATTTAGCCTGCTTTGCCGCCTGCTCCGCCGCGTTTTTCAAAACTTCCGTGCCGGTGTAAGCCTGCGCCTGCGCGACGTTTCCTGTGGCGTCAACTTTGACAAAAACCTCGACGCGGATTTGGCTGACGATGACGGTTCCTTTCGGCAAAACGGGTTTCGGCAGGGAAAGGGCGCGGCTTTGGATATTTTTGTCAACGCCGGTTCGCGGCGGCGTCGGACGAGGCGTCGGCGTGCGATACGGCGACGGCGCGGCGGAATTCGTCTGCGAACGCGATTTGTTCGTAAAGGCGACGAAAACGCCGATAACCGAAACGATTACCAGAATCGCGGATATAAAACCCGTTACTTTGCCCGCGAAATTGTTGTTTTCCGCCGCCGACATTGTAAGCGGAATTTCTTCGTCAATCGGATAGCCGAGTTGATTAAAGCCCGAACGCGCGTTCGAGCCGGGCGTCTGCTGCTCGCCCGGCGAAGGCTTTTTCTCAAACGGAACGAGAATTTTCGCGCCGCAGTATTCGCAATCGGCAATCGTCCGGTTTTCGGTAATTTCCTGAATCAATCCGCCGCATTGCGGACAGGTTATGGCTTTCATATGTAAAATCGGAGACTTAATTCGAAAAATCGAAGACTTAATTTCAGACAGATGACGAAATCCGATAGACATTTTGCGAGAAATTAATAATTATTGGAGTTCGGGCAAACAAAAGCGTCGAAAAAATGTAACGCGGACAAAGGAATCGTTTTTAGATATGAAAAAAATCGCCATTTTGTTTTTGATTATTTTCAGCTCGGTCGGCGCTTTCGCGCAGAGCGATTTGCAGAAGCTTTACGACACGGAAAAAGCCTTTGAGCGCGCCGCCGCCGAAAAAGGCATCAATCAATCTTTTATCGAATTTTCCGCGCCTGACGGCGTTTGTTTTAATCCGCGCCCGGTCAACTGCCGCGAATACTGGAAATCGCGTCCCGCTTCGCCCGCCGGATTGTTCTGGAATCCGAATTTTGTCGACGTTTCTTCCAACGGCGCGCTCGGCTACACGACCGGAAACTCGATTTATCGCCCGAAAGGCAAAGACGACCGCGACGCTTATTACGGTCAATACGTGACGATGTGGCAGCGCCAGCCGAACGGCACTTATTTAGCCGCGCTGGATTTGGGCGTCTCGCACGACAAGCCCGCCGGCATCGAAACCGCCTGGAAATCGCCCGAGGATTCGGGCAGGGAATTAAACGAAAAGAAATTTTCCGCCGCCGATGCCTCGACCGCGTTTTTCGAGACGGCGACCAAACAAGGTTTAAGCAAAGCCTACAAAGCGTTTCTGGCTGAAGACGCGCGGCTTTTGCGCGACGGGAAACAGCCGATTTTAGGCAAACAGAACGCGTCCGCCGAATTCAAAAACGACAAAACGCGAATCTTTTTCGCCAAGCGCTCCGTGTTCGTCGGCGCGGCTGATATGGCGTATGTCAGCAATTCCTACACAATCGGCGACAAAAGCGGCAAGCAGATTGAAAAGGGAAATTTTCTGCAAATCTGGAAGCTGCGCGGCGGCAAATGGCAAATCGTGCTGGACGCTTTTCTGCCGATTCCCGAGCCGGAAAATTAACGAAAATTCAAACCGGATGGACAGGATAAACAGGATAAATTGTTTTTCAAATCAACCTTCGAGTTTTATTCAAACGTTTTGAAGAAAACTTTTTCATCCTGTCTATCCGGTTAAAATCTGCGTTTATCTGCGTCAATCGGCGGTTTCATTCTTCTTTCTTTGTGTTCTTCGCCTCTTTGTGGTGAAAATAAAAAAGTGAGCAAAACCTTTTCGCAAGTCGTCGAGCTTTTAAAGCTCGAAGCCGCCGCCATCGAATGCGCGGCGAAAAATCTGAGTGAGGAAGCGGTCGAGCAAGCCGTCCGGCTGCTGCTCGAATGCGAAAGCAAAGCGGTCGTCATCGGCGTCGGCAAATCCGGCATTATCGCCAACAAAATCGCCGATACGATGACTTCGACCGGCACGGTCGCCGTTTTTCTGCACCCTTCGGACGCGCTGCACGGCGGGCTCGGCGTGATTACGCGCGGCGACTGCGTGATTGCTCTGAGCAATTCGGGCGAAACCGACGAAATCATCGCTCTTTTGCCGGCTTTAAAACAACGCGGAGTTTCGATAATTGCCATCGTCGGAAACTTGAATTCGACGCTGGCGCGCAATGCGGACGTGGTGCTCGACGCGTCGGTTGACCAGGAAGCGTGTCCCTTGAATCTCGCGCCGACGACCTCGACGACGGTTGCGCTGGCAATCGGCGACGCGCTCGCGATGACCGTGATGCAGGCAAAAGGCTTGACCGCCGAAGATTTCGCGTCGAATCACCCGGCTGGTCGGCTCGGCAAACGCCTGACGCTGAAAGTCAAAGATTTAATGCACGAAAGCCCGAATATCAGCGGCGGCGAAAATTGGCTCGGCGTCGTCAAAGCCCTTTCGCGACACGCGCTCGGCGCGGTCAACGTGGTTGACGAAAACGGCAGGCTGACCGGCATCGTCACCGAAGGCGATTTGCGCCGCACCATCGAAAAAACTTCGACCGAAAATCTTTCCGCCCTCGACGCCCGGCGGATGATGACGCGCAACCCGACGGTCGCCGCGCCGGAAATGCTCGCTTACGACGCCTTGCAGCTGATGGAAAACCGCCCGCATCAAATTTCCGTTCTGCCGGTCGTCGATGAGACGGGCGCGTGTCTGGGCTTGATTCGCGTGCACGATATTGTCCGGAGCGGTTTATAACCGGCACGCTTTTGCCGGGTTTTTTATTTCAGATTGAAAGATATGAAAAGGAAAAATCAAAACAAATCACCGAAATCTTCCGCCGCCGGCGACGAAAAGCCGCCTTCTCTCGTCGAAATGGAGAAGCTGAAGCAAATGCTCGCTAAAGCGATTCAAATGCGCGAGATGCTGGTCGAGAAAATTCAGCAAAACCCTGCGCCCGAGCTTTTGCAGATGTTCACCGACCTGAACGAAGCCGTCAATGACGCGACGCGTCGCCTGTCTGAAATGTCGGCGGCGGAATTCCGGCGACAGTTCAAAATCATCGGCGAAGAATTGGCGGAAACTATAGAAAACACCGACGACGAAGAATTCCTGCGGCTCGGCGACGAATCCGCGCCCGCCCGACATCTGCGCGAGTATGAAGTGAAGCGCGCGGAGACGGCTGCCGTTTTGAATAATCTGCACCCGGACGACAAGCCTCTGGAAATTATCGCCGCTTTCGACGCCGTGCTCGCCGCCGCCCGCCGCCAATTGGAAGAAAAACGCAAAAACGCCGAGCAGCGTTTTCCGCACCTGAAAAAAGAATACGAGATGGACGCGAGCTATAAACAGGCGCTCGCCTTCCTGCTCGAAGCCATCGAACAAAGAGACCTGCTGGCGGAAACCATCAAGCTCGCGCCGCCCGAAAAACGCGCCGAAAGCCTGCATCTGCTCGCCCAGATGGACAAAAGCATCGAAGCCGGCGAACAGGCTCTGGCAAACGAATACGAAACCTTCCAAACCCACGCCCGCGCCGAAGACGATTTGCGCCAGATGCTCAAATCCAAAACCGACGCCGAACTAGCCCAGCTCCGCGCCCATCTCAAGGAAAACCCCGGCAAAATGCAGTCGGTCGAAAAAATGCTGGCGGAAGAATTCCCCGAACCGCAAGGGCATTGAATGAGGAAACAAGAGCGGGAACAAGCGCGTGGATAACGCCGATTAATAAAAATCTAAATCTAAAATCGCGCAGGCTTCGAACTTTATCAGCTCAGCAATTGTTTATATTCAGATTCAAATTCGGGTAAGGTTAAAACAGATATTTTCGGAAAATCAATCGTTTTTAATATTTGAAAGTGATTATCGTTGGAAACCAGACAAACGGCGTCGGCGACAGTTGCGCAATCGACAAACTTCTTCTCAATTGCCTCCGCCGCAGATAAATTCGGGAAATCGAGGGCAACTTGCGGGTTGCCCTTTTTATCTATTAGAAGTTAAATTCGTTTTGCCCGAAAGATTTTCCCTGAGAAAAGGATTTGGAATGAAAAAGAGAGTTCTGGCTTTGGCGTTTTCGATTATCTCGCTGGTTTCCGCGGCGCAGGCGCAGCAGGCGGAAGTGACGATTACTTTGAACGAACAGTTTTTCGACGTGCTGCTCGACGCGATTTTTAAAAATACGACTCCGCCGGAGTTTCCGATTGCGAAAACGAGCCGGGAGCCGGTGGTTTCGGGTTTTGTCGCAGACCGAAGCCGGAAGTCCGAAGTCCGACCGGCGGTTTGCAGCGAAGTTATCCGGCTGAAGCGCGAGAATGAAGGCGTGCGGACGAGCGTGCGTTTTCGGGAAGGGAAAATCAGCGCGCCGATTGCGTTTTCGGGCAGTTACAATCCGCCTTTAATCGGCTGCGTCGATTTTTCGGGCGTGGCGGAGACGAATATCGATTTGGAATTTGACCGCCAGAAACAGGCGCTCGTCGGTCGCGCGACGGTTTCGGGCGTCAATCTGAGCGGCGCGGGCGGACTCGGCAGCGGAATCCTGGCGCGTTTGGTGCAAAGCTCGATTGATAAAAAAATAAATCCGATTCAGATTTTGCAGATGGAAAAAGTTTCGTTCGTCGTCCCCGTTCAAAACGCCGGAAGCTTACGGATGAAAGCCGTCGGCGTCAAACACGAAATTACCAACGGCGCGCTCAACGTGCGCATCGCTTACGAGTTTCAGAAAGCGGATTAAAATCGAAGGTTTTTCTACCCGATAAAGTCTGTCGATGTCGGAAAAGGTGTCCTGAAACGATTCGCCCGAAATTTAAGTGTTGTTATTTTTACATTTAACTTTTGGAATGATTATTGCTATAAGAAAAATAAATCATTTGGGGTTTTTCCTCAACTGAACATTCTGGAGGTAGGAAATGTCATCAAAATATTTTAGGAACATTGCGGTTTCGTCCGTTCTTGCGGTTTCCTTTTTCGCCGTGACCGACGCGGCTAATGCCCAACGTCGCACCGAGGGCAGGGAACAGAAACAACAACAGATGGAGCAGCAAAATCAGGCGCAGCAAGAGCGTCAGAATCAACGCCAGGCTCAGCAGCAGCAACGCCAGCAACAGCAGGAACAGGCGCGTCAACAACGCCAGCAGCAGCAGGAGCAATGGCGTCAACAACAGCAGCAACAGCGCAACGAACAATCGCGCCAGCAACAACAACAACGCAACGAGCAAGCGCGCCAGCAACAACAGGAACAGTGGCGTCAGCAACAAAATCAGCGACGTGTCGAACAGCAACAGCAGCGCCAGCAGCAGCAGCAGGAAACCTGGCGTCAACAGCAAAATCAACGTCGCGCCGAACAACAACGTCAACAGCAGACGCAACAGCCGCAGCAAGACCAGCGCTGGGAACAACAGCGTCGTCAACGCCAGATTCAAGACCAGCAGCGTACCGAATCACAGCGTCAACAACAGCAACAGCAAGTCTGGCAGCAGCGTCAGCAGCAACGGCAGATTCAAGACCAGCAACAGCGACAAAACGAAGACCGCCGACGCGTAGACCAAAATCAGCAAACTCAGCGCAACAACGGTCAATGGCAGCGCCAGCAGCAGAACCAGCGCGGCGATTATAATCGTAACAACCGCAATCAATCGTCGCAGCAGTGGCGTCAATGGCAGCAGCAGAACAATACACGCTGGCAGCGCCAGCAGTCGCTCGACAAACAGCGCTATCGCATTCTCGAACAACAGCGTCGTAATGCTCAACTGCGTTATGAACAGCGCTACTGGGAACGCCTGCGCCGTGACCAATTGCGCTTGCAGCAGTGGCAATACAACAACTACGTAAACAATTATCGCTATAATCGCGGCGGTAGTTATTACTACACCAGTTCATACGGAGCGCAAATGCTCAGACGCGCCATCAACGACGGTTATTCGGAAGGCTTCCAAGCCGGACGCGCCGACCGTCAGGACGGCTGGGGCTTTGACTACAATAACGCTTTCGGTTATCAGGATGCTTCATACGGTTACGACAGTTATTACGTTGGGCTGAATGAATATCAATACTATTTCCGTGAAGGCTTCCGTCGCGGTTACGAAGACGGTTATTACAGCCGCTATCAATACGGCAGATATTCGAACGGCGGTTACAGCATTCTCGGAAATATCCTTTCGGGAATTCTTCAGGTCGTGATTTCCAACAATAACGACGACCGCTACAACGACGATGACCGTTACAATAATAACGACGACCGTTACGACGATAACGATAATCGTTACGAAAATGACGACGACCGTTATGAAGACGAAGACGGTAACTAGAAATAATTTCCTGTCTCTCAAAAACGCCCGGATTTCCAAAGAAATCCGGGCGTTTCTTTTTTAAAGAGAGATGGAAAAGCAAAAATAACGAAGCGTGTTTTTAAAAGAAATTATTTCAGAATTGATAAATATTCCTTCCAGGCTCCGACATTTTCCGCGTATTTATGCGCCAGCGCGGTCACGATTTGCCTGATGTGCGTTAAATCGTGAACGACCCAGGTCGCCAGCAGTTGTTCGAGATTGACCTCGCCCAATTCGGGATGGATTCCTTGTAATCGCAGCCGGTCGGGCGTGATATTCAGGCGGCGCAGAATTTCGATGTTTCTGCCGCGCAAAACGGCGAAAGTTTCCAGCAGCTCGCTCAAAGTTTTTCCTTTCGAACGCTCGAATTGAGCAAAACGGTCGAACGGTTCAAAAATCGGGTTTTCGCCCTGCGCGAGAATGATTTCGGCGCGCGGAATCCAATCGGTTTCTTCGCCGTGTATGAAATGCCCGACTACGTCGAACGGACTCCAGCCGTCGCCCGTTTCCTTGTTCATCGTCCAATCGCCGGAAAGATTTCCGAGCAGCGAATTTAAGACAACAGGCGTTCGCGAAAGAATTTCGACGGCTTGCTCGATTTGAAAATTCATTTTGGAAAGCTCCTTTCAAGTTTGCTGAAAGAAATATCTTACATCTTGTATGATTAAATCAAACGTGTAATCATTTTTATTGAAAGAGCTTGATAAACTGCGAAAACTGAATGAGTAAAAATATAACAAACCCTCTGGTTGCCATCATCGGTCGCCCGAACGTGGGAAAATCCACGCTTTTCAATCGCCTGACGGGAAGCCGTAAATCAATCGTCGGCGACGAGCCGGGCATTACGCGCGACCGCATTTACGGCGAGGTCGAATGGAAAGCGAAAAAATTCGAGCTGGTCGATACGGGCGGCATCGTGCCGGACGACGAAGCGATAATTCCGGCGAATATTTTCAAACAGGCGTCTTTCGCCATCAATCAGGCGCAGGCGATTATCTGGGTTTTGGATGCCCGCGCGGGCGCGATTCCGCTCGACGAAGAAATCGGGATTATGCTCAGAAATATCGGCAAGCCGGTTTTTATCGCCGCCAATAAATCCGAGTCCAGAAAAGTAGAAGAAGAATCCGCCGAGTTTTACAAATTCGGGTTCGGACTCGTGCCGGTTTCTGCCGAACACGGCAACGGCATCGGCGATTTGCTCGACGAGGTTTTCGCCGTGCTGAATTTCGGCGAAGAAGTCGAAGAAGAAGAACAAAAGGAAATCAAGCTCGCCATCATCGGTCGCCCGAACGTCGGCAAATCTTCGCTTTTAAATAAAATTCTCGGCGAAGAACGCGTTATCGTTTCGCCGATTGCCGGAACGACGCGCGACGCGATTGACACGGAACTGACCGTGGACAACCAGAAATTTCTTTTGATTGACACGGCTGGAATCCGGCGCAAAGGCAAAACGACGGAAATGGCGGAAAAGCTTTCCGTCATTATGGCGCGCAAATCTCTGGAACGCGCCGACGTCGCGATTCTGGTGATTGATGCCGTCGAAGGCGTCACGAATCTCGACGCCAACATCGCCGGTTACGCCGTCGAAGAAGGTTGCAGCGTGATAATCGTCGTCAACAAATGGGACGCGGTCGAAGAAAAGGAAACGAATACGATTTACGAATTCGAGCGTTCGCTGCGCGAGGCGATGAAGTTTCTCGATTTCGCGCCGATTGTGACGATTTCCGCTTTGACCGGACAACGCGTGCAGAAAATTCTGCCGCTTGTCGCGCAGGCAAACGAAGCGCGAAATCTGCGGATTCAAACGTCGAA
>DASVRT010000030.1:0-2081 GCA_036388475.1 Pyrinomonadaceae bacterium | reverse complement strand
TCCGGCGATGTTTGAAATGTGCGAGGTAAAGGTCGAAAGATTCGCGCTCAAAGATTGGTTGTCGCCGATGTCCGCCAAAACCGATTTGTAAAACGGAATCTGCGCGTCTTTTGCCGGAACAGGCAAACCGGAAATCGCCATCAGGCTGAGCAATCCGGCGGTTTTCAAGACGACCGTTTTGCCGCCCGCGTTCGCGCCGGAAATTATCATCACGCTTTTTTCTTTCGTTAACGAAAACGAAACCGGAACGATTTCTTTGGGTTGTCCTTCGTCCTTTGTCCTTTGTCCTTCGCTTTCCGGCTGAGCGCTGACGGCTGACCGCTGATTGCTTTTTTGATTTCTCAAGTTTTCTTCCAGCAAAGGATGTCGCGCTTCGACGAGCGAAAGCGTTTCGTCGTCGGTAATCTGCGGCACGACGGCGCGGAAACTGCGGGCAAATTCGACTTTCGCCTTGATAAAATCGAGTTCGGCGACGGCGCGGACGGCGGCTTCAATCGCGGGCAATTCGCCTCGCAGCAGCTCGGTCAATTCAAACAAAACGCGCGCCACTTCGCGTTCTTCCTTTTCTTTCAGGGCTTGCAGCTCGTTGTTCGCTTCAATCGCTTCGAGCGGCTCGATGAAAACCGTCGCGCCCGAAGACGAAAAACCGTGCGCCACGCCCGTCACTTTGCCGCGAAAATCCGCTTTGACCGGAACGACGTAACGCTCGTTGCGCTGCGTGACAATCGCGTCCTGAATCGCGTCGGACGCGCTGCGCATAAGGCTTTCCAGCGATTTCGTCAGACGCCCGCGCTGGTTGTTGATTTCGCGCCGCAGACGCGCGAGCTCGGGCGAAGCCGCGTCGTCGATTTCGCCGCTCGGCAGCAGTTTTTTGTTGATTTTTTCGATAACGGAAAAAAGCGTCGGCGGCAGATTTTCGATTGTCTGCCAGAGCACGGGAACGTTTTCTTTTTCGGGCGCGATGATTGAACGCGCAAAAAGCGCCTGGCTGCAAAGCCGCGTCACTTCCAGCAGCGACAAAGGTTCGAGGGTCGCGTTGCGGATGCGCAAAACGGCAACCGCGTTCGTCGGCTCGAAAACCTCGGAAAAACGCCACGAAACCTGTTTTTCCTCATTTAGAAAAATCGTTTCGGTGACGGCTTTTAAATCTCGTTCCAGTTCCAGACGATTCGTTAGAGGCTGCAATGAAAGCAGGCGCGCTTTGCCCATCGGCGTCTGCGCGCGCGCGGCGAAAAGGGTGAGAAGTTTTTCGTATTCCAAAGTTTTTAAGGATTGCATATTTTTAACAAAATAAAAGTTTAATTAATACGATTAAAAAGAGTCTTTCCGAAACAACTATTCCACTTTTAGTTGTTTCCTTCTGTAGATGATTCACGTAAACGCTCGGAAAGGTAAAAAAGATAGCTACAAAACGAAAAAAGCAATATTGCTATTGCTGTATCTATTAATTCCCAAATAAGACCGGGCGTTTTTTCAAGTCCGAAAATGCTAGTCATTCCCGAATGTAACGGTCTTCCTAACCCGTCAACTGATAATCCTGATTGTGGGTCGTAAGTTTCGGGAATGTATATCCAGAGAGCAACACCAATTATGGTTATAGAAAGAACCACCCCGAATATACGAATGAACTTAGGTAAAAACAATTTCGAGGATTTCATATACTTTAAGTTCTATACAACTTAATTCACAACTATTTTCACGCTGTAACTTCCACACCTTTCCAGAACGCGACATAATTTTCAATCTCTTTCGCCGCGTCTTTTGGCGTCGGGTAAAACCAGGCGGCGTCTTTGTTCGTCGCGCCGCCCGCGACGACATCGTAATAACTCGCCGTGCCTTTCCAGCCGCAAACCGTGTGCGTCTCGGACGGCTGAAAATATTCTTTATTTATCGAATCTTCGGGAAAATAATGATTTCCTTCGACGACGATTGTCTCGTCGCTTTCGGCTAAAACCGCGCCGTTCCAGATTGCTATCATTGTAAAAACTCCTTATTTTATGCCAAATCTAACGAAAACCGCTTTTTTGTGTCGAAAATCGAGCATTCACACCTGACGAACGAACATTCACAAGTGATGAACA
>DASVRT010000029.1:0-42918 GCA_036388475.1 Pyrinomonadaceae bacterium | reverse complement strand
ATAAAAGGCAGGTCGAACGAGCTTGAACGGATTGACCGCGAATCGAAGAAAAATAAGAAAGACGGAAGCCGGTCGAAAAATCAAACGGAAGAAGATAAGCTGGCGTTAAAATTCACAGAGATTAAAGAAGATTACGAAACGATTCAAACGTCTCAGACCGCCATCGTCAATGCTTACACGACCGGCGCGAAAATCGAATACGGGCAAATCGCCAAATCAGCCGCCGAGATAAATAAAAGCGCCCTGCGGCTGACCGCGAATTTATTTCCTCCTCCGGCTGAAAAATCCAAAGCGAAAAAGGACGAAAAAACCGAGGAGAAACCGATTTCAAAAAGCGTGCGCGATTTGATTATTGAGCTGGACAACGCCGTCGGCGCGGTCGTCTCAAGCCCGATGTTTCAAAATCTGCGCGTGATTGACCCGAAAGTGGCGGAGAAAACCAAAAGCGATTTGGAAACGGTCATCAAACTGAGCGACGCGCTTCGGAAAGAAGCGGAAAAACAGAGCGCCGGTCAGAAATAAAATTTCAGATTTTCGCCGCGCCGGTTCGACGCCGAAAAAGACGTTTGTAAAATCCGCGATTTGTGGTCGAAAAAAGTTCGGGCACGGCGGAAACCGTTTTGAAAGTCAACATTCCGCCGCCCGCCGTCCTGATGCTCAGGCTGACGAAATAAATATAGGTTTCGGCTGCATTTTCGCACCTATTTTGCTTGCAGTATTCGGGCGGATAAAATAAAATTACGAAAAGCTTTACAACCCTACTTTTCCCGTAAGGACGTTTAAAATTTAATGAAATTTACAGCACTGTTATTAAACATCGCCATAATTTTCGCCAGCTTTTGCCTGCCCCTGCAACAAAGTTATGCGCAGACCGGTTTCCAGTCGGATTTAGTCAGACAGGAAATTGCGGACAGCGACGCTTTTTTTCGTGCGGCATCAAGGGTGCAGCGTCCGGCGCGCGATAACACGCAGCGTGTCGAAGCGCTTTTGAGAAAAATGACGCTCGAAGAAAAAGTCGGGCAGATGACGCAGTTGACGATGGGTATGATTGTCAGCGGCAGAGACCAGAACGTGCAGATTGACCCGGCGAAGCTCGACAAGGCTATCGGTCAATACGGCGTCGGCTCGTTTCTGAACGTCAACGACCAGGCTTTAACGGTTGAAAAGTGGCACGAAATCATCGGGAAAATTCAGGACGCTTCAATGAAAACGCGTCTGAAAATACCGAATATGTACGGCATTGATTCGATTCACGGCGCGAATTACGTGTCCGGCGCAACGCTTTTCCCGCAGGAAATCGGGATGGCGGCAACGTGGAATCCGGCTCTAATGCAGCGTGCGGCGGAGATTTCGGCGATGGAAACGCGCGCGGCGGCGATTCCGTGGAGCTTTTCGCCCGTTCTCGACATCGGACGCCAGCCTTTGTGGGCGCGCTTCTGGGAAACATTCGGCGAAGACCCTTACCTGGCAAAAGTAATGGGCGTTGCCTTCGTGCGCGGGATGGAAGGCAGCGACATCGGCAGCGAGAAAAACGTCGCTTCGTGTCTCAAGCATTATATGGGTTACAGCCTGCCTCTGACCGGCAGAGACCGCACGCCGGCGTGGATTCCCGAAAATTATCTGCGCGAATACGTGATGCCGCCGTTTTATGCCGCGTCGAAAGCGGGCGCGCGCTCGGTAATGGTCAATTCGGCGGAAATCAACGGCGTTCCCGGTCACGCCAACAAAAAAATTCTAACCGATATGCTCTACGGCGAGATGGGTTTTCAGGGCTTTGTCGTGTCGGACTGGGAAGACATTAAAAAGCTCGTCACTTTCTGGAAAGTCGCGGCTGACGAGAAAGAGGCGACGCGAATGGCGGTGATGGCGGGCATTGATATGAGTATGGTTCCGCTCGATTACAGCTTTGCCGACCATCTTATCGCGCTCGTCAAAGAGAAAAAAGTTCCGATGACGCGGATTGACCAGGCGGTGCGGCGGATTTTGAAAGTCAAATACGATTTGGGCTTGTTTGAAAACCCGATGCCGTCGCCCGCCGCGCGAAATAATTTCGGCAGACCGGAATACAGTCAAGTCAGTCTGCAAGCCGCGCGCGAATCGTTGACGCTGCTCAAAAACGACGGAAACGTTTTGCCGCTCGGGAAAAACAGAAAAGTTTTGGTCACGGGTCCGACGGCTGATTCTTTGATTTCGCTCAATAACGGCTGGACCTGGGTTTGGCAAGGCTCCGAGCCGTCGCTTTACCCGAAAGATAAAATGACGATTCAACAGGCAATCGAAGCCAAAGTCGGCAGAAAGAATTTCAAATTCGTGCAGGGCACGCGGATTACGCGCCCGCCGAACAGTCCTTCAAACTCGACGCCGACTGATGTTGACGAGGAAGTCAACATCAGAGAAGCGGTCGATGAAGCAAAGGATTCCGATGTTGTAGTCTTGTGTCTCGGCGAAGGCTCTTACA
Organism: Pyrinomonadaceae bacterium; assembly: GCA_036388475.1. Taxonomy (GTDB): domain Bacteria; phylum Acidobacteriota; class Blastocatellia; order Pyrinomonadales; family Pyrinomonadaceae; genus JALZHR01. The sequence goes on along the minus strand of DASVRT010000029.1, from coordinate 40,460 downwards.
CCGAAACGCCCGGAAATATCACCGATTTAACGCTTCCCGAGCCGCAGTTAAGACTCGCCGAAGCGGTGATGGCGACCGGCAAACCCGTCGTTCTGGTTTTAGTCGAAGGTCGCCCGCGCATCATCAGCCGGATTGCCGACCGCGCGCGCGGAATTTTGCTCGCCTTAAATCCGAGCAGCGAAGGCGGCAGCGCCGTCGCCGACATTCTTTTCGGCGATTACAACCCGAACGGAAAACTGCCGTTTACTTACCCGCGCAACCCGAATAATTTGATTACTTACGACCACAAATTGTTTGAAACCGAAGAAACCACTTTCGGCAACGCGGCAAACAAACCGCAATTCGAGTTCGGCACGGGCTTGAGCTACACGACGTTTGAATACAGCAATTTACAGCTTTCGTCGAAATCAATCCCGATGAGCGGCGAAGTGACCGCGAGCTTTAACGTCAGAAACACCGGACAGCGCGCCGGAAAGGAAACGGCGATTTTATACCTGCGCGACGAGGTGGCGTCGATTTCGCCGGCGGGCAAGCGCGTCAAGCGTTTCGCCAAGATTTATCTCGAACCCGGACAGAGCCGAACGCTTTCGTTCAAGCTCAGCCGCGAAGATTTTTCGTTTATCGGCGCGGACAATAAACCGACCGTCGAGCCGGGCGATTTTACCGTGATGGTCGGAAATTTGAGCGATAAATTTACGCTCAGATAATTTAAACGGATTTGGTTTCGGGACAAATGAAATCCAGTAACGGAAAATTAAGCGCTTAATTTTCGATTCGTTTGTTCCGAAACTGAATGTTTATCCGCGCTTTCCCGATTCGATGAAAAACATAATTTATTTTGCGCTGGTTCTGCTGTTCTGCGCGCCGCTTGCCGCCGCGCAGAACATTGCGCAGAAGCGCGCCGGGCGAATGGGGTTGGGAATGAATCTTTCGTATCTCGACAATTACTGGCTCGGCACGAAAGCGAAAAATTTCTCCGATTTCGTGAAAGCGAACGAAGCCGCGAAACGCGAAAAAATGTTCGCCGGCATTGCGGCGGCGGGATTTAAAACCGTGCGGATTCCCGTAAATTTCGGCGCCTGGGCGAGTCTTGACGCGCCGTTCAAATGGGAAAATCAGGAAGGTTTGAAAACCGCCGATTTATTTGTTAAATGGGCTTCGGCAAACGATTTAAACGCGATTGTCGATTTGCATCACACGGAATTTGACGGCACGATTCCGGGTGCGGCGACGACCGAACGCGTTGTCTGGCTGTGGAAGGAAATCGCCGCACGCTACAAAAACACCGACCCGGAACGAGTTTTCTTTGAACTGCGCAACGAGCCGCACGACATCGCGGCGCAGGATTGGCGCGCGCAGGCGCAGGAAATAATTAAAGCCGTGCGCAAACAAGCGCCGAATCACACTTTAATCGTCGGGTTTCACGATTGGAATTCGCGCGCCGCGCTGATTGATTCGGAGCCTTTCGACGACCGGAATATCATTTACACTTTTCATTATTACGACCCGTTTATTTTCACGCATCAGGGCGCGACGTGGGCGGGCGAAGGTTTGCCGGAACTGAAAAACGTGCCGTTTCCAGCCGCAAAAACAAAAATCGAAGTTCCCGAAACGGCGCGCGGAAAATGGGTCGAAAGCCTGATAAAAAATTACGAAAAAGATTCCAAAGCCGAAAAAATGTTCGCGGATTTGAAAGCGGCGAAAGACTGGTCGGAGAAAAATAACGCGCCGATTTTTCTCGGCGAATTCGGCTCATACGGAAAATATCCGGCGGCGGAAGACCGCTGTCGTCACGCCGAAGTCATCTATTCGGCGCTCGGAAAATTAAACATTCCGAACGCTTGGTGGGAATGGGACGGCGGCTTTAATATGTTTGAAAAGGGAACGCCGAAAATTTCGGATTGTATGCGAAAGGCGCTCGGCGCTTATAATTTCCAAAAGCCCGTTAAATAAAAAACGCTTGATTTTCGAATTTTGATTTTATGCAGAAGTTTTTAACCAGAACTTTTTTAACTTTCGCGCTGATTTCGGCGGCGATTTCAATTGTTTCGGCGCAGGAAAAAGATTTGCAGACAGCGCGGCGCAACTTGATGCCCGTGCCGTTGAGCGTCAACTGGAAAACCGGAAGATTGCCCGTCACGAAAACTTTCACGGTCGCCGTCAAAGGTCAGATCGACGAGCGCCTGAAAAAATATATTTTCCGCGTGATGCGGCGGCTCGAAGGTCGCACGATTCTGGAACTTTCGCGTGAATTATCGAATGATGCGGCGGGCGCGAATCTTTTAATCGAAACCCAATCGACCGGAAACGCGATTCCAAAGCTTGGCGACGACGAATCATACAATCTCGAAATTTCTGAAAATCAGGCGAAATTGACAGCGCCCACAACAGTCGGCGCGATGCGCGGGCTGGAAACTTTTTTGCAGCTTTTGGAAGGCGATAAAAACGGATTTTATTTTGCGGCGGTTTCCATTTCCGACCGCCCGCGTTTCCCGTGGCGCGGTTTGATGATTGATTCCGCGCGGCATTACCAGCCGATGGAGGTTTTAAGACGCAATCTCGATGCGATGGCGGCGGTCAAGCTCAACATTTTGCACTGGCATCTGACCGAAGACCAGGGCTTTCGCGTCGAAAGCAAAAAAATGCCCGAGCTGCACACGCTCGGCTCGGACGGACTTTTCTACACGCAAAACGAAATCCGCGAAATCATCAATTACGCCGCCGAGCGCGGAATCCGCGTGATGCCGGAATTCGATATGCCCGGACACGCGACCGCCTGGCTGGTCAGCCATCCCGAAATCGGCAGCGCGCCCGGACCGTATAAAATCGAGCGCCGACCGGGAATTTTCGACCCGACGCTCGACCCGACCAACGAGAAGACATACAAACTTCTGAAAGTTTTCTTCAAGGAAATGTCCGCGCTTTTTCCCGACGCGTATATGCACATCGGCGGCGACGAAAACGAAGGCAAACAGTGGAACGCGAACCCGCAAATCCAAGCCTTTATGAAGGAAAAAGGCATCAAGGACAATCACGCGCTGCAAACTTATTTTAATAAACGCCTGCTCAAATTTTTGCAGGACAACGGCAAAATTATGATGGGCTGGGACGAGATTTTTCAGCCCGCGTTGCCGAAAGACGTGGTTATTCATTCGTGGCGCGGGCAGAAAGCTTTAGCCGAAGCCGCGCGGCAGGGCTATCAGGGCGTCTTGTCGAACGGCTATTACATCGACCTCGCTTTTCCGGCGTCGCAGCATTACGCGGTTGACCCGCTGCCCGCCGACACGACTTTGACGGCGGAAGAACAAAAGCGCGTGCTCGGCGGCGAGGCGACGATGTGGAGCGAATGGGTTTCGCCCGAAACGATTGATTCGCGCATCTGGTCGCGGACGGCGGCGATTGCCGAGCGCTTCTGGTCGCCGCGCGAAGTCAACGACGTTGACGATATGTATCGGCGGCTGGCTATCGTTGATTTTCAGCTTGAAGAATTGGGTTTGACGCATCGCAAGAATCAATTGATGCTGCTCAGGCGACTGGCGGGAAAGCAGGACGTTTCCGCGCTGCAAATGCTGGTTTCGATTATCGAGCCGGTCAAAGAATACAGGCGTTATCGACTGCGCCCGCAGACGATGCTTTCGCCGCTGACCGGCTTGATCGACGCGGCGCAGCCCGACGCTGCCGGCGCGCGGGCGTTTAACAAAGCGGTCGATGAAATGCTCGCCGGAAAAAACACGCCGGAAAACGCGTCGGGAATTCGGTCGATGATAAATAACTGGCGCTCGTCGCAAGCGGATTTGCAGAAGATTTTTGAGAATTCGCCCGCTCTCGCCGAAGCCGGACAATTGACGGCGGATTTGCGTGATTTGAATCAAATCGCCCTCGAAGCGCTCGACTCTTTAGACAAAAAATCGGCGCAAAATGCGGAATGGCGCGACGCCCGACTGAAAAGGCTCGACGAAATCGCCAAACCCAAAGCCGCGCTCGAAATCGTCCTCGTATCCGGAGTTAAGAAATTAATCAATGCCGTCGCAGTTGGCAATAACGGCGGGAATTGAAAAAGTTAAATCGCTTGAGGCAAGAAACGCGAGTAGTTTGAAGGTCTGTCATTTGGTCGCCTGAATTATTGCGAAGTTACACAAATGAATGAAGTTTTGGCAGGAATAGACATCGGCGGCACGAAAATCGCCGTTGCGCTCGAAACGCCGTCCGGCGAGAGAGTGGCAAGTCGCCGTCTGCCGACTGAAGCCGAAGGCGGAGCTTATGCGGTTCTGGAAAATATTTCCCGCGCGGTCGAGGAAATGCTCGATGAAAACAAGGCGAAAATAGTTGCAATCGGCGTCGGTTCACCGTCTCCGCTCGACGTGGAAAAAGGCTTGATTTTATCGCCGTCGAATTTGCGCGATTGGGACAGATTTCCGGTTGTCAGCCTGTTGAACGAGCGTTTCAAAGTTCCGGTGAAGCTTGACAACGACGCCAACGTCGCGGCGCTCGGTGAATACATCTACGGCGCCGGACGCGGTTATCAAAACATTTTTTACATTACGGTTTCGACCGGAATCGGCGGCGGAATCGTCATAAACGGCGAAATTTATCACGGCGTCTCGAACGGCGCGGGCGAGCTCGGACATACCGTCGTGCAGCCGGACGGCGTGCGCTGCAACTGCGGTTCGACGGGCTGTCTGGAAACGATTTGCGCCGGCGTCCATCTTGCGCGGCGCGCTAGGGAACGATTGGCGAGCGGCGCGCCGAGTCTGATTAACGAGATGATTTCGGACGCGAGCGAAATTACGGCGAAAACGGTGGTCGAAGCGGCGCGGCGAAAAGACCGTTTGGCGATGGAAATATGGGATGAGACGTGCCGTTTTCTGGCGATTGGCGTCGCCAATATTTTCACGCTGCTCGCGCCCGAAATCGTGGTTATCGGCGGCGGCATCGCCGGGGCGGGCGAATTGCTTTTCGAGCCGCTCAGGCGGATGGTTCCGCAGTTCGTTTCGATGATTCCGCTCGAAAAAATAAACATCGTTCCGGCGGCGCTCGGCGCGGACAGCGGCGTTTGCGGCGCGCTGGTGCTCGCTCGAAAGGCGTATTCAAATTCTTATCAAACACATGCGGCATAAAAAAAACGATTTCAGCAGGCGTGAATTTTTGACGGCAATCGGCGGCGCGGGCGCAATTTTTTCGCTCGCTCGCCCGGCGAATTCGCAAACCGGAAACGCCGAAAAAACAAAGGAAATGCTCCTCTACATCGGCACATACACTTCCGGAAGAAGCAAAAGCGAAGGCATCTACATCTATAAATTCAACACGGAAAACGGCGCGCTAAGCCCGTATAAAATTGTCGGAAACGTCGTCGAGCCGTCGTTTCTGGCGATTGATAAAAACAGAAAATATCTTTACGCCGTCAACGAAACCGTCGAATACGAAGGCAAAAAAAGCGGTGCGGTCAGCGCGTTTGCGATTGACCGGAAAAACGGCGATTTGCGCTTTTTGAATAAACAGCCGAGTTTGGGCGGCGCGCCGTGTCACATTACGGTCAGCGACAACGGCAAATTCGTATTGGTCGCCAATTATCTCGGCGGAAACGTGTCGGTTTTTCCAATCGAAAACGGCGGAAATCTCGGCGCGTCGGTTGATTTGCGGCAGCACGGCGGTGGCGGTCTGAACAAGGAAAGGCAGGAAGCGGCGCACGCGCATTCGATAATTTTAGATAAAAATAATCGTTTCGCCTTCGCCAGCGATTTGGGCATTGATAAAATAATGATTTACAATTTCGATGCCGGAAACGGAAAGCTCGAACCGAACGCCGCGCAGCCGTTTTACCAGGCGAAAGCCGGCGCGGGACCGCGACATTTCAAGTTTCATCCGGACGGAAAATTAGCTTTTGTCATTAATGAACTCGACACGACCATTACGTCGCTCGAATACGACGACAAACGCGGAACGCTAAAGGAAATTCAAACCGTTTCGACGCTGCCGGCGGATTTTTCCGGCGCTAGCAGCTGCGCCGATATTCACGTTTCGCCCGACGGGAAATTTCTTTACGGCTCGAATCGCGGACACGACAGCCTCGCCGCTTACAAAATCGACGAAAAAACCGGCAGGCTGGATTTTATCGAGCACACGCCGACGCAAGGGCGCACGCCGCGCAATTTTGCGATTGAGCCGAGCGGCAAATTTCTGCTCGCGGCAAATCAGAATTCCGATTCAATCGTGACGTTTCGCCGCAACGAGAAAACCGGAAAATTGCAGCCGACCGGAAATAAAGCGATTGTTCCGTCGCCGGTTTGTCTGAAATTAATACCGGATTTTTCCGTTTAGAAAGAAGCTATTTCCGCTTGGTTGAACATCATTTATTTAAACAGGACAAGGGGAATTTTTTAAAAACAGGAGTTGTAGTTTTATGAAATCCCGACAGCGATTTATCGTCCGGATGCTTTTTATTGCTTTGCTTAATCCTTCTTTTTTGCTTATTTTTCAGGCAAATAATGTATTTGCGCAGGAAAAGGCAAAACTGAATCAAAAGACCGTTTCTGCGCCGGTTGTCAACGACGAGTACAAAAAATCCGCCGCCTACGAATGGCTCGACGTCGCGCTCGAAGCGACGGCGCGCGAGCACGAGCGTGTCGCTCCGCGTCCGACGGTCGGCTCGCGTATGCTGGCGATTATCGTGACGTCGATGTATGACGCGTGGGCGGCGTATGACGATAAAGCGGTCGGCACGCGGCTAGGTGAAAAGCTGCGGCGTCCCGGGTCTGAGCGCACTTTGGCGAACAAGGAAAAAGCCGTCGCTTATGCGACTTATCGCGCGATGCTCGACGTTTTTCCCGAAGATGCCGAATGGCTCGCACAGCAGATGCGCCGGCGCGGTTTCGACCCGAACGACGCGACGACAGACCTTTCCAAACCGCAGGGCGTCGGTAACGCGGCGGCGGCGGCGGTCGTCGAATATCGTCACACGGACGGCGCGAATCAGCTCGGCGACGAGTTTGGCTCGAACGGCAAAGCGTATTCCGACTACACTTTTTACCGCCCGATTAATTCGGTCGATAAAGTTATCGACCCTGACTGCTGGCAGCCGATTACTTTTCAAATCGGGAAAGACAAAACCGCGACGCCCGGTTTTCTGACGCCGCACTGGTATCGCGTCAAACCGTTCGCGCTGGAACGCAGCGACCAGTTTCGCCCCGCGCCGCCGCCGAAAGTCGGCTCGGAACGGCTTAAAAAAGAAGTTGACGAAGTTCTCTCTTTTAACGGCAGTCTCTCGCCCGAACAAAAGGCGATTGTGGAATTTATGCGCGACGGTCCGCGCTCGACCGGACAATCCGGTCACTGGCTCAGATTTGCCCAAGCCGTCTCGCGCCGCGACAAACACGACATCGACAAGGACGTGAAAATATTTTTCGCCGTCGGCGTCGTCGCTTTCGACACTTTTATCGCCGCCTGGGAATCAAAGCGTTTTTACGACACTTCGCGCCCGTGGACGCTCGTTAGATATTATTACAAAGGTCAGAAAGTAAGCGGCTGGGGCGGACCGGGCAGAGGCGTCGTCGAGATGCCCGCCGACGAGTGGCACCCGTATTCGCCTTATAATTTCATCACGCCGCCGTTTCCCGGTTACGTTTCCGGTCACAGTGCGGTCAGCGCGGCTTGCGCGAAAGTGCTGGAATTATTCACCGGCAACGACCGTTTCGGCGAAGTCGAAAAACGCAAGGCGGGAGAATTGACCGAAGCCGAATACGAATGCAAAATCATTCAGACGAAGCTCGGGCAATCGTCGCAGGACGCAAAACTGACGTGCGAAGTCGCGCTCGATTTGCCGACTTTTACGGCGACGGCGGAAATGGCTGGCATCTCGCGCGTGATGGGCGGCTATCACATCCAAGCCGACAATACTGCCGGACTCGAACTCGGACGCAAAGTGGCGATGTATGTTTTCCCGAAAACACAAGCCTACTTTGACGGCACGGCAACCATTCGAGATTCTTCGCGTTAAGGCGTTTACATATTTATGTGAAAATTTATGTGAAAAGCCTTTTTCGTTGAATTCGTGAAATAAAATCAATCGAATAATTTACATTCGATTGATTTTATTTTCTTCGGTGAAATGCGTTCGAGCGAAGCTGTTATAATCGTTTTATGAAAGCAAATCGGCGTTTTTTGGTCTTTACTTTGGCTGCAATTACAGGCTTTTTTTTATTTTTATACTCGCGCACTATACTCCAGCCGCAAACGCTCGCCCAATCGAATAATCAGAACTCTGCGTCCGTTTCACCGGCGACGCGCGAAGCGGCGTATCGCGCGAATAATCTGGGCGTCGCGCAGCTCGAACAATTTAATTATAAAGAGGCGGCGGAAGAATTTCGCCGCGCTTTAACGCTCGATTCGCAAATGAAAATCGCGCAAATCAATCTCGCCGTCGCCCTTTTCAACTTGCAGGATATCGAGGGCGCGCGGCAAGCCGCCGAAAGAGCTGCGGAAATCGCGCCGGAACGCCCGCAGACGCATTATATTCTCGGATTGATTGCCAGAAATCAGAATCGCACGGACGATGCGGTCGGCTTTTTCCGGCGCGTTCTGGCGATTGACCCGCAGGACGTCGGCGCGAACGTCAATCTCGGTCAGATTTACATTCAGCAGCGCAAATCCGCCGAAGCCATCGCCGCCTTTCGCCTCGCGCTCGCGTCCGAGCCTTACAATTCGACGGCTCTTTACAATCTGGCGACCGCGCTGATTCGCAACAACGAGCGCGAAGAAGGACAAAAATTGATCGGGCGTTTTCAAGCGCTGAGAAACAGCGGCGCGGCGACGAGCATCGGGCAGAATTATCTCGAACAGGGACGCTACGCCGAAGCGCTTGCTTCGACCGGCGCGGAAACGGAACTCGTCGATAAAGCCGCGCCGAAAGTCGTCTTTCAAAACGTGAACGTCGGTTTGCCCGTTTCGCGCGCCGCGCCGCGCAATTCGAAAAATATTGAAAATAAACCGCTTTCAAACCCAACGCGGCGCGGCGCGACTCTTTTCGATTACGATAATGACGGCGATTTGGATTTGGCGCTGATTACCGGCGATTCACCGACGATGCGGCTTTACCGCAACGACGGCGGAAAATTTGTTGACGTGACGCGAGCGGCGGGAGATTTGGGAAAGCCTTTCGAGACGTTCGGTCACGGCGTTATGGCGGGCGATTACGATAATGATACGTTTGCCGATTTGCTCGTTTTCGGTCGCGGACAAACGGCGCTTTTTCGCAACGACGGCAAAGGCGTCTTTAAAAACGTGACGGCAGCGGCAAAACTGCCCGCGCCGACGGACGTTTCGATTTCCGGCGCGTTTGCCGACGCCGACCACGACGGCGATTTGGATATTTTTCTCGGCGGTTTTGAAAAATCCGGCACGTTTTCCGGCGCGCCGCCGCTGCCTGCCGCCAATAAGCTTTGGCGTAACAACGGCGACGGAACTTTTACGAACGTTTCGGAAACGGCGAAAATTAATTTGCCGGGTCGCGCCGTCGCCGTCATTCCGACGGATTTCGATAATCGCCGCGACGTCGATTTCCTCGTTTTAAACTACGGCGAAAAGCCTAATCTCTTTCGCAATCTGCGCGACGGCACTTTTCGGGACGTTGCCGGTGAAGTCGGGCTAAATCGAAGCGGCGCGTGGACTTGCGCCGCCGCCGGAGATTTCAACAAAGACGCTTACACCGATTTCTTTTTCGGCAAATCGGGCGGCGCGGGCGTTTTCGCCGTTTCCGACGGGCGCGGAAAATTTGTTTTAAAGGACGCGCCGCGCGGAACGGAAAACGCTTCTGCCGCGCAGTTTCTCGATTACGACAACGACGGCTTGCTGGATTTGATTGCCGATACGGATAAGAATTTGGTCGTCGCCCGCAATCTCGGCGTCGAATGGACGGACGCGGATTCGACGGCTTTCAAAGTAAAAACCGATTTCGAGAACGCTGCGGTAAATTCGCGGCAAATATTATCGGGCGACATCGACGGCGACGGCGACATTGATTTACTGACGTTTGGACGCGGCGGCAGCCTGCACTGCATCGGCAATGTCGGCGGCAACGCGAATAATTCGGAAATCATACGGCTGCAAGGTCGCGTCAGCAACCGAACCGGAATCGGCGCGAAAGTCGATTTGCGCGCGGGCAGCCTCGCGCAAAAGCTCGAAAGCTATTCCGCCAGCCCTTCTCCCGCGCCGTCCGACCTTCATTTCGGACTCGGAAAACGCGAAAAACCCGACGCCGTGCGCGTCGTCTGGACTTCCGGCGTGATTCAGGCGGAAGTCGAATTTCCCGAAAAAGCAAAAGGTCAGACGGCGAAGAATTTCGCGCCGCTGAAAATCGAGGAACTCGACCGCAAGCCTTCTTCGTGCCCGTATCTATACACCTGGAACGGCGAAAAATTTGAGTTTATCACCGATTTTCTGGGCGGCGGCGAGATGGGCAACTGGCAGGAAGCGGGCGTTTATCATTACCCCGATTCCGACGAATTCGTGCGGATTGCGCCCGGCAAATTAAAGCCGAGAAACGGAAAATACGAGATTCGCGTGACGAACGAGCTGGAAGAAGTTTTGTTTGTCGATTATCTGAAGCTCGTCGCCGTCGAGCACGACGCGGACGCCGAAGTTTACCCGAACGAAGGCTTGGGAATACCGGCTGCCGGAAAGCGCATTTTATACACGACGCGCGCCGAACGAGCGCCGCTTTCCGCCGTCGATAATGACGGGAAAAACGTTTTGCCGGAAATAGAAAATCTTGACCGTCGCTTTTACGATTCGTTCAAATCGCTGAACATTCGCGGTTACGCCGCGCCGCACAATCTGACTTTGAAGCTGGACGACAAAAAAGATTATCGCGGCAGAACGCTGCTGCTTTTGACCGGCTGGACGGACTACGCTTTTTCGTCGGACAATCTCGCCGCTTCGCAAAGCGGAAAATCTTTGTTTCTGCCGAAGTTGCAGGTCAAAAACCGGCGCGGCGAATGGCAAACTGTGATTGACGGCATCGGAATTCCTGTCGGTCGCCCGCAGACTTTGGTCGTCGATTTGACCGGAAAGTTTTTGTCCGATTCGCGCGAAGTTCGCATCGTCACGAATTTTAAAACCTACTGGGACAAAATCGCCGTCGATACGTCCGCGCAGAAAGATGTCGAAACAATCGAATTGCAGCCTGCCTTTGCGGATTTGCGCGAGCGCGGATTTTCCGAGGAAATCAGGTTCGGCGAGATGATTGCGGCAAATTACGACAAAGTTTTAAACGACGGGCGCTGGAAATATTTTTCGGGCAATTTTACGCGAACCGGCGACGTCAAGCCTTTATTAAATCAAATCGACGACGTTTTTATCATCTCGAAAACCGGCGACGAGCTGGTTTTGAGCTTTGACGCTTTGCCGGAACCGGCGGCGGGCAGAAAATACACGTTCCTGCTTTACGCCGACGGCTACAGCAAGGAAATGGACATCAATTCCGGCAGCCCGGACGCCGTTTTGCCGCTGCCGTTCAGGCAAATGAAAAAATATCCGTACGGCGCGGACGAGCGTTTTCCGATGACGGAAGAAAAACAGCGAATTTACGACGAATACACGACGCGCGCCGGCAGAGGCTTTCTGCCGCGCCTCGAAACGGCTTTATTAAAATAAACGGCTCGGCGCAGTTGTTTCGTCGCGGTTTCGCCGCTTCGTCCTCTATTTTCGCGTCGAGCCGTTAAAAACGACGGTTTTTTAGCGATTATTTTTTCGTTTTTTCGGATTTTCGAGGGTTAGAGTCGATTATTCGCTTGTCAGAGACGATTATTCACCCGTTAGAGACGATTGTTCGCCCGTTAGAAGCGATTGTTCACCCGTTAGAAGCGATTGTTAGTCCGTCAGAGTCGATTATCAGCCCGTTAGAGACGATTATCACTCGTTAGAGACGATTATTATCTGTTAGAAGCGATTATCGCTCGTTAGAGACGATTATCACTTGTTAGAGACGATTGTCAGTCCGTTTTAGGCGATTGTACATTCGTTTCAGGCGATTTTCATCTCGTATTAACCTAAATTAATTTCTGAATCGTTTCCCAATTGCCTGTTTCCGACGAGCGGAACAGAGCTTCGATGACCGACATATTATTGATTGAATCTTCGAGCGAGATGACCGGCTCGCCGTTCTCGCGAATGGCTCTGGAAAAAACGTCGCCTTGAATCGTGTATTGATTGGCGGGCGCGAACTCGATTGTTTCGACGTTTTTGCCGTATAAATCCGCGCCGTCGTCGAGATAAACGAGCGTCGGCGTATCGCTTGGAATATTAAACGGAATTTCGACTTCGATTCGCCCGCGCGTGCCGAAAAACTGCATTCGCTGGTGCGGCGCAAGCTGCGTGCCGCAGGTAAAGCTCGCCTGCCGTCCCGACGGAAAATCCAGAATTGCCGAAGCCAGACGGTCAACGCGCATTTCCGGGTCGCGCTCGATTAAAGCGAGAACTCTGCGCGGCTCCGCGCCGAAAATAAGCCGCGAGATATAAATCGGGTAACAGCCGATGTCCAGCAGCGCGCCGCCGCCGAATTCCGGTCGGTTGCGAATATTTTCCGCATTGCGGTTGAAATAGCTGAAAAATCCCGAAATAACTTTCAATTCGCCGATGCGTCCGGCGCGAATCAAATCACGGACGCCGAGCCATTGCGGATGCGTGCGCACCATAAAGGCTTCCTGAATTTTTACATCGGTGCGATTCCGGACGGCGAGCAGCTTTTCGGCTTCTGCTACGCTCAGGCTCAGCGGTTTTTCGCATAAAACGTGTTTTCCGGCTTCGGCGGCTTTAATCGTCCAGGGAACGTGCAGATGATTCGGCAGCGGATTGTAAATCGCTTCAATCTCCGCGTCAGCCAGAAGCTCCTCGTAGGAACCGTAAATTTTCGGTATTCCCAGATTGCGCGCCGCCTGTCGCGCTTTCTCCGCGTCTCTCGAAGCGAGGGCGGTAATTTCAGACCATTCGCCTCGCCGCATCGCCGGTATGACTTTATCCAGGGCGATTTTCGCCGCGCCCAGAACGCCCCAGCGAACCTTTTTATTCATCGATTTATTCTCCGTTTTTTGCTTCGGGTCGCCCTTAACACCGTTCTCTAAAGTTCTAGGCTCCGCGCGCCCGCTTGAATTCGGGATTAAGCTGAATGGCGCGTTGAAAGTGTTTTTCGGCAAGCTCGTTCATCCCGACATTTTGCAGACGGAGTCCGACCATCCAATGAAAAAGCGGGTCGGCGGGAGTCGAACGGTCGGCTTGTTTTTCATAAGCGGCGGCGGCTTCGGATTGTCCCATCGACGCGGCGGCTCCGGCGAGCAGATTATTCGCTAAAGGCAGACCGGCATTGCTGCGGACGGCATCGCTCCAGGCTGAAACGGCTTCCTGTCGGCGTCCGAGCTGCCAGAGCGCTTCGCCTTGTTCTTCGCGCGCGACAACTAAATCGGACGCTTCAGCCAAAGCCTGGTCGAGACTCGCCAGCGCTTGCTCGTAACGCCCCAGACGGTTCAGGATAGCGCCGCGATAATAGAAGCTTAAGGCTTTTGCCTGCCCTTCCTGATGCGCGGCGGCGGCGGCGAGCAAATTGACGGCTTGCTCCGTGTTGCCGGACAGATATTCGACCCACGCGAGCTTCGGCAGCGCCGTGTTGTTGACCAATAAACCGGCAGATGTAGCGGCGTGCAGATGCTTTTTGCCGGCGGCGATATTCTCGCGGTCGCTCGCGCTGAGCCAACGGGCGGGATTGGTCCGCGCCAGAGCGAGCTCGTCGGGAATCTTGATGTTTTCAAATGCGCGCCTGCCCGCCGATTCGTGATAGTGTACCCAGCCGCTGTGGACGTTCAAGCCAATCCATAACAGCGCGAAACTCGAAAATGCCCAGCCCGCTTTTCTGATACTGCCGGACGACTTCAGGTTAAAACGGTAGAAAGACAAGTCTCCGGCTCGGAGTAATCTCCAAGTTCTCAGAGCGAGAAACGTCGTGACCGCGGCAATTCCGAGCGCCATCAACATCGGAACGAGCTGGTAAACGTCCCAGACGGCTAAAAAGCTCGCCGCAAAGACGACGGCTCCCGCGATTTCCTCGGTCCAGTTCAGAGAATAGTTTTTCTTAACCGATTTCGTAATCGCCGGTTTCCCGAAACCGAAATACAAAGCGTCGTTAGGACAGACGCTGACGCAGTCCAGACACTTCATACAGTCCTGATTGACGACCATCCCGTATTGTTTGACCTCGGCGTGAACCAGAACGTTTGAAGTGCAGACGGCGGTGCAGTGACCGCAGCCGTTACAGGCGTCCGTGACGCGAATCTTTCCGGGCGACAGCTTGTCCGCCAGCCTGAAAACGCCGCCGTACGGACAGGCGTAGGTGCAGAAACCCTTCTGCCCCAGAAAATAGACGGTCATAAATCCGCAGACGAAGAGAAAAGGAATGGCGACCCAGACGGGCGGGAAAGTTGCCCAAAATTCACTGGTCACCAGATGATTGGTAAACTGCGGAATCAGCGGCTCGTTTTGCGGCTTGGCGAAGAATCGATAAACGCTCGGATAGACGAACATATACAGCGCCACGATGAGCGGCACGAAGACCAGCAGCCGCGACCGGAACGGCTTCGGCTTGAGTCCGAATTTCTTGAGCAGCCAGGCGCAGAAATCCTGAAGGGCAAGCACGTGACAGCCCCAGCCGCAGACAAAACGCCCGAAAATCAGCGTCGCCAGAATGGCGAGCGTAAAGAAGATAAATCCAGCGTTGACGGCGCCGGTTTGAAGCGTATGCATCGCTTCGGAAGGTTCAATCGGCGTCACCGTCCGACCCGTCAGCCGCCACTGAATGATATGCGCAATCATCAGCAAGGTCAGAGCGATGAGCGCCGCCGCCCGCCAGCGGCTGGTTCCTGAGTGGCGAATCTCGTCTTTTTGAGGCGCGGAATTGTTTAAAACAGGCAGTGGAATCGACCGCTGTTTCTCTATTTTTTGACTTGTACAACCATCTTTCATAAATCGATTTGAGCTCTGCACCGGAGAGGTCGGCAGAAGAACATATTATACCCGACTTGATTAAAGCACCTAAAAGGGTGTATAAGAAAAGTCTAAATCTACGTAACTGAAAAGTTAAAATCCACGTAACTGAGAAGTTATAATCCAGGTATCTGATACAAATTAGAGGTAATTCTTTTGTACAGCCCGTGCGGCTGGAAGCCAAAATTATGTTAAAAACAATTCTTAGCGCTTTGCTCTCGTTGCTTGTGCTCTTTAGCAATGGCTCGGGTCAATTATTAACCGTGCTTAACCAAAACGTCTCGGTAGGCAATACCGGGACTCTTGAAAAAATGATCGTGGCGAGCGGCAGCGTCGCTATGGAACTGAATTTAAACCGGCTCAACGGAACCGGCTCCGGCGCGAAAGAATCGAGGCTGAGCGTTTTGCGGTTTGACGTGGAGCGGGATTCTTTTTTTACAGTCCTTGTTTTTAATAATGAGCTGCGCGGAACCTTGCCCAGTACAATGGCGCTCATTCCCCAAAATTCGGCGGCTCTGCCCGCAAAATTGAATGCGTCGTATCAACAGCTCGTCGTCGAAAACACGCCCTGGGGCGGAGCTTCCGACCTGGTCGTCCGCGACGGGAAAACGGGGTTTGTCTTTTTCAATATTGAAGGACAACAGCTCGACTACAATTCCAACGAGCATTTGTTCAGTGTCCAGACGGGAAGATTGCTGATTTCAAAAGAGTTTGCCGCCGAGCTCGGGCGTCCGTCCGAGGGCGGCGCTATCGCCGGACAAATCTCTATTACGGCAACTATGCGCCCGGTCGAAATCACGCAGATGGTTGACGGCGAAGTCAAATCGGATGTCATGCCGGCGCTCAATAGTCCCGAGAACGGAACTGTTCCGGGTCCGGACGTCGTCGTCGGAGACCTGTCGGGATTGGCGCAATTCGGCAACAGCAGCGGAACGCAGGTCGGACTCGCCGTGGGAACCGACTCCTGCAATTTTGGTACGGTAGACCTGAACTGGTTTGCCAACCCAGTCAATGACCACCCGGTGATTCCGCAAAACCTTTACCGGATGAGCGGCGGCGCGTCAAACGATGAACGCTTTGAACAAGTCGGACAATCACAAGTCAAACACGCGTTCACGGCATTGACCAATAACCTCTGCGGCTTGGGTTGTAACGGCGTCGGCGGCACCAGACTCGGTTCGGGATGCTCAGACCCTTATTCGGCTAACCTGAATGCGGGACCCGCTCTGGGTTCGCGCGCCTGGATAAATCCGTTTAGCGGTTTTTATCCGCGAAATGATTCGGCGACGCCGAATAACAGTCACGCCAATCATACGCACACAGGACCTTCGCACAGGATTCTGACGGAAATCAGCGACCTGAGCACAAGCCTGAATCCCGGCGCAACTTATTATGCCGAAGCACAATACGTCACGCCGCACGAATATGCCTGGTGCCAGGCGAATCCCGGACAGTGCAATATGTACAACAACGTCTCGTACCGAAGGTACAATGTTACCGGCACGGGCAGTCCTTTCAGCTTTTCCCCGGCGGCATCGACGGTGCGAGCCAAATCAGCTGTTGCCGCCTGGAATGGAGCTACATCTGTCGAAATCAAACCGGATCCCGGTAACGACGGCATCGGCATAGTCGCTTACAAAGTGACGAATCCGTCACCCGGAGTCTGGCATTACGAGTACGCCGTCTATAATCAAAATCTCGACCGCGCTATTCAATCTTTCGGCGTGCCTCTGGGAGCCGGCGGTACTTTGAGCAACATCGGATTCCACGCGCCGCCGCAGCATCCCGGATGGGCAGCCGACGGAACGGTAGGAAACACGGGATACAGCAACGCGCCCTGGACTCAGACGCAGTCCGGCAGTGCGATGACCTGGAGTTCGGAAACCTTTGCCCAGAATCAGAACGCGAACGCTATTCGTTGGGGCACTATGTATAACTTCCGTTTTGATTCCAATCGTCCGCCGCAGACCACGAATGCAACAATCGGCTTCTTTAAGACAGGCGCTCCGATTATCGTTCAAATTCAGGGTCCGAGTGCCGCGCCCGTCGCCAACGTATCGGTTGGCGGTCGCGTCACGACGTCGTCGGGACAAGGAGTCAGCAACGCCATTGTGTCGCTGACCGACTCGGGCGTCGGCGGACGACGCACGGCAATTACAAACCCGTTCGGTTATTACCGCTTTGATAATGTCGCGTCAGGCTCGAGTTACACGATTGCAGTTATATCAAGGCTTTATACCTTTACACCTCAGACGGTGCAGGTCAATGACAATCTCACGAACGTGGATTTTGTGGCTGAGCCGTAACAATCAAACCTATAAGCGAAAACTTTAAGGCGGTCTTCGGACCGCCTTTTTTGACGCCCGAAAATTGCGGAAACGACGCGCGCTCGCCATTCGCTTTTTTCAGAAAAAGGCGTAAGCCGCGCCGGTACAAAGACATCGTTCCGTAAACTCATTTCCCGTCTCCGGCAAAAAAGCGAAAAAAACTGCTATGTGGAATCAACGACTGACGAGCCTCTGATTTCTTAACTTAAAATTGCTTTCAGCCTTCCGCCTTAATTCTGCAAATAAATTTCGGTAACAAGTTGTTCTATGATATTTTTGTATTTATACACGAATCTAAAGGATGTAAACGGAATTGACATTTTATGGGGACTGAAAATTCTCACAATCGAGAGAACGGCGGCATTTCTGCCGCAATAAACAGGTTAAGCACGGGTATTGAAGGTTTAGATAAGGTTTTGGAAGGCGGTTTGCCGGAATGCAATATATATCTGGTCGAGGGCGAACCGGGCTCGGGAAAAACGACGCTCGCGCTTCAATTTTTGCTCGAAGGTATTAAACGCGGCGAAACGGTTCTTTACGTCACTCTTTCGGAGACGAAACTGGAATTGGAAAACGTCGCCGCCGCGCACGGCTGGTCTTTGGAAGATTTGAATATATATGAATTAGTTCCTTCGGGGGACGCTCTCAAATCCGAGTCGCAATACACCATTTTTCATCCTTCGGAAGTTGAATTAAACGAATTGACCAGCGCTGTTTTGCAGGAAGTCGAGCGAATTAACCCGAAAAGAGTCATTTTCGATTCGCTTTCGGAGATGCGCCTCCTGGCGCGCGACCCGCTTCGCTACCGGCGGCAGATTCTCGCGCTCAAACAATATTTTGCGCCCCGCGCGACCACCGTTCTGCTGCTCGACGATAAAACTTCAAATATTGTCGATTTGCAGGTCAGCTCGATTGTTCACGGCGTTTTGATACTGGAGCATCTGGCGCTCGAATACGGCGCGGAACGTCGCCGCCTGCGCGTGTCGAAACTGCGCGGCTCACGCTTTAGCGGCGGTTATCACGACTTTAATATCGAAACCGGCGGCGTGCGCGTTTTCCCGCGCCTGGTCTCCGCCGAGCACGTTCAGAATACGAATCAGGAAACGGTCAAAAGCGGCATTGCCGGATTGGACGAATTGCTCGGCGGCGGGCTCGACCGCGGAACCAGCACTTTGATTATCGGTCCTGCCGGTTCCGGCAAATCATCGGTGGCGGCGCAGTTTGCCGTTTCGGCGGCGGCGAATGACGAAAATGCGGCGGTTTTCATCTTTGATGAAATCCGGGAAACTTATATCGCCCGCGCCATCGGAATCGGGACAGAACTACAACAGTATCTCGATAAAGGTTCGGTGACTATCCAGCAGGTTGACCCGGCAGAGCTTTCGCCCGGCGAATTCGCCTATTCGATTCTGGAATCCGTCGAACGGAACAAAACCAAGGTCGTCGTTATCGACAGCCTGAACGGTTATATGAACGCGATGCCGGAAGAGCGGTTTTTGACGATTCAGATGCACGAGCTTTTAACTTACCTGAACCGGCAGGGCGTCATCACGATACTGATTATGGCGCAGCACGGCTTTCTGGGAAATGCGATGACCTCGCCGGTTGACGTCAGCTATCTGGCGGACACGGTTTTGATGCTGCGCTATTTCGAATCGGGCGGCGCTGTGAGGCGCGCTTTGTCGGTAGTTAAAAAGCGCACGGGCGCGCACGAAAGTACGATTCGAGAAATGGGCATCTCATCGGACGGCATTCGCGTCGGCAAAGCGCTCACTGATTTTCACGGAGTGCTGACCGGCGTTCCGACTTATAGCGGAAAAGACATATTTGTTTCGGATTTTAATGCAGACGAGTAAGGGACAGAACAAGCGGGAAGAACGAATACTGGTTTTAGCGCCGACCGGCAGAGACGGCGAGCTGACCGCCCGTTTTTTAGGCGAAGCCGGATTGACTTTCAGGATATGCGGCAGTCTCGGCGAGCTGTGCCGCGAAATTTCGACGGACGCGGGAGCCGTTTTTCTGACGGGCGAAGCGCTGGAGGCGGAAACCGTTTCGATTCTCACCTATACCCTGCACCGCCAGCCGCCCTGGTCTGACATCCCGATAATCGTCCTGACCAGCGGAGGCGGAGAAAATCCTGCCAATGCCGACACGCTCGCCGAACTGAGCGAAGCCGGAAACGTCACCTTAATCGAACGCCCCGTGCGGTTGATGACGCTCAGCAGCGCCATTAAATCGGCGCTCAGAGCGCGGCGCAAACAATACGAGGCGCGCGATTTTCTGCTTGCCGAAATTGAATCGAAAGAAGAACTGCGCCGGAGCGAAGAGCAATTACGCGATGCGCGCCATCGGTTGGAATCAACGCTTACCGCCGCCGAAATCGGAACCTGGACGTGGGACTGCGTTAACAATAAAGTATTCGCGGACAAAAATTTAGCGCGGATGTTTTCCGTCTCTGACGAGGACGCCGACGGCGGCGCGCTTGAAAAATACTTGCAGGCAATTCACCCGGAAGACCTCCGACGCGTCAGTAATATTATCGAGAAAGCGGTCGAAGACGGCGGTCCTGAATTCCAGGCTGAATATCGTCTTATTTCGCCAAAAGGCGCGATTTGCTGGGTCATCGCGCGCGGCATTGTCGAGCGCGATTCCGAAGGTCGAGCCGCCAGCTTGCCCGGCGTGGTCGTCGATATTACCGAGCGCCGCCAGATTGAAGAAGCTCTGCGCGAGTCCGACGCGCGCTTGCGCCTCGCCATAGATATTTCACGCACCAGCACCTTTGATATTGATTTGCAGACCGACGAGGTGCAAACCGACGACATCGGGCGTGAAATCTACGGATGGAGCGCGGGCACGCCGCTTACTTTCAGCCAGGTACAGTCGCATTTTCATCCCGACGACCGCGAGGAAGTCATCCGCCGCGTCTCGGACGCTTTAGCGCCGAGCGGTTCGGATGAATTTGAAGTCGAGCAGCGAATCATTCGCACGGACGGCAAAACGCGCTGGATTCGCGTGCGCGGCAGAGCGTTTTTTGCGGGCGAGGGCGAGCATCGCGCCGCCGTGCGCTGTCTCGGCACGTATATCGACATTACCGAAAGCAAACAAGCCGAAGAAGCGCTGCGCGAAAGCGAGGAACGCTACCGCAATTTATTTAACTCGATTGACGAAGGTTTTTGCGTTATCGAAGTGATGTTTGATGAAAACGATAAAGCGGTCGATTATCGTTTTCTGGAAATTAATCCGACCTTTGAACAGCAAACCGGGCTCAAAAATGCATTAGGCAGACGGATGCGCGAATTAGCGCCGAATCACGAGGAATATTGGTTTGAAACTTACGGCAAGGTTGTTCTGACGGGCGAAGCGATTCGTTTTGAAAGCGGCGCGCAGGCTCTGAATCGCTGGTTCGATTTTTATGCTTTTCGGATTGGAAATTTCGAAAGCCGAAAGGTCGCCGTTCTTTTCAAAGACATCACCGAACGCAAGCGCGAAGAAGAAGAGCGTGAAGGTTTGCTGAAAAGCGCGCAGGAAGCCCGCCGCACAGCCGAAGAAGCCAGCCGCCTGAAAGACGAGTTTCTGGCAATCGTCTCGCACGAGCTGCGGACGCCGCTGAATTCGATTTTAGGCTGGACGCAGATGTTTCGCCGGCAGCCGCTCAATAAGACAATCATCGAACGCGCTTTTGAAACGATTGAGCGCAACGCTCGCTCGCAAAATCAATTGATTGAAGATTTACTCGATGTTTCGCGGATTATCAGCGGCAAAGTGCGGCTCGATATTCAGCCCGTTAAATTAACAAAAATCATCGAAGCCGCGCTCGATTCCGTCAGACCGGCGGCTGACGCCCGCGAAATTATTCTGCAAACGATGCTCGACGAAAAAATCGAACCCGTTTCCGGCGACCCCGACCGCTTGCAGCAGATTATCTGGAATCTTTTATCGAACGCCATTAAATTTACGCCGCCGGGCGGAAAAGTCGAGGTGCGGCTGGAGCAAGAAAATTCTCACGTCGAGGTAATCGTCGCCGACAATGGCAAAGGAATCGAGAGAGATTTTCTGCCGTTCGTTTTCGACCGCTTTCGGCAAGCCGACAGTTCCAGCAAAAGACAATACGGCGGTTTGGGTTTGGGATTATCAATCGTCCGCCAGCTGACCGAGCTGCACGGCGGCTCGGTTGCGGTTTTCAGCGGAGGCGAAGGGAAAGGCGCAACCTTTACCGTCATCCTGCCCCTGACAGGCATTAGCCGGCAAAAGGAATATCAGAAAACGTCGCCCGCCGGTAAAAACGGCTTTTCAGGCAACGCTCCGAATCTGGCGGGAACCAGAGTTCTTTTAGTCGATGACGACGAAGACACGCGAATTCTGTTATCGATGCTTCTCGAACAGAGTTCCGCCGCCGTTAAATCTGCGGCGTCCGTTTCCGAGGCGCTGCAATTTCTTGAAACGGAAGTTTTCGATTTACTCATCTCCGACATCGAAATGCCGCACCAGGACGGCTATGATTTAATCAAATTCGTCAGAGAGATGCCGCAAAAAAGAAATATTCCGGCGATAGCCGTGACGGCATATGCGCGAAACGAAGACCGCTTGCGCGCGATTGCCTCCGGTTACGATATGCACGTCCCGAAACCGGTCGAGTCGGGCGAGCTGCTGACGATAATAAAAAGTCTGGTCGAAGGGAAAAGCTAAAGCGGTTTTCTTTAAAGCTTTATCTTTCCGCCCGTCTTTTTTAGAAAATATTCGAGTTAAAAGTAAGCGTATGGCAAAAAAACCAGGTATTTTCCCGACATTTTTTATTTCCGGTTTTGAATGTTCCACTTTTCTCTGGAAAGATAAACGCCGCCGCAATCTGGTCGCGGAAACGCAGCACGATAAATGCGTCCGCGAGGATTACAGAGTTTTGCGCGACCTCGGCATTGCGGTGGCGCGCGAGGGAATTCCCTGGGCGCTCGTCGATAAAAACGGCGAATACGATTTTTCGGCTATTGACCCGATGATTGCGGCGATGAACGAATCGCAGATAATTCCGATTTGGGATTTATGTCATTACGGTTATCCTGACGATTTAGACCCTTTTTCCGAACAATTTACGACTCGTTTCGCCGATTACTGCCGCGCCGCCGCCCGCTACGTGGTGCCGCGCGTGCGCGGTCCGCATTTCTTTACGCCGGTTAACGAAATCACGTTTTTCTCATTCATCGGCGGCGAATGGGGCTGGACGGCGCCTTACAGAAACACCAGAGAAGACCGTTTTAAATTGCGTCTCGCCTTATGCCGCGCCGCGATTGCGGGCGTTAAGGCGATTCGTGAAATCGAGCCGGAAGCGCGGATGATTAACATCGACCCGCTCGTGCAGGTCGTCGCGCCGCGCGACCGTCCGGATTTGACGGCAGCCGCTTATCAGGAAACTTACGTGGACACTTTTCTGGCGTGGGATATTCTCTGCGGAAAAGAGCACGCCGAGCTTGGCGGCGCGCCTGAAATTCTGGATATTGTCGGCGCTAATAATTATTCTTTCGGGCAGATGGAATATCGCGAACAAGGTCCGCACGCGGCGCTCAGCCCGGACGACGACCGCATCAAACCGCTTTGCGATTTGATGAAATTAGTGTGGGAACGCTACCGCCGACCGATGATAATCGGCGAAACCAGCGGGCTCGGCGGCGGACGCGCGGCGTGGCTCAAGGACGTAATCGAAGAATCGCTCGCCGCCGTTAACGAAGGTATGGATTTACACGGCATTTGTCTGTTTCCCGCCGTCGATATGCAGGACTGGCACACGGGCGAATGGCTGCACAACGGAATTTGCGATTTGGAAGAATGCGAAGGTCATCTGCGCCGCATTCCGAGCGAAAATTATGTTAACGAGCTGCGCCGCTGGCAAAAGGAATTAAACCGCGTCACCGCGCTCGATAAAGACCCTTTCAGCGACCCCGTCGAGTTGCAGGACGTGATTGACGCCGCCCGCCGGCTTCAGCCAAAACCGGATAAAGACTGGAGCTAACCCGCTTTTAACAATAAAACGGCGATTATCGGCGATTCATAATCCGCCAGCCGGTAATATCCTGTCACAAAACATAATCAAGCGGTGTTATTATAAGGAGAAATCCTAATCCTGTTAATCCGAGATATGTTTAAAAAATTAGCGCCGGGCTGCTCAAATGGAAAAGTTTTGAAGAGTTTCGATACGGCAGGCTTTATCCTGACCGAGGTCGCGTATTCGGCGCAGACGAGACTCTCGGAGCATTCGCACGAAAACGCTCATTTTTGTTTTGTTTTGCAGGGCACTTATACCGAATCGCACAACAAACAGGCGCTCGAATGCGAGCCGTTTACTTTAACCTTTCGCCCGCCGGGCGAGATTCACGAAGACAAATTTCATAATCAGGACGTGCGGGTTTTCACTATCGAGATACCGCCGCGCTGGCTGGAAAGGCTTGAACAGGATTCGATATATTTAGGTCGCTCCATCAATTTCAAAGACGGCTTCGTCACGCGGCTTTCCGAGCGGATTGTCCGGGAGTTTCATCGAATGGACACCGCCGCCGGTTTGATAATCGAAGGCTTGACGCTGGAAATAATGGCTGAAACCGCGCGGCACGCGGCGCAAAACAGCCGGCAAGCGCTTCCTTACTGGCTCAAACGAGCGAAAGATTTACTCCACGCGCGCTTCGCTGAAAATTTAACGCTCGAACAAATCGCGCGGGAAGTCGGCGTTCATCCGGTTCACCTGGCGAGCGTGTTCCGGCAAAAGTTTCACTGCACGGTCGGCGAGTATATTCGCCAGCTCAGAATCGAATACGCCTGCCGCGAAATTGCCAAAGGGGAAATGCCGCTGGCGATTATCGCTCTCGAAGCCGGATTTGCCAATCAAGGTCATTTTTCCGGCACTTTTAAACGCCTGACCGGCTTTACGCCCGCCGCTTACCGAAATTTTTCGCGCCAATCTTAATTAAAGATAAAAAATCTTAAGTTCTCGTAAGACGCGCCGGCTGCCGCGATTCTAAAATGCGAATAAAGAACGAGCGTCTTTATTCGCTGATTACAGATTGCTTCGGAAAGGAAAATTGTATGAAATTGATAAAAAATATCTTCGACTATTGCGCGCTTATCGCGCTGCTGTTTCTCTCAGTCGCCGCCGGACGCGCGGAAATTACGGCAATCAAAGCCGGAAAACTGGTTAATCCCGAAACCGGCACGACCGCGGTCAATCAAACGATTCTGGTCGAAGACAATACGATTAAAGCCGTCGGCGCAAATATCGCGATTCCGGCGGGTGCCAGCGTTATCGACCTTTCAAAATATACGGTTCTGCCCGGACTTTTCGACGCGCATTCGCATATGTGTCTGAACGTCGCGCCGGGTAAGGACCAACTTTTTTACACTCTATCGACCCCGACCGCTTATCGCGCCATCGAAGGCGTCGCCAATGCGCGGACAATGCTGGAATCCGGTTTTACGACGATTCGGGATGTCGGCAATAACGGAAATTACGCCGATATATCTTTAATGTTCGCGCTCGATAGAGGCATCGTGCCGGGTCCGACGATGATTGCTTCGGGGCGAATTATCGCTCCTTTCGGCGGGCAATACCAGATTCAACCCGAACGCCGCGGGCTTTCCGAACCCGAATATTTTTTCGCCGATACAAAGGACGAGCTCAGGAAAGCCATCCGCGAAAACGTGCATTACGGCGCGCGAGTCATCAAAATCGTCGTCGATGACCAGCGCTATATTTATTCGGTTGACGACATAAAATTTATTGTCGCCGAAGCGGCAAACGCCGGTTTAAAAGTTGCCGCTCACGCCTGGACCGAGCGCGGAACGCGCAATGCCGCCGAAGCGGGCGTCGCCTCAATCGAACACGGGATGAATATGTCTGACGAGACATTGCAGATTGCCAAACGAAACAATGTCGTGCTCGTCGGCACGGAGTTTACGGCAAAGCTGTTCGAGCATTTAGGCTTGCCGCCGGCGGAAGCTGAAAAAGCTCATCAAGCTTACGTTGAGCGTTTAAAACGCGCCTATAAAATCGGCGTCCCGATGGTTTTCGGCTCGGACGCGTTCTTTAATGTCGAAGGCGAAACTCGCGGCGAACAGACGCTTTCCATTATCGACAGTTTTGTCGAGGCGAAGGTCGCCAATAAAGATCTGCTCCGCTATATGACGACGGATGCCGCGCGGCTGCTCGGAGTCGATAGCCGTCGCGGAGCCATCAAGGTCGGTTTAAGAGCCGACCTTATCGCTACTGCGGAGAACCCGCTCGATAACATTCAAACGCTCAAGAAAGTCGCCTTTGTGATGAAGAACGGCAAGGTTTTCAAAAAAGCCGTTTAATACCGGCATAACTGCATTTTAGAATGATTAATGCTGAAGATTTTGAACGAATCCGGTCGGGTTTGGCATTTTCGTTCCGGGCTGAAAAGGCGAGCATCTTGCCGTCCGGCGAGATTGCCGGGCTATTAGAACTCAGCGTCGCCAGTCGAACGGGCTTCCCGCCCTCAATGACAACCAGCCGAAAGCGGTTAAGTAAAATATTTGCTTATTTTTACGGTTTTATGTAGAATAATTTCGGCAACCTCTGCCAAGCTTCTCAAAAAAAACACCAAACTAATTTATCATTTAAAATCTTTTTCATACTCTCGCCCAAATTCTCTTTCGCTTTTGTATAAGCCTAATTTTTTCTATGAGATACCTATTTTTTCTCGGCGCTATATTGTGGCTGTCAACCGCCGTCGGAGGCGTTTTTTATCTGGCGCGATACGAAAGTACGCCGGCGGATAAGAATTTTTCTTACCCGGCGGTTTTTCCGCCGGAAAGTCGAATCAGTCGCGACACCGAGCGCCCGACACTTATTTTTTTTGCTCATCCGAAATGTCCCTGCACGCGGGCAAGCCTGCGCGAATTGGCGCGTTTGATGACGGACGCCGACGGTAAATTGCAGGCGTTTGCAGTTTTTATCAAACCGAAAGGTGAAAGCGAAGAATGGACGGAAACCGATTTGCGCGCGAATGCCGAAGCGATTCCGAATGTGCGCGTTCTGATTGACGAAGACGAGCGCGAAACGAAGATTTTTAACGCGCAGACATCGGGTCTGATACTGCTTTACGACCGCGCCGGAAATTTACGATTCGACGGCGGAATTACCGCTTCGCGCGGGCACGAAGGCGACAATGCGGGAAGCCGCGCGATTTTTGAAATCCTTACCGAAGATGCTTTTAAAACGGCGGAAACGGCTGTTTTCGGCTGTCCTCTGCATAAAAAAGATTGCCGGGGCGAGCTAATGGAAAGCGCACCGGAACGAAGCGTTAAATAGAGCTAATAAATCAAAATGAAAACGATTGTTAAAGGACAAGCCGAACAAATTTACGCCGACCATCAACAGCGGATTTACCGGCAAACCGACCGGATGTTTGCGGTCTTGATGGCGATTCAGTGGGCGGCGGGTATCATTGCGGCTTTAGTAATTTCGCCGCGCACCTGGATTGGACAGACCAGCGACGTTCACATACACGTCTGGGCGGCGGTTTTTCTCGGCGGCATAATCAGCTTTTTCCCGATTCTGCTGGCGGTTTTGCGTCCCGGCGATGCCTTGACGCGCTACGCGATTGCCGCCGGTCAGATGCTGATGTCGAGCCTTCTGATTCACCTGACGGGCGGGCGCATCGAGACGCATTTTCACGTTTTCGGCTCGCTGGCTTTTCTTTCGTTTTACCGCGATTGGCGCGTGCTGGTTCCGGCGACGGCGATTGTCGCGCTCGACCATATGCTGCGCGGCATTTTCTATCCGCAGTCGGTTTTCGGCATTTTATCGGCGGAAAACTGGCGCTGGCTGGAACACGCGGCGTGGGTCGTTTTTGAAGATATTTTCCTGCTTTTATCGTGTCTGCGCGGGCAGAAAGAGATGCGGCAGATTGCCGAAAACACGGCGGAGCTTGACGCTAACGAAGCCCGTTACCGCATCGTCACCAATTCGGCTTCGGATGCGATTATCACGGTCGATGAAACCGGCACGATTTTGTTTATCAATCAAACCGTCGAAAAGATTTTCGGTTACGGCGCGGAGGAATTAATCGGCGAAAAATTCTTCAAGCTGATGCCGAAAAAAATGCGCCCGAAATTGAAACGCTTTATGCTGGGCGGAAAGCGAAATATTTTCGCGCAGGCGGTCGAAGTTCCAGCGGAGCATAAAGACGGGCGCGAGTTTTTAATCGAAATTACCTTCGGCGAGTATAATTCCGACGGCGAGACATTATTTACCGCCGTTGTCCGCGATATCACCGAGCGCAAGCTGGCGGAAGAAGCTTTGAGAAAATCCGAAGAATACCGCAATCTTTTCAGGCTCGCCAACGACGCCATTCTCATCTTCGAGCCGCAAGGCGAAATCATACTGGACGTCAACGATTATGCCTGTAAAATGTACGGTTATGCGCGCGAGGAACTAATCGGCAGCAGTTTAAAAAATATTTCCGAAAACGTTCGACAAGGCGAACAGCATATTGCCCGGCTGCTCAAGTACGAGGCGACCGAATCGTTTGAAAGCGTTCATTTTCAAAAGGACGGAACGCAGATTAATGTCCTGATAAATTCTTCGCTTATCGAGTTTGAAGGCAAACCGGCGGTGATGAGCATCAATCGGGACGTGACTTCGCGCATCAAGGCTGATACGGCTCTGCGCGAAAGCGAATACAAGCTGCGCACCTTGATTGAAAATATGAGCGAAGGCTTGCTTCATCTGGACGAAAGCGATTGCATTATCTTCACCAACACCCGATTCTGCCAAATGACCGGCTACCGCGAAGAAGAATTAGCCGGACAGAACGCTTCCGCCTTGCTGCTTGACGAAGAAGGTCGCAAAATTGTCGAAAAAGGCAATCAGCGACGTCGTCAGGGCGTTTCGGAAAATTACGAATTGCCGCTCAGAACCGCTCACGGCAAAATGATTTGGTCTCTGGTCGGCGTTGTTCCGACCTTTGACGAAGACGGCAAAATCGTCGGTTCGATGAGCGTGCATACCGACATTACGGAGCGTAAACAAGCCGAGGCACAATTGCTTCACAATGCTATGCACGACGCGCTGACCGGCTTGCCGAACCGCGCGCTTTTTCTCGAACACCTGCGGCGCGCGATGGGACATTCGCCGCTTCGGAAAAAGACTTTTGCCGTTCTGTTTCTGGATTTTGACGGCTTCAAATTAATTAACGATTCGCTCGGACACTGGGAGGGCGACACGCTTCTGAAAATGATTGCGCGGCGGCTGGAATCCTTGCTTCGCGGCGATGACGTGGTGGCGCGACTCGGCGGCGACGAATTTACCATCTTGCTCGATGAGCTGACCGGCGCGAAAGATGTTTTGTTGGTCGTCGAAAGAATTAAAGACATTTTCAAAGAGCCTTTCAATCTCGGCGGACGCGAAGTTTATATCAGCGCCAGTATCGGAATCGTTTTGCGCGATGCCAAATATAGAATGCCGGAAGATATGCTGCGCGACGCCGACATTGCGATGTATCGCGCTAAATCGAGCGGCAAAGGGCAACACGAG
The DNA here is from genome assembly GCA_036388475.1 of Pyrinomonadaceae bacterium. GTDB lineage: Bacteria > Acidobacteriota > Blastocatellia > Pyrinomonadales > Pyrinomonadaceae > JALZHR01. Next base: position 11,573 of record DASVRT010000029.1, on the reverse strand, counting down.
ATTTTCAACAAGGCAATGCGCCAACAGGTCAGCGATCGCCTGCGGCTCGAAACCGAATTGCGCGCGGCGCTCGAACGCGGCGAATTTGCCGTTTTCTATCAACCGATTATGCAGATTGCCGCCAACCGTTTAATCGGCTTCGAGGCGCTGGTGCGCTGGTTTCACCCGCAGCGCGGGCAGGTTATGCCGGGCGAGTTTATCCCGATTGCCGAAGAAACCGGATTGATTGTTCCGCTCGGCGAGTGGATTCTGCGCGAAAGCTGCCGGCAGGTGCGCGAGTGGCAGCAGCGTTTTCCCGCCCGCAGCGATTTAACCATCAGCGTCAATCTTTCGTGCAAACAGTTTATGCAGCTCGATTTAGCCGACCGCGTCACGGAAATTCTGCGGGAAACCGGGCTGGAAGCGCGATACCTGCGGCTGGAAGTGACCGAAAGTCACGTGATGGAAAACAGCCAGATGGCGATTACGATTATGAATCGGCTGCGCGCGCTCGGCGTGAAGCTTTCGATTGACGATTTCGGCACGGGTTATTCTTCTTTAAGCTATCTGCAACGCCTGCCGATTAACTATCTGAAAATCGACCGCTCGTTTGTCAATGTGATGAGCGCCAATCACGAAAACGGCGAGATTGTCCGCGCCATCGTGATGCTGGCAAAAAATTTAAATATGCAGGTCATCGCCGAAGGAATCGAAACCGAAGAACAGGCTCTGCAATTGATTAATCTGGATTGCCCTTTCGGGCAGGGCTTTTTTTATTCCAAGCCGACCGCCGCCGGGCAGGCGGAAGCCCTTCTCGAAAACGTTCCGCCGGTAAATATTTCGCCCGCCGCGACGAGTTTAAACTTCGAGACAATCAATTAGAATTTATTTCAAAAATAAAAATAAAACGTTTCAAACCCTGATTACCCAAGTGTCTGGAAGCTGTAAAATCGGATTTGAGAAGAAAGCTTATTTCCCGCATAGGTTCAAATAATCGAATATTCAAATAAAATCCTGCTGATATTAAAATTTGACAAAAACTCATCGACTAAAAGCGGCATTCGCAAAATTGGGGTCTGACAAACCCGGAAATTTCCGTTTTCGTGGCGGCGGTCAGCTCCACCTTCTTCCGATTTGACGGGAATCGGGTAAGTGCCGCGCGGTCCGCTGACGACGTGCGGTTTGATGAAATTGCCGAAATGTTTCTGCGTTCCGCCTTGAGCGTTCAAAAAACGCCTGCGTTTCTGCTTTTGTGTTTCGTCGCTAACCTTTACGGCATAGTGTTGCGCGGGTCGTTTTGCGATTTCAGCTCGTACTCCGGCGGCGGATTGGCGTTCATCAGATAGCGCACGAAATAATCCCAGCGGCGGCGCGTCATATACAGACCGGCATCGCCGTAGCCGTGCCGCGCGTGCGGAAACATTATCAAATCGAAATCCTTATTTGCCTTAATCAGCGCGTCAACGACGAGCAGAGTGTTATACGGCGGCACGTTGTCGTCCATCATTCCGTGTGCGAGCAGCAGTTTTCCTTTCAGATTTTTGGCGTAAATCTGGTTCGCCTGCGCTTCGTAATTCGATTTGCCGTCCGCTGTCTGCGTCAATAAACCGATGTATCTTTCGCCCCAATCGTCCTCGTAGTTGCGGCTGTCGTGATTGCCGGATTCGGAAATGCCGACTTTGAAGAAATCGGGATAGCGAAACATCGCCGCCGCCGCCGCAAAACCGCCGCCCGAATGTCCCCAGATGCCGACCCGGTTTAAGTCGATAAACGGATATTTCCGGGCAAGCTGCTGCATTCCGGTTATCTGGTCGGGCAGCGTGTTGTCAGCCATATTGCCGTAGCAGGCGTCGTGAAATTTCTTTGAGCGCAATGGATTGCACGTGCCTTCAATCGCCACGACGATAAACCCCAATTCGGCGAGCGATTGATGGTCGCTGACGGCGTGCGCGAAAGACCACGTCGCGACGCTGCCGCCCTGCGGACCCGGATAAATGTAATTGATAATCGGATACTTTCTGTTCGGGTCGAGATTCGACGGCGTATACATTACGCCGTAAAGGTCTGTCTGCCCGTCGCGCGCTTTGACGACAATCGGCGTCGGCGGTTTCCAGCCGGTCGCCGCCAGGCGCGAGATGTCGGCTTTCTCAAGATTTGAAACCAGCTTTCCTTCCGCGTCGCGCAGGACGATAACCGGCGGCGTGTCCTGCTTCGAATAGCTGTCAACGAAATAGCGTCCCGAAGGCGACAACGTGATGGAATGATTGCCGTCTTCCGGCGTCAGCAAGGTCAGATTTTTTCCGTCAAAACCGGCTTTATAAAAATGAATAAAATACGGATTGCGTCCGCGCTCGCGCCCGCCCGCCAGAAAATAAAGCGTGCGGCTTTGCTCGTCAACTTTGATGAGCTCGGTAATCACCCATTCGCCGGTCGTAATCTGATTTTTCAGTTTTCCGCTCGTTACATCGTAAAGATAGAGATGTCCCCAGCCGTCGCGTTCGGAATACCAGATGATTTCGTTCGTGGCGGGCAGATAGCGCCAGTTGATGCTGCCCTGACCGGATTCGTACTGCGTCTGCGAGGTTTCTTCAAAAACTTCGCGAACCGCGCCGGTCGCAGCATCTGCCAGCCGGAGCTTTGCCTGCTTGTGGTCGCGCGAAGTCGAGACGAAAGCTAACTGTGAAGCGTCGGCGTTCCACTGCACGTCGTCAAAGGTTCCGCCGCACGAAATATCGTCGCAGAGCGTTCCGCGTCGCGGGTCGGGCGCGACTTGCAGGCGAATGATTTTCGGATTATCGACCTCGATAATCAGGCGCTGAATCATAATGACGTCCTTGTCGGTCGGCAGCGGATATTTCCACGCCTGCAATTTAGGCGCGCCGACGTTGGTCGTCACCAGATACATATCGCTGACATTGCGCTGGTCTTGCCGGTAAGTGGCGATTTTTTTGGAATCGGGCGACCAGAGCAAAACGGGTCGGTCGCTTTTTCTCCAACCCGCGTTGTCCGTCGCGTAGCCGAAATCCTCGACGCCGTCGGTCGTCAGCTGCGTATCATTTCCGGTTGTATTATCGTGAACCCACAAATTCCAATTGCGGATAAATGCCGCCCGCTTTCCGTCGGGCGAGGCGATTCCGTTCGGAACGGTGGCGACAACTGCGCCGTTCGCCTCGGCGCTCGCGCACGTATAAGCCTGAATATCGCATTTCCATCTCTTTTGCGCGGCGAAAAACGAAATCGTTTTTCCGTCCGGCTCAAAGGTAAACTGCATAAACGGCAGACGCGCCGCTTCGTATTTTGCGCCCGCCGCCGTCGAAAGCGCCGCCGCCAGCCGCGCGTGGTCAAAAGCCGGCTGGCGCGTTCCGTTTGCCGGATTGACGAGAACGAATCCGCTGCCCTGCGCCGTCAAAACGCGATACCAGAAACGCTCGCCGGGCAGCCAGTTCGGGCGCACGCCGCCGCGATCGACGAATTGCCCGGTGTTATAGCCCATAAACTTTTCCGCGCGCGCGTAATCAGCCGCGGTTAAAGAAATTGTATTGCCCTGCTGCGCCGCCGCGGTCAAAGCAAAAGCGAAAATTAAAGCCGGGAGGAGAAGTCTCGAAAGATAAAATTTATTCATATTTTGATTTTCAGGGACACTTAAAATAATGGAAATCCCAAACTAACTATTTAACACAGCGGGCAGAGCAGTTTCAAAGGCAATCGCGATATTAGCGAAATTGCGTGGCGTGACAGCCAATCCGCAACCGTCGTATTGAAAATAAGGTTTAGTTCATTATCCCGATTTTGCCAAAACTAAAAAAAATATTGACAGTTAAAATTAAGCTGTGATAGTTTCAATCAACCGGCTAACATACAGCTTTACCGGAATGCCCCGTCGGTGAAATGAAAAAAGCAGATAAATCCTGAGTCTGAAGTGTCTACGACGCGTCGGAAAAATCACTGTAAATTTAAAAAGCAATAATTTCCGACTGATTTAATTAATCTCCGACAGATTATTTTTCTAAAACAAAGCCAAAACCATATGCAAACAGCCCCATTTTTTACCGCTGACGCGGAAGTCACGCCGGAAAATCTCGGCGAAGCCATCCAGCAGGCGATTGAAATCGAAATCGCCACGATTCCCGTTTATCTTTACACGTATTATTCGCTGAACCGCGCGCCCAATCAGAATGCGATTAGCGGCGCGCTCGTCCAGGAATTGACCGCCAAAGGAATGCCGCTCGCGGACGCCAACAAGGTCGCTTTAGACCTGTCCGCGCAGATTATGGTTTACGCCAACAAAGCCGGCGCGACCATTATGAGCGTCGTGATGGAAGAGATGCTCCATATGGCGCTCTCGTCGAATCTGAAACAGGCTCTGATAGGCGAGCCGCCGGCGCTGACGGGCAGGTCGCCTTCGGTCTATCCGGCGTGTCTGCCCGGTCACGAACCGGAATTTCCGATTAATCTCGCGCCGTTTTCGCTGGACCAGCTGATGACTTTTCTGAAAATCGAAAGCCCGCAGCCGCTGCCCGAGAAAGCTTTGCAATTAGCCGCCATTCCTTACAAAACCATCGGTCAGTTTTACGATATGATTAAAAAATGTATCAGGAAAAACGACCTCGAATATCATTCCGAGCTGCCGCAGCTGGTTCCCGGTCGGCATTATTACGCGACCAACAACATCGACACGGTTTATTACGACAAAGAGCATAAAGCGCGCTATGTCGATGCCGACGATTCCGGCGATTTGATTTATGTTCAGGACAGAGCTTCCGCCTGCCAGGCAATCGACCAGATTGTCATCCAGGGCGAAGGCAATCCGGACGCGACGCCTTTAAACCCTGACGGCTCGGTCAATTGCGACAAACCGACCGACAAGGATTACGACGATAAAGACAAAGGCGAGCTGTCGCACTTCGAAAAATTTGCCGAGATATATTGCGAATACAACGCCTTGTCGGCGCAATTCAAATCTTACGGCTTGGAAATCGACATCAGCAATTATTTCGTGATGAACGTCCCGACCAATCCGACGACGGCGAAATATCCGAACGCGACGATACAGGCGGTTTCGGCGCTTATCAGCGGCGTTTCCAGCTATCTGTTCGTGATGACCGAAGCCTGTTATAAAAACGAAGGCGACACCCAATACGAGATATTTATGTTCGGCATTCACAAGTCGATGATATTCATCCTGAATTCCTTGTGCGGCGACATCAATAAACTGACTTACAATATGAACGGCAAAGTGTATCAAGCCGCGGCGACCTTCGAGAATTATCCTTTCGGTCTGATGACGAGCCCGAAAGCGCAGCTGCTCCAACTTTACAGCAACGCCGTCAAATTGTATCCGAACATTTCCTACCTGGCGCAAAGATTTCAGGATTTGCCGGACGTTCCGCTTAACTAAGGCGGCATTCGTCTATTCATCATAAATTTGAACCGAATTATCTAACATCAAAACATAAAGACTATGGACAATACAGAGCTTACAACAGTAGAAAATCTCTGCGGCGGCGGCGGTTGTTCGACGCCCGCGCCTTCGCCTTCGCCGACTCCAAACACGAATACAGTAACCGCGCCGCCTTTGGAGCTGCATATCTGTATGGGCTTAAACGCCTGCAAAGGACACGACCGCTACGGCACCAACGATTGCGCGGGAATGGGCTACTGCGCGACGGCGCAGGCGCACACCTGTCACACTTTGAACAATTGTCGCGGGCAGGGCGGCTGCGGTTTATACGGCGACGGCGAAGAACAAAATTATCCGGGCGCGAACGATTGCGCGTGGCAGGGCAGCTGCGCCGTTCCCGTCCAGGCTGAACGTTACAGCACGCAAGGGCAGAATAAGGGAAAAAGCACCTGGGTGCTGGCGCGCAAATTATTCGAAGAAAGAATGCGCAAAGCCAGCCGCAATTTCGGCGCGTCGCCTTATAAATGCGGACCGCCGCAGGCTTGGCTGACCGAGATTCTGGGCAGCTACGATTCGTGCGGCAACAGCGGCGATAAATACTGCACTTTCGGATTTAACAATCCCGCCGAAGACGCCAAAGAGCTTTGCCGGAAAAGCCAGCCGCACCTCTGCGGTTCGGCGGCGAGCGAGGCGAATCATTGCAGCAGTGCCTCCGGCGAGGCGAACAAATGCGGGGCTGATGTGAATAAAGACGTGAACAAATGCGGCGCTGACGCGAATAAATGCAGCGGCGTTGACGACGCAAAAAACTCATCCGATGAATAAAGAAGTTTTTCGGAATTGCATCGGACGAATGCCCAATCCCGGACTCGGATTGGGCTTAAGAAGCACGCACTTTAATTATATTCTGGAAAACAACCCGGCGGTCGATTGGTTTGAGGTGATTTCGGAAAACTTTATGAATTCCGGCGGCAGACCCCGCGAGGTTCTGCGCCGAATCGCCGAACGCTACCCCGTGGTTATGCACGGGGTTTCGCTTTCCGTCGGCAGCGCCGACGCCTTAAACGTCGAATACCTGAAAAAACTGAAAAATCTGGCGGCGGAAATCAAGCCGCTGTGGATTAGCGACCATCTCTGCTGGACGGGCATAAACGGTCTGAACACGCACGATTTGCTGCCGCTGCCGCTGACGGAAGAATCTTTAAAACACGTCTGCCGGCGCGTTAATCAATTGCAGGATTTTCTGGAGCGTCCCGTCATTTTTGAAAATCCGAGCACTTATCTGACTTTCAAACAATCGACTATTCCCGAATGGGATTTTCTGCGCCTGATGACGGAAGAAACCGGCTGCGGCTTGCTGCTGGACGTCAATAACGTTTACGTGTCGGGCTTCAATAACGATTTCGACCCGGCGCATTATATCCGGCAGCTGCCGCCCGAAAGCATCGTCCAGATACATATCGCCGGGCATCGGCACTGCGGCGATTATATTATCGACACGCACGACAATTATGTAACGCAGCAGGTCTGGGAGCTTTTCGCTCTGGCGTGGCGGCTGACGGGCGGCGCGGCGACGCTGCTGGAATGGGACAGCAATATCCCGGATTTTGAAGGCTATCACGCCGAATTGTTAAAGGCGAAAGATTTTATGAATGCCTGTGCCGCCGAACGGGAAATAGCGAAACAAACGGAATACCGTGAAGCCGTCGTCTCGAATCCGGTCGATTTTCTCGTCTCGGACGTGCAATACGAATTCAACCGGCAAATCGAATCTTTTTAAGTTCAATCACAAATAATGCTCACGGATAAGGAATTTACTCTCGCGCAGATACAAAACTGGATGCAGTCGGCGCTCGTCCGGACGGATTCTCCGGCGGCGGCGCTCAAGCCGGAAGATTTTATTAACGAATCCAGCCGTCTGACGGCGGCGCGGCATTTGAATATCTACCGGCAGAGCTATATCGCCCGCCTGCGCGAATGTATGAAAAATCAGTTCAGCGCGCTCGCCTTTGCTTTGGGCGCAGACTTATTTCAGATGTTCGCCGACCAGTATCTGGACGCTTCGCCGTCCGGCAGCTACACCTTAAACAATCTCGGTAAAAATTTTCCCGATTTTCTCGAACGGACCAGACCCGACGCCGCCGCGCCGGAAAAGGAAGAATGGGTGGATTTTATAATCGAGCTGGCGCGTTTCGAATATGAGTTATCGGTGATTTTCGACGCGCATTCGGAAGAAGAATTCAAACCGGCAAACGAATCCGCGCCCGACGAAGCGTTAAAGCTTGCACCTCTGTTTCGTCTTTTTCATCATCGCCATCCGGTTTCCGGATATTATCTGGACGTGACGCGGAAAAAAGAGCCGGAGCTTCCTTTCGAGGAAGAAACTTTTTGCGCCGTGACGCGAAACGATTACCGGCTCAGTTTGTCGGAGCTGAAACCGGCGCAGTATTATTTTCTCGAAAGACTTTCGAAAGGCGATACGGTCGAGCAGGCAAAAGAATATTTCGTTAATACTTACAATTTCGACGCCGGAAAACTGGACGCCGTCTGGAAGCAATGGCGAAAGAATTTTATCGCGTCAGGTTTTTTCCGCGCCGCGTAAAAACTTTGCACAAAAATAAGGAAAGAAAAAAGAATAAATTGTAAATTCTAAATTCTAAATTGATGTCCGATATATTTTGTCAAACAATTTAGAATTGATAATTTACAATTAGTGACCGGAATCTTTCTCGCTCCTTTTATTTGATTACCTGAAAATTAGCAGTTTAACTGTTCGGGTAGGGAGCGACCCACGGAGCCCACTTCGTCCAGGGGAACCCGCCGGGGTTAAAGACGCCTTCACAGCTCCAGAGGTCGTTCTTCAAGTCTATCGCCCAAAGCCGCGGGTAATAATAAATATTGCCGATAGGGGATTGGTTGATCGTCTGACCGGGAGAGGCGGTAATTTTCATCACGCCGCCGGAATCGCCCGGCAAGGGAAATGCTGCCCAATCATTCCAACTCGCAATCGGTATGTCATCCGTCATAAACATCGTCCAGAGTTTATAATCCCTGTCTATCGAAAAGAGCTGTACCCTGCTGCCGTCCACCATAGTTACGGAAAGAATCTCTTTATATTTACTGTCGTCCACAATATATTCTCCTGACTTAAGATTTGTTAAAGCTAAAATGTGAGTCGTATATTATATTTATATTTTGCTTTTAGCAAAGAAAGGAAAAGAAAAGCAGCGGTCAGTTTATTCGCGGCTAAATTTTCTTAATTCCTGTTTCGTGTTTTTTCGCGTTCGCCGGCGGCTAATCTTTTTTCCCAAAATCCCTGTTAACATTTTTCGCGCTTGACTCGTCTATATAATCGGCAGGATATTAAAAGCCACTTTATGTTGGGCGATGAGCAGGTTTTATAAACTTTTCATATTCATTTATTCTTTTCATCGCTCAACCTACTTTAGATAGATGTCTGAAAGCGAAATGACCGGCAACTTACTTTTTTTTGCGAGCAGCGAGGCGACGGCAGCAGATGCGGCTGCGCCGGTGACGGCGCGGGTCAAAGCCGAAGCGCGGCTGGTCGAGCGCGCGTGCGGCGGCGACCGCGAGGCGTTCGGCGAGCTTTACCGGATGTTCGCGCCGCTGGTTCACGGCATCGTTCTGGCGCGCGTGCCGCGCGACGAAGCCGATGATATTGCCCAGAACGTTTTTCTTGCGGCTTATAAAAATCTGCATACGCTTCGCGATTACAACGCCGTCGGTCCGTGGCTGGCGATGATTGCCCGCAATTATTCGAACGAGTTTTATCGTCACGAAAAGCCGACCGAAGAATTATCCGAAGAATTAGCTCACCACGACGCGCCGAAAACGGAAGCGCGCGAGATTTTAGAGGCTGTTCGGTCTTTGCCCGACGCGTATAAGGAAACTCTGGTTTTGCGTCTGGTCGAAGGAATGACGGGACCCGAAATTGCCGAACAGACCGGATTGACTCCCGAATCCGTGCGCGTGAATCTGCACAGAGGAATGAAGCTTTTGCGCCGGAAGCTGGGTGTCGGAGAGTAAATGATGAAAGAAGATTATCTCTGGGACAAAACGGGCGAAGACCCCGACATCGAGCGGCTGGAAAACGCGCTGCAAGTGTTTCGTTATAAAGAAACCGCGCCGTTTGAGCTGCCCGCGAAAGTTCTGCCTTTCAGAAAAGAAGAGCCTGCGCCGCCGCGCAAGATTTTTTCGTTCGCCCTCGCCGCGGCAGCCTGCCTGGTGTTCGGCATAATCGCGCCGGGCGTCTGGCTTCAGATTTTAAGAAACGACGCGCAAACGCAGGCGAGCCTGACGGAAAAAGTTAAGCCGGAAATATTCGCGCCGCCCAAAGCGCCGATTGTTGTCGGAACCGTCGATTTACCGGCTGGAAGTGTCGAAAATACAAAACAATATCCCGCGCGAAAAATTGCCGCGATTCGCCGAAACGTTCCGGTAAAAATTTCACGAAAGGAAACGAAAGCGCCGAACGTCAGGTCGGCAAAACAGGAAGTTCGGCTGACGAAAGAGGAACAATACGCTTACCGCCAGCTGATGCTCGCGCTTTCGATTACGAGTTCGAAATTCAAATTAGTGAAAGACAAGGTCGAAGGAATCGAAGAAAAAAACGCCGTTATCGGAAACGGACAATAATTTATTTACGAGGAGAGTCATTATGAAATCATTAACCAATCATTCATTGAAATTTATTTTGCCGGTGCTTTTTGTGCTGGCGGCGATTACCGCCGCCAACGCGCAGGACGCGCGCCTGCACTTTGAAAAACTGAACCGTCTGGAAGACCGGGCGGTCGATGTCGTCGAAGTCAATATCGACGGCAAGCTGCTGGATTTGGCGAAACGCGTTTTGAATAAATCGGACGACCCGAACGCGCGAAAAGCCGGGCAGGCAATCGCCGGCTTGAAAGGCATCTATGTCAGAGTTTTCAATTTCGCGAACGAGAACGAATACAATATCGCCGACGTGGACGAGATTCGCGCGCAGCTTCAGACGCCGGGCTGGGAGCGGCTGGTCAACGTGCGCAGCAAACGGAACAATCAAAAAATCGATATTTTTACGATGTTTACCGGCGATACGATGAGCGGCGTGGCGGTCGTCGTTTCCGAATCGAAAAGCATCGCGCTGATAAACGTCATCGGTCCGATTGACATCGATTTGCTGACGGAAATGAGCGGCAAATTAAACATTCCGAAAATCGACATCGAACGCGGAGAAAATCAGGAAAAACCCAAAAACTAAAAAGGAGTGAAGACGATGTTTAATAGAAAAAAGATATTGGTTGCGGTCGCCTTCGTGCTGCTGGTCTTCACTTTCACCGTTCCGGCAGCGAGTCCGAAAGGTAAGGAATACAAGCAGATAGTCAGGCACTTGAAAACGAAATATCAAGCCAAAAAGGTCAAGATTCCGCTTCTCTGGCTGGCGCGTTTCGCCGTCAGCGTCGTGCGTCCGGCGGGCGTCAAAAGCTTTAGCATCACGGTTTTTGAAAACGTGAAATTTTCGCGCGAAACGCTCGACGAAGAAATGCAGTCGGCAATGCGAAATTCTTTCAGCGGCGATTGGAGTTCGATTCTCCGCGTCCGCTCGCGCGAAGGTCAGCAGGCTTATATGTATATGCGCGAGGAAGGCAAAAACGTCAGAATAACGCTCGTCACGATTGATAAAGAGCAAGCTGCCATCATCCGCGCCACGTTCAGCCCCGAAAAGCTCGCCGAATTTGTCGAAAATCCGAAAGTCTTCGGCGTTTCTTTAAACGACAACGAGAAACAGGCTGGCAACCGAAACGAAAAGCCGAAAGAAGATTCAAAACCGGAAGGGAAAACTGATAATTAACGGAAAACGGAAAACAGAAAGTGGAAAAAGGATATTTTCAAAGATATGCCCAAATATTCGTTTTGTAAATCGGCACAAAGTTTTACTTTCCGTTCGGCAAAATATTCTGGGAACATCCAATAACTACCACCAGAGTCTCAACGCGATGAAAAATCATCGAAATTACTTTTCGAACCATTACGGCAGAAAAGCAGCGGGGACGGGGGAATCATTCGCCAAACCGAATTGCGCCGCTGTAAACCCCGCTTGCGTCCCCAGCACATACCAGTTGCCGTCTCTGTAGACCGCCAAATCGGTCTTGCCGTCGCCGTCGTAATCCGCCGCCACCGGCTTATCCGTCGC
>DASVRT010000028.1:0-11039 GCA_036388475.1 Pyrinomonadaceae bacterium | reverse complement strand
CTGAATTTTAAATCCTAATATTTTGCACTTTGCGTTTGCCGTTTATTGTGTTTGAACTTCTTCGACTTGTTTCGGGCGGCGAAACAGGCTGAGCGCATACCAGACGATGCCGTGCGAAACGTAAGCCAGCGCCAGCGCCAGCAGAACGTAGCGCGAATAGAGCCAGACCAGCATTCCGGTCGCGGCAATCAGCAAAATCAGGTAAAGACTGCGGCGTCCCGAAGCGGTGGTTTTAAAGCTCGTGTAACGCAGCGTGCTGACCATCAAAAGTCCGAGAACGGCAAGCAAAACCAGTATCAATGTGCCGTAAAGCGCGCTCAGGCTTTCGCCGTAAGCATTCAGCGGAAGCGGCGCGAAATGAACGAGTCCAGCCATCAGACCGGCGGCGGGCGGAATCGGCAAACCGACGAAATTCTTTTTATCAATCTTCGTCGAGCCTTCAATCAAAACGCGCGGTCGGGTCGCCTGCAAATTAAATCTTGCCAGGCGGAACGTGCCGCACATCAGATACATAAACAGCACGAACATTCCCAGACCGTGAATGCCGCTTTCTTCGTGAAACGCCGCGCCGATTGCCCAGCCGTAAGCCAGCACTATCGGCGCGATGCCGAAAGTCAGAACGTCAGCTAAGGAATCGAGCTGCACGCCGATTTCCGTTGTCGTTTTCGTCATCCGCGCGACGCGACCGTCCAAAGTGTCGAACAAAATGGCGAAACCGATGGCGCGCGCCGCGTAATCGAAATAAACGGCGGCTTGTTCCGGGCTTTGCGCGACCAGCTGAAAACCGCGCAGCGAAGACAAAACCGCCAGAAAACCCATCCCGATATTCGCCGCCGTAAACGCCGACGGAATCAGATAAAGACCTTTTTTCAAGCCTTTGTGAACGGTTTTATTTTCTTCGCCGTTTTCCATAACTAGAAATAATTTACCACAGAGACATCGCAGACACAGAGAAAATTCAAACAGGACGCAGCAGGCTTCGCGACTTGATATTCAGGATAATTTAAAACTAAGAACTTTGAAGTTTCTTTTTTATCCCGCCCGTCCTGTTTGGATACGCGTAAATCCGTGTTAATCCGTTGTTTTATCCGTAATGCGCGCAATAATCGTTTCGCCGCCGATGACCTTGTCGCCGATTTTGACGAGAATCTCGACGTTTTTCGGCATCAGCAAATCGGTGCGCGAGCTGAATTTGATTAAGCCGAACTTTTCGCCGATTTTCAGCGCGTCGCCCGCCTGTTTCCAGCAGACGATGCGCCGCGCCATAATTCCCGCAATCTGCGTGCAGGTGACGGTCATTTTTTCGCCTTCGATAACCAGCGAGTTTCTTTCATTCACGAAGCTGGCGTTGTTGCGCGTCGCCGGAATTTTTTTGCCTTGCGTGTAAAGCGCGCGGACAATGTTGCCCGTAATCGGCGAGCGGTTGATATGAACGTTTAAAGGCGAAAGAAAAACGCTGACCAGTTTTCCTTCGTCGGTTTCCTCGATGCGCGTCACGCGCCCGTCGGCGGCGGAAACGATAATATTTTCATCATTCGGAATCGTGCGCCGCGGGTCGCGAAAAAAGAACGCCATAAAAGCGGCGAGCAAAACAAACACGACCACGCCCACCCAAAGATAAAAAAAAGCGAAAACCAGCGCGATAAGAAGCGGAACGATGACAAATGGAAGTCCTTCTTTAACCATCGGAAAAGTCCAAAGTCGAGAGTCCGGAGTCGAGAGTCCGATTGAAATCGAAGACCAAAGACTAAAGACCGCAGACCGTTGAAATTGATTTTACGTTATTTCCGGAACATAAAAAAGCCCGGTGCGGCAACACCGGGCATACAAGGAGGATTATGATAAAGAAAAAGTTCGTATCCCGTCAGCAATTTTTTTATCGAACCGGATTATCTTTCGCGTAGCTGTAAGCGCACCAGGCGGCGATGATGTGAACAATCCAGCCGAGCGTTCCGGCTGAGCCGATCCACGAAAAACCCGTCAGAATCAACCAGAGAATCCCGACAATAATTCGCCCGTTATAAATCTGTCCCAAGCCCGGCAAAAGAAAACTTAAAAGTCCTGCAATAAAAGGTTCGCGCATCAAAAAATCACCTCCGCATTTCAATACGACGCCGGTTTTCGATTAGTTCCAAATTATTTCGGTGATAAGTGATAAGTGATAGTTGATAGGGAAAAAGTAATCGGTGATGAGTGATAGGAAATAAGAAACTGCCGCCTTATCACTTATCACCTGTCACTTCACTTGATTATCAATCCTTGAGACTTTCACGATGTCGGCTTTCAGATGCCAGCGAACTTTTTTCACCAGCGGGTGATTTTTGGCGTATTCCAAAAGCTGTTCGTCGGTCGGATTTTCGGGCAGAACCGGCATTTCTTTTGAACCTTTCGACGAATCGAAGCTCGGCGGAACGAAAATCGGCGCTTTCGGCGCGGCAGCAGTTCCGTTTGCGGCTGAACCGCCGGTTTTTTGTGTCGAGCCGTTTGACTGCCCGTTTGTGCCGATTAAAGCCGCCGCCAGCTGCGCCGCCGTTTTAATAATATTTAAGTTGTCGCCCGCGCGCTTCAGACATTCTTCGTAAGCGTTGTCGAGCCAGGCGTCTTCGACGTGTTCCAATTCTTCCGCAGAAATCGGCGGCAGCTTAATCGGAATGTCGTCGGGAATGAGGTTTGAATAAAAATTTTTCGGCGTGTCTTCAATCGTCGCCGCCGGTTTTGATTGGATTTCAATTAGCGGCTCGGCGTCGATAATCGTTTCCGCGATTGATTCGACGGGCTTTGTTTCGATAATCGAAACCGATTCGACAACCGAAACCGATTCGACAACCGAAACCGATTCGACGGGCTTTGTTTCGATAACGGAAACGGCTGTTGCGGCAGCGACGCTCTGAACGCGGCTGGAATTGATCGGAAAGGGAATTTCGTCGAGCGGAAAATCAACGGTTAAAGTTTTTTTTTCGATGTTCGGCGCGGCAAAATCCGTCAGGTTAATCGGCTCGGACTTTTTGGCGGGTTCGGATGGCGAATCGCCGTTTCCGAGCGCGGTTTCGAGTTTTGAAAGACGTTCGAGCAGTTGCCCGACCGGCGTCACTTTGCGCATTTCCAGCAGTTTGATTAAACCGATTTCCAAAGTGTAGCGCGCGTGCGAGGCGGTTTTCAGCCGGGTTTCCGTGTCGCTCAAAGAATTGAAAAAGCGTATCAAATCGCCCTCGGAAAAAGGCGCGGCGTTTTTCTGCAAATCCGCGCGGCTGAAGACGGCGGAATCGAGCAATTCGTCGGCGTCGGAAACTTTTGCGACGAGCAAATCGCGGAAAAACGAAAGCAAATCGCGGCAGAAATTTCGCAAATCCTGCCCGCGCCGAATCAAATCTTCGACCACGTTTAGAATTTCCGGCGGATTTTTCTGCGAAATCGCCGCGACCGTGCGCAGAAGCATTTCGGAACTGGCGATGCCGAGAGCGTTTATCACATCTTCCATCGCAATCCGCTCGCCGGAAAAACTGATAACCTGGTCGAAATTGCTTTGCGCGTCGCGCATCGAGCCTTCGCCCGAACGCGCAATCTCGCGCAAGGCTTCGTCGGAAACGTCGATTTTTTCCGCTCCGGCG
Source organism: Pyrinomonadaceae bacterium (assembly GCA_036388475.1). GTDB lineage: Bacteria > Acidobacteriota > Blastocatellia > Pyrinomonadales > Pyrinomonadaceae > JALZHR01. The sequence continues at coordinate 7,431 of DASVRT010000028.1, read as the reverse complement.
ATTAATTTCAGCCTTTCAAAAATCTTCGCGGTCGGAATCGTCCGAAACTCGAATTCCTGGCAGCGCGATAAAATCGTGTCGGGAACCTTGTGCAGCTCGGTCGTCGCCATTATGAAGACGACGCGCGGCGGCGGCTCTTCCAGCGTCTTCAAAAGCGCGTTGAACGACGAGTTTGAGAGCATATGAACTTCATCAATGATAAAAATTCTATATCTGTCGCGCCATTTATTGCTGCTATTAATTTTGTCGATAATAACTTGACGTATTACGTCGACCTGAGTATTAGAGGCAGCATCAATCTCTCGAACATCAGGTGATTTACCTTCTGCAATTTCTTTGCAAGAAGCACAAGCATTGGCGTCATTTACTGCGCACGGAATTGGATTAGGATTTTCTGTTTTATGACAATTTAGGGCTTTTGCTAAAAGCCTGGCAGTCGTAGTTTTTCCTACACCACGCGCGCCACTGAAAATATAGGCGTGGTGAATCCGTTCGTGCTCGATGGCGTTGCGCAGGGTGCGCGTAATCGCTTCCTGTCCGGTGACTTCCTCGAATGTTTGCGGTCGCCATTTGCGGGCGATAACCTGATAAGACATAAACAGCTTGTTTTACTTAAGTTTAAGGAGTGTTAAGCAGATATTTTCTATCTTCTGAAATGTTATTCTATCACTTGTTGCGGCGCGGGTAAAAACTTTTGCAAAAGGAATTGCAAAAAAAGCGGCGCGTAAAATTTTACGCGCCGCTTTCCTTTTCAAACTGGAGGCTTCAGACTTTCCCGCAACACACGCTGAAATTGCTGCCGTTGCTCTGTTCCCAGCCTAGCGGAGTTCACAACTCAAACGTTGTGCGGAGCCTGAAGCCATAATTTAAAGGATAAAGGCTAAGGGCGAAAGGATAAAGTAAAAACAATTCCTTAGTTTTTCGCCTTTCGTCTTTATCCTTCAAAGAAGCGGAAAGGGTGGGATTCGAACCCACGGAACCCTTTTGAGGTTCACAGCATTTCCAATGCTGCCAATTCAACCGCTCTTGCACCTTTCCGTAGAGAAAATTACGAATTACGAATTAAAAATTACGAATGTAAATATTGCTCAATCTCGTAATTCGTAATTGAATATCTGGCGGAGAGGGTGGGATTCGAACCCACGGTACCCGTTAGGGTACAACAATTTTCGAGACTGTCCAATTCAACCACTCTTGCACCTCTCCGTTTTTTTGCCGTCAGTAGAAATCGGTCAGCAAATATTTTAATCCGCCACCGGCTTTTTTTCCAAACGTCTGGCGCGGAAAAAATCCTGCATTAATTTCCGGCATTCCTGCGCCAAAACGCCTGACGTAATTTCCATCTGATGATTCAAAGAACTGCTGTCGCAAATTCTGAAATGCGTCTCGACCGCGCCGAAGCGTTCGTCCAAAGCGGCGAAAACCAATCTTCGGACGCGCGCCTGAACAAGCGCGCCCGCGCACATCGCGCAAGGTTCTATCGTCGTATAAAGCGTGGTTTCAGTCAAACGATAGTTGCCGATTTTCGCCGCGGCTTCGCGCAAAACCAGAATTTCGGCGTGCGCCGTCGGGTCGCAAAGCAGGCGGGTTTTGTTGCCCGCCGCGGCGAGCAGGCTGCCTTCTTTATCAATCAAACACGCGCCTATCGGAACTTCGTCCAAACGTCCGGCTTCTTCCGCCGCGCGCATCGCCGCGCGCATCCAGAATTCGTCAAGCTCCAAAGACATAAAACGATTGTCGCCGACCGCAAAGGCGAATTTGAAATGATAAGTTTCTCAAACTGCAAAGTCAAGAACATAGAAAGGCAAAAGGTAAAAGTAAAAAGCAAAAGTCAGGAATTAATTTATTTTTTGCCTTTTGCCTTTTTACTTTTTTTACTTTAAAAATCCTTGCATCAAGTCCGTAAAGTGTTAAACTTAAATTGAGCCGATAATTGCGCTCCTCCGGCTCGCAAAATTGCCTTATGAGAGATGAAGTTCGGACGGCAGGCTATGCCGCCGACGATGAAGAAATTCACATCAGCAAAGCCAGCCCGCTTGTCAGGTCACTCGCCGAAGAAGTTCGCGCCCGCAGCGAAAAGCCGAAAAATAATCCGCTCGCTATTCCGCAGAAGCTTTCGCCTTCGGAATTTAACACGGCGATGGTGCATTTTTATCGCGGCGAGGTGCAGCGTTCCAATGTCTGGCGCAGCCGGCTCGACGCGACGACGAATTGGGCGGTCATTACGACCGGCGCAACGCTTTCGTTCGTTTTCAGCTCGCCCGATAATCCGCCGTTCGTGATTCCGATTAACTCGATTCTGGTGGCGATTTTTATGTTTATGGAAGCGCGGCGCTACCGTTATTACGAGGTTTGGGCAAGCCGCGTGCGCGTTCTGGAAACCGGCTATTTCGCGCCGATGCTCTCGCACCGGACGATTGCGCCCGACCAGGAATGGGCTGACCACCTTTCGGCTGATTTGATTTCGCCGCATTTTACCATCAGCGAATGGGAAGCCGTAGGTCGTCGCCTGCGCAGCAATTACATCTGGATTTTTATTCTGCTCGCTTTGAGTTGGAGCCTGAAGGTTTATATTCACCCGTATCCCGCGCCGAATCTTGAAGTTTTTACGCAGCGCGCGCAGGTCGGGCTGGTTCCGGGCGAGCTGGTTATCGCGGTCGGTTTTATTTTCAATGCCTTGATGCTGATGATTGCGATTGGAACTTTGCGGCTCAAAGACGCTTCGAGCGAGGTTCTGCCGCTCGATAAATTTGAATGGCATCCTTTAAAACAAATGTCCGATTGGGCGGAGTCGAGTCTGAAACGCCGCAACACCATTCGCCGCGCTAAAAAAGCCCGCCACCGCGTTCGCTCGGTGCAGACCGAAACGTCGAAAATTCACAACACCTAGTTTATCGGTAGACGGTAGCCGGTATCAGATTCGAGCATTCAACGATGAATTTCAAAGTCCAACCGACTACCGTCTACTATCTACCGTCTTCTGTCTTCTTCTATTTTGTGATATTTTTTTCTTAAATAACTTTATTTAAGGAGAAAAAAATATGTCATCGGAAGGAACTTTGGAAGAACGCGGGCACGCGCTGGAAAACGAATATTTTCACCGCAAAGAGCAGGAGCTTATCGAAAAAATGCGTTCCAAGCTTCAATCGGAAGCGGCGGAAGCCTCGTCTCTGCAATGCCCGAAGTGTCACGGCAGTCTGGTCGAATCGAATTTTGAGAATATCAAAGTCGATGTCTGCAACAATTGTCACGGCGTCTGGCTCGACGCGGGCGAACTGGCGCAAATCGCGCATCACGAAGAAAACAAAGGCAGTTGGTTCGGGCGCTGGTTTTAAAAGGCGAAAGGCGAAAGGATAAAATTAAAGAATTTTTTGCTTTCGCCTCTGAATGCTGATTATCTGGATTTCTACCTTTTTATTCACGGCTGAAAATTCTTTAAGGATAACTGCGAATGAATAAACGTCGAATTTTCAAACAGTCTTTATGGCTGGCGCTCGCGCTTGTTTTGCCTTTTTCCGTCCAGGCTCAGCAACAGGGCGCGCCGCAAACTGAAAAAACAATTTCGCGCGGCAACATTGCCGCGCAAGTTCAGACTTTGCGGCTCAGCAGCAAGCTGATGGCGCGGGAAATGCCTTATCGCATCATCTTTCCAAACGATTATGACGCGAAAGAAAAGGCTGGCGAGCGTTATCCGGTCATTTATCTGCTGCACGGGCTGAGCGGGCATTTTGACAACTGGACGGACAAAACCAGGCTCGCCGAATACGCCGCGCAATTTAGATTCATCATCGTCACGCCCGAAGGCGGCGACGGCTGGTATACCGACAGCGTGAGCCTGCCGGACGACCGCTACGAAACGTACATCACAAACGAACTGATTCCTGAAATCGACAAAAAATTTCGCACCGCCTCTGATAGAAACCATCGCGTGATTGCCGGACTTTCGATGGGCGGCTACGGCGCGTTTAAATTCGGTTTTAAATATCCCGAAAAATTTGTGTTGGCAGGCTCGTTCAGCGGCGCGCTCGGCGCAACTTCGCTGAACGAGAAAAACGCGGGCGCGTGGATTGCCAAATCCGTCACGAGCGTTTTCGGCGACGAAGCCGGCGAAACGCGCAAGGCAAACGATATTTTCCGAATCATCCGGGAAATGCCCGCCGAAAAAGCGAAAGATTTGCCGTTTCTTTACTTCGATTGCGGGACGGAAGATTTTCTCGCCGCGAACAATCGCGATTTTATGCGGTTACTAACCGAGAAAAAAATCCGGCACGAATATCGACAGCTTCCCGGCGCGCATAACTGGGTTTACTGGGACGCGCAGGTGCAGGAATTTCTGCGTTTGAGCGAGCGATTTTTCAAACCGGCAAAAGCAAAAGCGAATTAACAAACTCGTCTGAAGAATGAGGAAATTTTATGTTTAAAAATATAATCAGGACGAGCGTTTTAATTCTTTTCGTTTTTGTCGTTTCATCTTTCGCGCAGGAAAGGACCGTCGTTAACGACGCGCCGGCGAAAGCGATGCTGCTCGGCAGGCACAGGCTTTCTTTGCAGTGGATTAGCTGGGATTATTTCGGCGCGGCAGCGGTTACGCAGCGCGGCGGCGTTTTGTATCTGAAGGGAAATCAGCGGCAGCGCGGCGGCTCGGATTATCTGACGGTTGACGGCAGAATCAATTCGATTGACGCCAAAGAATTTTCATTCAGCGGAAAAATCGTTATGCAAATCAGTCACATCAACGGCGGCAAGCCGTGCGTCCGCGAAGGCGATTTTACGTTTAAAATCACCGGCAAAAGAAAATACTGGCGCTTGCAGCAGATGGACAGCCCGTGCGATACGGCGACCGATTACGTTGATATTTTCTTTCGCTAGTAAACAGATTTGGCAGAAACGCGAAGGTTAAGGAGCACGCTCCTTAACCTTCGCGTTTCTGCCTTAAAGCCACAATCGAAAACTTCTGCTTGACAGTCCGGCTGCCGACACGTTGAAATTATCCAATGCTCAATTTCGCAATTCAGACCGCCCGCGACGCGGGACAAATTCTGCTCGAAAAATTCGGACGAAATATTAAAGTCTCCAAAAAAGGCGACATTAATCTGGTCACGGAAGCCGACCTCGCTTCCGAGCGTTTAATCGTCGAAAGAGTCCGCAGTTATTATCCGCGCCATTCGATTCTGGCGGAAGAATCGGGCGAATCGCTCGCCGTTGTCGAAGGCGAAAACCTCTGGAAATGGATTATCGACCCTTTGGACGGCACGACGAATTACGCGCACGGCTACCCGTGTTTCTGCGTCACGATTGCGCTCGAACATCAGGGCGAAATCGTCCTCGGCGTGACTTACGACCCGACGCGCGACGAGCTTTTCGCCGCCGAAAAAGGACAGGGCGCGAGCCTCAACGGCAGAAAAATCCGCGTTTCCGAAACCGAACAACTCAGCGAAGCGTTAATCGTGACCGGCTTTCCATACGATTTCGCGCAGCGTGATAATTTCGCCCAGCATTTAACCGACTTTCTATTGCAGTCGAGAGGCGTCCGGCGCGACGGCTCGGCGGCGATTGATATGGCGTATGTCGCCTGCGGTCGTTTCGACGGTTTCTGGGAAGAAGGCTTAAATCCGTGGGACGTCGCGGCTGGACTTTTGCTGGTTCACGAAGCGGGCGGGCGCGTTTCTTATTACGACGACACGCCTTTCAGCATTTACGCGCCGCCGATTTGCGCCAGCAACGGCTTGATTCACGCGCAAATGCTGGAAGTTTTAAAACCAGTCTGATGAAATCCGGGAATCTTATTTTTTTATAGAGCTTTATTGATGATTCCCAACCATAAAAATAGGGCTACAATCAAGCTTGATGGAATAAAGCCCAGCCCGACAAGCCCCAAAGCTGACACCCATTTAGGAATTATTCCGGTTCCAGCAATTGTTTCCCCTGAGGCATCCTTAAGACTGAGTAGCGCTCGCCTTTTTATGAAGTATCGAATCAAAAAAATGTTGGTGAAATAGAGAACGACGCCAACGGTAAAAACGCTGAAGGCAAAGGTATAAGTACTTCCGTTAAGCCAGGCAACGGCGATTGGGATTGCCAACGAAAGAAATAACCACGACGAAAGAAATAACCACCGCATTGAGCTTCACCTTTCAGATATTAAGCAAATTAAATTTCTGAGACAAACCGGCGTATAACTTTAATTTAAGCCGAATTATGTCGTATTAAATAATTAAACAAAATGCTGAAATATTTTTCTACTGAAATTTGTCGCAAAAACGTCAGGCAAAAGCGGATATTAAAGTGTATGTTTTTCGTCGTTTTTTTTTCTTATGCCTGAAGAATCGCCGCAATCATCTCTCTGACGGCTTGTTCCAATCCGACGAAAATAGAGCGCGAAACGATATTGTGACCGATGTTGAATTCGGAAATCTCTCTCATTTGCGCCAGCGCGCCGATGTTTCGATACGTTAAGCCGTGTCCGGCGGCGACGACCAAGCCGAGTTCGTGCGCGTGCTGGGCGGCGCGTTTGATACGTTCGAGCTCGGCTTTAGCGCGCTCCAAGCCTTCGCCGTGCGCGGATTTTGCGCCGAGCGTCATTTCGGCGTATTCGGCGGTGCAGATTTCGATTTGCTGCGCGCCGGCGCGATGCGCGGCTTCGATTTGCTTTAAATCCGGGTCGATAAAAATGCTCGTAAAAATACCGGCTTCGCGCAATTTATCGACCGCCTGACGGACGTTTTCAATATTATTTTCTACGTTCAGCCCGCCTTCGGTCGTGATTTCCGCGCGGTTTTCCGGCACGAGCGAAACTGCGTCGGGAAGCGTTGCGACGGCTATCGAAAGCATCTCCGGCGACGTCGCCATCTCGACATTCAAATAAGACGTCACGGCTTCACGCAGAAGGCGTATGTCGCGGTCCTGGATATGGCGACGGTCTTGCCGGATGTGAACCGTGATACCGTGCGCGCCGGCTTTTTCGCAAATGACGGCGGCGGCGACAATGCTCGGCTCGATGGTTTTGCGCGCCTCGCGGACGGTGGCGACGTGGTCGATATTGACATTCAGTTTAGCAGTCATAAATTTATTTTAATTTATTTCACTACAAAGACAAAGAAAATGCGTGAACGCGAAATGATGAAGGCGGAGCGATGAATTGCATATTTCATATTTCAAATTCATCGTTCCGCCTTCATCATTTCTTTTATGTCGTAAACGCCGCGTTTGGCGTTGCGGCGAATCTGGTTTAATTCCGTCATCATCCGGCGCGTGTCGCGGACGACGCTGACCTTTGAGCCTTCGACGTTGTTCCAGCGCACGGGAATTTCCTTTAGACGCAGCTTGTGATAGTTGGCGACGAATAAAAATTCCACGTCGAAGCCGAAGCGGTCAATCCGCATTGCTTTGAGAAGCGGGCGAAATTTCTTCATATTAAACGCTTTAAAGCCG
>DASVRT010000027.1:0-76517 GCA_036388475.1 Pyrinomonadaceae bacterium | reverse complement strand
GAAAACCCGGAAGCGAAACTGCCGATGGTCGGCGTGCGCGTCAAGCTTTATTCAAAAGGTTCAGGCAAATGGGAAAAAAGCGGCGGCGAAGCGGCAAAGTTCGGTTTGACCACAACGGAGATTTTAGAAGTTATTCGTCGCCTTCAAGAAGCCGGACGCATTGATATGCTCAAGCTGCTGCATTTTCATATCGGTTCGCAGCTCACAGACATTAAGCGCATTAAAAACGCGATGAAGGAAGCCGCCCGCACTTACGCGAAAATCCGGAAGATGGAAATTCCGGTTGAATTTCTCGACGTCGGCGGCGGAATGGCAGTTGATTACGACGGCTCGAAAACGTCTTTCGAGAGTTCGGCGAATTATAACGCGCAGGAATTCGCTAATGACGTAATTTATGTCATTAAGCAGGTTTGCGATGATGAAAATGTCCCGCATCCGACGATTATTCAGGAATCCGGTCGTTATCTTTCGGCTTACCACGCAATTTTAGTAACGAACATTCAGGACGAAATCGAAACCGTCGTCGAAGACATCGCCGATCCGATAAAAGTCAACGTGGACGATCCGCAGGTCGTCAAAGAGCTTTTCGATTTGCGCGAAACTTTAACCGGCAAAAATTATCAAGAGTATTATCACGACGCTCTCGAAAACCGCGAAGAACTGTTTACGATGTTTAACCTCGGCTTGATTTCGCTCGAAGACCGTGGTAAGGGCGAGGTTTTGTTCTGGGACATCTGCGAGCGCGCCGACCAGTTTGCACAGCAGAAAAAGTATGTATCTGAGGAGTTTGACGATTTGCGCAAGCTGCTCTGCGCAAAATATCTGGCAAACTTTTCCGTCTTTCGCTCGATGCCGGACAACTGGGCTTTGGAGCAGCTTTTCCCGATTATTCCAATCCACAAACTCAACAAAAAGCCGACGGAATATGCTACGCTATGTGATATAACCTGCGATTCGGACGGCGTGGTCGAAAAGTTCGTGGATTTGCACGACGTCAAGCCGGTTTTGGAATTGCACAAGTTAGTAGCAGGCGAACCGTATTATCTGTCGATGATGCTGGTCGGCGCGTATCAGGAAGTAATGGGCAATAATCATAATCTGTTCGGCGTGCCGCACGAAGCGCATATTCATATCGACGAGGGCGGTTTCATCATTAAAAAAGTTATACAGGGCGCGACGCTCGGCGATTCGCTGCTCTCGGCGCGCTTTGAAGCCGGACAGATGCACGACGGCTTCCGCCGCATCGTGATGAAAAGAATTAAAGACGGTGAGATTTCGATGAAAGAAGGCAATGAATTAATGGAATTTTACGAAAGCAAAATCAATTCCTACACCTATCTTTTGCCGAACGAAAATGAAAACTCGTAGCTTTTATGACTGTCGAGATAATTTGTCCGAAATGCCGGAGTTCAATGCAGGAAGGCTTTGTAGTTGACCGCGGAGATTACCAGATAAAAATGGAATCCGTCTGGGTCGAAGGCGTGCCGGAAGAATCGTTTTGGAGCGGGCTCAAAACGAAAAACCGCCTGGCATTAACCGTCCGCGCCTTTCGCTGCCCGCATTGCAATTATTTAGAGTTCTACACGGCTGAAAAAGTATCTGTTTAGTTTTTACAAAAATTTATTATCGGAGAATCTATGGCAACCCAACGTAAACCGAAGACTTCAAAATTCTTAACCGTCCCGACCCGACCGATTCCGGTGGACCGCGACCGCTCGGTCGCCGGACTGCTGGAAAAAATGGAAGGCGCGGGTTTCGGCGCGAAACAGCTTGCCGAAGCGCACCGCATCTGGCTCGATATGCTCGACGACAACTCGACGATTTATCTGTGCGGTTCGGGAAATTTGATTCCATCGGGTATGCGCCGGCTGCTGGCTTACGTTATCAAAAACCGTTTCGTCGACGTGCTGGTTCTGTCGGGCACGGTTATTTTTCACGACATCCACGAAACGCTCGGACGCAATCATTACCAGGCGCATCCTTCGATGTCGGACGAGGAGCTGGAATCGTCGGAAATATATCGAATGGGCGACGTGCTGGTCAATCAGGACGAGTTTCGCGAAGCCGACGAATGGATCGGCAGCGTCATCAATCAATTTGAATTGTCGCGACCGTATTCGGTGCGTGAATTTCTGCACCTGCTCGGACGCGAATTGGCGGAAATCGCCCACGAAGACGGCATCTTAACCGCCGCTTACAAATCGCGCGTGCCGGTTTTCTGTCCCGATTTGCTCGGCTCGGAATTGAGCGTCGGCATCGCCCGCGCGCGCTTCGAGAAAAAAATCCAGCTTATTTTCGATTCGGTTCAGGACACGATGGAGATGATGCAGATTACGCAGCGCACGCGCAATTCCGGCATCATTACTCTGGGCAGCATTTGCAGCCAGAATATGGTCAACGTCGCCGAGCTTTCCTCGTATATCACGCGGACGAACGTGCGCGGTCACAAATACGCGATTTCGGTCACGACCGACGCCTCGCCGCTCGACGTTCGCACGCCTTCCATCAGCGGAAATCACACGCAGGTTTTCGGGAAATTATTGAAAAACGCGACGACCGCTTACGTCGCCAGCGACCCGTCAATCGCCGTTCCGATGCTGGTCACGGCGCTCTCGCAGACGGCGGCAAAATATATGAAAGGTCGCAAGCGTCCGAGCTTTACGTTTGCCGGTAAGGACTTGGGAATTGATATTCCTTAACATTCAACATTTATCATTTATCATTTATCAGAAGAATTAAGAAACGATAAACGATAAACGATAAACGATAAATGATAAATGATATGAGCGAATCAGCGAATTTACCGATGAACTTCGGCGGCATTGCCGAAGAAGAATTTTCCGGCTTCGAGGCGGCGCGGATTCTCGTGCTGCCGGTCGCTTACGAAGGCACGGTTTCATACGGCACGGGCACGGAAGCGGGCGCGATGGCGATTGTCGAGGCTTCGCGCAATATGGAGCTTTACGACGAGGAAACCGACGCGGAAGTTTACAAGCTCGGCATTCACACGCTCGAAGAATTCGCGCCGCGCGCGACGCCCGAAGCGATGATGAACGCGCTTTACGAGCGCACCAGAGAACTGCTCAAAGAAGATAAATTTTTGTGTATGCTCGGCGGCGAGCATTCCGTTTCCGCGCCGGTTATTCGCGCGCACGCCGAAAAATTCCATAATCTCTCGATTTTGCAGATTGACGCGCACGCCGATTTGCGGGACGAATACGACGGCACGCCGCACTCGCACGCGTCGATTATGGCTCGCGTCGTCAAGGATTTGCGCATTCCGTCCGTGCAGGTCGGCATTCGCTCGATTTCCGCCGACGAGGCGCGTTCGCTCGATTCCGGCTTGCCGACCAAAATTTTCTGGGCGAAAGACGTAGTCGGACGCACGGATTGGATTGACGATGCGGTCAATTCGCTGACCGAAAATGTTTATCTGACGATTGATATCGACGGGCTCGACCCGAGCCTCGTGCCGACGACCGGAACTCCCGAACCCGGCGGTCTCGGCTGGTATGAAACCCTCACGCTGATACGCAAGCTCGCCGCGAAAAAGCGCATTATCGGGATGGATTTGGTCGAATTTTCCAAAACCGACAATTCCGACGCGCCCGCTTTCCTCTGCGCCAAGCTCGTCTATAAATCGCTCGCTTACATCTTTCAAAACGACGCGCCGAGAGTTCGCGGAAAATAGTGTTAACTGTGAAATCACGTGAAAAAAGCGGATACGAGGCGGTTTCGGTCAAACAATCGACTTTTTAAGACAATCAATGCGCTTTGACAGTCATTCAAAGCCATCTTCAAGTCGTTCAACGAACAGTTCGACTCGTTCAACAGACAATCAACCCGTTCAACGAGCCGTTCGAGTCATTCAGCGGGCTTGAAATGTCATTCGAAAGGCTTTTCAAGTCGTGCAAAGCGTTCCCAAACCCTTTGAATTTTCTCCGGCGGCGAAGTTTATAAAAAGTTTATAAAGATTTGGGTTTTTCGAGACTTTTTTTCAAATTGCCCTGAACAAAAGCGGTTTGTTTCTCGTAACAAATTCAGTAAATTCAAAAGTATTTCACGCTTTCAATATTTTTCTGCTTTGAAGTAAAATTCATATAAGCTTATTTTGAAAGATTGAGAGGTTAAAATGTTCAGACCAAACAAATTATTTCTAATTTTTACGTTCGTCACGCTTTCATTTTTCACGCTGAACGGCTGCAAATCGAACGTGGCGGAAGAAATTCCGAGCGCGCCGACGCAAATTCAGCCGCAAGTGCCGCAAGCGACTATCGTCGGCGACGGCTCGCGGACGACTTATGCCGATGTGGTTGACCACGTCGCGCCGGCGGTGGTGATGGTCACAATCGAACAAAGAGCCAAGCCTTCGCAGCAGCGCGAAGTTCCCTTTCTCGACAATCCGTTCCGGGATTTGATTCCGCAACAACCGCAGCAACAGCAGCCGCAGCGACCGCAGCGCGGCATCGGTTCGGGCGTTATCGTCAGCGCCGACGGAACGATTCTGACCAACAATCACGTTATCGAAGGCGCGGACAAAATCCGCATCGAACTGAACGACAACCGCACTTACGACGCCAAAGTCATCGGCACCGACCCTCTGAGCGATTTAGCCGTCGTCAAAATCGAAGCGCAGAATCTGCCGTTTTTAAATCTCGGCGATTCGGACAAGGTGCGCGTCGGCGACATCATTCTCGCCATCGGCAATCCGCTCGGCATCGGTCAGACGGTGACGGCGGGAATCGTCAGCGCGAAAGGTCGGCGAACCGGCATCAGCGACGGCAGCTTCGAAGATTTTCTGCAAATCGACGCGCCGATTAATCGCGGCAATTCCGGCGGCGCGCTGGTCAACCTGAGCGGCGACCTGATCGGCATCAACTCGCAGATTCTCGCCGTGCCCGGCGGCGCCGGCGGAAACATCGGCATCGGTTTTTCGATTCCTTCGAATATGGCGAAATCCGTGATGGAACAGCTCGTTAAAGAAGGCAAAGTCCGGCGCGGAAAGCTCGGCATCAGCATTCAAAATCCGACTGAGGAAATGAAGGAAGCGCTCGGTTTGAAAGACACTAAAGGCGTTCTGGTCGGCGGCGTGGCAGCGGGCAGCGCGGCGGAGAAAGCCGGCATCAAGCGCGGCGACGTCATCGTCGCCATCAACGGCGAAAAGGTCGAGGACAGCAACATCCTGCGCAATCGCGTCGCCGGCACTCTGCCCGGCACGGAAATCAATCTGACCGTCGTCCGCAGCGGCGGCGAGCAACAGGTCAAAGCGACTTTAGACGAGCTAAAATCGGAAGACGCGGCAAACTCGACGAATTCCGAAGAAACCGAAAAAGAACCGGAAAAATCGGCGGAAGGCGGCAAGCTCGGACTCGATTTACAACCGCTCACGCCGGAGATGGCAAAACGCTTAAAAATTCCCGACACCAGAGGAATGCTGATTACGGGCGTTGACCCGAACGGCGCGGCGGCGGAAAAAGGCGTCCAGCGCGGCGACGTGCTGATGGAGGTCAACCGGCAGGAAGTCGAAACGTTTGAAGACGTGAAATCCGCGCTCGAAAAATCCGGCGACCGACCGGTTCTGCTTTTGATTTCACGCGGCGGTCAGACGAACTACATTACAATTCAGCCGAACCGCTAAGTGTTTGGGCGACGGAAAAATCAGTTAAGAGTCGAATAAATATTTTCGACTCTTAACTTTTTTTTGCCTTTGTGTTACAAGTTTAAGCCATGTGGACAAAAATTTTCCTGATTCTTTTCGCCGTTGCGCTCGCGGCAATGGGCGTTTTGACGTATCTTTCCTACGCGCAGCTGCAAAGCATCGGTTTCGCCCCCAAAGATATTGCCGAAAGCTTTCTTGCTTATGCAGGCATTTATTGGACGGGACTTTGGATTTTCTCGCTCACCCTGCTGATTTCGGCAAACGTCGTTCTGTGGCTTAAACGCCGCGGCTGGGCTTTATGGCTGGCGTTTTTGTTTTTTTCGATTTTCGTATTGGTCAGAACCTGGTGGCTCAACGAGGTTTATGTAAGCTATGCGAAACAAAACAATTTAACTCCCGAAAGCCTTTTCGGTTACGGCATACTCGGCGTTCTGCTCTGCATCGTCGCTGCCGTCGGCATTTTCTTCAACCAGTTTCTGGTTTTGCGAATGAGAGACAGAGTCCACGGCGGCGCTAAACCGGCGGAAGAAATCGTGGTTGTCGAAGAAACTCCACGTGAAGAACGAGAAGAAAATAGGTAGAAAATAAAAAGAGCTCTCAAAATGAAAGCCCTTTTTATTTTGATAAATCGGGATGGCGAGATTCGAACTCACGACCTTTCGCACCCCAAGCGAACGCGCTACCAGGCTGCGCTACATCCCGATAAGTGAATTATTAGAGTAGAAATCAAACCGCGATTTGTCAAACTCAGTATTTTCTTAGATGGAAATTCTCGTCCGCCGTCTGGCTGACTTTGAGCATCTCGCGCAGTTCCAGCAGTTGCGAGGCGAGCGATTTTAAGGCTTCGCGGCGCTCGGAATTTAATTCGACCGGCTCCTCGACCGGCGAAAAATCAGTCGCGGCGGCTTCCTCAAATTCTTCTTCAAACGGTTCGTCTTCAAAATCTTCTTCGACCGACTGCGGCGCCTGAACGGGTTGAATATAAGTTTCGCGCGGCTCGTTCGGATGGACGATTTTCAGGCGGCTGGCTTCGCGCAGCTCGGTTTGCAGTTTCTTTTTCGCGCCCGCGATCGTGAAAAGCTCGTCGTAAAGAAGCTCTTTGATGCGCAGCGCGATTTCCACGTCGCGGCGACGATAAGTCCTTTGTCCCGAACGGTTTTTTTGCGGGGAAAGCATCGGAAACTCCGTTTCCCAATAGCGCAGGACGTGCGCCTGAACGCCGACTAAATCGCAAACTTCCCCGATTTTGAAGAAAATTTTTTCCGGTATGACGGTCGCTGGATAACCCATAAGTGCCTCGCAGATAGAAAATGCTGTCGCTGCAATTCTAATCCGAATTGCAAACGCTAGTCAATACAATTATTTAGCTTTGAGCATTTCGCGTTTAGCTTTAAGATTGATTCCGGAATGAAAAGCGAATTTGATTTCATCGAAAAGATTCGTCGCCGCGCGCGAGCGCATTCGGTAAAAACCGGAATCGGCGACGATTGCGCCGTGATTTCGAAAGACGCGAAAACGGATTTGGTGATTACGGCGGATTTGCTGGTCGAAGACGTCGATTTCCGGCTCCGATGGACGACGCCGGAATTTATCGGGCACAAGGCGCTGGCGGTTTCGCTTTCGGATGTCGCGGCGATGGGCGCAAGACCCGTCTGGGCAATGCTTTCGATTGGAATTCCCGAAAAAATCTGGAAAACGGATTTTGTCGACGAGTTTTACAAAGGCTGGTTTCAACTGGCGAAAAAATTTGAGGTCGGGCTTATCGGCGGCGACGTTTCCAAAACGCCGGATAAAATCGTGATTGATTCGATTGTCGCGGGCGAGACGAGGAAAGGAAAAGCCGTTTTACGTTCGGGCGCGAAAAGCGGCGATTTGATTTTTGTGACCGGAACTTTAGGCGGCGCGGCGGCTGGCTTGAAGCTTTTGGAAGCGGGCGAAAGATACGAACAACGCTCAAAGAGTTTTTTACAAAAACTGCTTTTGCGACAGTTGCAGCCGAATCCGCAGACGGAAATCGGGCAAATTTTAGGCGCGAAAAATCTGGCGACGGCGATGATTGATTTGAGCGACGGACTTTCTTCGGATTTGGCGCATTTGTGTCGTGAGAGCAAAATCGGCGCGAAAATTTTTGCGGGTAAAATTCCGTTTGACGAAAATTTGAAGAAAATTTTAACGCAAAGACGCAAAGCGGCAAAGACGCAAAGTGAAGAAAAACGGATTTCGGAAGAATTGGATTTGGTTTTGAACGGCGGCGAAGATTTTGAGCTGCTTTTTACGGCGAATCCGAAAAAAAATTTTCAGTTGGAAAAAGCGTTGAAAAACTTCAAATTCGGATGTATCGGAAAAGCGACCGTAAATGCGGAAATGATTGAGCTTACTTTCGGCTCTGAAAGCGCGCTTTCAGAGCCGAAAGGGTTTCGGCATTTTTGAGAAATTTTTTAAATTCTGAAAAAATTTTACAAAAAACTCTTGACAAGCGATTTTTAGTCGTGCTAAAACTTTCAACTGTTTGCTGAAAGGCGAACGAATTTTTTTGGAGATATTTTGATGACGCAGAATTGGATACATACAAACCAGAGAACGATTGGCTCGCCCGCCGCGTGTGAAATGCGGTTTAGCGGCAGCCTGTCGAGAGTCGGATTGTGTGTCAGTTTTGAAAATTCAAGTTATCAACCGAAACCGGACGGCTTAGACCGTCTCGGCAGGAAGATTTAAAAAGCGGGAGCGGCTTCGTTTCCGCTCCCAAAGCAGAAAAAATTTAAGAGTTTTATAAAACTCGATTTTGTTTTAGGAGCGGTAACGCAAGTTTCTCTGGGAGACTTAAAAGTTGCCGCTCCTTTCTCGTTTTTTTCGAGGTTCTTTGACAATTGAAGCAATTTTTTAAAAGGTGAAGGCAGAAGGGTAAGATTGATTCTTTCGGTAACTTTGGCGAGTGTCGTGAAAGAAACCAATCTTGGCTGCCGCACTCGGGCATTTTTGCGCCTTCGTGTGTCTAACCGTCTGCCTTCACCTGTTTTTATACCAGATTTTTGAAAAGTTTTCACGCATCAGTCGCCGCTTTGGAAAGGCAAGCAGTCTGTAAAACTGTGGCTTTCGCAACCGTGAAGGTTCGAGTCCTTCCTGATGCATCAATTTTTGTGAGCGAAACTCAAACGGCTGAGTGTCGGTCTTCCAAACCGAATGTTGCGGGTTCGATTCCCGTCGCTCACTCCAAAATTTCAGGCGCGCAGTTTAAACGGCAAAACGTCGGTCTCCAAAACCGGAATTCTCCGTTCAAATCGGAGCGCGCCTGCCAATTTTAATTTCCGGCAAAGAGTAAAAATAAACACTTTTTTCCTCACCTCTCACAAACTTTTCGGAAGGCAAGCCAAATCGGTGTGGCAGCAGTTTTGAAAACTGCCGCGAGCAATCGCATACGGGTTCGAGTCCTGTGTCTTCCGCCAAAACTCAGGGTCGCAGGTCAACGGATTTAGAGGCGTCCGCCCGCGACCGAACAGGTTGGAGGTTCGAATTCTCTCGTCCTCTTTCGATTTTCGGCTCCGTAGCTCAATGGAATCAGAGCGCAGGTCTACGAAACCTGAGGTTGTGCGTTCGAGTCGCACCGGAGCCTCCAATTTGTAAGGCAAAAGGCAAAAGTAAAAAGGCAAAATCATTGCCGAATGATTAAAATTCTTTGAAACGTTCCATTTTTGCCTTTTTACTTTTGCCTTTTTACTTAAAACATTTCGGGGTCGTCCAACCGGCAGGACGCCTGACTTTGAATCAGGAAACAGAGGTTCAAATCCTTTCCCCGAAGCCAATTTTTCTGGGCGTTCCGCAGATGGCTAGACGGGCGTGTTTTGGAAACACGTGTTCGCAGGTTCGAATCCTGCCGCCCAGACCAAATTCAATTTGAAATCCGAGATTTGTAATTTCAGATTTTTATGCCGACGTGGTCTAAACGGCAAAGGCGCGAGTCTTAGAAACTCGTTTATGTGAGTTCGAATCTCACCGTCGGTATCAATTTTCGGGCTGATGATGTAATTGAGAGCATAGAAGTCCTGCAAACTTCTCGTAAGGGTTTGAATCCCTTTCAGTCCACCAAATTGATTTTCGATTTTAGATTTCAGGAATCGGAATTTTATTTTTTAATCCTTATCGAATCGAAAATCGAAAATTTTCGAGCGCGTGTAGCCCAACGGCAGAGGCGACGGTCTTAAGAATCGTTCAGTGAAAGTTCAAATCTTTCCGCGCGCATTTGAGGACGTAGGCAAACCGGCTAAGCCGCCAGCCCTTCAAGTTGGAGATTGCGGGTTCAAATCCCGTCGTCCTCGTCAAAAATCCGAAATTTGAAATCTGAAGTTTCAAATTCGTTCGCGGGTATAGCCAAGCGGTTTAAGGCGAAGCTCTGCAAAAGCTTTTTTCATCGGTTCGAATCCGATTGCCCGCTCCAAACTTTTTCAAATTCGGAGAGATGACGAAACGGTAGCCGTAACGGTTTGCTAAACCGTCGAGGAAATTTCTTCCTCGTGCAGGTTCAAGTCCTGTTCTCTCCGCCAAATTTTCGGGCGAATGCCGCAAATGACTACATTTTGTCTGTAAAACAAGCACGTCATTTCGATTTTTGTCGTCCAATCATTTCTGCTTTCGGGCGAATGCCGAAGCCGACTACATCGGATAGAGCGTTGATTGAAAAATCAAAGGTCGTTGGTTCGATTCCAACTATTTGCGCCGGCGGCAAATATAGCTCAGTAATTTAAACGGTCGCTTCTCTTTTGTCGCCCGGACAATTTTGAAACAAATGCCGCCGGAATTACACGATACGGTGCGAATCTCTGTAATTTTTGTGGTTTCAATTCGAAAATTTCTATGTGGACTGTAGCTTAACCAGCAAAGCGTCGTTCTGTGAAAGCGAAGGATGCGAGTGCAAATCTCGTTAGTCCACCCAAAAACATTTACGATTTTCGATTCGGCATTTACGATTGGATAAGGATTTTAAATTTATTTCCGATTCCAATCGAAAATCGCAAATGCTGAATCGAAAATCCCGAACGGGGTTGTGGCAGAAAGGTGTATGCACCTGGTTGTCAGCCAGGACGATGTCGGTTCGAGTCCGTCCGACCCCGCCATTTTTTAATTTACGCGGAGGAAAAATTATGTTTGAAATTAAATGCTCAGGAGGACAAAGCCATGAAGATATGAATTTTTAATTTTGCTTAAGGCTGTCTGAAATCAATTAATTTTCCACAAAAAAACAATTTATTTCAGACGAGTCCGGCAGCAGCAAGGAAAAGATAATGAGCCAAAAACAACGCGCCAAATATCACGTGCGCAAACGAATTTTTCTCAACCGTGACCTGGACCTGCGGGCTTTCGCCATCGGCATCGTCGAGGACACGCGCGAGATTCCGAATGAAAACGAAAACGACTGGAAATGGGGAAAGATTGAATTGAGCCTGGGCGACTGCTACCGGGTCGTTTCTTTTGATTTCAATATGGAGACGAAAGCAGACCGCACAAACAGTCTTTACAAAATCCGCCGCATCGCCGAAATAGTCAACACGGTGCGGGACGCCTTGGAGATTGAAGCCGAATCAATCGAGCAGCGCAAAGCCGCGAAACCGAAAGCGCGGGCAAAAGCGAAAAGCGCCGCCGGTTAATTTCAAGGACGGTTAGCTGAGGCAGATTAGCGCGACGCTGAAAACGTCGAGACGTTGGCGCGATACCAACACCGTCCACCAAATTCAAGGCGAAAGGCTGAGGGCGAAAGACAAAATAATTTTATCCTTTCTCCCTTCGCCTTTGTCCTTTCGCCTTGACGAAGCCAATTAGCTCAGCGGCAGAGCCTCTGTCTTACAAACAGAATGTCGAAGGTTCGAGTCCTTCATTGGCTATCAATCAACGAACGCGGCTATCTAGCTCAAATGGTAAAAAGAGCAACTGCCTTGTAAGCAGTCGGTTGTGGGTTCGAGTCCCACGATAGCCTCCACTTTTAAAGGCGAAAAGCGAAGGGCAAAAGGATAAATTCCTTGTTTAACTTTCGCCTTTCGCCTTCAGCCTTTCGCCTTTCGCACGGCGGAGTAGCTTAGCCGGCTAAAGCAACGGTCTCATAAACCGTCCATCACAGGTTCGAATCCTGTCTCCGCAATCATTTTTCTTAAAAGTCTTTCCAAAACAAACGCGGGCGAGAAAGTTTGCCAGGACAAAAGAATGCTGAAAATTCCCTTCTTTTGTTTGCAACAAACACATTTGTCTTTTGTCCGCTAAAGCGATTTTCCCGCCGCGTTTGCCTACCATCGCCGCAATTTTCGATTGGCGATTGGTGAAACGAAAATTCTTTTCCGGGATAACTCAATCGGTAAGAGTGCCTGCCTGTTAAGCAGGAAGTTCAGAGTTCGAGTCTCTGTCCCGGAGCCAAATTTATTTTCGATTTTCGATTGGAATAAAACTTCTTACCCAATGGAAAATCGAAAATCAAGATAGGTCGGTAGCTAAGTCTGGCTCAAGGCAACGGACTTTTAATCCGTAAATCGTGGGTTCAAATCCCACCCGACCTGCCAATTTTTCGCGGCGCAGCTCAATGGCAGAGCAAACGACCGATAATTGTTAGACGAAAAGTTCGATTCTTTCCGCCGCGAATTGCCGGATTTTTTGTTTAAAAGCCGCGGTTATTTGATAACAATCACCGCCGGATAAACGCCGGCGGCTTTCGGGCGCGCGAGATAACCGTCAATCGTTTCTTTGCCGCCGTGTTTGAAGACGACTTTTCCGTGCTCGATTTTCGGGTCGTCGAGCACTCTGGTGACGATTTGTTCTTTGGTCGGAAGCGCTTGCGCCCCGGCTTCGAGCGCGGCAAGACCGACAAATGCCGCCGCGCCGGTCAGAAAAGCTCGCCGGTCAGTTCCCTTTTCGTTGTTGCAGTCGTCGCCGTCGAGACACATAAATTTTGCTCCTTGATACGATTTACTAATTTTATAACTCAAATGCGACTGAACGACAATTTATTTTAAGCTTTCGATTTTCCCGCAAACGTCGAAAGCCAGCTTATTTTCATTAATTTTGCGACGAATGCTGGAAGGACTACATCGCTGATAACGACGAGGTCGTCGGTGCAAATCCGACCGTTCCGAATTTTTTCTGCCGGGACGTAGCTCAGGAGTAGAGCGCGGAAAACGTCTTTTCGATTTTGTCGTCGCATTTCATTTTGCAGCGAATGCGGCTGAAACTACATAGATTCATAATCTACGGGATGCAGGTTCGAATCCTGCCGTTTTGCTCCGGCAAAGCGTAGCTCAACGGTCGAGCGGTAGTATTTCGGTCAAAACTTTGTCGCTGCTCAAGTTTTCATATATTTGCGGTGAATGCCTGAGGAACTACATAGCAAATTGCGGTCTTAACAGACTTTGCAGGTTCGAATCCTGCCGTTTCAATAAACTTGAAACGTGGCGAAACGGTAAACGCGGCAAAAAAAAGTTTCTCAAATTCTTGTCATCGCTTTTCAAATCCGAAGCGGCAAATGCCGGAAAGACTACATTACGAACACCAAAACAAAAGCAGATTGCTTTTGCGGCTCCGACCGAAACTTCGGACGCTAATGCCTTTCCGAAACTCGTCGCTTCTTCAATTTTCGGGTGAATGCTGAAACGGACTACATCCTCCAGTGGCTAAAAACCACGCTCGCGCCTCGCGGAGTCGGATAACTCCGGTGTTCCTAAACTGTTCACGCGCAAAAGTCTTTTCGATTTTGTCACCCGATTTATTCAAAGACGAATTACGAATTACGAATTACGAATTGGAGAAAGATTTCCGATATTCGTAATTCGTAATTTTCACAGAGGAGGAATTATGGCAAATAAAAATCTATTTCAAACCGTCAAAGGCTTGTTCACGCCGAAGGCTGACGCTGTCAATGAAGCCGGCGGGCTGGCTTACAAGCTCACGCCGAAACAGGCGCTGGCGCAATACGCGGCGACGGGCTGTTTTAACCACACTTTCTACGCCGACGCCGGCGAGCAGCTTGAGAAAATTCTCGCGCTGGCAAATGAAACGGACGCCGAATTTGTGGCGAAAACCGCCGTCTTTGCCCGCGAAAAAGGCTTTATGAAAGATATGCCCGCACTGCTCGCGGCGATTCTGGCTTCGAAGGACAAAGCTCTTTTGGAAAAAGTCTTTCCGCGCGTGATTGACAACGGAAAAATGCTCCGCAACTTCGTGCAGATAATGCGTTCGGGCGCGACGGGCAGAAAATCGCTCGGCTCGCTGCCGAAACGCCTCGTGCGCGAATGGTTCGAAAACCGCCCGCCGGAACAGATTTTCAAACAATCAATCGGCGCGCAGCCGTCGTTTGCCGACGTTCTGAAAATGGTTCACCCGAAGCCTTCGGACGCCGAAAAAGAAGCGCTTTACGGCTACTTTATCGGGCGCGACATCGACGCCGACAAGCTGCCGGAAATCGTCAAAGCCTTCGAGCGTTTCAAAAGCGGCGACAGGCTGGAAGTGCCGGACGTGCCATTCCAAATGCTGGCGGCGCTGCCCATCAGCACCCGTGAATGGACGCAAATCGCGCGCAATGCGGGCTGGCAGATGACGCGTATGAATCTCAACACTTTCCAGCGCCACGGCGTTTTCAGTGACGCGGAAATGGTTGAAATCATCGCCAATCGCCTGCGCGACCGCGAAGCGATTCGCCGCGCGCGGGTGTTTCCGTACCAACTGCTGGTCGCGTTCACGGCGGCTTCGCAAAATCGCGCAATCCCGCGCGCCATCACCGAAGCGTTGCAGGACGCAATGGAAATCGCCACCGAAAACGTGCCGGAAATCAAAGGAAAAGTTTACGTTTTCCCCGACATTTCAGGCTCGATGCACTCGGCGGTGACGGGCTATCGCAAAGGCGCGACTTCGACCGTTCGCTGCCTCGACGCGGCGGCGCTGGTCGCGGCGGCAATCCTGCGCAAAAACCCTTCGGCGGAAGTCATCCCGTTCAGCGACCACATCGTGCCGGCGGATTTGAACCCGCGCGATTCGGTGATGACCAACGCGCAGAAGCTGGCGAAGCTGCCTGCGGGCGGAACCAACTGCTCCGCGCCGCTCGTCTCGCTGAACGCCAAAAAAGCTCACGGCGACGTCGTGATTTACGTTTCGGACAACGAATCGTGGGTCGATACAACCCGTTCGTCGCACAGCGGAACGCAGACGATGATTCAATGGAACGCGTTCAAGTCCCGCAACGCGGACGCCAAACTCGTCTGCATCGACATCCAGCCTTACGCCCACACGCAAGCCAGCGAACGCGCCGACATCCTCAACGTCGGCGGATTCTCCGACCAGGTGTTTACACTCGTCTCGGAATTCGCGGGCGGCACACTGGACGCCGGACATTGGGTCGGCGTGATTGAGAAGGTTGAGATTTAAATAAGAATATAGAATAAGTTTGTAAACTATCGTTTGACGGACTTATTCTATATTCTCGAATTTTGAGATTTGAATTATACGTCGAGTAAAAAACGGCAGAGAAAATAAAATCCCTGCCGCCCGAAGATAAAAAAGCTTTTTAAATATCAAGCTTCTCTTTTTGATGATTTAAGCTATTGCGGGTCGCACTCGCAAGTAGAGTTTATATAAAACGCGGTTATCGTTCCGGCTTGACCGATATAGCCGTCGCAAAACCAGATTCGCATTCCCGTATAAGTAGTATGCGAAGCATCCGTGTAATAGGTGCGCTGTTGATACCAATCGCAGGTATCCGATTTTTTCTCGGTTCGTTTCGCAAATGAAATCAAAACGCCGGCTGATGAAATCAGCATCAGGAAAATCAGCGCTGTTGCCAAATATTTATTCGTCGGAATAATCTTTCGTAAAGTTTTCATCTTAATCTCCTAAAATTTCTTAACAGGTTGCGTGTATGAAAAATATTTATCTGAAGAATTTCAAATAAATATCAAGGGAGTTTTCGATACAAACATCTTGCATTAAGAACTCCGGACAAGTCAACATTTTTTAATTCCTGCGCGCCCGCAATTCCTTTCAGGATTTTAATTTAATTTTTGGCGAATGCCGTCGTGAGTACATTGGACGAGACAAGTTCGACTCTTTCCCGCCCGATTTTGCTTGACGGGCGGAACTCCCGGCAAAACTTGTCGCCAAGTTTTAGATTAGCTCTTAAGCGGCAGGAAAATAACTTGATTTTGCCATTCGTTTTCGAGGCTGCATTCGGCGATTAAGATTAATTCTTCGATTGCCTCGCCGATGGGAACGAGTTGGGAAACTTCGATGACGCCCGGCATCGGCAAGCCTTGATTTACGCGGTCGAAGGCGTGTTTGCTCATAGTCGTAACGTCGTGCGTTAAGAGAACGTGGTTTTCTTTTGCCGCCCATTCCAGAACTTCCGTGTCGGGTCGAGTGATTAATCCGACATCCTGCACGCGGACGAGTTCGAGCGCGGGCAGGCGACGACGCAGACCGCGCAGGATTCGGCGGTTGAAATCTTCGTCGGAAAGAAAGCGAATCATAAAGATTTTCGGCGGCGAGCGAGAAGTTTTTCGCGGATTCCCTGCGGATTCGAGCGTGATTCTATTTTGCGGCGAAGCTCATCGCGTTGGACTTTTCTTTGAACTAAATAGTCTTCCACTTCTTCGCGGTTTTGCAGGTAATAGCTGATGGCGGCATAAACTTCCGCGAGTTCGAGCGAATCGTAATCTTCGACAATCTGTTCGGGCGTCGCGCCCTGACCGAAAGCGATAATTACCGTGTCCAGAGAAACACGCGAATCGCCGATGCGAAGAACGCCGGCTTCGGTTTTGGTTAATTTAATTTCGGAAGTCGAGACAACCACGCTCATAATCAAAATATAGCACGATAAGCTATATTTGCATCATTTTAATGAATAAAGTTCTTAAATACCTGGCGAATGCGGTCGTGAGCACATTGGACGAGACAAGTTCGATTCTTTCCCGCCCGATTTTCACTAACGGGCGGAACTCCCGCCGATTTTGTCGCCAAAGTTTTTAGCTTCTCAGTTTGGAAATAACCGTCGGCGGAGTGGAAATGAGCGTCGGCAGAATGGAAATGACTGTCTGCCGAATGGAAACAGGTGTAGGCGAAACGGGAATGGATGTATGCAGAGTGGAAATGACTGTATGCGGAATGGAAATGAACGCCTGCCGGATGGAAACAGAAGCCTGCGTATTGGAAATGACTGCCTGCCGGTGCAGAAAAAGCGAAAACCGGCAAAGCGCCTGAAACTTCCCGCGAATTTTGAACGGATTTCCTTTGATTAAATTAAACTTTTATCGTCGTTCGGGTTTCAGATAAAGCTCGTAGCAGACTTCGTCTTCGGTCGCGCCGTCCGACCAGAGTTTTTCGTGCGTGCGGGTGTATGCGAAACCGTGTTTTTGATTGGCGTATTTGGAGGCGAGATTCGAGGCGCGGTGCGAGACGATTATTCGCTCGACGGTCGGGCGCGCTTTTGCCCAGTCGAGGCGCGCTTTGTACATTAGCTCCGATAAGCCTTTGCCGCGAAAATGCGGTTCGAGCCACGAACCCCAGAAAATGGCGGTTTTGCCGGTCGGGTCGTCGCGATCGACAGAAACGCCGGTCATTCCGATTGGCGTTTCCTCAGCAAAAAGCATAAAAACGGCGGAATCGTTGGCTTGCAGGCGTTCGCGCCAATCGGCTTCGGTAAATTGCGATTCTTTTTCGTAGTTTGAGCCGAAGACGAGCGGGTCGGTTTTGAGCGCTTTCAGGCGAACCTGCGAGAATTCGCGCCAATCGTCCGCGGTTAATTGTCTAATCGAAATGCTCATCGGTTTTTCCGCCGCTGATACAGGACGAGGAAAAGTTTGTCATTGAAAGAAAAGGACAAGATTTCTCCTGCCCTCGTGTTTTACTTATTTGAACTGTTGGCGTCCAGTTTCTTAATAATTATCAACAGCAGAACGACGATGACGGGCGGGCTGATGAAAAACATCCAGAACAGGATTTGAATCAAATAGCCGAACGGGCTGGCTGACGACTCGGACGCGTAGCTGACCCTTAAACCATTCGAGCTTATTTGTTCGAACAAAGCTTCCTGCATATAGTCGGAAGCAACCTCGGTCGAATAGGCAAACCGCTCGTCTTTAAAAAACTCAGCCGTCCGGTTTTTGATTCTGACTTCTTTTATATCGTCCGATTTAATGCGCAGGACGGCTTCGTCGAAAGAAACGGCGTTTTTCGGCGATTGAGATTTGTTCCAATTCGAGCCGACGAACATCAGCGAAACCATTAAAAGAATGCCGAGCAGAAAACCTTTGACGGCGCCGGAATATTTTTGATTGCAATACATAATTTTCCTCCAATGCCGCAATCGTAGCACATCGGGGAAATTTGAAAAAGGATTTTCGGCTTAACCTTTAACATTTATCATTCAGGCGGATTCGATAAATGATAAATGATAAATGATAAATGTTTTCGGGGCGAATGCCGGAATGACTACATTTCTTTTGGTTAGAAAAACGCGGTCATTTCTATTTTTGTCGCCCTCGTTTTCAGGACGAATGCCGAGGTTGCTACATCCAACCCGACGAGCGTGTACCTTAACGGTTAAAAGCGCCGGCGAAAGCCTTCGATGCGGCTTCAAGTCGCGCCCACGTTAGAAGTCACTTTAAAACTTGTCGTCCTTTTTCGAAAGGAATGCCGCCGATTTAAAGTCCCGTCTCTCGCTCCGGCGTTCCTTTTTTGTATAATATTTGTCAAACTCGGCGTATAATACAGTTATCAAAAGCAGTGTAATTAAATTAACCAGGGGGCGAAATGATACGAAAAACCGCGCGCTTGATAATAATTTTGACAGTCTTAAGCGTTTGCTGCGGCGGAACGCTTTACGCGCAAGGAATGCGGGAAAGAATAACCGGAAACGTCTGCCATCCGGCATCCGGGCTGAACGGCGTTTACCGCATCGACGTCGACAGCAGCGATAAGCTTTATTCCGTTATCGAAGGAGCGACGAGCAATGTTCCGTACGGCGAGCAGCAGCAGTTTTTTATTGATTTGGCGGTGCGCCTGACGCCGCCCGACCTGCTGGCGATAGAGTGCCGCGGCAAGCGCGTTTCGCTCGGTTCTTCGCGCGCGCCGCGAGTCGATTTCGTCGCCGACGGAATCGTCCGCAGCATACGCACGACGGACGGCGGC
Source organism: Pyrinomonadaceae bacterium (assembly GCA_036388475.1). Taxonomy (GTDB): domain Bacteria; phylum Acidobacteriota; class Blastocatellia; order Pyrinomonadales; family Pyrinomonadaceae; genus JALZHR01. The sequence continues at coordinate 57,712 of DASVRT010000027.1, read as the reverse complement.
GTGCTGCGCTCGCGCATCGGGCTGGAGCGCAGCAGCCTGACCTTTAATTCCAGCGGCGGCAGCAACGACAGCGTCAGTTTTACCTTCACGCCGCTCGAAAACGGCAGACGCCTGCGCGTGACGCGCCGCATTTCCGCCGCCGAGCTTATCGAGCCGGTTATAATCCAAACCTTCTACGACAAAATTAATGAAGTCGTCAGCTGGGACATCTACGGCGCAGAACCGCTCGACAACCGCGCCGCCGCCGGACAAACGAAAGAACGGACTCCGTCGGCTTTTACCACGCGCACGCGAATTTCCGGCGGCGGAAATAACGAAGCCAGTTCCCTGCGCGAATCTCTCGCGCGGTGGGTCGAAGCGACCAATGCGCGCAACATCGAAAAACAAATGGCTTTTTATATGCCCGAATTAAAAGCGTTTTATCTCGCCCGCAACGCTTCCAAAACTGCGGTCCGCCTGGAAAAAACGCGCGCTTTCGCGGCGGCTAAAGCCATCGACATTCGCGCCGAAGAACCGGAAATCATCTTTCAAAACGGCGGACGGATGGCGATAATGCGTTTTCGCAAAAAATATAATATAGACAACGGCGCGAAAAGCCGCCGCGGCGAGGTTATTCAGGAGCTGCGCTGGCAGCAGACCACCGGAGGCTGGAAAATTTTCAGCGAGCGCGACATCAAAGTTTTACGCTAAAGCCCGGCGCGCCGGCGGGCGCAAACAATTATTTCAACTTTCAAAAATAAAATATACGGGCGATAAATCGTCGTCCGTCTATTTTTCCGAAACAATCGCTCGAATTTTCCTTAAAACGGAAAATAGTTTCTGTTTTGGCGGCGGCGGCGCTCTTCTCTGCGCTGGCGTCGCCATTCGCGCCATTCTTCTTCGCTCATATCGTCGCGCGGCTGGCGGCGCATTTGTTCCTGGCGTCGCCATCTCTCATTGCGCTGATTCGAAGAACGACCCGTAAAAATCGACTCGATGTCGGGAACCGGCTCCGATTCGCGGCTGCGCGGCGCTGCTTGATTGCGGCGCGGAGATTCGGCGCGGCGCGGCGCTTGAACCGGACGCGGAGCTTCCTCCTGTACCGGCTTCGGCTTTTCCGCGGTCTCCGTTTTAGTCGCCGGCTCGTCGTCGGTTTCTTTAACAATTTCTTTCTTGGCGACAGTTTTTTCGATTGCGAGAGGCTTGGTTTTAGCCTGTTCGATGTTTTCCGGCAAAGGCGAATCGGTCACTTCGGGCGGCGGCGAATCTAAAACGACGGCGGTTTGCCCGCTCTCCGGGTTCGATTCCCGGGTCGATTCAACCGATGGAGACTGATTCGACGAATTCGCGCGGTTGATGAAATATCCAGCCGCCAAACCGGCACAAATTATCAATGCCGCCAAAGCCGCGAGCGGAAGCCGCGATTGTTTTCGGCGCGCAGAAACTTTCGTCGCCACGTCGCCGGTAAAGGTCGATTGCGGTATCGACTGCGGTAACGTCGGCTCCACGGGCAAAACCGTTTCCACGTGCGGAAACGAAACTTTATCGACTATTAATTCGTCATTTTCAGCTAATTCGTTATTTTCAGGCGCAGGCGGAGAAATATTGGCGGCACCGGCGGCAAATGCTTCCAGAGCGGGAAAATCCTCATTTTCGTGAGAAATCACGATTCCCGCGTCAGCAGCGCCGAGAGGCGATAAGACTTGTTCCGGCGGTATAACCTCGGTTTGCTCGTTTGCCGCTTCACTGGCGGCGTTTTCCAACGCCTGCCGCATCGCTTTCGCCGTGACAAAGCGCCCGGCGGCGTTGAGCGACAGCGCGGAACTCAGAACATTCGCCACGCCGGGCGGAACTTCTTTATTGATTTCGCTCACGAGCGGAAGCGGGTCGGGATTTCCGACGATGATTTCCGAGGCGCGGGCGAGCACGTCAACCGGCGGCTTGCCCGTCAAAAGATGATACGCCGTTGCCGCCAGCGCAAACAAATCCGAGCGCGCGTCGGTTCCGGTTCCCTGAATTTGTTCGAGCGGCGAATATTTGCGCGAATAACCGAAGACGCTTTTCACGCCGGTCGTGTTATCGGATTTCAGCTTCGCCAAGCCGAAATCGAGCAGAATGACGTCGCCGCGCGGCGTTATTTTCAAATTATGAGGTTTTATATCGCGATGAATAATCGGCGGTTCCTGCGAGTGCAGATAATCGAGCGCGTCGAGCAGGCTGTCGGTCCAGCGCAAAACGTCTTTGACGGGAAATGAGCCTTCGCGCTTTAAAATCTCAAACAAATCTTCGCCCTCGATATACTGCATCACGAGAAAATATCCGCCCGCTTCGGTGAAATAATCCGAGACGTGAGGCAAAACCGGATGCAGCAGGCTGTTGAGCAGGCGCGCTTCGCGTTCGAACGCTTCGCCCAGTTCATCATTGTTATAGAAGGTTTTTTTAATCGCCACGTAACTTTCAAAACGCTGGTCGACGGCGAGATAAACCTCGCCCATCCCGCCGACGCCGATTTGCTTTTCTATTAAGTAGCGTTCCTGTAAGAGTGTCCCGATTTCAATCATTTATTTACCCATCCCCGCGTGTCAGCAATTTTGATGCCTTTCCTGACCCGCGCGTTTATACAAAAGATAAAGGCGAAAATTCCCTGGTTTCGCGGCGTTCAAATTTCGGCAGGATAATTGCCTGCGCTTTACGCTTTAGCGAAACTTCTATTTATTCACTTGTTATAATTTTATCGGAGGAAATATGCCATACAACAAACTAAACGTCAGCGGCGCGCAAGCCGACATTCTTTCGTGGGTCAACCACGAAATGTCTACTGACGAACACAATATGCTGCGCAACGTCTCGCGCCTGCCGTGTCTTTATAAACACGTCGCGCTGATGCCGGACGCCCATCTCGGCATCGGCTCGATGGTCGGCTCGGTCGTGGCGACAAAAGATGCCGTGATTCCGGCGACCGTCGGCGTCGACATCGGCTGCGGGATGATGGCGGTGAAAACGCCTTTCCAAAGCTCGATTCTCGAAGGCAAATTGAAGGATTTGCGCCACGAAATCGAACGCGCGATTCCCGTCGGATTTAATGAACACAAAGAATCCGACACGGACGCGGCGCGCTGGGAAGGCTGGGAAGAATTCGACCGGCTGCACAAAGGCGTGCAGTATCGCAAGGCGAAAGCGATGAAACAGCTCGGCTCGCTCGGCGGCGGAAATCATTTTATTGAAGTCTGTCTCGACACCGAAGACAACGTCTGGCTGATGCTCCATTCCGGTTCGCGCAATATCGGCAACGAAGTCGCCAAGCTGCATATCGAGACGGCGAAGCATCTGCATAAATTGTCGGAATTGCCCGACCCGAATCTCGCTTATTTCGTTCAGGGAACGAAAGAGTTTGCGAACTACTGGCACGATTTGGAATGGGCGCAGCGCTACGCTTTGAAAAACCGCGAGATTATGATGAAGCGACTTTTGAAATCGTTCAACCGAATGTTCAACGACCAGAAAGAGTTCCGTCCTGAAATCAGGGTCAATGCTCACCATAACTACGTCAGCCCGGAAGTACATTTCGGCGAAAAGGTTTACGTGACGCGCAAGGGCGCGATTCGTGCCGACGCCGGGATGTTCGGCATTATTCCCGGCTCGATGGGCGCGAAATCCTTCATCGTTAAAGGCTTGGGAAATCCGCAGAGCTTCAATTCCTGCTCGCACGGCGCGGGGCGAAAAATGTCGCGCACGGCGGCGAAAAAAGCCTTTTCGCGCGAGGACTTGGAGCGTCAGACGGCGGGCGTCGAATGCCGCAAAGACGCGGGCGTGATTGACGAAATCCCGTCGGCGTATAAAAACATCGACGAAGTGATGCGCAACCAATCGGATTTGGTCGAAGTCGTCGCGCAACTGAAACAAGTCGTTTGCGTGAAAGGTTAACAGAGTTGACCGAGTTGCAAGTTGACTGGGTTAACTGAGTTTTAAATTCTCTTGGACTCAGAAACCTCACAACCCGGTTAACTCACAACTTTTTAAGCATCGTTGGTCTAGTCAGGTCTAAGATTTCGGCTTGCCAGGTCGAAGGCATCGGTTCGAATCCGGTACGATGCTCCAACAAAATTCTCGCGGGCGGAAACACTCGACCATTCCGGTTCTTGGCTGGTCTCGAAGCCGCGCCGCCCGCCGGAAAGAGCGGATTTGATGCAAATAATCCGCTCTAAATATATTGCTCTAACGCTTATTCACAAGCGACGGACGAACATTCACAACTGTTGAACGAAGATTCACACGTAACGAGCGAAGATTCACAACTGTTGACCGAACATTCACAAGCGTTGACTGAACATTCACAAGCGTTGACTGAACATTCACAAGCGTTGAGTGAACATTCACAGCCGTTGAACGAACATTCACAGGTGAAGAACGGAGATTCACACGCGTCTGACCGGAATTCACCGGAGAAAAAGGATGACGGGCGTAACGGGCTTTTCCGATTCGGAAAAATTTTCCGATTTGACAAAAAATTTATATACAAATCGAGTAAAAATCATCTAAAATAGCGGCAGTTAATGTCTGTCATACAAAATATTGTGGTGAAGATTCGATTTGTTTCGACAATACAGTTTTTTAAACAACTCAATTATTAAAGAAAAAGGAGGCGATTTGTTTTGCTGACAGGTAGAGTTTTACTTTTGAATTTCTCATACGAGCCGCTCGGCACGGTCGGCATTGCGCGGTCAATGTGTCTGTGGTTTCGCGGTTCGGTGACGGTTGAAGAATACGACGGCGAAAATGTTCTGCATTCGCCGCGCGAGACTTTTCGCGTGCCGTCGGTCGTGCGCCTGCGTCATTACGTCAACGTGCATCGCCGTCGCCGCGAAACGACGATGAAACGCGCGCGGATTTATATTCGCGACCGCTATCGCTGCCAGTATTGCGGCGACCACAAACACGCCGCGGAGTTGACGCTCGACCACATTCTGCCGCGCGCGCAGGGCGGCGAATCGACGCCGCAGAATCTGGTCACGGCTTGCGTCAAATGCAACGGTCGCAAGGGCAACCGCACGCCGGAACAAGCCAGAATGCCGCTATTGACGTCGCAAAAACTTCTCAATCTGGGATTAGACCGCGTTTTGCTTTGCCACTACGCCGAATCGAAACCGGAATGGAAGAAATATCTCTTTATGGACGAGTTTGAAGAGCAAACGAAAGTCGCTTGAGAATTTTAGATTTCGGATTTTGGATTTGGGATTCGTTTTCAATCTGAAATCTGAATCCGAAATCTAAAATCCTTGCCGACACCAGCCTTTTTCCCTTTTTTCTCTACAAAATTTAAGCCGCAAGCGGAAAATGTCGGGGCACGCCGCAGTGAGTGCCTGCCCCGACATTTGTTTTTACGTCTTAAAATTTAAAATACAGCCGGTTAGCTCAGCGGAACGAGAGCGGCGGTCTTCTAAACCGCAGGTCGTCGGTTCGAATCCGACATCGGCTATTCTTAAAGCGTCAAGGCTCAGGGCGAAAGATTAAGCAAGCGAACAATCGCTGAATTCATTATTTTTCTATTCATTCCTTATCCTTTATCCTTTCGCCCTTAGCCCTGACGCTTTAGAAAGTTGCTTCAATTGTCGGATTGGCGGAAAGGAGCGTTTATATGAAACTTATTTTTCTCTACGGCGCGCCGGCGGTCGGTAAATTGTCGATCGCCAATGAAATCGCGCGAAAGACCGATTTCAAGGTTTTTCATAATCACTTGAGCATCGACTGCATCGAGCCGATTTTTGAATTCGGCTCGCCGTCTTTCGGGAAATTGATTGATTTGATTCGCTTTGAAACGGTTGCCGAAGCGGCGCGCGCCGGGCAGAATCTGATTTACACGTTTTGTTACGCGAAAGGCGCGGACGAAAAACACGTCGAGAAAATTACGCGCGCCGTCGAAGAAAACGGCGGCGAGATTTGTTTCGTCCTGCTGGTCGCCGATAAAACGGAGCTGGAAAACCGCGTTCTGGAAGAAAGCCGCCGGAAATACGGCAAGGCGAAAACCGTCGAGATGATGCGCTATTTTTTTGAAACTTACGATTTGTTTTCGCCCGTGCCGGAGCGCGAAACTTTGCTGATTGATAACACGAATCTTTCGGTCGAAGCGGCGGCGCAGCAAATCATTGAACATTTCGCGCTTTAGGCAGCTCGCGTTTCTGCCTGTTAACTTGCCAAAAGCTGTGACCTGAATTAAAATAATTTTTCTTAAATAGACGGAAATGATTCAGGCAAGCGCCTTTTTCATTTCCGTCTATTTTTTATTTTGCAAACATTTACCGGAGATTTTATGAGTAAAAAATACGAAACCGAAGACGAAATTTTATCGCTCGTCGAATCCTTTGAAAACGGCACGATTGCGCGCGGCGAGTGGAATCACGCCGGACATTTAACCGTCGCGCTTTATTATTGCGCGCATCACGATTTGGCGGCGGCGACCGAGAAAATGCGGCGCAATCTGCTGCATCATCTGAAAGCCGTCGGCGTCGATTTGACGAAAGAAATGCCGTATCACGAAACCTTGACGGCTTTCTGGATGCGCACGATCGACGATTTCCGAAAATCGAAAAACGGCGTCTCGCTGCTGGAAACGGCAAACGCGCTGCTCGCCGGTTTTGACAAAGATTATCCGCTTCGATTTTACAGCCGCGAGCTTCTGTTTTCCGACGCAGCGCGAAGAAGTTTTGTCGCGGGCGATTTGGAAAAATCGAAAACCATAAAGTCAGCTTAGACGGCGAGCGGCTGGCGCGCCTTCTCGTCTGATTTTACGGTTTTCTTAATAAATCAAAATCAGTTTTTATTAATACGAATCATCGTAGCTGTGACTCGCGCCGTCGCTGCCGGAAGCCGTCGCCGGCGAGCCGAGAAAACATTCGCCGATCGCCGTGTAATATTTCAAATGCCGCTTGACGTGTTTTCCCTTAAACGAACGGTCTTCGGGGTCGGTGGAATTTTTCTCGCCCATCGGCTCCATCACGGAAACCTGCGGATTGCTGCCGCCACCGCTCTTTATTCCGTAAATTACGTTGACGTGATAATTGCCCAGCTTCTGGTCAAAAAATCCGATATAAACCGGACCTGCCGCCAGATGCCGTTTCAGCTTTGATTTGGTCAGCTGCGAGGCGACATAAAACGGCTCGTAGCTCATATACCAGCGCGGGTCGTTGATTAGTGTTATTAATCCTTCGCGCTGAATCGTGCCGTTGGAATTTCTTAATAAAGGATATTCTTCGAACACTTCTTCCTGATAAATATTTCCCAACCTGGTTGCCGTCAGCCACCATTCCAAACAAGCCGCCCAGCAGGCATTTCCGTCATATTGTCCGACCGCTTCGACATCACGATAATTTATTGCCATTTTAATTCTCCTTGAAATAACGGCGCGCTCGTCGCCTTTCATAATTAAATGCGTCTGAAACTCGAAAAAACTATCACCGGCGCGAAAAAATTTTTTGTTTTTTTCGAGGTGTGTTAAATTTATTGTCGATAAAGTCTGTTATTGCGCAATTTAAAATGTCTGTTCCGAATACACAAGAAGTCACGCAATTGCTCCGGAAATGGAGCGCGGGCGACGCCGGCGCTCTGGAGGAGCTGACGCCCGTTATTTACTCGGAACTGCACCGCATCGCCAAACGCTATATGAGCCGCGAGCGCGAAAATCACACGCTGCAAACGACGGCGCTGGTCAACGAAGCCTATATGCGCCTGATTGACTGGAAAACGGCGAAATGGGAGAACCGCGCGCATTTTTTCGGCGTCTCGGCGCAACTGATGCGCCGCATTCTGGTGGATTTCGCCCGCAGCCGCCCGAAAGTCAGAGACGAAGTCGTGCATCACGTCTCGCTCGAAGAAGCTTTCGTCGTTTCCGCCGAAAAGGACGCGGATTTGGTGGCGCTGGACGAAGCGCTGAACGAGCTGGCAAAATTCGACGAGCGCAAAGCGAAGATTGTCGAGCTGAAATTTTTCGGCGGTCTGAGCGTCGAAGAGACGGCGGAAGTTTTGCAGGTTGCGCCGATAACCGTGATGCGCGAATGGCAGAAAGCGAAAGCGTGGCTTTACCGCGAGCTTAGCAAAGAAGAGAAATGATAGCTGAAAAGCGATAGGTGATAAAGTGATTAATTATTGATTGCGAACTCACTCAAATTTAACCTTCCCTATCGGCTATCACGTTTCAACTGTCACTTATTACCTTATGAATCCCGACCGCTGGAAACAAATCGACGAGCTTTTCGACGCCGTGCTGGACATTCCCGACGAGGCGGCGCGCGGAAAATTTCTGTCCGAAAGATGCAACGGCGACGAAGAACTGCGGCGCGAGTTGCTGAGCCTGCTCGAAGCGCAGAAGGAAAGCGAAAAAAACTTTCTGCAAAAATCGGCAATGAACATCGCCGCCCAAAATCTCGCCGAAGACCAGACGATTCATTTCGACACGTATTTTCTCAATAAAACCATCGGCACATATAAAATCGAAAAACTGCTCGGCGCGGGCGGAATGGGCGAAGTTTACCTGGCGGACGACGCCAAATTGCGCCGTAAAGTCGCGCTGAAAATTCTGCCTTCCGAATATAATACGAGCGACGAAAGAGTCAAGCGTTTCGAACTCGAAGCGCGCGCCGTCTCCGCCTTGAATCATCCGAACATCGTCACGATTTACGACGTCGGAAGCTTCGAGGGCACCAATTACATCGCGACCGAGCTGGTCGAAGGCAAAACCCTGCGCGAGCTGATAGGCGGCAATTTAAAATTGAAAGACGTTCTCGCCATTATCATTCAAGCCAGCGACGCGCTCGCCGCCGCCCACAGTGCGGGCGTCATTCATCGCGACATCAAGCCTGAAAATATAATGCTGCGCCCGGACGGTTATGTCAAAATTCTCGATTTCGGCTTGGCGAAACTGAGCGAAATTGATTTACACACGCTGCGAAACTTTGCCCAGACCGCGAAAGGCGTGATTATCGGCACGCCCGCCTATATGTCGCCCGAACAGGTGAGCGACGAAAACGTCGACCATCGCACCGATTTATGGAGCATCGCCGTCGTTTTGTATGAATTATTAACCGGCGTCAATCCTTTTAAAAAAGAAAATCGGCAGGCGACCTTTCAGTCGATTTTGTCGAGCGACCCGCCGCCGCCCAGTTCGCTGAACCCGGAAATCTCCGCCGAATTAGACCGCATTTTGATAAAAGCTCTCGAAAAGGACGCCGATTTGAGCTATCAGACGGCTTCGGATTTGCGAGCGGATTTAAAACGCCTCAAACGCGAGGTCGATTCGTCGCCGTCGTGGAGCGTGAGAAGCGCGGAAGCCGACACGCAGCGCCGCCAAAAAGTCGCCGACACGCGAAAAAATTATCTGGTTTACGTTCTCGGCGCGCTGGTTTTGACGGCAATCGGCATCGGCGTCTGGTTATTCGTCAAAAATTCCAACGCGCCGCAAAATCGCGTCGCCAGCGAATGGTCCAACGCCAGACACGCGCAGATTACCGATTCGCCCTGGGTCGAAGGTTATCCGAGCCTTTCGCCGGACGGGAAAAACATCGTTTTCGCCAGCGAAACCGATGGCGACAGAAACATTTACCTGCAAAGAGTCGGCGGAAAAAATCCGGTTAATCTGACGCCTAATTCCAAGGATAGCGACACGATGCCCGCATTTTCCGCCGACGGAAAATTTATCGTGTTTCGTTCCGAACGCAGTCCGAGCGGAATTTACGTGATGGAAGAAACCGGCGAAAACGCGCGCCGCATTTCCGATTTCGGCTTTCATCCGTCGTGGTCGCCGGACGGAAAAAAAGTCGTCGTCAGCGACAAAGCCGCCGCGATTCACACGGTTCACACCGTGCCGAACAGCACGCTCTGGGTGATTGACGTCGCGTCGGGAAACAAGCAGCAGATTGAAACCAAAGGCGACGCGATTATGCCGAACTGGTCGCCGAACGGCGAGCGCATCGCTTTCTGGTTTGTGGCGGACGGAAAGCTTGGCGGGATTGCGACGGTTCCGGCGACGGGCGGCGAGCCGGTCGTGGTGGCGAGCGACGAGGCTTCGGACTGGAACCCGGTCTGGTCGCCGGACGGGAAATATCTGTATTTCGCCAGTGACCGCAGCGGCAGTATGAGCTTCTGGCGCGTGGCGATTGACGAAAAAACGGGCGCGGCGCAGGGCGCGGCGGAATCCGTCCAGACGCCTTCCAAATATTGTCGCCACATTACTTTTTCGCGCGACGGGAAAACGCTCGGCTATATTCGCTACGAAAGTCAATCCAATCTGCAATCAATACCTTTTGACCCGAAAACCCTGAAAACGACGGGCGAAGTAACCTGGATAACGCGCGGCGACAAGGAAATCGGCAACCCTGACTTAGCGCCGCACGGCGAGGCGTTTGTCGTCCGCCAGCCGACGCGCACGCAGGAAGACCTCGTGGTTTTCGATAAAAACGGCGGCAACTGGCGCAGTCTGATGAACGATAAATTCCGCGAGCGAATTCCGCGCTGGTCGCCCGACGGTTCGCAGATTGCGTTTTATACAGACCGGAGCGGAAAATATCAAATCTGGACGATAAATCCGGACGGCTCGAATCTGCGCCAGATTACTTTCACGGAAAAAATGGGCGCGAATGCGCCGGTTTACTCGCCGGACGGTTTGCGAATGGCTTACACCGAGCTCGAACTCAACTCGCAATCTTCTTTTATTCTGGATTTGACCAAACCCTGGAACGAACAGACGCCGCAGGCGCTGCCGCCGATGGCAAACAGTAAATCTTTTTCCGTGCGCGACTGGTCGAGCGACGGCAAAAAATTACTGCTGATTTATTTCGAGCCGGACGGCGACGAATACGGCATCGGCGTTTTCAATCTGGAAACGAACGCTTACGAAAAAATGACCGAAAGCGGCTCGATACCGTTCTGGCTCAACGACAACCGCCATTTTATTTACACCGACCGCAACGCGATTTTCCTGTGCGACACGCAGACCAAAAAAACAACCGAGATTTACAAGCCTTTCGCCTACGAATTGCAGCACGCCAATATCTCGCCCGACAACAAAATGATTTTCTTCCGTTATTTACAGGTTGACGCCGACGTCTGGCTGATTGACGCCGCCTCGCAGAATCAATAAGTTTCGGGAACTTTTTCGCGAAAGTTTTGTCTAATCTTACAATGAAATTACTAAAAGCATTTCTGGTTGTTTCGGTCTGGACGCTCGGCGTTTTTGCTCAGAACACGAAGAATTTCGTTTGCTCGAAAGTATATAAAACAGAAGTCCGCGAATATTTTGAAAAATCCGGCGAGCGGCAAAAGTTCATTGCCGAATGTGAAGAAAAAAACCGGCAAATTCAGATTAAACAATTCGGCGCGCCTTCGGTGAAGGTTTCAGGCGGCTGTGAATGGTCGCACGACGGCTGTCCGCTCAGCCTGATTAAACCGGCATTTCCGAAATTAGCCAAAGCTTTGAAAATAGGCGGGCAGGTTCCGGTCAGAGTGATTATCGACGAAGAAGGAAAAGTAATTTTTTCGCGCGTTTTAGGCGGACATCCGTTATTAAGACTTCCGGCAAAAAAAGCTGCGTGTAAATCAATTTTTTATCCGAAAACGGTTTGCGGTCAAAAAATTAAGCAAAGCCGAATTATTGTTTATAATTTCTTAAAATAGTGCTATCATTTCGTCTATGTTTTTGCTTCAGACAAAAGATTTACTTCACGCGCTCGGCATCGCGCCGAAAGAATCCTGTCGCCCGTAACCTAAATTCCCTTTTATTCGCCCAAAAATTTGTTTTGATTTCGGATTTTCTTTCTGGAAAAATCCGGTTTCAAACCGTTTTCGTTTATGATATTGTTTCAAACCGAATTTTAAATATATGCTTAGATTTCATAACAACTTATCGGGACAAATCGAGGAATTCGAGCCTCTCGGCGGCAGCGAAGTACGAATGTATATCTGCGGTCCGACCGTCTGGAATTTCGCGCACATCGGCAATTTTCGCTCCTTTACGTTCGGCGACGTTTTGCGGCGTTATCTGAAATATAAAGGTTATCAATTAACGCACGTGATGAATCTGACGGACGTCGACGACCGCATTATCAACGAATCGAAAAAAGCCGGAAAGACGATTGACGAATTCGTCCAGCCCTTTATCGAGGCATTCTGGGAAGACTCGGACGCGCTCGGCTTGGAGCGACCGGAAGTCGCGCCGCGCGCCACTCATCACATCACGGAGATGATTGAAATTATCCGGAAGCTTCTGGATAACGGGCACGCATACGAGGCGGGCGGCTCGATTTATTATCGCATTTCCGCGTTTCCCGAATACGGCAAGCTCTCGAAAATAAATTTTGCGGGAAACCTTGTCGGCGGCGGCGGGCGCGTCGATACGGACAAATACGACAAGGAAAACGCGCAGGATTTCGCGCTCTGGAAATTTGTCGATGCCGACGAGCCGGCGGGCTGGGACGCGCCTTTCGGTCGCGGTCGCCCGGGCTGGCACATCGAATGTTCGGCGATGTCGATAAAATATCTCGGCGAGACTTTCGACATTCACGCCGGCGGAATGGATTTGCAGTTTCCGCATCACGAAAACGAAATCGCCCAATCGGAAGGCGCGACCGGAAAACAGTTTGCGAAATACTGGATGCACGGCGAATTCCTGAAAATCGACGACGTCACAATGTCGAAATCGAAAGGAAACTTTTTTACTTTCCGCGATTTGCAGGAACAGGGTTATTCGCCGCTGGCGATTCGATATCTATTGCTTTCGATTCCTTATCGCCATCAGTTGAACTTTACTTTCGAAGGCTTGCAGGGCGCGGAAAGCACCATCAAACGCTTGCAGGATTTTCGTCGCCGCGTGAAAGAAACGCGCGCGGAAAGCGGCTTGAACGCCGAAGTCGAGCGTTTTGTGCTGGACGCCGTGCGCGATTTTGAAGCCGCGATGGACGACGATTTGAACACCTCGCAGGCGCTGGCGGCGATTCATAATTTCGTCCGCGAAGCGAACTCGGCGCTGGCAAATGACGCGTTGCGCGAGGACGATAAAAACCTGATTCTGGATGCAATAGAAAAATTCGATGCGGTATTGGGAATTTTCGGCAAGGACGTGGAAGAAATGCTCGATGCCGACGTCGAATCTTTAATCGAAGAGCGTCAGGAAGCCAGACGCCGGCGAAACTTCGCCCGCTCGGATGAAATCCGCGATTTACTGGGCGAAAAAGGAATCGTTCTGGAAGACACGAAAGACGGCGTGCGCTGGAAGCGAAAGTAAAATGCGGAAAGTGGTAAATGATAAGTTGCAATGGCAAAGTATCAAGTTTTTATTTAAAACTCGAAATTCAAAATCACGAACTTATCATTTACCACTTACCGTTTACCGCTTTTTTAATTCGCTTTCCGCATTTCAACTAAAAACGCCTTCAAACCCTGCGCTTCAAAAACTTTCGGCTCGCCCGCTTTATAGCCTTTTTCAATTAAATTTTTCAAAGGCGGTTTTGTCTCGTTCCAATTTTTATCGCGGAAGGCGACGAAAAATCTCTCGCCCGTCATATCGTTTTCGCCGGCGGTTTTCACTTTCTCAAAACCGCGCGGCAGAAAATATGCTTTGTCTTCGTTTAAGCCTTCGATTCCGTTGATTTTTACGACTTCAAAATCGGCGTCCGCGTCGCGCAGCGCGAACCAGAAATGATAAGCGATTAAGTCTTCAAAAACGTAGATTTTCGCCTCTCTTTCGGCGCGCAAATCGAGCGCCAGATTTTCCCACGCGCACCAGATAAAAGCGGGCTGCGGCTGTCGCGCCTGCAAAACGAACGCGCCGGTGAAAAGAAGAAAAATCAAGCCGAGCGCGGACGTTCGTAATTTAGAAACGTTTATTTTGGAAAACGCCGTCGCCAGCAGAATCGCAAACGGCGCGAAAACGATAATCAGATGCCGCGTGCCCCAGATTGAATAAGGCGAAATCCAGCTGGCGACAAAAGCCGATAAAAGCGGCGTCGCCGTAAAAATCGACAGTAAAATCAGGTTTTGTCTGTCTTCGCGGCTTTCGTTTTTCAAATTTGCAAGCCAAAAAACGAACGCGCCGCCGCCGAGCAGAATAATCGGCAAGGTCAGAAACAAAATCGCCGGCGCGTCCGCGTTGCTTTGTTGAAAATAAACCGGCTCGAACAAATCATAAACGAATTGCAAAATCGCCCGCAGATTCGGCTTCGTCATCCAGCCGATGTTCTGCCCGACATTGGCGTTTATTTTTGCGGCTCGCCATAAAGCATAAATCCAGGGCGTGAAGCTTAAAAATGCGATGCCGAACATTAAAAGAATCTGCTTTAATTTTTCACGCCTTAAAACGGCGACGGCAATCACTTCCGAGAAAACGACGAACCAGCCGAAATAGTGCGTGTAAACCAGTAAAACATTAGCGATTAATAAAATCAGAAAACCTTTTCCCGAATTTAAAAAGCGCGCGAAAAGCCAGCCTGAAACGAGCGCGAAAAACATCAAAAGCGAATACATCCTGATTTCCTGCGCGTATTTGACGAGCGAGCCGTTGACGGCGAAAAAGGTTAAAGCGAGCGCGACGACGGCGGGCGAAAGCTTCAATTCGCGGCAAAGTAAAATAAAAGGAGCGACGGCGAGAATCGAAAAGAAAACCGGAAAAAACCGGAGCCAGGCGAGCGACTCGCCGCCGATTGCCGTCCAGATTTTCAATAAAACGTAAAAAAGCGGCGGGTGAATCAAATCCTGCGCGACAAACCGGAAAAGATTCTGCCAGTCGTGCGCGGCGGCGTGAAGGCTGAAAATTTCGTCAAACCAGAGACACGAAGCCGTTAAATTCCAAAACCTGAGCGCCGCGTAAACAAGACAAATCAAACTGATGACGATTAACCATTTTTTTTCGCTTTGATTCATTTTAACTGAGAAGTAAGGACTAAGAAATTGAAGCATCAGTTCTCAATTCTCACCTCTTACTTGTTCCTCACGCTTTCGCTCGTTTTCCAGTTCTTTCGTTAAAAAATAATTCAGCAAAGTGCGGATGGCGGCGATCGCGGCGAGCTTGCCGATTTGCTCCCAGCTCGGCGCAATCGCCGTCGATAGAATATCCGCGCCGACTTGAAATTCCAAAGCCAGCGCCAGATATTTGCCCAGAGTCAGCCGGATGCGGTTGAAATTGCTCGTCTGCTCGTCTCTGAAATGCCTGGCGAATTGATAAACCGCCAGCACCACGCCGATGCAGATGATTATTGCACCAATCGTTTCGACTCCGAGACGCAGCCATTGAACGGCGGAAACGACCGGCTGCTCGACGGTTTCAAACGTGTTTTTTTCGGCTAAATTTCGGGCGAGTTCCTGAAGAAACATTTTAAAATTTCGGCTTCATTCCGGAAGCGCTTCGTTCAGCTTTTTCTGATTTTCGTTGATTTTCTTTTGCGCCGCGTCGAGTTCCTTTCTGGTCTGTTTGACTCGTCGGTCAAGCTCGCGGCTGTCGCCCTGCGCTTCTTCGATTTTTTTCTGCATTTCAAGAAGGTCGTTTTTCACGCGCTCGGATTCTTTTTGCAGTTCTTCGCGCTGTTTTTCTTCCGCGTCCGTTGCAGACCGATTGACATTGCCGGCATCGGAATTATTAGCATTCGCATTCTGATTCGTCGGCGCTTGAGCTTTCTGACAAGCGGACGCGATGCACAAAACGAGCGCGCATATGATTAACGGAAAGAATTTTTTCATCTCATTTCTCCGGCGTTTACAATTTGATTCCGTCGCACAGCCTGCCTTTAACGCTGGTGTAATAAAGCGGAACTTCGGCGAAGCGGTCGGTTTCCAGACAATACGACAGGCATTTATCGAAAGGTTTGGAATAGATGTGAAGGCTGACGGCGCGCTCGTCAAATTCGGGCAGATTCAAAATCTGGTGAATCGGTTCTTCCAGTTCGACTTTGGCGGCGAGACAGTTGGAAAGGTCAAAACGGTCGGTTTTTTCCAGCTTACAAACACCCGTTTTCTCGTCAATCTCGACGGCGCGAAAATTCTGCCCGCGCAATTTCCCGACCGGAACGGTCATCCAGCAGCGCTGGTCGGCGTGATTATGCACGCGCGAAACCTGCCCGCGCTCCCAGCACAAGGTCATCAACTCGAAACGCGCGTCCTTATAAATCAGATTTCGCGTGTAAAACCGCTCGCACCAGAAAAAATACGGCGAGATAGTATCAACGTCGATCGGGTTTTCGGCGAGAAACCGATAGACGTTGTCACAGGTAAACTCCGCGTCGGAAATTTCGCGCAAACCTTCGATTAAATTTTCGATTTTGACCGTTTTCATAAATTTTCACCGCAGAGGGCACAGAGAACACAGAGAGAATTTTAACAGGATAGACAGGATAGAACAGGATAATTAAAAACTTATAACGTTGAATTACGTTTTTTATCCTGCCTATCAAGTCGCGAAGCCTGCTCCATCCGGTTAAAATCTGCGTTTATCTGCGTAAATCCGTGGTCTCATTTTCTCTGTGGTTAATTTTTCTGCGATTTTTGTAAAAAGTCAACAAATTCCTGCGCGTTTCGCGTCAGACCGGGAAACGTCGCGATTGCTTTTCCGTCGGCGTCGAAGACGGCGTAAAACGGCAGCGCGACGGTTTGAAAAATTTGTTCCTGAAACTGCTGTTGTCTTTCGTAAATTTCGCCGTTGCCGTCCGTGTAAAGCCGCGCCAGAACAAATTTATTTAACTCCGTTTCGACTTCCCTTTTCGGAAACATATTCGCTTCCATCCAGCGGCAGTTCGTGCAGGTGTAGCCCGTAAAATCGACGAAAACCATTTTATTTTCGGCTTTCGCCTGTTTCAGCGCGCCTTCGAAATCGTTGTTTATCCAGGTCGATTCAGCCGGCGATTTCGAGTTGTTAAAGAAGCTACTACTGCGCGAGGTTTCGGTTTCCGGCGGCAGAAATGATTCGAGCTCGCCCAGCTTCGCGCCGAAAAGTCCGGTCAATAAATAAAAGCTTATTGCCAGTGAAACGATTGCCGAAACAAGGCGAAAAGCGCCGATTCTTTCCGGCTTGGAATCGAGCGAGAGCTGGAATTTTCCTAAAAGATAAATTGCCAGAATTATTCCAATCGCAATCCAGATTGCCAGCACGACCGGGCGCGTAAAAATTCCCCAGTGCCAGACCAAATCGACGTTTGAAAGAAATTTCATCGCCGCCGCCACTTCCAGAAAGCCCATCGAAACTTTGATGGAATTCATCCAGCCGCCGGCGCGCGGCAGCTGCGAAACCCATTGCGGCACGAGCGCGAGAACGAAAAACGGCAAAGCGAAAACGGTCGAAAACGTGAGCATTCCGATAAGCGGCATCTGCCAGCTGCCCTGCGACGCCGAGACCAGAATCGTGCCGACAAAAGGCGACGTGCAGGTGAAAGACGTGAGCGTAAACGTCAAGCCCATCAAAAGCGCGCCGACAAAGCCGCTGCCTTCGCCTTCGTGGCTGCGCGTCAGATTGTCCAGCTTCGTCAACACGGAAGTCGGAACATTGATTTCATACGAGCCGAAAAGATTGAACGCGAAGAAAAGAAAAATTCCGGTAATTAAAAGATTGACCCACGGATTTGCCGCAAAAAGATTAATGCCCGCCGCGCCGACGAAAATCGCCAAAAGCATTCCGAGCGCCGTAAAAGTCAGGATAATTCCGATTGAATAAACCAGCGCCAGCCGGACGGATTTCGCGCGACTGCCAGCCGAATGATTCGTAAAATACGAAACCGTAATCGGAATCATCGGAAAAACGCACGGCGTCAGCAAAGACAAGGCGCCGACCGTGACGGCGAGCCAGATAAACGACCAAAAATCCGTCGTCATTTGCCCGTTATTAAGTGTCCGTGGTCCGCCGTCGCCCGCCGGCGGTTGCTCGTTGTTTGAAGCTGGAATTGTTGTTTGCGGGCTTTCGGTCGAAGGCTGAGCGCCGACGGCTGATTGCCTTTTGACATCTTCAAATCCGGCAAACGTGACCTTGACCGTTTTCGGCGGCAGGCAGAAAGTGTCGTTGCAAAGCTGGAATCGCACGTGTATCGCCAAATCGGCAGCTCGGGTTTCGGCGCGCGCCTGCAAAGGCAGATTAAACTGCGCCCGTTTCTCAAAAAATTTCGTGTCGATATTAAAATTCGGGTCGAATTTCGTAATCGGCGCGGGCGTCGTGACTTTGCCTTCTATTTCAAAAGGAATGTTTTCGGCGACATTCACGGTCGTCGGAACGGGACCGCCGTCGGGTTGTTCGAGCGCGTAGAGATGCCAGCCGTCTTCTATTTCGGCTTTGAGCGCGGCTTTGAATTTTTGGTTTGCTTTCAGAGATTTGCCCTTCGCGTCGGATTCCAGATTCCAGCGCGTCGGATTCTGCGCAAAGGCGAAAACGGGCAGAACCAAAATTAAAAACAAGATTTTCAGAACGACGTTCGGCATAACTGACCAAGATTTTATCATCAATGCGAGTCGCTTTAACAATCGGCAATTGTCAACCGGCGACTCTGGATTGAATGTTTTGCACAAACACTTATCTTTTGCGTATAATTTTAAGAAAGATTTGAATTGTAATCTTTACAAAAACCCGTAGATTTTACGCAATCTGCGGCACGGAGGTTTTGATTTTGCCAAAAACAGCAACTCGCCAAAAAGAAGAGACTAAAACAGAGAAGACTTCGCGCAACGGAAGCCGCAAAACGGCGGCGAAAAAATCGGAAGCGCTCGAAACCGCAGTCACCGATACGGTGGACGCGAAACAGGCGCACGCCGAATACGTAAAACGCAAAAAATCGCAGCAAAATCCTATAAAAAATACCGACCCCGAATTTCTTCGCGAAATGCTCTACCAGATGGTTCTGGGCAGATATTTCGAGCAGAAATGCGCCGAAGTTTACCGCATCGGCAAAATCGGCGGCTTCTGCCATTTGTATATCGGTCAGGAAGCGATTTCCATCGGCACGCAGATGGCGCTGAAAAAAGGCGATTACGTGATTACGGCATACCGCGACCACGTGCAGGCGATGGTTGCCGGAATGACGCCCGAAGCCGTGATGGCGGAGCTTTACGGCAAAGAAGGCGGCGTGGTGAAAGGCAAAGGCGGCTCGATGCATATGTTTTCCAGAGAGCATAATTTCTTCGGCGGGCACGGCATCGTCGGCGGGCAAATCGGCGTCGGAACCGGAATGGCGTTTGCGCAGAAATATAAAGGAACCGATAACGTCACGCTCTGCTTTTTCGGCGAAGCGGCGCTGAACCAGGGAATGTTTCACGAATCGCTGAATATGGCGCAATTGTGGAAGCTTCCGGTAATTTACATTTGCGAAAATAATCAATACGGGATGGGAACGTCGCAAAAACGCGCGATGTCTTTGGCAAACATCGCCAAAAAAGCGGAAGGCTACGGAATGGTCGGCGAATTCGTTGACGGAATGGACGTGATGGCGGTGCGCGAAGCGGCTCTGCGCGCCATCGAGCGAGCGCGAACCGAATCTTTGCCGACGCTGCTCGAAATTCGCGCGTACCGCTATATGGGACACTCGATGAGCGACCCCGGCAAATATCGGACGACCGAAGAAATCAAAAAATACCAGGAACGCGACCCGATTGTTTTGTTTAAAGACAGTTTGAAGGAAGCCGAAGTTTTCGGCGACAAGGATTTTGAAGAAATCGAAACCCGCGCGAAAGAAGCGGTCGAAAAAGCTTTGAAATTTGCCGACGAAAGCGCACTTCCAGACCCGAAAGAATTATTTACGGACGTTTACGCTTAATTCCGATGCGTGAAATAAATTTACAAATTTCCGAAGATGCGGCAATGGTTTTATTTGAATTTTTCGCCCGTTTCGGAGATAAAGGCAGATTATATTTTGTGCATCCGGCAGAATATTTAGCGTTAATGAAAATAGCCGGACAAATTGATAAAGCACGTCTGTAATGTTCGACAGAAATTACGGAGAAATTCTTCAGGCAGCCAGAGAAAGAATGGCAAAAGGTTTTGAAAGTGATTTTCCGGTAATCGAAAAAGAGTAAAAATATAATGGCAATACTTACAATCCGCGACGCTCTGAATCAGGCATTGCGCGAAGAAATTTTAAGAGACGAAAACGTTTTCAT
This sequence comes from Pyrinomonadaceae bacterium, assembly GCA_036388475.1. Taxonomy (GTDB): domain Bacteria; phylum Acidobacteriota; class Blastocatellia; order Pyrinomonadales; family Pyrinomonadaceae; genus JALZHR01. The sequence continues at coordinate 37,630 of DASVRT010000027.1, read as the reverse complement.
AATGGGCGAGGAAGTTGCCGAGTACGACGGCGCTTATAAAGTGACGCGCGGGCTTTGGAAAGAATTCGGCGACAAGCGCGTGATTGATACGCCGATTACCGAACTCGGTTTTGCCGCCGTCGGCGTCGGCGCGGCGATGGCTGGCTTGCGTCCGGTGATTGAGTTTATGACGTTTAATTTCTCGATTTTAGCGTCCGACCAAATCATCAATCACGCGGCGAAAATGCTTTATATGTCGGGCGGGCAGTTTAAAGTCCCGATTGTCTTTCGCGGTCCGAACGGCTCGGCTTACCAGGTTTCCAGCCAGCACTCGCAGGCGCTCGAAGCGTTTTACGCCAATTTTCCGGGGCTTAAAGTCGTGATGCCTTCGACCGCCGCCGACGCGAAAGGCTTGCTGAAATCGGCAATCCGCGACGATAATCCGGTCGTTTTTCTCGAACAGGAAAGAATGTACGGCTTGAAAGGCGAAGTTCCCGAAGACGAAGATTTTACGATTCCTTTGGGCGTCGCCGACGTCAAACGCGAAGGCACGGACTGCACCATCGTCGCGCGCTCGATGACCGTTCCGCTCGCGCTGCAAGCCGCCGAACAGGCGCAGAAGGAATTCGGCGTTTCGGTCGAAGTCGTCGACCCGCGCACGATTAAGCCGCTCGACATCGAGACGATTGTCAGCTCGGTGAAAAAGACGAATCGCCTGATTGTCGTCGAAGAATCGCACGCTTTCGCTTCGGTCGGCGCGGAAATTTCGCATCAGGTGATGGAAAACGCGTTCGATTATCTGGACGCGCCGGTAAAAAGAATTTCGACCGCCGAAGCGCCGATGCCGTATGCGAAAAATCTGGAAGAGCTGGCGCTGCCGGACGTTCCGAAAATCGTCGCGGCGATTAAGGAAGTTTGTTATCTGTAAAGATTTGAATGATGGATGAGAAACAGAAATTGCGCTGGGGAAAATTCTGGCGAGTCGGAAAATTTTGGTATGCCGTCCTCAATGCTCTGTTATTCAGTATCCTTTTATATATCTTTAGCGGATTGTTAGTATATTTCCGGGACAAATTTGGGGTCGGAAAGGAAGTCGGATTTTTCAATTCATCTTTTACGTGGGTGAGTTTTATGCTTGCTTTTGTTTTGTGGTTCATTTTCAGTTTTTATACCTGGAATCGAGCCGAAAAAGAATATTTGAAAACCTTAAATGAATAAAAAAGATTTAAAGCGCGAATACAAGGAAACTTTGCGACCGATGGGCGTTTATCAAATCCGCAATCTGGTCAGCGAGAGAGTTTTCGTCGGCTCGTCGCTCAATCTGGACGGAATCTTCAACCGCTACGAGTTTCAGTTGAAAATGAACGGTCATCCGAACAAATCGCTGCAAGCCGATTGGAACGAATTCGGCGGCGATAAATTTGCTTTTGAAGTGTTAGAAGAAGTTTTCCCGCGCGAAAATTCCGGTTACGATTACAAATCGGATTTGGCGGTTCTGGAAGATTTATGGCTCGAAAAATTAGAGCCTTACGGCGAGAAAGGTTATAACGAGCGCAAGAAAACCAGCGAAGAAAGATTGCGCACGATGGCGGCGAACAGATTGAAAAATAACGGGTGATTTCCGGCGGCTAAAGTTTAATTGATGAAAAAAACAATTTTCAAGACGTTGGCATTAATGGCTTGTCTCGCGGCGTTGCAGATTTTCGCCTCGGCGCAGGACGGCGGCGAGATAAAAGTAAGTCGCAATGCGCGAAAGAAAATCACGGCTATCAGTAATATGCTCGGCGGCGATTTTGAAGGCTGTATGCAACCGCCGAAAGTTTACCGGGGTTTAATTGCATCGGTTGACGAGGACAAAGGCAATATCGAAAGCTTTAAAATGCGCGCCGGCAAGCGGTTGCGCACGATTACGCCCGGCACTAATTCGGACTGGGCGATGAACAAACAGGCGGAAAAGAACGAGTTTCTCGTCAGAGGAAAAAAAGTTTCGGTGACCGTTTACGTCTGCGGCGACGAGAAAAAATGGTTAGCCGACGAAATGAAAGTTATTAAATAATTTATGGCGAACAAAATTTTAATGCCCAAGCTTTCTCCGACGATGGAGGAAGGACAGATTTCACGCTGGCTCAAAGCCGAAGGCGACGAGATTGAAGCGAACGAGACGATTGCCGAAGTCGATACGGACAAGGCGACGATGGAAATGACCTCGCTCGAACCGGGAACGCTTTTAAAAATCATCGTTCCGGCGGGCGACAACGCCAAACTCGGTCAAACCATCGGCATCATCGGCGCGAAAGGCGAAGATTTTTCCGCGCTTTTAGACGACGCTTCGTCAAACGGCGCGAGCGTCACCTCCGAAGATAAAGCCAAACAGGAATCCGAGGTCGAAGACATCCCGAAAGAATCGCAAGCCGCAGAAGCTTCCGCCGAAACCAAATCAACCGCCGCGCCCGCGCCGAAAAATGTCTCGGAAACCGCCGGACGCAGCTACGACGAACAGCGCCCGCAGGCGGTAGAACAAGCCAAAGACCAAAGACCAAAGCCCGAAGACCAATCTTCCGGCAGAATGATTGTTTCGCCGATTGCCGCGCGAATGGCAGCCGAAAACGGCGTCGATTTGAAATCCGTTAAAGGTTCGGGTCCGAACGGTCGCATTATCAAACGCGACATCGAAGCGGCGCTGGAAACGGGCAGTCAGCCGCCAGCCGCCGGCGCTCAGTCGGAGCAAACGCCAGCCGCGCCGAGCTTTGCGCAAGCTTCCGAAATTCAAAACGCGTCACGCTTCCGCGAAGAAAACACTTCGAAGATGCGGCAGGTCATCGCCCAGCGTCTCGCCCAATCCATCGGACCGATTCCGACGTTTTATCTGACCATCGAAATCGAGATGGACAAAGCTCTGGAATTTCGCAAGCAGATTAACGCCGCCGTGAAAGAAGACGAAAAAGTTTCGGTCAACGACATTATCGTCAAAGTCGCCGCGCAGGCTCTGACGAAACATCCGTTCGTCAATTCTTCCTATCAGGACAAAACGATTCGCTTTTACGAAGACGCGGACATCGGCGTCGCCGTCGCCATCGACGAAGGCTTGATAACGCCGGTCGTGCGCGGCGCAAACCGGAAAGGCATCACCGAAATTTCAAAGGAAATCAAGGAAATGGCAGGACGCGCCCGCGAGAAAAAACTCCAGCCCGAAGAATACACCGGCGCGACGTTTTCGATTTCCAATCTCGGGATGTTCGGCATCAAAGAATTTACGGCAATCATCAACCCGCCCGAAGCCGCCATCATCGCCGTCGGCGCGGCAACTCCGACGCCGGTCGTCCGTGACGGCGAAATCGTGACCAGAAATGTGATGAACGTCACAATGTCGTGCGACCACCGCGTTATCGACGGCGCAACCGGCGCGAAGTTTTTGCAGACGTTTAAGCAAATGCTCGAAAATCCGATTTTAATGTTGATGTAAAAAAGTGATTCTTTCTCCAGCCGAAGCGTCTTTATTTTTCAAGCTGATGCTGCCGTTACAGTTTTTTGTTAACGAAAAACTCGGCGTGTTGCCGCCGGTAAAGACTTTGGAAAAATACTGCAAAGCCTCGATGCGGGAAAAATTCGAGGTTCGCAATGCACTGTTTGAAAATGCCGGCTTGATAGACGATTTTATCGACGAAAATCCGCCGGATATTCCGATGAAACATCTGACCATCGTTTCCAGATGGAAAAAGTTTGTCAAGGGCGATTTCTACATCGAACGCTATCTGAAAGATTACGCCGTTTTCATCTCCGACGAAACGGAAGTTTATGCAGTTCGCGGGCTAACCGAATCTTTAACGGAATATTTCCCTAAATACGCTTTGCCCATTAGACTCGGCGCCGTTGTCCTGTTGCCTTTCCGGGATAAAATCGTCACCGACGGTTTCTTTCTGCCTAGCCCGGTAATTTTCGGCGGCGGGATAAAACAAGAGCTGAAGGAAATTTACACGGAAGCCAAAAGAAAGAATAAGATAGTTACAAGTTTGTAGATAGAGAAAGTCTTGTCCTAAGCGGTTTAATCAACGCAAAGTTTTTGCAGACGTTCAAGCAGATACTCGAAAATTCAATTCCGATGCTGGTGTAAATTCAATTACGAATTACAAAAGAAAGGCGAAAGATAAAATGTGAAAACAAATATCTTTCGCCTTTTTACTTGCAGCCGCAAAAACAATTCAGCCGGACTTCGGTTATTTTGTCGCCACGCCCGCGATGATATATTTCCATCTTTCCGGCACGATTCGTTCGAAAATGTGTTTATCGCCGAGCGCGAGCAGATTTCTTTGAGCTTCGTTTCTGCCGAATGTGCCGGCAAAACCGATTGTGCGGAGCCGTTTTTCGGAAAACGGCGCGAGAAATTCGTTCATCTCTTCGATAGTGACGTAGCGCCACGTCTCGCCCCAGCTAATCATCTTTCGTCTGAGAAACATATGCATCGGCGAAGCGACCAGATTTTCGGCGAAAAATAATTCGCCGCCTTTTTTTAACGCTTTGTGCATTTGGCTGACGGCTTTTGTCTGCGGCTCTTTTGCGCCGTCGCCGATTGCGCCGAGAACTGATTTGAAAACGACAATGTCAAACTCTTCCGCGTATGGAATGTTGGTGGCGTCGATGGTTTGATGTTCGATGAGATGCGCCAAGCCGTTTGATTGATGAAGCTCGACCGCTTCCCGCCGCACTCGGTTAACGTCCGAGCAGATGACTTTCGCGCCCTGCGAGGCGAGCCACAGCGAAAGCCGACCCGTATTTGTGCCGATTTCCAGCACCTTGCATTCGGACAGACGTTTTGTCGAATGCGCCAGCCAGAAATCCAGCGCGATTCCCCAGTTTCGCACGTCCCATTCGACGTATTTTAAAAGCTCGTTATGATTAGTCATTCTACAAATTCTTTAACGCAAAAATGCAAAGCACGGTGATTTTTTAGGTCGAACTCTTCAAAACAACATCTCCGGCGTTTGCAACGGGACTTGAAAAACTTTGCGTCTTTGCGCCTTAGCATTAATAATTTCCTGGATAATTTTATAATGATTAATCAATAACCGCTACCGACAATTCTTCAACGGTCGGCGGCGCGGCGGTGTTCGGCAGCAGAATCACTTTGAATGTGCGCAATAAAATCGACAGGTCGGTTTTCCATGTTTTATGACGCGCATATCCCGCCCATCCGCGAAGTTTGAAGGGTTGGAGAATTTCGGTGTAAAAAGATTCCTTGTCTTCGACCGAAGCCAGTAGTTGTTCTTCATTGCGCAGCCGCAGCGCAACCGGGTCGGTGATGCCGGGACGAACCTTCAGAATTTCCTGCCACAGCGGATTTTTCGAATCGACGTATTCGGCGACTTCGGGGCGCGGTCCGACAAAAGACATATCACCCCGAAAAACATTCCATAATTGCGGCAGCTCATCGAGTTTATAACGGCGCAGCCATTTTCCGGCGCCGGTAAGGCGTTTGTCGTCCTGCGCGGTTAATTTCAAGCCTTCGGAATCGCTCCGCATCGACCTGAATTTGTATAAGACGAATTCGCTTCCGCCGAGCCCGATTCTTTTTTGACGAAAAAAAACCGTGCCTTTCGAGGTTGATTTGACTAAGACGGCGAGCGCGACAAACAACGGGAACAGCAGCGCCAAGCCCGCCAAAGACAGATAAATTTCCGCCGTTCGCGGCAGTCCTCGACCGTAAGCTCGATTTTGCATCAGGCAACCAGCTGCGCCGCATTTGTGCCGAAATTGGCGCAAAGCTTTTTGACCGTGTCGATGACCTGTTTGATTTCCGAAACCGTCATCGAAGAAAACATCGGCAGGCTGATAATTCGTTTCCAAAGCCCGGTGGCGACCGGAAAATCCGTTTCCTGCCAGCCGAATCTTTCGGCATACAAAGGATGCAGGTGAAGCGGTCGCCAGTGAACCGAACAGCCGACGCCGCCCGCGCGCAGTTTTTCTAAAAATTCGGTGCGGTCAATCGTCAGGTTTTCGAGATTGAGCCGGATTGGAAACAAGTGCCACGAATGAATGCGGTCGTCGCTTCTGAGCGGCAATTCGATTTCCGAAACCTCGCTCAATGAATCCAGATAATGTTCGGCGACGGCTTCGCGTTCGCGGCGCATCGTTTCGGCGCGCCTTAGCTGATGCAGTCCGATAGCGGCGGCAATATCGGTCAGATTGTATTTGTAGCCGGGCAAAACGATTTTGTAATCCCAATTGCTCTGCGCGGAATAACGCTCCCACGAATCCTGCGAAAGCCCGTGCAGCGACAACATCCGAATCTTTTCCGCGATTGCTTTATTATTTGTCACCGCCATTCCGCCTTCGCCGGTCGTGATGGTTTTATTCGCGTAAAACGAAAAACAGGTGACCGATGCCGTATTCTCGCCGCAATACTGCCAGGCGCTTTTCGCGTCGGCGCGCCAGGCAGCCGGAAAGGAATGCGCCGCGTCCTCGATTATCCAGAGTCCGTGTCTTTCGGCAAAATCCTTGATTTCGCCCACATTCATCATAAACCCGCCGACGTGTACGGGAATTATCCCGACGACCTCAACCGGCTGGTTATGATTGACTTTGCAATCGCCCGCTTTAAATTTTTGCAGCTTCTTTTCGGCATCGCGCAGATTCATATTTCCCGTCACCGGGTCGCAATCGACGAGAATGGGAAGGGCGTTTTTGTAAAGTATTATTTCCGCCGTCGCCGCAAACGTCATGGTCGGCACAAGCACCGCCTGACCGGCGCTGAGATTCATCGCTTCGACCGCCAGATGAAGCGCGGCGGTGCAGGAATTAACCGCTATCGCAAATTCGGCATTGACCGCGACGGCAAATTCCTTCTCAAATTTTTTAACTTTCGGTCCGCTCGTCAGCCACCCCGAACGCAGAGTTTCGACAACTTCATTGATTTCGTCTTCGCCGAGAGACGGGCGTTGAAAAGGTACTTTTTTAGGCGATTCAAATTTTGCATTTGAATGAATTATATGCAAATTATTTGTCATATATTGGTTTGTAAGTTCTACGCTTTAAACGGTGTTCCGACACAGTTTCCGGTAATTCGTGTCTGAATATTAAAGTTTACAAAATAAAATTTAAACTCCGACGCACCTAACTAAACGAACTGATTTTTTGGTTTGAAAAATATTGAATGAACCAGCCTATAATGCAACGAAATCCTTTATTTGTCAATAATTTCAGAACGGCGTAAACAAGTAGTAAGTGATAAGCGGTAAGTGTCAAGATGCACTTGAAAATAACGAACTTACAAGTCGCCGTTTACCACTTACCACTCTTTTTGTTAGCATCTTTATTTACGATTGATGAAAGACTTCACGCATTCTCACGAAAAAAGTTATGCGCCGCACGTGGCGCTTTTGCTGGTGCAGATTACATTCGGGTCGCTGCCGGTGGTCGGGAAAGTCGTTTTGAAGGTTATTCCGAGTTTTGCCGTGGTCGGGTTTCGGGTCGGGATTACGGCGCTGGCTTTGTTTCTGGTGCAGAGATTTCGCGGAGATTTGCGGCTCGAAAAACGCGGCGATTATTGGCGGTTTGCGGTTTTGAGCTTTTTTGGCGTGACGCTGAACCAGTTTTTGTTTATCAGCGGGCTGGCTTTGACGAAGGCTTCGAACACTTCGCTTTTGGCGGTGACGATTCCGATATTTGCTTTGACGGTCAGTTCGGTTTTAGGCGTGGAAAAGCTGCGTCGGCTGGCGGTTTGCGGGATTATTTTAGCGGCGGTCGGCGTCGTTTTGCTGATTGACCCGCGTAATGCTTCGTTTTCTTCGGAGACGACGCTCGGCGATGTTTTGATTATTCTTAATTCACTTTCTTACGGGATTTACGTGGTTATTTCAAAAGACGTTATTACGCGCAACGGCGCTTTGAAATCAATCGCGTGGGTGTTTATTTTCGCGAGCTTAATCTGCGTTCCGGTCGGGTTTTACTCGCTTTCAGCCGTCGAAATTTCCGCGGTCAGCCCGACCGTCTGGTTTCTGGTTCTGTATATTGCGCTGGTGGCGACACTGCTGCCGTATCTTTTGAACGCCTGGGCGCTGGCGCGCGTGAATCCGAGCATCGTGGCGGTTTATATTTATTTGCAGCCGCTTATCGGTTTTTTTATGGCGGTCGTTTTTCTGGGCGAGAAAGTGACCGGGTGGACGATTTTCGCGGCGATTTTGATATTTTCCGGCGTTTTTCTGGTGACGCGCAAACGAAAACTAGAAATCACCGAAAGCCACGTCACCGGCGGTTAAGCACAGTTTTACGTTTCCCTGTTTATCGAGCGCGACCAGATCGGCGCGTTTGCCCGTTTCGATTGAGCCGCGCGTCGTTTCGACGCCGAGCAGTTTTGCCGGATTCAGGCTCGCCATTCGTGAAACTTCCGTTTCCGCGATTCCGAGCGAAAGCATTTTATTGACCGCTGCGAGCAGAGTGATGACCGAACCGGCGATGCTGCCGCGCTCGTTTTGCGTTCTGCCTTTGACGACCGAAACTTTTTCGTTCCAGATTTCATAATCGCCGTCGCCCAAGCCGGTCGGCGAAACGGCGTCGCTGATAAGCAAAAGATTTTCGGGAGTTTTGACCAGATGCGCGAGCTTGAGCATCTGCGGATGAACGTGAATGCCGTCGGCGATGATGTCGCAGGTGACTTTTTCGTTCGTCAAACCCCAGCCGACGACGCCGACCTCGCGGTGGTGCAAGCCGGTCATCGCGTTAAAAAAATGCGTCATATGTCTGGCGCCCGCTTGAAAGGCTTTGTCCAGAGTTTCCGTGTCGGCTTTCGTGTGACCGATGGACGGAGTCCAGCCGTGTTTTATTAATTCTTTGACGAGCTCGATGCCGCCTTCGATTTCCGGCGCGAAAGTCGTCAGATGAACCGCATTTTCCGCGTTCAGCTTCGGCAGCCGCGTCACTTCGTCGCCCGTAAATTTTTTAAAAAATTCGGGACGCAGCGCGCCGCACATTTTTTCGTTGGCGAAAACGCCTTCGTAATGAACGCCGAGCGCCTGCGCGATCGGCTCGCCCGCCTGCGTTTTCATCAATTCGTCAATCGCGGCAATCGACTTCCGGTAATTATCATCGGAGGCGGGAACAAAAGTCGGAAGCCACGCGGTCGTTCCCGCTGAGGCGAGAAACCGCGCCATTTTTCGCAAATCGCCCGCGCCGGCGCTCATCATATCGACGCCGACCGCGCCGTGAATGTGGATGTCGATAAAACCGGCGAAAACAGTCGTCCCGGAAAGGTCAATCGTCTTATCCGTTTTCCGGTTTCGGCTTTGCCCGCTGATTTCGGAAATTATTCCGTCCTCGATTAACAGCGATACATTCGCGGCTTTTTTATCCGGCAAAATCGCGGCGGCGTTTTTCAATAAAACGGTGTTCATAAAAAGAATTTTTTCACGCCGGATAATACTTGGCAAATAAAAAGCCCTCTTTGGAAGCGTCCTTACCTTTGAAAATGACTTGGATAGTATTTGACGGAGAAAAAACTGAAAAACCTCTAAAAAATTTGAAATAAATAGTATTTCATATTTCCCCTTAAAACAGAAAACTTATGCTTCCAAATTTTTGAAAGCATAAGTTTTCCGAATTGAATTAAAAGCATAGGTTTTCCGATTCGGAAAACCTATGCTTTCAGTCACATTAAATATTACCAGTAGAATTTCACGCCGAATTGCAGCGTGCGCGGGTCGCGGACCGATAAAACCTGTCCGAAAGTCGTTGCCGTGATGTTAGTGCTGACGGCGCGGAAACTTGTCCAGTTAAAAACATTGAACGCTTCGCCGCGCAATTGCAAACGCATCTGACGCTCCGAGCCGAAGTAGATATTCTTCGACAAGGTGAAATCGACGCGCCTGGTTCCCGGTCCTTCGACAATACCTCGACCGGCGGTTCCGGCGATATTCGGAAGATTAACGTTCGTCGTCGCCGTCGGATTAGCCACGAAACAGGCGGTATTAAACCATTGTCCCTGAGTATGCGGCGCGCCTTCGTTCGGGTCGCAGATGACATTCGGTCTGCCGCCCGCCACTAAAGCGCTGACGAATCCGAGTCCCGCCGGGTCGAAATTCGAAGTTGTGATGGTCAGCGGCAATCCCGTCTGGAAAGTGGCGATGCCGGAAGCCTGCCAGCCGCCGAAAACCGTTCCCGCAAAATCTCTGCGATTTTTGAAGAACGGCACCTCGTAAACGTAATTGACCGTGAACACGTGCCGGCGGTCGAGCGTCGCGCGACCGTATTCGCTGCGAATATCATACGAATTCTGCGGCGCGGTCGAGCGGTCGGTTTGATTGTCGGTTAAATTCTTCGACCACGTATAAGCAACGTTGAGCTGCGAGCTGCCGCCGAAACGGTGCTGTCCGCCGAATTGCAGGCTGTGATAATCGGAGTTATACCGCGTTTGAATCACGTTGATTGAGCGATAACCGCGATACGGACGCAGCTGGTCAAGCATATTTGTCGGCGTGCCGTTTAAAATCGCCACTCCGGGTGTTTGACACGCGACGGTCGGCGTCGTCGAAGCGCCGACGGCGCAGAGCGAGTTTAAAGCCTGTCCCGGCTGCAGTTCGTTCAGTTCAAACGCGCCTATCAGATTAACGCCGCGCGAGCCGTAATAACCGATTGTGATAATCGTCTGCTTCGTCAGCTGCTGCTGCACGTCGAGCGACCAATGCTGCGTATACGGAGTTTTCCAGTCCGATTGAATCGCGCGAATGTTCGGAGCGGTTGCCGCCGCCGCGACGGTACAGTTGCCGCCCGGAACCGGATTGTCGATATTGATGCCGGTCACGGTGCAGGTTTGCTGGTACGGCGGATTTAAACCGATTACCGACAAAAGGTTTCCGCTCAAAACCTGCTCGTGATAAATTCCGTAGCCGGTTCTGATGGCTGTTTCGCCCTTCCCGAACGGGTCCCAGGCGATACCGACTCGCGGAGCGAAATCGGTTTTCGGCGCGTCTATAATGAATTTGCCCCACGGCGATTGTATCGGCGTGCAGTTAAATTGTGCCGGACCGGTCGTAAAGTTCTGCGTGTTGGCGATGATGCCGTTACAGAAATTTTTACCGGCTCCGGCGACGCGGTTGCCCGCGCCGGTGACTAAAGGCGCGGCGTTCGGGTTATAAAGTTCGGGGATAAAATTCGTCAACCGACCGTTTTTGTCCCACGGCGAGCCGAAGAATGAATAACGGACGCCGTAGTAAAGCGTTAAGTTTTTACGCGCGCGCCACTCGTCCTGAGCGTATGCTTCGACGGCTTTCTGCCGTAAATCCGCCGTGTAATCAAAACTCGCCTGCGTAAACGTGGCATTCGTTCCGAGCAGGAAGTTTGCCCACAGCTGGCGGTTCTGGTTCAATGTTCCGGTCACGCCCGTAGCAGTGACGTTAGCTGCCGCGCCGGGCGTGTTAAAGGCGCTGAAAGTGCCTTCGTTACTTCCGGCAATAGCGTTTTCATTTTTTCGATACAACGAGTAAACCGCGCCGAATTTCATCGTGTGGCTTCCCGCAATCCACGTAAAGCTGCCGCTGTAATTCTGTTTCCAGGAAAAGTTGTCGTACGGACCGAATCCCTGCAACGCGCCGAAACCGTTGCCCGTGATGGTCGGCACGCGGTCGCGCTGATTAACATAAGGCATCGGCGGCGTAATCGGAGAATTAGCCAGCGCCAGCAAACCGACGTTGTTGCTCAAAATCGCGCCGTAGCCGAAGGCGTAGCGACCTTCGATAATCATTCGCGGATTGATGACATAAGTCGACTGCAAGGTATGCGTTCTGCCGGGCGAATTGGTTTCCGTCGTCGAAACTCCGGGCAAGTTTGAGCCGGAAGAGAAAATCGCGTTGGCGTCGAGCGTCGGAATCGTATCGCGCTGATAGCGGTAATACATCGACCATTTTTCCGAAAAGCTGTGGTCTATTTTAATAATCTCCTGCCGGAAATTCGCTTTGTTCAGCGTCGGGAAAATTAACGCATAAGTCGCGGCATTGGTCGGCAGCGGCAGATTATTGTAAATAAGATTTACATACTGCTGCGCCACCGCGCTAATCGGACGGACGGTCGAAAGCCGCGTTCCCGCCGGCAGAAACGCGTTGCAGGTCGTTCCGCTCGCCTGTAAACAGATATCTACCGGAAAGATTCCCTGCCGCAGCTGCGCGTCAGGCACGGTCGAACTCAAGGTCGGGTAACGCAGGTCGCGTCGCCATTCCTGCGAGAAGAAGAAAAATGTTCTTTTGTATCTTTTAAACATTGCATCGTCCGGGTCTCTCTCGCCAAAGTTAAAGAAGTAAATCGGACCGCCGAGCGTCCATCCGAAATTGTTATAGCGGAACGGGCGGCGTTTGGCTTTTCCTTCTTCGTCACGTCCGACGGGCGCGACCTGATTGCTGAAATAATCGTTGGCGTTGAAAGCTTCGTTGCGGACGAATTCATAAAAAGAGCCTTTGAATTTATCGGTTCCGGAGCGCGTAATGACATTAACCTGCCCGCCGCCGCTTCTGCCCGATTCCGCGGGAAAGAGCGAGCGCAGAACGCGGAATTCGCCGATTGAATCAACGCTCGGATAAGATTGAATAGTGATGTTTGAACCGCGGTCGGTCACGTCCGCGCCGTCCACCGTAAAGGTATTCTGGCTGCTGCGCGTGCCGTTGACGGAAATATTGACGGTGTTCGGCTGGTTGGCTTGCGCGCCCGTGTTGTTATTTTCGTTTGCCGTCGCGGTCGTTCCGACATAAACCTGGTCGGAAAGGTCGTTGGTCACGCCGGGCGCGAGCGTCACCAGCTGGGTAAAATTACGATTGTTAATCGAAAGCTCGCGCACCTGCTCGCCGTTGATGACTGTGCCGACCTGCGGCGTTGACAGCTCGACCGAAACGGGGTCGGATTCGACCGTCACGGTTTCCTCGATTCTTCCCGCCTGGAGCGTAACTTCAACCGAGCGGCGCTGACCGAGGTCGAGTTTGATGTCGGTGGTGACGGATTTTTTAAAATTCGCCGCTTCGACCGTCACGACATAAGTGCTGACCACCAGATTGGGCGCGGAGAATTCGCCGTCTTCGTTGGTCGTGGTCGTGCGAACCGCGATATTATCTTTGGTCGGGTCGCTGATGGTCACGGTCGCGCCCGGCACCGCTGCGCCCGACGAATCGCGTACCGTGCCGACAATCGAGCCGGTTACTTCCTGGGCTGTGACTAAACCGCTGAAGCTGAAAAGCAGAGCGATTGCCAGCAGCATAAAGCGCATTTGCTTGAAATTATGTTTCATTTTCTTCGATTCCTTCCTGAAATTTTGCTGATCCTTATAATGACAAACTATAAGATTTATTTAATTTTTTGGAAAAACCTTCAAATTTTCGTTATGGATGGGCGCGAAAATTGGTCTGACCAAAATATGGATTTCCGATTTTAATTGGGTATTGCGAAAATGTTAAGACTTAAGAAATTTTATAAACCTAAATCCGTTAGTTGTAAAGCAAAAATGATGCCCGACGCTTTTTAAATTCGTCCAGCTGCGGCTGCCACGCTTTTTCTATTTCTTCGGGCGCATCGCCGCGCCTGACGCGCTCCAGAATCTCGGCGTTGACCAGCAGGCGGCTATACCTTTCGACCTGCCATTCGTTCGGGTACAGGCGGCGCAGCGCGACCGCGATTTCGATTCCCGTCCGCACGGATTCAAACGCTTTCCGGTCGGTGATAATGACGTTGACGCCGCCGAGGTTTTCGTCCTTGAAAACCGAAGCATTCGGCTTAAAACGAACGGGAACGAAGCGCACGCCGGGCAAATTTCGCCGGTTCAGATACAAAGCCAGTTTTTGCCCGTCGAGCCACGGCGCGCCGACGATTTCAAACGGCGTATCGGTTCCGCGCCCGACCGAAACATTGGTGACTTCCAATAATCCGACGCCCGGATAAAGCGTCGCCTGCGTCAGGCTGCGCATATTCGGCGAAGGATTCGTCCAAATCTGATTCGTTTCGTCAAACCACATCGCGCGCGTCCAGTTTTCCATTTTCACGACGCGCAAATCCGCGCCGATTTTGTTTTCGGCGTTGAACATCTGCGCCAGCTCGCCGACCGTCATTCCGTGCCGGACGACAATCGGGTGCGTGGCGATAAAGTTCAGCTTATCCGCATCGGCGAGCGCGCCTTCGACCGTCAAGCCGTTTATCGGATTGACGCGGTCGAGCACGAAAACCGGCTTTTTCGCTTTCGCGGCTTCTTCCAGAACGCCTCTGAGCGTGGAAATATAAGTGTAAAACCGCACGCCGACGTCCTGTATATCGAAAACAATCGCGTCGAGATCGGCAAGCTGTTCCGGCTTCGGCTTGCGCGTTTCGCCGTAGAGCGAATAAATCGGCAAGCCGGTTTTCTCGTCCGTCGAATCCGTGATTTTTTCCTGGTCGAGCTGCCCGCGAATGCCGTGTTCGGGCGCGAAAAGCGCGACGAGTTTGACATTCGGAGCTTCCTTCAAAACATCAATAGTCTGTTTTCCCGAGAGATTTTTTCCGGTATGATTCGTGACCAAACCGAGGCGCAGATTTTCCAATCGCTTAAACTTCTCTTTTTCCAGAACGTCGATTCCATTCAAAACCGTGACGTTCAAAGCTGACCGCTGATTGCCGGCGGCTGACCGCTGAACCTGTTCCTTAAATCTCGGAATCTGCGCCGCGACCTGCGCCGAATAAACGTTTTCGGCAAGCCGCATCGCTTCGACCGGCACGTCTTCAATCGCCGAAGCGACGACGGTTGCAATGCGCGAGCGAAGCGGCGTCACGTCGCCTTTCCCGTCCGGGTGAACGCGGTTCGAGAGAAACACGACAAAAGTCTGCGAAACGCGGTCAATCCAGACGCTCGTTCCCGTAAAACCCGTGTGACCGAAAGAGCCGAGCGGAAAAAGGTCGCCGCGATTCGACGAAAAAGAAGTGTTCATATCCCAGCCCAAGCCCCGCGTCGCGCCGTCTTCGGAAACGACGACCGGCGCGGTCATTCTGGCAATGGTCTGCGCCGACAAAATTCTTTTTCCGTCCAGCGTGCCGCCGTTCAGAAGCATCTGGCAAAAGCGCGCCAAATCGTCGGCGGTCGAAAAAAGTCCGGCGTGTCCGGCGACGCCGTTCATTCGGAAAGATGTCGGGTCGTGAACTTCGCCGCGCAGAATTCTATTTCCTTCCCTTTCACCGCCTTCAAATTTCGCGCCTAGATAATTTTGCTGACCCTTGATGTTTTCAGTCGGCGCAATCAGGTTTCCATAGACCAAATCGGCAACGCTCACGCCGCCGTAAAAACCCGTTTTAGGGGCTTTCAGCGAAATAAAAATACTGTCGGAAGTAAACTTATCCAAATAATTTTCGCTGACGCGCTCGATAATCTCGCCGAGCACGATAAAACCGATGTCCGAATAAACGAAACGCGTTCCCGGCGCGCTCCGCAATTTTTCTTTGTAAAGCGCTTGCAGCATTCCTTCGCGTCCGGTCCATTTTTCCCGAAGGTCGAAATCAGGCTGATAACCGGAAACGTGCGTCAGAAGCTGTTGAATCGTAATGCGCTTGGCGTTTTCGTCCTGAATTTCGGGAATAAATCTGCCGACCGTATCGTTCAGGCGAAGCTTTCCCTGCTCGATTAGAATCATTACGGAAGTCGCCGTCGCAATCGGTTTGGTTAACGACGCGACATCGAAAATCGTGTCAACCGTCATTTTTTCGACCGCCGGAACAAGCGCGCGATTGCCGTAAGCCTTGCGGAAAACGATTTTTCCTTTGTGTCCGACCAGGACGACCGCGCCCGGCAGTTTTTTGTCGGCGATGTCTTTGGCGACTAAAGCATCAATCTGATTGAGCTTTGCCGCGTTCATCCCGACCGTTTGCGGCAAAGCGACGGGCAAGCTTTGCGCCTCGGCAAAGGCAAAAGGCAAAAGGCAAAACGCAAAAAACAGCGCCGCGCAGACGCCGTGCCGCCGAGAATAGTTTTGCAGTTTATTTATTGAAAACAAACCGACCAATGACCACTGACCGCTGACAACTTTCTTCATTTTTTCGCTTTCAGTTCCTTTTCTTTTTCCGCAAAGCTTTCACGGCAGAGACGGGCAAATTCGTGCGCAATCGGCGAGAAATAGCCGCCGCGCAGACGCGCCAAGCCGAGTTCCCAGTTCATCGTCGCGCCTTCAATCCACCAGGCGACGAATTTGCCTTCGGCGACCGACTGCTTGACCGTTTTCGCGCTGGCGATGCCGACGCCCATATTATTTTCGACCATTCGATTAATCGCCGATTGGCGCGACAATTCCATCACGACGTTCGGCTTGACGCCGACCTGCAAAAAGAAATCGTCAATCTGCCGCCGCGTGTTGCCGCCCTGCTCGCCCAGGATTAACGGCTCGCCGGCGAGCGCCGCCGCGCTGATAACTTTCTGTTTGGCGAGCGGATGTTTCGGGTTGGCGATGGCGACAATCTCGTCGCTGAATAAAAGCTCGCTTTGAATGTTCGAGTTTTCGACCGGCAGCGAGACAAACGCGACGTCGCTTTCGCCGTTCATAATTTTCTGCACCAGCGCCGCGCTCGTGCCCGACGCGACGGAGACGACGGCATTCGGAAATTTAGTTTTTAAATTTTGCAGAATCTTCGGCAGCTGGTTGGTCGTAAACATCGCCGAAGCCGAGCCGATGCGTAAGCGACCGTATTCCGCGCCCGCGATTTCGGCGATTTCCTCGACCGCCGCGTCGTGCTCGCGCAGAATTTTTCGGGCTCTTTCCAGCAGCAAATCGCCGGCTTCGGTCATCAAAACGCGGCGCGGCGTGCGCGTAAACAGCGGCAAGCCGACTTCATCTTCGAGCTGCCGAATCTGCATCGAAATTGCCGCCTGCGTCACGTGGACGCGTTTAGCGCCCGCCGTAAAAGTTTTCGCTTCCGCGATTGCCACGAAAGCTCTCAATTGTCGGATTTCCATAAAGTTTGGTCATTCGTCATTTGCCCTTTGTCCTTCGCCGGTTTTATATCTATCAACTTTTGAAAAACACTCAACCGGCAAAGAAAGGACAACGGGCGAATGACTAGGGACGACTAAAAAGACAAATATCAAAATAACTTATTGATTAGATAAAATCTTTTAGTTTTCATTATATGTCAAGTCGTGTTTAAAATATAAGAAGAAATTTCTAAAAATATTCTAACCATGAGCGCGCAAATTTCAAAAAAGCGTTCGTCGAAACGTTTTCGTGACTTTCACAATCTGTTTCTGGGTGTTGACGGCGGCGGAACGAAAACTCACATCGTTTTGCTCGACGCGGAAAACACCATCGTCGGCGAAGCGTTTGCGGGCGCGTCGAATCCTTTGCGCGTCGGAATCGAAAAAGCGGCGGCAAATATTTTCGCCGCGGTCGATACTGCCTGCGACAATGCCGGATTAAATCAAGGCGATATCGTCGCCATCGAATGCGGGCTGGCAGGCGTCCGCCGCGCCGATTTGCGGCAAATTCTGCGGCGGCTCGTTTCCGAACGCCTTCGCGTCAAGGCGGTCGAAGTCATCACCGACGCCGAAATCGCACTTTTCGCCGCGACGCAGGGCAAAGAAGGTTTGTGCGTGATTGCCGGAACCGGCTCGGTCTGCATCGGACAAAACGCGAAAGACGAAAAAGCCATCGCGGGCGGCTGGGGACCGCTCGCGGGCGACGAAGGCGGCGGCGCGGGCATTGCGCGGCGGGCGCTGCAAGCCGTCGCCAAAGCTTCGGACGGACGCGGGCAATCGACGAATCTCAGCGATTTGGCGGTGGATTATTTTCGCGCCGGACGGCTCGAAGATTTATCGGTTGCGATTTACGCGCCGCAGATTGATAATGCGAGAATCGCCGGATTTGCGCGTTTTGTCATCGAAACGGCGCAGGCGGGCGACCGCGTGGCGATTGCCGTTCTGGAAGAAGCCGGGCGCGAGCTCGGTCTGGCGGCGAAAGCCGTAATTAAGGAATTAAAAATGACGCGGCGAAAATTCCCAATCGGCTATGTCGGCGGAATTTTCCGCGCGGGCGAATTGATTTGCCAGCCGCTGCTGGAAACGGTTCACGAAATCGCGCCGAAAGCTTTTATCGCCGCGCCGAAATTTGCGCCCGCCGTCGCCGCCGCGCAGATGGCTCTGGCGAAGTTTAGAAACGGAGGAAAACGATGAAGATATTTTTATTTGCTGCTTTATTAATCGCGCTTTTTTTGACGACCGCTTATTCGCAAAGCGAAGTCTCGAAAGGAAACCGGCAGATTTACAGCCCGACGCAGGAAGAATTTTCCGTCGAGTTTCCGAAATTTCCGTCAAACCGCAGTGCGGTCGACCATAAAGGTTATTTAATCCACGGTCTTTACGCGGCTTTATTCGATAAAACTTATTATTTCATTCATTCCGAGAGCGAAAAAAGTCAAACGCCTTTCGATTCGATTAGAGAGTTTATTCAGACTAATGCGGCGACGAGCAAAGCGGAAGATATACAGGGATTTTCCGGCGTCGTTTATACTTTTCGCGACGCCGACGGTTTTTACAATAAAATTCTTGAAATAAAAGCCAAACGACGCATTTACCTGTTTCACACGCTGAGCGAAACCGAAAGCAGCGCCGATGTCGAGCGCTTTTTCGATTCAATCAAATTTACCGACAAAATCAATGAAAAAACCGAATCGCAGATTGTCACGAATCCGGTCGCGCCCGAAAATACGAATAAAATTAAAGTTCCCGTCCCGGGCGGCGGCACGGGAAGCGGCGACGGAACGACGCGAAGCGACGGCGAAAGCATAAATGTTCCGAAACCTTCGTCGATTCAGCCCGAGCAAACATCGCCGTTAAAAATTTTGTCAAAACCGCGCGTCAGTTACACGGATTTAGCCAGACGTTTTTTGATTACCGGAAGCGTTCAGCTGCGCGTCACTTTTTCGGAAAACGGACAAATCGGAACGATTACTCCAATTACCAGACTGCCTTTCGGCTTGACCGGAAACGCAATTCAGGCAGCCGAGCAAATTCAATTTGAACCCGCCGTCAAAGACGGCAAAGCTTACAGCGTCACCAAAATTGTGGAATATCGCTTTATGCTTTACTAGTAAAATATAAAATGCTGCCGATTACCGAACAGGAAAATCCGAAGACAACCGAAATCGACCGCGTTTCGACGCTCGAAGCGATTAGTTTAATCAACGCCGAAGATAAAAAAGTCGCCCTGGCGGTGGAAAAAGCCTTGCCGGAAATCGCCGCCGCCATTGATAAAATCGTGGAACGAATGCAAAACGGCGGGCGGCTTTTTTATGTCGGAACGGGAACGAGCGGGCGGCTGGGCGTGCTGGACGCAAGCGAGATTCCGCCGACTTACGGCGTTTCGTATGAATTGGTGCAGGGCGTTATCGCGGGCGGCTACGACGCGCTTTATAAAGCGACGGAAGCGAGCGAGGATAACCGCGAAGCGGGCGCGGAAGATTTGAAAAAACGCGGGCTGACGGCGAAAGATGCGGTCGTCGGAATCGCCGCTTCCGGCAGAACGCCTTACACCATCGGAGCGCTTGATTACGCGCGCGAACGCGGTTGTTTTACGGCTTGCGTCACCTGCGTTCCCGGCTCTTTGATAACGAAAGCGGCGCAGATTGCGCTGGTCGCGGAAGTCGGCGCGGAAGCGATTACCGGCTCGACCCGAATGAAAGCCGGAACGGCGCAGAAAATGATTCTGAATATGATTTCCACGGCGGCGATGATTCGGCTCGGCTACGTCAAAGGCAATCGGATGACGAACGTCAAATCCTCGAACGCCAAGCTCAAAGAACGCTCTGTGCGAATTTTAATGACGGAAACCGATACGGACGAACCGACGGCGCAAAATTTATTAAACGAGGCGAACGGCGATTTGCGCGCGGCGATTGTGATGCGGCAGGCTGATGTTTCGCGCGAAACGGCGGAAAAAGCTCTGACGGAAAATAATTTCGTGATTGAAACGGCGATTCAAAAACTCAAGACATCCAGTAAATAAAATTAAAGTTGGAATGGCTTCGAGTTTATCCGTTTTGATATCGAAAATTTTGAGCATCATTTTTTCGAAACCGAAATAAAAAATGTCGAAATAAATAATTAAGCTATAAAAAGCATTCCCGCGTTTGACCAAAGCCGCTTTTCAAGATAAAAAAATCTAATGGCTTTTGTGGATTGTTTCTTTTTTTCTTATCAATAAAGCGATGCAAACTTTAGATTTAGTCATTATTTTCGGCTATTTAATCGGCGTCACGCTGTTCGGCGTATGGTTTTCGAGCCGGCAGGAAACGACGGAAGATTATTTCGTCGGCGACCGAAACGTGCCGTGGTGGGCGATTGCCGCTTCGATTGTGGCGACCGAAACCTCGACGATTACGTTTATCTCCGTGCCCGGAATCGCTTTTGCCAAAAACGGAAATTTCCAGTTTTTGCAGCTCGTTTTCGGTTATATGCTCGGTCGCGTCGTGATTTCGCTCGTTTTCATTCCGCTTTATTTCAAAGGCGAATTGCAGACGGTTTACCAGCTTTTGGGCGAGCGGTTCGGCACCAAAGTCAAAATGCTGGCGTCCGCGCTGTTCGTCGTGATGCGCAATATCGCCGACGGGATTCGGCTGCTGCTGACGGCAATCGTTCTCGCCGCCGTTTATACGGCATTTCAACCGCAAACCGACGCCGGTTACGTCGTCGTCGGCTCGATAATTCTGCTCGGCGCGGTGATGATTATCTTCACGTATTACGGCGGAATGGAAGCCGTGATTTGGGTCGAAGTCGTGCAATTGGCGATTTATCTCGGCGGCGCGGCGGCGGCGGCGATTGTGCTGTCAAATCAAATTGAAGGCGGTTTTTCGGGCGCGCTCGAACTCGGTCAGAAGTTTGATAAATTCAGCCTCTTTGATTTCACCTTCGATATGACCAAAACTTTTACGTTCTGGTCCGGACTAATCGGCGGCTGTTTTCTGACGATGTCCACGCACGGGACAGACCAGTATCTCGTCCAGCGCTATCTGTGCACGGACAAGGCGAGCCGCGCTTCGTTTGCGCTTTTGTCGAGCGGCGCGGTCGTTTTGGGGCAATTCATCGGATTTTTATTTATCGGCGTTTTGCTTTTCGCGTTTTACGCGCCGCACGCGGACCCGCTTTTCAATCAGGTCGCCGACGCCTGCGCTAAGCTCAATCCCGAACAAGCCGCAAAATGTTTTGCCGAACCCGCGTTTGCCCAGACGGCGGCAAATTTTTACCCGTTTAAAGGCGGCGACCAGGTTTTTCCCGATTTTATAACGAAACATATGCCGACCGGCTTGAGCGGCTTGGTCGTTGCGGCGATTTTCGCGGCGGCTTTGTCTTCGTCTTTAAACTCGATTGCGGCGACTTTCGTTAACGATTTATACAAACCGTTCCGGCAGAATTTGTCCGATAAACATTATCTGAAAGTCTCGCACTGGCTGACCTTGATAATCGGCATCGTCCAGATTCTGGTCGCGCTGGCGATGATGAAGCAGCAGCGCTCGGCGCTCGACCAGGCGCTTTCGGTCGCGTCTTTGATAAACGGTCCGATTCTGGGCGTGTTTCTGGTCGGAACTTTTCTCAAACGCGTGACGCAGACGCCCGCGCTCGTCGGAATGGCGGCGAGCATCGTCCTGATGCTTTATATTCGCTTTGCCACGCCGATCGCTTACACTTGGTATGTGCTGATCGGAAGTCTGGTCACGCTTCTGGTCGCGTGGCTGGCGAGTTTTATTTTTTCCGAAACAAAAACGGGCGCGCCTGCGAATTAATCGTGGTTAAATCGGAATAGATTTTTTATTTTCCGGCATTTTGATTTTGCAGTTTTTATAAAAGTCAGATTTGAAGTTATCTGAAAAATACTTCTTTGCCTTCTTCGCGAAAATTTTTTTGCGTCTTTTGCGGTTTGATTTTTCCGTTCAAAGATTAACCGCAAAGAGCGCAAAATATTGCCGCCAGGCTCGCCGAGTGATTTTCAGATAAGTGCCGGTTCTTCGGGTTTATATTTATGCTTTTTTCTTTTTTAAAATTTTCTGCCGCGCTTTTATTGCTTTTGAGCTTCGTCCCGACTTCATTCGCGTCGACGCTTTTTTATTCAACCAAAGATAAGAAAGCGGTCAGCCGGAACCGCTTTCAGCCTTCGGAAAAAGCCTGGAAATGGGCGGATAAAAAGCTCAAAAAAATGAGTCTGGACGAAAAAATCGGTCAGCTCGTGCATATCGGCATCAACGCGCGTTTTCTAAGTCAGGACAGCAACGAGTTTCAGGAATTAAAGCGGCAGGTGACGGAAAACAAAGTCGGCGGCATTATAGTTTTCGTCGGCGGCGTTTATGAAACCGTGCATCTGGTCAATCGTATGCAGGAGCTTGCCGAAACGCCGCTTCTGATTTCCGCCGATTTTGAAACCGGCGTCGCGATGCGTTTTGAAGACGCGGTCAATTTCCCCTGGAATATGGCGGTCGCCGCGACGGGCAATCCGGAATTTGCGCGTCGTCAGGGCGAGATTGTCGCGCGCGAATCAAAAGCGCTGGGCGTGATGCAGATTTTCGCTCCCGTCGTTGACGTGAACAACAACGCCGATAATCCCGTTATCAACGTTCGCTCATACGGCGAAAATCCCGTGGACGTGTCGCGTTTTGCCATCGCTTTTATGGAAGGCTTGCAGACAAACGGCGTGCTGGCGACGGCGAAGCATTTTCCCGGTCACGGCGATACGAACGTCGATTCGCATCGCGGCTTGCCGGTCATTAATTTTTCGCGCGAGCGGCTGGAACAAACGGAATTTGCGCCGTTTCGCGAATTAATCAAAGCGGGCGTCGGCTCGGTGATGATTTCGCACATCAGCCTGCCGCAGATTGACGCGGGCATCGTGCGCCCGCTCAAACAATCGGTGAAAGCGACTTACACGGAATCGGAAGTTATCACCGACGGGACGACGACGCCCGCCACGCTTTCGTCGAGCGTCATCACCGACATTCTGCGTAAAGATATGAATTTCGACGGACTTATCGTCACCGACGCGATGGATATGAGCGGCTTGACGCTTTATTTCAACCAGGAAGAAGCCGCCGTCCGCGCGATGCTCGCCGGCAACGACGTTTTGCTGAAACCGGCGAACCCGGACGCCGCCATTCGCGGTCTGAAAGAAGCCGCCCGCACGGGACGCCTGACCGAAGACAGAATCAATCAATCCGTCCGCAAGCAGCTGGCGTGGAAATATCAGCTCGGGCTGGAAAAAAATAAAATCACGCCGATTGACGCGATTGACCGGATTGTTTCGAGCAGCGAAACGCGAAAATTGACCGCCGAGATTGCCGAAAGCGCGATAACGCTGGTGAAAAACGAGGAAAACGCGCTGCCGCTTTCGCCGGCGAGCGAGAAAAAAGTTTTCGTTTTGATTATCACCAACGGCGAAAATCCGAACGCGGCGGGAACGAGTTTTTTAAGACTGCTGCGCCAGAGCTTTCAAAAACCGCAGAATATAGATTTCGGAATCATCGGCGAAAACACGACGGCGGTTGAAATCAAACGGATTGAAGACCGTATGAAGCGCAGCGACGTCGTTCTCGCCGGTCTTTACGGGCGCGTGCGCTCGGGCGCGAAAAACTCGGTCGGATTGCCCGATACGGGCGCGCGCGTTCTGCGCGATTTGCTGCAAAGCGACCAGCAGACAATCGGCATCAGCTTCGGCAACCCGTATCTTTTAAAAAGCTTTCCCGAATTCAAAAACTACGTCGTTGCCTACGGCGATATGACGAGTTTGCAGCGCGCGACCGTCAGAGCCGTTTTAGGCGAGATTGATTTTAAAGGCAGGCTCCCGATTACGATTTCGCCGGGATTTCCGCGCGGCACGGGAATTCGATTGAGGCAGTGAACGGTGCATAAGCGATGCGCTAACCGGCAGGCTTTTATTTTACAAGTTCCAGCCGGGGAGCAAGTAATTGCCGCCGGCTCTCATCGAAGCGTCTTTTTCGTCACGCGGATGAAATTCTTTGCTCACAAGTCAGCCAGCTTTTTAGAAACAAAATCGAACTTGCCCGCGTTTTTGGCGAAGTTTGTTTGCCAGCATTCGGGTTGCCGCCAGAGTCCGACGACTTTTTGATAAGCTGTGCGCGCCCGTTCCAGATGCGCCTGGCGTTGGGCGGCGGACGCATTTTTCATTGCGGCGAGCGCGGCGAGCGCGTCGCCGATTTTTTCCAGCGCGCTGCCTTCATAAAATGCCTGCGATGCCGCGTCCTGGAGCATCGGCGCGTGTTTGATTCGCTCGAAACCGGACTGATAAATTTTTATCGCCGCTTCATAATCACCGCTTGCCGCGAGCGCGTCACCGAGGCGCGTAACGGAATTGTAGCGACTGATGATAAACTCCCGGCTATTCGGATTTTTTTCGATTGCCGTGTCCAGCAAGGCGTGAGCCTGTCGAAAATGATTGAAAGCGTCGGCGAATTGCCCGCGCCTCGCGAATGTTTGAGCGATGTCGTCGTGAACGCTCGCCAAATCATTTTTCGCCTCGATGTTCGCCGCGTCCGATTCGGCGACGAGTGACAACTCGCGTAAAACCTCGCGCTGTGCCGCGAGCGCGGCATCGGTTTCGCCCAGCTCGCGCTGTGCCTGTGAAAGATTGAGTTTGGTGCTCGACATAGTGCGCCGGTAAACAGCGTTTTGCTCGTCGAGAGCAAAAAGTTTTTTAGCCGTTTCGTGCGAGCGATAATAAAAAGTTCGGCTGATTTGATAAAATTCGAGCGCCTGAGCGCGGTTTCCGCCGGCGACGGCGCTCTCCGCCAGCAAAAAATCACGAAAGCCGATTCGCTGCGTCAAGGCTGTAACTCTTCTCAGAGAAAGCGCTTTTTCGGGTTCGATTTCGTAGGCGGCTTCGCCGATCCGCAAACCTTTTTGATAAATCTCGATGCTCGCTTCGTGTCCGAATTCGTCGGGCAGATTATCTCCCAGGTAAAGATAAAATCCGGCTAATTTCAATCTCTGTTCGTTGTCTGACGGATTGGCGGCGGCGAGCCGTTCGCCGAGCGCGACGGCTTTTTCGGCAAACTCGAAGCTTTCCCGTTGATTTCCGGCGCGCGCGATTAAAGAAGAAATTTTTTGGTAAGACGTCGCCAGTTCGTTTTCGATTTTCAAATCACCGGGGTTTTGCGCCGCCGCATTTTCGAGCAGCGCGACCGCTTTGCGGTAGCTTTCGATGGCGCCGGCAGTGTCGCCGAGATTGGCGTCGTAGGCTTGCCCCTGAACGTCGCCGATTTTCATAAAAGCCTGTGCCAATTCGAGTTTCAGCGAAACGTCGTTCGTTTCCGCGTCTTCCTCAAGAGCGAGCCGATTAAGATAAACGAGCGCGTCTTTTACGAGCATTTCACGCGCCCTGGTCGAGCCCGGCAGATTTTGTATTTCATCGTGGTATTTGAAAACGACGTTATTGGCGAGTTGGCGCACGTCGGCAAAACGACGCTCGGCTAAAATTCTCTGGCGCTCGGCGCGAAAATATTGCCACGTAATGCCGCCGACGCCGGCTAAAAAAATCAAAATTATCAGACCGGATGAAGCGACTGCGAAACGGTTTCGCCTGACGAATTTTTCGGCGCGATAAGAAAAAGTATCGCGGCGCGCCGTGACGGGCAAGCCTTCGAGATGCCGGCGCAAATCGTCGGAAAATTTTTCGACCGACGAATATCTTCTTTCCGGCTCTTTGCGCAGGGCTTTTAAAAGAATATTGTCGATGTCGCCCTTCAGGTTGCGTCCTTTGTCCTTTGTCTTCTGTGCTCCGGAAAACCGTCCTTTATCGGTCGCGCGCACCGCCGCGCCGCCGGTTTCGGCATCTTTGCGGCTTTGCGTTAAAATATCGCTCGGTTTTTGCGGATTGGTTTCGCAGACGATGCGCGCCACTTCTTCATATCGACGATTTTCGACGTCGTACGGCAGTTTTCCGGTGAGAAGCTCGTAGAGAATAACGCTCAGGCTGTAGACGTCGGCGGCGGTCGAAACCGATTCGCCGCGAAACTGTTCGGGCGAAGCGTAATTCGGCGTCAGCATTCCGAACGATGTGACCGTTCCTTTTTCTTCCGTGTTATTTTCGGAAAGCAGCTTGGAAATGCCGAAATCGAGCAACTTCGGCTCGCCTTTGGAATTGACCAGAATGTTCGAAGGCTTTAAATCACGATGCACGATTAAGCGCGAATGCGCGTAGGCAACGGCGTTGCAAATCTTTCGGAAAAGCTTCAGCTTGGCGTCGAGCGAAAGATTATTTTCGGCGCAGTAAGCCAGCAAATCCGAGCCTTCGACGTATTCCATCGCCAGAAACGGCAAGCCTTCGTCGCTTAAGCCGACGTCGAGCAGGCGCGCGATATTCGCGTGTTCGAGCGCGGCTAAAATTTCCTGTTCCTTGCGAAAACGCCGCAGAACGACGTCGGAATTCGCGCCGCGGCGAATGATTTTCAAAGCGACTTTCTGCGCCAAATCCTCGCGCTCGGCGAGATAAACCGTACCCATTCCGCCCGCGCCGATTTCGCGCAGAATTTTGTATCTGCCGATTTTTTCCTTTAAATTTCGCGCGGAAACGAACGAAAAATCTTCAAACTGCGCGCCGGAATTTTCGTCCGCCGCCAGCAGCTTTTCGACTTCAACTCGAAGATGCGCGTCACCGTTTTGGAAAGACGACAGAAAACGCTCGCGCTCGGCGGGCGCTAACTCGACCGCGCGATTAAAAATCTCTTTTACTTTTTCCCATTCTTCAGCCTTCATCCTTTATCATTTTCAGCCTTCAGGCTTTCGCTGAGCCACGCTTTCGCGATTCGCCATTCACGCTTGACGGTCGAATCGGAAACGCCCAGAATCTCGGCAATTTCCTCGTTCGTCAAGCCGCCGAAAAATTTCAGCTCGACGATTTTTGCCTGTTTCTCGTCAAATCCGGCAAGTTCCTTTAAGGCTTCGTCCAGTTGAATCAGATTCACGTCGCGCTGCTCGGAAAAGGTGACGAGCTCGTCGAGCGCGATGCGCGTCTGATTGCCGAAGCGTTTTTCGGCGTTTCGATTATTCGCGTAATTTATCAAAATCCGCCGCATCATCTCCGCCGCCAGCCCGAAAAAATGCGCGCGATTCTGCCAGTTTTGCGTGCGCTGTTCAATCAGGCGCAAGTAAGCTTCGTGAACCAGCGCCGTCGGCTGCAAAGTGTGGTCGTCGCGCTCGCTGCGCAGACGATTCGCCGCCAGTTTCCGCAATTCTTCGTAAACGAGCGGAAAAAGTTCGTCTAAAGCCATTTTGCTGCCGTTTTGATACGCGCTGAGAAGATGCGTGATGTTGCCCTTGTCCATATTCGAGAAAAGTCCACGGCAATTGTAACAGCCAAATAAAAAAATTCAATCG
This sequence comes from Pyrinomonadaceae bacterium, assembly GCA_036388475.1. Classification (GTDB taxonomy): domain Bacteria; phylum Acidobacteriota; class Blastocatellia; order Pyrinomonadales; family Pyrinomonadaceae; genus JALZHR01. The sequence continues at coordinate 10,311 of DASVRT010000027.1, read as the reverse complement.
CGTCTGACCCGATTCCTGTTTTGAAACTGCGTTGTCTGTCGGAAAGCAATTTTTTATTTTTGCACAAACTGACGAGGGAGAAATTAATGAGAAAAGTTTTATTACGCAAAATACTTCGGGCGAAATATTTTCGCCTCTCGACGCTGGCGCTCGCCGCGTTTTTTTCGCTGGCGAATTTTGCCGCCGCGGCGGACGGCGATTTGGACACGTCTTTCGGAATGAGCGGCGTGGTCAACGAAGCGTCTCCGGCATCCGGCAATTACAGCGTCGTCGTCCAGCCAGACGGAAAAATTCTTGTCGCCGGGCACACTTTCGGAAACGTTTTCGATTATTCGGTTTTCCGTTATAACAATGACGGAAGCGCGGATTCGACGTTCGGCACGAACGGGAAAATTTCCGCCGACGTTAATAACGCAAACGATATTCTGCCGACCATTCTGCTTCAGCCCGACGGGAAATTTATCGTGGTCGGCATCAGCAAAAACGCGCAGGACAGAAATATAATCGCTCTGCTGCGCTTTAACGCGAACGGGACGCCCGATACCGCTTTCGGCACGAACGGCAGGGCTTTGTCGGCGTTTACGACCAGCGGCACGCGCGGCGACACGCCGAGCGACGCGGTTTTGCAGCCGGACGGAAAAATCGTCGTCACCGGCGGTTGGAACGGAACCGCTTTTTGCGTGGCGCGGTGGAACGCAAACGGTTCGCTCGACACGAATTTCGGAATGGGCGGAAATCTCTGCGCGGCGACTTCGCCTGCCGGAACCGGATTGACCAGCTCGATTGCCGTGCAGACGGACGGCAAAATCGTCGTCAGCGGAAACTTTGCGACTTCGTTTACCGAGCCGTTTGATTTTATCGTTTTTCGCTTTCTGCCGAACGGCTCGCTCGATACTTCCTTTGACGGCGACGGCTATGTGAGAACCGATTTGAACGGCGGCAACGATAATGCGCTTTCGGTTCTCATCCAACCGGACGGGAAAATCGTCGCCATCGGTTCGGCGCGTGCAGTGAACGCTTCCGACACGGGCTTCGGTCTGGTTCGTTACAACGCGAACGGCTCGCTCGATGCCGGTTTCGGTGCGGGCGGAAAAGCTCTGACGACATTTGCGGGCGGCGAGGGCTTCGTCGAAGATTTTCCCGCCGCTTTGCAGGCAAACGGAAAAATCGTCGTCGGACGCACGCGGCGGCGCGCCAGCCCGAACGTCGGCAACGAATCGCAAATCGCGCGTTTTAATCCTGACGGTGCGCTCGATACAAGTTTCGGCAGCGGCGGGCAAATCGTTTTTACTCCGCTTTACCAAGCCAGAGATTTGACTTTGCAGCCGGACGGAAAAATCGTCGCGGTCGGTTCGAATCAACAGGGCTTTTCGATGACCGCGCGTTTTCTGAACACCGATTCCGCGCCGCCGGCGGCGAACCCGCAATTAAGAATTTCGGATTTTGACGGCGACGGCAAAACCGACCCGGCGGTTTACCGCAACAACACCTGGCTTATCAATCCTTCCGCGAATTCCAGCCTCGTAAACAGCCCGCAAGGCTTTTACGCCGTTCAGTTCGGGCAGGCGGGCGATAAATTGACGCCCGCCGATTACGACGGCGACGGCAAAACCGACATTGCCGTCTGGCGCGAAGCGCCCGCGACGCAAGCAGCTTTCTATATTCTGCAAAGCTCGAACAATACGTTTCGCGCCGAGTCCTTCGGTCAGACGGGCGACAATCCTATCGTCGTCGGCGATTGGGACGGCGACGGCAAAGCCGACCCGGCGGTTTACCGGAATGCGGCTTTCGGCAATCAGAGTTATTTTTTCTATCGCGGCAGCTTGAATAATCCTTCGGGCGGCACGACTTTTCTGCCGTGGGGCGCGAGCGGAGACTTAGCCGTGCGCGGCGATTTCGACGGCGACGCGCGTCTGGACTTAGCCGTTTTTCGCCCGGCGGAAAGAAACTGGTATATCCGGCAAAGCTCCGATAATTCCCTGTTCGTCCAGCAGTTCGGACTCGCCGACGATAAGCGCCTGACGGGCGACTTCGACGGCGACGGCAAATCCGACATTGCCGTCTTTCGTTCATCAACGGGCGTTTGGCACATTCGCCGAAGCTCCGACGGACAGCTTCGCTCGCAGCAGTGGGGATTGGCTTCGGATGCTTTAGCGGCGGGCGATTATGACGGCGACGGCAAGACGGATTACGCCGTCTGGCGACCGGCGGACGGAAATTTCTACGTTCTGCAAAGCTCCGACTCGCAATTTGTCGCCAGACAATTCGGCGTAGTCGGCGACGTGCCAATCGCGGCGGCTTTCGTCCAGTAGGATAAAACTACAAAACACGAAATGCGGAGTGAAAAATTGAAGGATGGATTTAATTATCAATAATTCAATTTTGCATTTCGCATTTTGCATTTTGCATTTATCGACGTTTTAATAATTCAATGCGACACGCCTGGGAAATCGAGAATTTTTTATCGTTGCGGGACAATCAGCTTTTTATCGAAGACGTTTCCGCCGTCAAACTTGCCGGAGAATACGAAACGCCGCTTTTCGTCTTTTCGGAATCGCGAATCAGGGAAAATATTGAACGGCTGAAAAAAGCCGAAGCCGCGATTGATTGCCGTTTGAAAATCTGTTACGCCGCGAAAGCGAATTCGAATATGGCGATTTTGCGCGTGGTCAAAGAAGCGGGCTGCGATTTGGAAGTCAATTCCGGCGGCGAGCTTTTTAAGGCTCTGAAAATCGGCTTCAAGCCCGCACAGATTATCTTTAACGGCACGAGCAAAACCGTGAAAGAACTCGAAGAAGCGATAAACGCCGGAATTTACGCGATTCAGGTCGATTCGCTTTACGAGTTGAATTTAATCGAAGCCGCGGCGATGAGATTAAATACGCGAGCGAGCGTCAGTTTGCGCCTCGTGCCCGAAATCGAAACCAAAACGCATTCGGGTTTGCAGACGGCGCTTTTGACTTCCAAGTTCGGAATGATGCCGGATGAGGCATTGTCCGCGTTTCGACGCTTTCACGCTTCGGAATTTATGGATTTATGCGGAATTCACCTGCATATCGGCTCGCAAAACCCGGAAGCCGAGCCTTACGCGCACGCCTTTCAAGCGTTGTTTGAAAATCTTTTGCAGATTTATAAGGAAACGGGTCATAAATTGAAGCATTTAAATTTGGGCGGCGGCTTTCCGGTTAATTACCTGCGCGATAATTCGCACGCCGTCGATTTTCCGCAGGAGAAACGCGAAATGTTTTCCGCGGCGCTCGAACCGGACGAAGTTTTAGCAAGCGCGTGGCGCGCGGTGAAAGAAAACGCCGAAGCGGTCGATGCCGCGCATCTGCTGGAAAATATCACTCTGCTGCTCGAACCCGGCAGAAGCGTGATTGCCGACGCGGGAATTTGTTTGACGACGGTGAGAAATCGCAAGGAAAGACCGATTGATAAGGCAAAAGGCAAAAGGCAAAAGGCAAAATCAGAAAGCGAAAATTCGCAGCCGACCGCCGGCTACCGACCACTGACCACCGACGTCTGGCTTTTGACCGATGCGGGCTTTAACATTCTGCTTTCGATGGAAACTTACAAGTGGTATTATCACCTGCTTTCCGTCGCGCGCGCGGGCGAAAAGCATAATTTTCCGTATAAGCTCGCCGGACCTTTGTGCGACGGCGGCGACGTTTATTTCGACATCGAAGGCGAAGGCAGATTGCCGGATTATCGCCTGCTGCCGGAAAACGTCGAGCCGAACGAAGTGCTGGCTTTACTGAATTGCGGCGCGTATTCCATCGCGCAGATGTTTCAATACAACGGGCGCGAGCTTCCGGCGATAGTTTTAGTCAAAAAAGACGGAGAAGTCGAGTTAATCAGAAAGCGCGACGTTTACGAAGATTTATATACCAACGATATCTGGTAATTTTTCGACGTAAAGATTTAAAAGCTTAGGTGATGATGTCGTCGAGATTGTAGAAGTGACGGCTTGTTTTCGCTTGAAAGCGTTCGACGGAGCGTTAAACGATTTGAATTAAATTCAAGGTTGAATCTATCTAATCGTTTATTTGCGTGGTCGCGCTCAAGCGGGCGAAGATAAGTTATTGTTTCTTTAATTATCTTTACGAGTCTGGCGATATTGGTCTTTGATATTATGATGTTAAGTTTTTTCTTTGCAAAAAATGTCTTTACTCCTGCCGGAGAAGCCTTTTATCTTGCCGGATAAGTCTTTGTTCCAGCGAGATAAAAGGCTTCGCTAATGAGATTAAAGGCTTCGCTGACGAGATAAAAGGCTTCTTTTATGTAATCAAAAACATATTTCGTAAAATTCGAGTGTAATTTTACGAAATATGTTTCGTTTTTTCCTCGCGCCGCTTCTTCTATGTTAATTTTGCCTTTTACCTTTTACCTTTTGCCTTTTGCCTTCTTCTTTTCGCCTTTTGCTTTCCAATCACCATTCGGCTTTCTTTAACATCGTCCGCAGGATGTCGCGCTCGTCGTCGGTTAAATCAAAATCCAGCGATTTATAGACGTTCGACAGATGCAAAAGGCTGACGGCTTTTGCGCTTTCGTCGCGGATTTGTGAAATCGTTTCCAGGTTTTCGTGCGCCGCGGCACGCGCGGTCGGCGAATCGCCCAAATTGTGAAAACGGCGCGCGATTTGATTATACGCCAGCGAGCGCAGCGAAAGCTGCGGCACGTTTTCGCAATAATTGCGCGCTTCCCGCAGATAATTTAAGGCTTCGTCCTGTTTTTCCGCCTTGCGCTTGACGTCGCTCAAGCCGATAAAAGCGAACAGGCGCTCGGAATCTTCGTCAATCAAATCGACGGTTTGATGCGCGGCGTCGTTCATCTCGCGCAAAGCGCAAACCTGCGCGATTTGATTCAAAGCGTGATGGCGCGTCGCCTCGTCGCGTATCTCCAATGCCGCTTCGACGCCGCGCTCAATCTTTTCATACTTGGCAAACAAAAGCGCAATCGTGCCGAAAAGCGCGAATTTATCTTTCGAGCTGCGAACTTCCCTTTCGCTCTGCGATTTCAGAATCTGATACGCTTCTTCCAGCGTTTCCAGCGCGTCGGCGCGCTCGCCGGTTTCGTCAAAATGCATCGAATATCCGGCGAGCGTCGAAGCGATGACGACTTTGTCGCCGATTAAGTCCAGCGTGCGTTCAGCCAAATCCAGCGAACCGGCGCGCAGAAAGCCGAGCGCAATCTGCGAAAGAAAGCTTTCGCGATGAACGCCGTCCAGCGTTTCGGCTTCCCCGCGCGCGGCGGCGAGCGTTTCGATAACTTTATCGTTGGCGGAAACTTGTAGAAAATGCGACGCGGCGTCCTGCAAAGCGCGAATCTTTTCCTCCTTAAACTCGATGTCGCGGGCGGCTTCGACCGCGCGGGCGATTGCCGCTTTCGCTTTCTCGCGTTCATCTTTCGCCTCGTAACCGGCGGCGATATTCAATAAAGCGTTGACTCTGGCGTAAGGAAATTCGATGCGCGCGAGAGTTTTTTCGCTTTCCGCCTCGGAGCCGGCGGCGGACTGCGCGGCGGCGATGACGGCGAAAGCGTCGGACGAATGTTTTAAATTTTCGGCAAGCTCGAACGCCTTGTCGAATTCGCCGATTGCCGCCTTGCGCATCGCCAGACGCTCGCGGGCGACGGATTGAAAACCCGCTTCCTCGATGGCTTCGACGAGCTGCAAAGCGTATTCGTCGTCGTCAATCTCGGCGCATTTTTCCGCGACCAGCAATAAAAGACGGTCGCGGACGAACGGGTCATCGACCGTGTCGGCAAGCTGCGCGGCGGTGTCGACGTCTCCGTTTTCAACGTAATGCGCGACGACTTCCTTCATCGCCTCGGCGTGCCCGTCACCGCCGCCGACGTTTTCGGCTAAGTAGGTCGCGGTGCGCGCCAGATTTGTTTCGGCTTCTTCGATACTGAAAAGATGTTCTCTCATTTATCAGATGTCAGTCGTCAGATGTCGGAGGTCAGTCGCCGGTCGTTAGTTAAGAGTTAAGTGAAAGCCGCTATTCCGGGCTTATTTCAATTAACCGCTAACATCCGACATCCGACATCTTTTGCTTCTTAGTGTTTGGAAAAGACCAGCCGGATTGAATCGGGAAACCAGTCGTTCAGGTTTTTGGCGATGGCGTCCGCGCCCGCCGCGCGCATTGTCGCTTCGTCAAAAGTGTTCAGCACGCCGAGCGTTTTCATTCCGGCGGCTTTGCCCGATTGAATGCCCTGCGGAACGTCTTCGATGACGAGACATTCGCGGCGTTCGAGCGGGTGATGACCTTGCGCCGAGCGAATCGCGTCGAGCTGTCGAAAGGCGGAAACGTAACATTCGGGATTCGGCTTGCACGCCGAGACGTTTTCGGCGGAAACGATAACGTCGAAATAATCTTTTAAGCCCGTCGCGTCCAGAATGTGATTGATTTCCTCGCGGTTTGCCATACTGACCAGCGCCAGCGCGTAACGCTGCTTCGCCTTCTTGATAAAATTTTCCGCGCCCTCGAACAGAGGCACTTCGTCGGTGACAATCTCGCGCCACTTCGAAGTTTTCTTTTGAATCAATCCGGTGATTTTCGCTTCGTCGGCGTCCTTGTTCGCGCGTTTAAACTGTTCGCGCAGAAAAGTCGCGTCGTCCATCCCGCCGCACGAATAATAGCCTTCTTCGGTCAGCTCGATGCCTTCGTCCTTTAAAAGCTCGGCGTAAGCCTTCATCTGCAAAGGCTCGTCATTAATAATCACGCCGTTAAAATCCATTAAAATTGCTCGTATCATAAGACTGTAATTAAATACTCTTTCGGGAACTGAGAACTGAGAATTGATAACTGAAAATACACACTTTCAAATTTACTATTCTCAATTCTCAATTCTCAGTTCTCAGTTGGTCATTTTACGTAATCCGAAACCATTTTGCACTTGTCCGCCAGGTCCTTTTTTTCCTGCGCCGTGCGGTTCGCGTCGTTTTTTGAAAGCTGGTCGTAAAGCTGCTGTTTGACCATTTCTTCGACGGCTTTGTCCGACCAGGATTGTTCTTCGTTGGCGTTTTGCTTGCGCTTCGCCGCCAGCGCGTCAACCAGCTGGTCGCATTCCCTGATGCCGGATTTTTTCAAACCGAGCGTTTCGCGCGCCGTATTCGCCGCGCCGTTCTTATTCGAGGTCGTATCCTCGACGGCTTTCTGCGCCGTGTCGATATAACTACAGCCGAAAACCGTGAAAAGCATAATTATTAAAACAAGAATTTTCGTTGATAAATCTTTCGTCATAAATTTGATTGCATTTACTCGCTTACTTAACCTAAAAACTTCGCGTCAAACATATTATCACGACCGAGAATTCCCTGCGGGTCGAAGGCGCGTTTCAGTTCCGCCATCTCGCTCAGGTAGCGCTCGCCGTATTGCACGTAAAGATATTTGCTCTTGATTTTGCCGATGCCGTGTTCGGCGCTGATGGTTCCGCCGAGCATTATTCCCTGCGCGATAAAACGCCCGTAAAGATGTTTCGCCCGTGTCGCTTCCGCCGCGTCCTTCGGCAGAATATTAACGTGCAGGTGACAATCGCCGATGTGACCGAAAATCACGTATTGCAAGCCGCTCGCCGTGAGCGACTGTTTATAAAACCTGAGCATCGAAGCGAATTCCGCGTCCGGCACGGCAATATCGGTCGAAACTTTTCTTTGCTGGTGGCGCACAATCCATTCGTTGACCGAAACCGGCAGGGCGTGGCGAAACTCGCGCATCTTCTCGCGGTCTTCCGCGCCGGTCGTAAACCAGGACGCGCCCGTTTCCGCGTTGTGTTTCTCCAAAAGCTCGTTCCAGCGCTCGAACAGCGCGTCCTCGTTTTCTTCGTTCGTCTCCTGCTCGAAGAAAATCGCGCCCGCCATTTCGCCGGGCACCGCCGTGAATTTTTCCCGGATAAACTTTAAGGCTTCGGCGTCGAAATATTCTAAAAGCGAGGCGTCGAGTGAATCGGTGATTGGCGATTGGCGATTGGCGATGGTGTTTTTCCGAGTCTCGAATGACGATTCGCGGGCTTCTTTGACGAAATTCAACAAATCGTTTTCGTCTTTGAAGAAAACGATTCCGCTCAGAAAGCCTTCGGGTTTCGGCAATAATTTCAGACGCGCCCCGGTGACGACGCCTAAAGTTCCTTCGCTGCCGACGAACAAATCAATCGCGTCGAGATTTTTCGCCGTCCAGTAACCCGACGTGTTTTTGCGCACCGGCGGCTGGCGGTAAGTCGGCAATTTGGCGCGGATTGATTTTCCGTCCATCGTTTTTACTTCGATTGGCTCGCCGTCCGCCGCAAACGTCGCGCCGCGCTCGACGTTAACGATGTCGCCGGTCGGCAAAACAATCGTCAAGCCTTCGACAAAAGCGCGCGTCGAGCCGTATTTAAAACTGCGCGCGCCGGAAGCGTTGGTCGCAATCGTGCCGCCGATTTGACAAGACCACTCGGTCGGGTCGGGCGGATAAAAAAGTCCGTGCGATTCGACCTGCTTCTGAAAATCGTCGAGCACGACGCCCGCTTCGACAATCGCTTCGCCGCCCGCCGCCGTTTTCCCGATTGATTTTATACGGTTAAATTTTTCGAGCGAAACGACATCGCCGCCGAACGGAATCGCGCCGCCGACGATGCCCGTCCGCGCGCCGGAAATCGTCAGCGGGGTTCGTGTTCGGTTCGCTTCCCGGATAATTTCCGCGACTTCGGCGGTCGTTTCGGGAATAAAAAGCTTCCGCGCGTGCCCGCCCTGCAAATTGCTCGCGTCGGTCAGATAATTTTGCAGCTCGTCGGCTGCCGATTTCACCAGCATAAAGCCGATTATAAACCGTAAAGGATTAAAGTGGAAAACGGAAAACGGTAAGTGGCAAGTTCGTTATTTGATAACCGCACCTTACCGCTGACCGTTTACCGTTTTCCACTAATTACGGCGTGACGGTGACGTAAGCCGGGTCGGACGGCTGCCCGTAAGGCTCGTTCTTTTTCAAAAGCTGGACGCGGACGAGGAATTTTTCCGGCTGTCCGGGCGTCGTCGGGTTGAGCCGGACGGTGATGGTTTTGCCCGTCCCGCTTTTGACGGTCGTCCAGACGTCCGAAGTCATATTGCGCGCCTGCACGTCGAACATATCCGAATCGCCTTTTAAAGCAACGACCACTTCAGCCTCGTAGCTGCTCGGCGACGGGAAAATCTGAATCGTCGGCTTCACCGCCGCCGGCGTCTGGATGTTGCCCGGCGCGGCGACGATGCCGAGCGCCTCGCCGGTGGCTTCGGTGTAGTTATCCGAGAGATGAATCCGCTCGACCAGCTTGACCAGCCGCTCGATGATTTCGGTGGTCAGCGCCGCGGGCTGCGCGGGCAGAGAGGTCGGTGACGCGACCGGCGTCGGGTCGCCGTTTTCGCCGTAGAGCGTCTCGTCGCGAAACGTCCGAAAGGCGTCCAGATTCGCCTCGGCGACCGCCTGCGCTTCAGCCAGCCACGAAACCACCGCGCTGTCGTTCTGCACTTTGGTCACGTCCGCCGCGACAAATCCCAAACCGCCGGCAAACTCGTCGAATTTCAAAGCAAAGTTGGCAAACCACGGCGCGAGCGCTTCCAGTTTATTAGGAAGCCATTTGTAATATCTTTTTTTCATTTTAAACTCCTGTATAAGGTGAAAAGGTAAGAGTTTGTCTGAAAATGAATTTACAGATGAGTATTTCAGTCTCGTCTTACCGTTCGTGGGAGCGGAAACGAGCGCCGCGTGGGCAGCCCGACCGAAGATGACGAACGCCTCGTCACCAAAAAGAAAACGCCGCGCGCCTTTCCACAAGCGGGCGGGCGCGTTCAAGTATTTATGTCGTCGGTCGAAAAGATTTTATATAAAATTATAGCGGCTGGCAAGTGTTTTTTTTAGCTGTTAGCGTCGTTAAATCGCCGGTCGTCAGCGCCCGCTCGCGGCGCGGCGAAATTTAAGCGCGCCGGAGCGGAGACTTTTCGTCTCGCCCCTGAATCGAGCTGACTTTTGCCGGAAACAAAACGCAATCTGTCGCCGCCCGAAGACCTCTTGCCGGAAACTCCAAGTCGCTTGCCGGAATTTTTTCGTCATTCGCCGGAAATTTTTCGTTAATTGTCGAAACCGAAACGCTTCCGACCGGAAACTTTTTACGATTTGTCGTCGCCAAATTACGATTTGGCGGAAACTTTTCACGATTTGGTGCCGCCAAATTGCAATTTGGCGGAAACTTTCTGCAATTTGTCGTCGCCAAATCGCGTTTTGGCGGAAACTTTTTACGATTTGTCGCCGCCAAAATGCATTTTGGCGGGAACTTTTCGCGTTTTGGCGGCACCAAAAT
>DASVRT010000026.1:0-60452 GCA_036388475.1 Pyrinomonadaceae bacterium | reverse complement strand
ATAGCAGCGCCGAACTATTCAAACGGATTTATAGTTCACGGTTCATTTTCCCAAACTAAAGAATCAAATCTTTTGATAACAGTCAAAGATCAATTTGGCGGAGTAATTACCGCCGCGCAAATCGGCATCGCAAAAATCGGCAGTGACAATAAAATTCAGGTTCAAACAGATGATTCCGGCACGGCAAAAATTCGCAATTTAGTTGACGGAGAATATCAAATTACTGTTTCCGCCGCCGGATTTAAAGAATATAAAAGCGAAAAAATTACGCTTAAAAGCGGTTCGACAATACGCCTTGAAGTAGTTCTCGAAATTGTTTCTATCGAATCAAATGTCAATGTTTCTGAATCCGAATCCGTCGATTCTGAAAGAAGCACGCCGGCAGTTGTTTTCAATGAAAGAGATTTAAACAATTTGCCCGATAAACAGGAAGATTTTGAGCGTGCATTGCAAAATTTAGCGGGCACCGCGGCTGACGAAGAATCACCAATTAGCGTCAATGGCGTACAGGGCGCGAAAATTCCGCCAAAGCAGGCGATTCAGCAAGTCAGAATCAATCAAAACGTGTATTCGGCGCAGTTTGATTCACCATTTGGCTCTGGTGTAGACATTTTTACGCGGGCGAAAGTTGATAAATTCAGCGGTTCAATCGGATTTAATTTCGCCGATTCCCGGCTTGATGCGAGAAATCCTTTTTTGGGAAGCGTTTTGCCGTACCAGTCGCGCGAATATTCTTTCAATTTATCAGCTCCGATTGGGAAAAAATCTAATTTTTACATCTATTCTTCACGCAATGAAAATGACCAAAGCGCGGTCATCAACGCTTCTATTTTAGATGCCAATTTACAACCATCTGCTTTCAAACAATCTTTTGCTGCACCAGCTCGTTCAAACAATATCTATCTCAATATTAATTCCGGTATTACGGAAAAACACAAACTTTTCTTTAGCGGCGGACTTTACAACAATCACTCAAAAGGCAGCGGCGTCGGCGATTTTACCTTGCCCGGTCGCGCCGCCGACACTTCAAACGGCGGCGGAAATTTTCAGTTTTCCGATACTTATCTAAGAAATGCCGATTTTGTCAGTCAAACGGCGATTTCGTTTTACTCATACAACAGACAAAGCCGACCGACGGCATCTGCTGTGGCGTTAGACGTTTCGGAAGCCTTTTCCGGCGGCGGTTCAACCCAGAATTTCAAAACCAGAAACTTGTTTTTTCAGGCGAGTAATCAGACGACCCGGCAGATGGGAAAATACACGCTTGGTTTCGGCGGCAACTTTCGCGCGAACTCTATCAATCAAAACTCGCAAACCAACTTTAACGGCAATTATATTTTTAGCGGACGGCTCGCTCCCGTTTTAGATGCCGCGAATATGCCGATTAGGGATGCTTCCGGAAATTATGTCATCGAACAAATCAGCAGTCTGGAAAGCTATCGCCGAACGCTGCTTTTTCGGCAGCTCGGCTTTTCTAATCAAAGAATTAGAGAACTTGGCGGCGGCGCGAATCAATTTACGATTTCCGGCGGCAATCCGAAAATAAATTTGTCGCAGTATGACTACGCCTTTTATGTGCAAAACAGTTATAAACTGACGCCGACCGTCGCCGTCAGTTTCGGGCTCCGCTACGAAAATCAAAATAACATCAAAGACAGCTCTAATTTCGCGCCGCGCGCCGGAATAATTTGGGCGCCGAAAGCCAAAGAAAAACAAAATCCGCTTTTTTCTCTGCCGCGAATCAGCATTGGTTACGGAATATTTTATTCGCGTTTCCCGCTAAACAATACTCTGAACGTTAGATTGAGCAACGATGCCGACAGAGCGCAGTATTTAATTACCGATACCGATGTGCTTGATTTGTATCCGAATGTGCCGTCCGTCGGTTCGCTTCAGCAGTCTGCCTTGCCGAAAACTCAAAGATTTATTGACAACAAACTGAAAACGCCTGTCCAATCATTATTTACAGTCGCGGCAACCCAAAAACTCTCCGGCGGTTTTTCGTTGAATCTTTCAATGACCACCGGCACGACTTTTCGGCAAATCGTTACTCACAACGTCAATGCTCCGCTCGCCGGAACTTTTAATCCGCTCGACCCGCGAGCGAGCATTCTTCCCTTCCCCGAAGCAGGAAACGTCTACGGCTCATTTTCAAACGGAAAAGCTAAAAAAACGAAACTTTCCGCTCGATTGCAATTTCCGAATACGGGCAATCTTTACGCGTACTTGAGCTACTCTTTTGTAAAATCAAAAAATAATGTCGTGAGCGGCAGCGGCGCGCCTTTCGATTCTTACGACTTCAGTCAGGAATTTGCGCCCGGTACGGCTGACGGGATGCATTCGCTTGATGGTTACAGCAGTTATCAATTGCCGTATGGTTTTTCAGTCGGCGGCAGTTATACTTTTCACACCGGCGGCAGATTTAATATTTTTACCGGACGCGACACCAACGGCGACGGATTTTTCAACGAAAGACCTGCATTTGCAACCGATTTGAGCAAGCCCGGATTGATTCAAACAAAATACGGAATACTTGATCCAAATCCCGCACCGGGCGCGACCTTAATTCCGCGTAATTTGGGCAGAGGCTCAAAATACTTTTCGGTAGATGCCAATATTTCCAAAACTTTTGGTTTCGGCGGTGACAAAGCCGGGGAAAAATCGCTCAATTTCAGCCTGGACATTTACAATCTTTTCAATACGATTAATCGCGCGGATCCAATCGGAAATATGTCTTCGCCAAATTTTCTGCAGGTTATTAAGGGCGCAGCCGACAATGATTCGATTATGATTAACGAAGCCTACTATGTTTCCTACGGTTCGGGCGGAACTTCAAATTCTATCGGCAGACATTTCGGCTTTGGAGTAAGTTATAGGTTTTAAACTTTCAGAATTGAATGGATTTTCAAGCCGCAGTTGAGAGTAAAACGGCAAAATTAAAATTTGCGCCGCAAAACTTAAATTGTCATCGAATTGAAACATTAGTATTTATCGGGCGTAAATTATTTCAACATGAATACAAAATTACTGATGATTTCAAGTGCCTTAATAATGGGAGTTGTCGGCATTTTCCTCGAATTCCTGCCACACGAAATTTTGAATTACTTTGGTTCCCAATCCACTGGCATTAACCCGTTGTTGATGCAAATAACGGGCGCTTTATATTTAGGCTTCGCAATGATGAACTGGATGGCAAAAACCGTTCTTATCGGAGGAATATACGCCCGCCCGCTTGCTATGGGCAATTTCGTTCATTTTCTCGTCGGTGCTCTTGCTTTGCTCAAATACGGCTATTCAGCTTCACCCACAATTGCTGTTTGGCTATTAGCAATAATTTATTCGCTGCTGGCAATTCTGTTTGGTATTGTCTTTTTTACACATCCCTTAAAAACAATGAATGCCTCTGAAAAGTAGAACGCAGCCGTAAGGTATGTAATTTCGAGACAACCTTGAACATTATTGAGACAAAACCGACTTTAGACCCAAAGCCGGTAATAAAATACTACACTCACCCATATATTGACCATAAAGCCAAATAGCCAACGTTTTCGTTTATGAAAACAGGCATACTGCCGGCGGCTTCTTCATTTCCAATAATCTGAGCCAGCGCGGGGCAATCATCTTCATATTTGTCAAAAGGCTGACTGCTGCGGGGGTTTTCCCGTTTAAGTATTTTAGAATACTTTTTTCAGGTGTCTTCGGAAAGAGTTCCAAATATCAGTCTGGCTGCAATCCTTATCTATTTTAGCTTTTATAGTAAAGCGGTAATTGTCTCTGGCGATTTGTTTAGCGGACAAAGGTTATTTTTAAAGTGTAATTGGTAATCCCTCTGATTTTCGCCGGATTGTAAACTCTTATTTGGTAATTGCCGGTTTGCGGCAAAACGCCCTGCCATTCGGTGTTTATAATGCTATCTTCATCGACGTTTTCACCGTTTGGAAGTTTAAAGGAAAAATCAGCCTCGCCGCGTCCGGTAAACGTGATGCTGAGTTGTACGCGTTGACCTTTGGTAGCGCGCAGGATATAAACGTGCGTCACGTCGCCTTTAGGCAGCTGTCCTTTAATGGCTGTAGAATTACGCCCCGTTGGAAAACGAACTGTTTTGGTGACTTCCGTCTGCGCGGATGAAACGCCGGCTAACAGTAACAAAACAACGGTCAAAGCGATTGCGTGAAACACTCGACGGTAATTTTTCATATTATTTAACCTGTGCCTCTTTGTTCTGATCATCCTCTACTTCTCTGACGATTGCCTGATGAAAAATAAGATTTTCAAAATCAACATCCTTATTTTCAAGGTCAACAAAGTGCGTCACATCTACGCCGCCCTGGCATTCCCAGCCATCATTTAGTGCCTCATTAACCTCCTTGTTTAATAATTCGATAGTGAAGCCTTCACAAACATCGTATTCTTTTTTCATTATCAATTCTCCTGTTGCCTTGTTTAAATTACTTATAAATACAAGCATACCAAGTTTACACGCAATATTTTATCTTATTAAATACCGGAGCCGAAATTATTGTTTTGGAGCGTGTCAAAAACGTTACTTACAAGACACTTTTTTATAGGTTTTTATTTGTCTCTAAAAGGGCTTTTGGAATTTCTCGCCGCTTGCGCCGACGGCGGCAAACGTCAGCGTCAGCGGTCGAATTATGACGTCCGACGGCAGCGGAATCCGCAATGTCCGCGTGACGCTGACCGCGCCCGGCGGTCAAACAAGAAGCGCTCTGACCGGCTCGTTCGGCTATTACGGTTTTGAAGGAGTTCCGGTCGGCGAACTTATATTATCAGCATATTTTCCAAACGCTTCATTTTCAGCCAACCGACGCAGCTTGTTGCGGTATTGGAAGCCGTCGCCGATATAAATTTTATCGCCGACGAACCGTAATCTTTAACCGAACGAAATTTAATGAGGAAAAACCGGAAGTGCAATTTAAATACGAAAAAGATTATTTTGATAATCACACTAACAATTATGCTGCCCTCTTTGACCTTGACCGTCTCCGCGGAGGAATTTGTCCGGGCTGCTTTTGGTCAGCGGCAAAGTAGTGCCGCGTTAGAAAAAGCTGAGCACCATAGCGCCCGCGCCCTGCGTGACCGTACCGTATTCGAGCGTGCCGTTATCGACCATCTTCCGTTTCGAGTTCTTGCCCTCCCAAATGGTCAGGCTATCGCTCACGGCACCGATGATGTCGGCTCGTCCGTCCGGCAAAAGCCGGTAAGTATAACGGAACCGGAAGCGACAGCGACGGGCGATGATTGTTATTACTTATACGTGCCTGAAAACACGGCTAAATGCAGGCAATCGCTATGCGGCGAATTATGTACCGGCTTTATTTATCTGTTTGCTGAAAATTTTTACAAATTTGCTTTATGATATAAAGTTCTTGACAAATAAAATAACTTGATGTAGATTTCAAATCAATGTAGGGAAAATTCAAGCAATCCGCAAAGAAGCTATGGAATTACACATTCGCGACGTATCCAGGACTATGAAAATTAAAATATTATTCGCCGTTTTACTGACTGCGGCGCTGTTTACCGCGGCTCACGCACAAACGCCGGACAAAGCTAAGCTCGACGGGTTTTTTGACCGGCTCGCCGAAAAGAACAAGGCGATGGGCAGCCTTGTCGTCGCCCGTGACGGCAACGTTCTTTACACCCGTGCCATCGGCTACAGCCGAATCAACGGAACCGAAAAGAAACCATTGACCGCGGCGACCAGATACCGGGTCGGTTCGATCACGAAAATGTTTACCGCCGCGCTTGTTTTTCAGCTCGTCGAGGAAGGAAAATTAAAGCTGACCGACACGCTCGACAAATTCTTTCCGCAGATTCCGAACGCCCGGAAAATTACTATCGCGCAGATACTCGCGCACCGCAGCGGCATTCACGACGTATTCGAAGACCCGAATTTACGACCCTCGAAAACAACTCCCAAAACACAAGGCGAATTGCTCGCCATTGTCGCCAAAGGCACGCCTGATTTCGAGCCGGACGCCAAGTATGCTTACAGCAATTCCGGCTATGTCCTTTTGGGTATGATCGTTGAAAAGTTAACCGGCAAAACCTATCAGGAAGTCCTCAAGAAAAGAATCACTTCGAAGGTCGGGCTCAAGGATACATACGTCGGCTCCGGAAACATCGATGCCGGCAAAAACGAAAGTTTTTCCTACCGTTACGTCCGCGACTGGGAACAGCAGCCCGAAACCCATTCCAGCCTGCTCTTCGGCTCGGGCGCGATTGTTTCGACGCCGAACGATCTCGTCAAATTCATCCAGGCGCTGTTCGACGGGAAGATAGTCTCAAAAGAGAGCCTCGCGTCGATGAAAACTATACGGGACGGTTACGGGTTGGGAATGGACACCTTCACATACAACGGCAAAACATTCTACGGGCACACGGGCGGAATCGACAACTTCGGATCGTGGCTCGCCTTTCTGCCGGAAGAAAAGCTGGCGCTCGCCTACACTTCGAACGCGAAGGTTTACCCGGTCGCCAAAATCGTGAGCGGCGTTTTCGACATTTACTACGATAAACCGTTTCAGATTCCCGCCTTCGATTCTATCGAAATCAGCCCGGAAGTTCTGGATAAATATGTCGGAGTTTATTCGATTCCGGGAGCTGCCGTGAAATTTACGGTAACCCGCGACGGCGCGACGCTCTCCATTCAGATGACCGGGCAATCCGCAATCCCGCTCGAAGCGACGGCGCAGGATAAATTCGTAATCGAAAGCGCGGGGATAGTTTTTGAGTTCGACATCGCGAAAAACCAGATGATTCAAAAGCGGAGCGGTCGCGAGAGGGTTTTCACAAAGGAAAAATAATTATGAATAACAACTCAATTGTTTTGAATATATTCAGTTGGTTATTTGGCATAGTGTTTTTTGCAATCGGCGTAGTGAATACGTTTTGGGGAAACGACCTCGGTTTCGGAGTTTTTATAATTCTTCTTTCATTCATTTATTTTCTTCCGGTAAATGACATTCTCAAGCAAATGACCGGTTTCTCGATTCCCGGAATGGGAATAGTAAAAATCCTCTTGGGCATTTTTATCCTCTGGGCGGCGTTCGGCGTCGGTGAATTGTTCGATAAGATAGACCTGATGATGGAGCGCCGTCAATGACCTTTGGCGCGAGAGACGCAAAAAGAGATTTGTTTGGTTCTTGTTGTTTGGATGTTTGTCGAAACATCCGCAGAAATTATTAAAAAGAATATAACAATTATTATTATGCAAATCATTATGCGGAGAACAAAAGAATTATCGGCATTATGCTCGCAATTGCGTTCCTATTGCTGCCGAACTCGTTGGCGATGCAGTTCTCAGATGAAGCGAAATGGTCTCTGTTTGATTTTGTTGTCGCCAGTGTCCTAATGCTCGGCGCTGGTCTTATGTTTGAGCTTGTAATGACGAATAGCCACACATTTTTATGACTCATAAAGCGGCGCCGCAGGACAGCCCGAAACTACAAATAAAAAGGCTCCGCTCGAAATACGGACGAAGCCTTTTTATCTATTATTGAAGCCGAAGCTTTATCTGACGAACGAATTGGGTGTCGGGATGTCGCCGTTTGACCCGAACTGCGCGCCGGTAAAACCTTGCGTCGATCTGAGCAGATACCAGATGCCTTCCGCCGGACGGAAGACCGCCAGGTCGGCTCGTCCGTCGCCGTCGTAGTCTGCCGGCGACGGGCTGTCCGTGCTGATGCCAAACCGTGTCGCCGTAAATGAATTGGTCTGGCTGTTGATTCTGTACCAGACTCCGTCGCTCGGTCTGTAAACAGCCAAATCAGTCCTGCCGTCGCCGTCGTAATCCGCCGCTACCGGCTTGTCTTCCGCCACGCCGAAATGCACGCCGACGAATTGACGATTAGACGAATTCAACCAGTACCAGTTCCCGTCGCCGGGGCGGTAAACGCAAACGTCAGCTTTTGCGTCGCCGTCGAAATCGGCTCCGGCAATCGGTTTATCGCCATTAGCGCCGAACGGCACGCTGTCAAAGTTCTGTGACGGAACTCCCGTCGCACGAGCGATGTACCAATAACCTGTTGATGGACGAAAGACTGCCAGATTGACTTTGCCGTCGCCGTCGAAATCTCCGGGTACGGGAATATCTCCGTTTGCTCCAAACTGCGCGGCGCGGAATCCGGCAGTCGACTGCATCAAATACCACACTCCGTCCGACGGGCGAAAGACTGCGACATCAGTTCTGCCGTCGCCGTCATAATCTGCCGGAACTGGTAAATCGCCGTTTTGCCCAAACTGCACGGCGTCGAAGTTTTGCGACGGCGCGCCGCTCGGACGCGCGATATACCAGGCTCCCGCCGCCGGACGAAAAACCGAAAGATCCGAGCGTCTGTCGCCGTCAAAATCAAACGGCGCGCGAAGCGGCGCGGGAAGCGGCTGCCAAGCCGGGTTTTCGTAAGACGTGTCGCAGCATTGCGGAAATTGGATTATATCGGCTAAAACCCTGACCTGATTGGCGCCGTCTGCATCCATCGTGTAAATGCCGCGGTTTGTTGCGGTGCGTCTGAAAGCGATTTTCGTTCCGTCGGGCGACCACGCCGGCTGGCTGTCGCCGCTTAAGCCTGTCAGAAACATTTCGTTTGTGCCGTCTGCATTAATCACCGTGATGCCGCTCCCGCCTTTTGCAAAGAGGATTTTTGAGCCGTCCGGCGACCACGCCGGGTCGGTGTCGGTTGACGTGTTCATCGTCACGCGCCGTTCGTTCGTGCCGTCGGCGTTTATCACCCAAATTTCGCCGCCGCTGACAAACGCGAGCTTCATTCCGTCCGGCGACCACGCCGGGGCGAACGGGAAAGGCTGCGTAATGCCCGGAAACTGAATTTGCCCGCTTCCGTCCGCGTTCATCACCCAAATTTGCCCGCCGGTTGTCTGCGGGTTGCGATGGTAGGCGATTTTTCCCGTCACCGACCACGACGGATTGCCTTCCTGAATATCCGGCGTATTTGTCAAACGAGTCTGCTGGCTGCTTCCGGTGTCGTTAATCACATAAATATCATAAGGCGACTGAGTCGAGACGAAGGCGATTTTAGTTCCGTCCGGCGACCACGCCGGTTCGGTCGGGTGCAGCGAAGTCGTAATCGGCACTCCCGTTTGTTCCGAACCGTCCGGATTGGCGGTGACGATGCTGCTTTGAAAAAAACTCATCCCAAGACTCCGTACCGAAAACGCCAGCCTGCGGTTCACAAGATTTTGCGCGGCAGGATTTTCGACGGCTTCCGCTTTTGCGGAAACATAAAAAAAATAAAAGCTGCCGCAAACGACCAACAATAGTCCGCCTAAAATACTCGCCCAACGTCGAAAAGAAAGAAATTTCGAGCCGCCCGTGTTCATCAAGTCACCTCCGAGATTTTGAAATCGTTTTATTGTAATCGCAGATGTCCCGGAGTCACAAGACTTTTTAGACAATTTAGCCGGCGGGCTAAAAATAACCGGGATTTCTTTAAGCTTAATCTTGATATTTGTTTTTGTCTCAAAAAGGGGCGTTTTTAAGACATTATTGTTTAGTTAGTCGCTTTGTTCTCGGAACCTCGACTGCCATATCTGATGAAAAGGCTATTATTAGCGTAATTCCAGCTAATACGATAGGCACCAGCGTTACTATATTGAAAATTAAACCTATCCGCGAAAATGCAGTCCAGGATATAAAAAAAAGCCAAAAAAGACCTAAAATTATTATCACCGTAAACGCTCCGAAACAGAGCGTTAGCAGTGCCGCAACGCTTCCTTTAGTAGCGTGAAAGTAAGCACCGAAAGCCACAAGTAAAGAGAAAAACCAGGGAACGGCAAGCATTACTATTCCGTCATGAATCATCCCTGTCACCTCGCTTACCAGGTCGAAGGTAAATACCAGAAAGCACAGGTAAGACAGTAAAATCGTCTGTGTAGCGAAACCGGCGGAAATCTCTAAATTCCTTTTATTTTTCATCTGCGGCTGATTGCGAACGTCTGTTTCCGGGAATTTGCGGAGAAGCGATTAGTAATCTGCATACATCTTACGCCGGCGGCTGGATTCCCTGCTTAAGATGCGCAAAGGCAAATTTTATTAACATTCATTTGTCTCTTAATAACCAATGGTCACTGATTTTATGTCGCTTCACCCACAGACATAATCCGACGCCGGTCGAACAATAGACCATTAATAATACGAAAATCATCAGATTCCCCGCTGCTTGTTCAGATATAGTCGGCTCCGGACGGTAAAAAACTTCGCCGCCCGACCGGTCGATCCAATAAATCAAATTTACCAAAGCGACGACAGGATCAGCTGATTGGCAACAAGTTTCCGCCGCAAAACCGGAATGTTCGCCGTCACCATTTTTAGACATAAAGCCCAAAAGTCATCAACATTTTTGACCTATGAGCCAAAACATTTAAGGAAGAGTGTCGGAAAACCGTAGTTTGGCGACGGTTTATAGCGGAACGTTTCAATTTAGCGTTTCGGCGTGATTTTCCAAAGCTCTCCGTTGCTTTGATCCGTTACGACATAAAGCGCGCCGTCCGGACCCTGGCGAACATCGCGGATTCGCTGCCCGCGTTCTGCGAGCAGATGTTCTTCGCCGACGACACGATTGTCTTTAATAACCAGGCGCACGAGTCGCTGTTCTCTTAAAGCGCCGATAAACAGACTTCCGCGCCAGGCGGGAAATGCACTGCCCGTATAGTATTGCGCGCCTGAAGGAGCGATGACCGGGTCCCAATAATAAACCGGCTGCTCGAAACCTTCGCGAGCCGTTATATTGCCCGGAATGGGTTCGCCCGTATATTCTTCGCCGTAGCTGATAACTGCCCAACCGTAATTTTTACCTTTTTCGATCAGATTCACCTCGTCGCCGCCCTGCGCTCCGTGCTCCACCGTCCACAGCCGCCCCTGGTCGTCAAAGGTTGCCGATTGAACGTTTCGATGTCCGAGAGACCAGATTTCCGGCAGTGCGCCGGCTTGTTTGGCGAATGGATTATCGGCTGGCACAGAGCCGTCCGGATTGATGCGAATGATTTTGCCGAGATGGCTGCTTAATTGCTGCGCCTGCGGGCGAGTCGTCGTTTTGTCGAAGCGGTCGCCGAGCGTAATATAGAGCATTCCGTCCGTTCCGAAAGCAAGCCGGGAACCGAAATGCAATCCATTGTCATAGGTCGGCAGAGCCCGGAAAATGACGCGAACCTGTTCCAGATTCTTGCGGTCTTCGGTCAAAACTCCGCGCCCGACGCTGGTTCCGCTGCCGCCCGTCCGCTGTTCGGAAAAGCTCCAGAAAATCGTTCTGTCTTTCTCAAAATTCGGGCTTAACGCAACGTCAAGCAATCCGCCCTGTCCGCGCGCGGTTATCGGCGGCAATCCGCCCTGCCCGCTGACGGGCGAAACGCCGCCCTGATTAACCGGCAGGAGTCCGCCAATCGGCTGTCCGACTTCGCCTTTCGACGAAACGATGCGAAGCTGTCCCGATTTTTCAGTAATTAAAAAATCGCCGTTCGGCAAAGGCTCGACCGCCCAGGGCTTGTCCAAACCTTTGGCGACGACGACAACATCAAAAGCCACATCGGATTTAACACCGCAGACGCGAGTTTGTCCGGCAAAAGCCGGTTTTTGCTGGGGCGCGTTCGCCGTTCTGGTTTCGAGCGGCGTGCAGGATTGAGAAGACGGCGTGGAAGTTTTCGGAGTTTCGCGCGGATTTTGCGCGCAAGCCGTCCCGACCGTCATCAGTAAAATAGTTAGAACAAACGTAATCCGATTTCTTTTTACAAATCTATCGTCCATGAAATTCCCCTTGAAAATTAAAGTTCCGGCTTGTTTGATGCCTGATTAATTAATTATGCCTGAATTTTAAGGTATTTCAAAAAACTAATCGAGCTGTGATTTTACCTATCGGACGTATCGGTCTTGAATCCGAATTAGCTTTAAACGGGTCTTCTATCGAATTAGTCGGGCAGGGCTAATTTAATTTTAACCTGATTTAACGACACGCTTTGCACTTGCCGCACGTTTTTATTTTGGAAATAAATTCTCCGAATCAAACTTATTTAGGCTAATCTTCTTCGGGACGGAAAATTTTAGCCGTCGCCGCATTCGGCAGAGTTTCGACATTCCGGCGATTTTTAAGGTGGTCTATAAATATTTTCGTAATATAGATGCCGAATCCGACCGGCGCCAGCGCAAAAGCGGCGGCAACGCCGATGAGCACATTTTTCGAGATGCCTTCAAATTTCCAGCTTAATCGCCCGAAGTTCAGATGATGATGAATCAGTCTTTCGCGGAGAATGTTTTTTTCTTCCGGCGTTAATTGCGTGCTAAAGTGCTGAGCCATTAAGCGTTCGTCGTGCAGTCCGAGATTTTTGCTGATTTCCAGAAGCTCTTTGCCGTCGTAAATGTTGTCGTCGAAGACCCGTTTTAGCCAGTATGGCGATAAGGTGAAAGCGGCGCGGCAGGGTTTGGAAAGCACCATTTCTAAAATCAGAAACCAGTCGTCGGCAATAATCATCTCCTCGTTCCAGTTTGAAATGAGCGAGCGGCGACGAATCAAAAGCGACGAAGAAGGCGACGGGCAGGTTTCCAGAAACAACCGGCGGACTTGCGCGGAATTCAGCAAAAACCACTGCTCGTCCTGACTCTCGGTGAAATTTCGCCACTTTTTCTTGCGCTCCCAGAAATCCAGAAAATTTTCCTTTCCGTCCGAGCTGGTCCAATTCAGAAAAACGAAATCCAGCTCGTGTTTTTCCAGACAATTAATGCTGTCGGTCAGAAATTCCTCGTTCCATACGTCGTCCGAATCCAGAGAAGCGAGGTATTCGCCTTTGGCGTAATGCAAGCCTAAATTGCGCGCCGCCGCCTGTCCCCTGTTCTCCTGGCGGTAATACTCGATGCCTTCAAACTGCGCGACCGTCTGCGCGGTGCCGTCAGTCGAGCCGTCGTCAACGACGATTATCTGCTTCGCCGGGTAGCTTTGGGCTTGTGCGCTGCGGATGGCTTCACCGACGAGCGAGGCGCGATTAAAGGTCGGGATAATGACGGAAACCAGTTTATGATTCATTGTAAAGAGTCAGTCAGTTTAATTCTTTTGCCAGTTCGAGCAGCTTATCGGCAAACTGCCGGCAAGGGTCTCGCGGAACAATTTTTCTAATCGAATCGGCGGCGCGAACGCCTATCTGCCGCCAATTCCGCCGCTGCGCCCACGCCCGCTCGAGCGCTTCGTCAAAGGCTTCCGCCGTCGGCGCGGCGGCGACGAAACCCGTCACATTATCGTCAACGATTTCAGCCATTCCGCCGACGTCGGTCACAATCGACGGGCGACCGTATAACATCGCTTCGACCAGCGCGAGCGGCAATCCTTCGCTGCGGGAAGGAAGCACCAGCGCGTGGCTTTCTTTCCAGATATGTTCGACGTCCTGAACGTAGCCGGCGAATTTTACGCTGCGAACTTCCAGCAGGCGAGCCATTTCGACGAGCGCTTGTTTGTTGATTCCTTCGCCGAAAAATACGACTTCCAACTCGCGTTTTTTCCATTTCTCCTGAGCGAGCACGCGCAGCAGTATGTCCTGCCCTTTATCAATTATGAACAGCCGCGCCACGCAAGCCAGCCTGATTTTGCCGTCCGAATCGTTCCAGGATAATGAGTTTTCAAATGGCGCGGCAAACGGATTAAAGACGATTTCCGCGTTGGGCAGGGCAGCGCCGATTTGCTGCTCAGTTAAATTCAAATTATGCCGCGAGACGAAAAAACATTTCACCGCCGCTTCGTAAACCGCGCGGACGGCGACGCGCTCGGCGTCCGCCGGAAACAAAAAATCGACCGCTTTTTGCGCCACGAGGACGTATGGAAGCTTCTGTCGGCGGCAAACTTCCGCCAAATAAACGCCGTCGAAATTTATTCCCTGCGAAACGACGGTCAAATCAGGCTGAAAGCTTCGCAAAGCTTTATCCAACGATTTTTGAGCGTAGTTTTTATGCAGATGCTGCCGGTCGTGAGGCAGAAATCGGTTGATTAACCGGAGCGGTTTCGGCGGCAAACCTTGTAAATCCCTGACCGGACAATTTGCCGACTCAAGTTTAATGACCTGCTTCTCGCAACGGTTAACATTGGTCTTGAAAGCCCGCACCCGATGCCCGGCGGGAGCGAAAATTTGTGCGGCTCCCGCCCAAAGCTCTTCGCTCCCGCCCCAGAAATCGGTGCAGGAGCTGACAAACGCAAATCGATAAAGACTCCGGCTCAATAATCCTCCCTGACACTATTTCAAATATCGTCGTCAATCCTCATTAGCTGCTCATTATTAAATGAACCGAATAAATCCCCGCCCCTTGTCATTCTATTATCGGGGATTTTGCACAAAAGTTTCTCGTAAAATTTAGTCGCAACCAGCCGTGTTAGTAAATTCGCCGGAAAACTAAAAACGGATTCAACTATTAAAGTGTTTTGTAAACTTAATTTTCCCGTTCCTATTTTGTTCAGTTCGCCTTTCAATAAACCCCGATTCGATTTTGTTCCCGATTGGAATTTATTTGATTAGATTCCCGTTCTAATTTCGAATTGTCAGCCCCATACGCCTCTTTATACCAATGATACGTTTGAGCAATGCCTTCGCCAAGAGAAATTTTTGCTTGCCAGCCGAGACCGGCAAGCCGCGTCACATCGAGCAGTTTGCGCGGAGTTCCGTCGGGTTTTGCCGAATCGAACTCCAGCCCGCCTCGAAATTCCACCGTGCGGCTGATGATTTTCGCCAATTCAAGAATGCTGACGTCTTCGCCGACGCCGACGTTAATAATTCCGTCCGGAGCCGCGGCATTAAGAATTTCTGCGGGCTGTCGCATCAAAAAATGGCACGCGTCGGCTAAATCGTCCGCGTGCAGAAATTCTCTTTTCGGAATTCCCGTGCCCCATATTTTGACGCTTTCATAACCATCCGTTTTCGCCTCGTGAAACTTTCGCAAAAGCGCGGGCAGAACGTGCGAATTTGCCAAATCGAAATTATCGCCCTGCCCGTAAAGATTAGTCGGCATCAGGCAAATACTGTCGAAACCGTATTGCCGGCGATAAGCCTGGCACATTTTTATGCCGGCGATTTTAGCAATCGCGTAAGCCTCGTTGGTCGGCTCTAAAGCCGACGTTAAAAGGTATTCTTCCTTCAAAGGCTGCGGCGCGAGCTTTGGATAAATGCAGGACGAGCCGAGAAAAATAAACCTCTTGACGCCGTGCCGATGCGCCGCGTCGATGACATTCGTTTGTATTAAAAGATTGTCGCGGATAAAGTCCGCCGGATAAGAATTATTAGCCAGAATACCGCCGACTTTGCCGGCTGCCAGAAATACGATTTCCGGTTTTTCCGCCGCAAAGAAATTTTCGACCTGCGATTGAACGGTTAAATCCAGTTCGGCGCGAGTGCGGGTCAGAATTCGCGGGTAATCTTCGGATTCGAGCTTGCGCAAAATCGCCGAGCCAGCCAAGCCCCGATGACCGGCGACGAATATTTTGTCGTCCTTATCCATTTACTCTGCCCCTTAGCGCAATAACGTGACCGTTATCCTTTAAAATTTTTTCCTGCTGCGCCAGCTCAAGGTCGTGTTCATACATCAATCTGACCAGTTCCTTAAACTTGATTTTCGGCTGCCAGCCGAGTTTTTCTCTGATTTTCGTCGCGTCGCCCAGTAAATAATTCGCCTCCGCCGGGCGAAAATATCCGGGGTCTATCTCGACGTAATCCTGCCAGTCGAGCTTCGCCAAACCAAAAGCCTCGTCCAGAAAATCACGAACCGAGCGAGCTTCGCCGGTCGCCACGACGTAATCTTCCGGTTCGGGCTGTTGCAGCATCAGCCACATCGCTTCGACGTAATCCGCCGTGTGTCCCCAATCGCGCACGGCGTCGAGATTGCCCAAATAAAGCTTTTCCTGCAAACCGGCTTTAATCCGCGCCAGACCGCGCGTGATTTTACGGGTGACGAACGTCTCGCCGCGCCGCTCGGATTCGTGGTTAAATAGAATACCGTTGCAAATAAACATCCCGTAAGACTCGCGATAATTGACGGCAAACCAGTGCGCGGCGACTTTGCCGACGGCGTAGGGGCTGCGCGGATAAAAAGGAGTTTTCTCATTTTGCGGGGCGGGCGCGCCGCCGAACATTTCGGACGAGCCCGCCTGGTAAAAACGAATTTCTTTTCCGCCCGCGGAGAGCGAATCGCGCACGGCTTCGAGCAGCCGCAGCGTTCCCGTCCCGACAATATCGGCGGTGTATTCGGGCTGCTCGAAAGAAACCTTGACGTGCGACTGCGCGCCTAAATTATAAATCTCGTCCGGCTGAATTTTTTCCAGCACGCGCCGCAATCCGGTGCCGTCAGCCAAATCGCCGTAATGAAGAATAAACGTTTTTTCCCGCTCGTGCGGGTCTTGATACAGGTGGTCAATCCGCTCGGTGTTAAAGGTGGACGCACGGCGAATGATGCCGTGAACTTCATACCCTTTTTGCAGCAGAAGCTCGGCGAGATAAGAGCCGTCCTGTCCGGTCACGCCCGTAATTAAAGCCTTTTTCATAATATTTATCGAAACGCCGATTTCCGGGCGGTGATAAACTTTGCCGTTCCCTTAATATTATACCGACGACGAAAGAATTCGCCTATCTTCGCTGCTTAAGTGCGCGCCGCCGGCTTTTCTGTAAACCGCGCGATAAGCTCTCGCCGTGCGTTCGAGGCTGAAATTCGCCAGCCGTCTCGTTCCATTGGCGCGAAGCGTGCGGCGCAACCCTTCATCGGTTGCCATTCGTTTTAAAGCACCGGCAATTTCTTCGACGGAAAACGGGTTGAAAAGCAGCGCGGCGTCAACCGCCTGTTCCGGCAGCGACGTGACGGACGAACAAGCCGCCGCCGTCTTGTGCTGCCACGCCTCGAACAACGGCGCGCTCGCCGCCTCGAAAAGCGTCGGGATGATGACGAATTGCGCCTGAAGATAAAGCGCGCTTAACTCTCGATGCGGGACGACGCCTAAAAATTTAACCTGTTCTTCCAGCCTCAATTCGCGCAGACGCCGCTCGATGTTCGACCAGAAAGCGTTTTTGTGTCCGGTACAGACGAGATTTATTCTCAAATTCCGGCGCTCGCGCAAAAGCGCGATGGCTTCGAGCAGGCGAATGTGATTTTTATGTTCCCAGGTCATCGCCGGATAAAGCGCGAACGGCGCGCCCGGCAGTTCATATTTCGCCGACAGAAACTGCACTTCGTCTTCGGCAAATTTTTCTAAATTCGTTTCGGGCGGAGCCCAGGCGATAACCTGAACTTTATCTTCCGCCAAGCCGTAATTCCGCACCACATCTTGTTTAACGAAATCGGAAGCGGCGACCACCATCTCGGCGGCGCGGCACGCCGCCGGATAAACAATTTCGCGCCTTTCAATTTCCCCGGGCGAGAAAAAATCCGGATAATGAAGATGCTGTAAATCGTGCGGATTATAAACGGTCGGAACGCGGCAGTAAACATAGTCCTGATAAGGAAAATGAATCACGTCGCAGCCGAGACTTTCGTAAAATCCGTCCGAGACGGGAACGCAAATCTGAGTCGGCATCGTCTGCACTCGTGAGTGCGGCGGCGCGAAAACTCGCCTGACTTTACCGGCGAGCGGGCGCAGGCGACCTAAAGAGCGTTTAAAAGTTTCGGCGGCAGTCGGTTTATTTTCCTTCGGACGCGGCGCGGAAATTATCGTCTGGCGCGCGCCCAAAAACGGCTTCAGCCAATCCGGGTCAGACCAGTGACCGATAAAAACATATTCCTCGTCGCCGTCATTAAGCTGCCCGAGCGAGGTCAGCGCGCGCAGCACGGTTTCAATGCCGCCCGTGCCGCTGCCGAGCGGAATCTGCGCGTTGATGGCGATACGTAATTTTTTCTTCAAGAGCTGCATTTCTGCCTGAAAATTTCAATTAAATCGTCGGAATAACCCGCCGCATTCGGCAACACCACTGTTCCAGAACGAGCGCTTTGAAAGAAAGCGGGCTGGTCGCGCCCGCAGGAAATTCTCCGGCGGCGAGACGCGCCGCGCTTTCCCGATTTAAAACTTCCGACTGCACCAGATAACCGTCGCGCAAAGATTCGCCGTAAGCGGCAAAAAGCGCATCGTGCCACCGGCGCGTCGGCGGAGCGAAACCGCGCTTGGGACGATTTAAAACCCATTCCGGCAAAACGTCTTTGACGGCTTCCCTGAGCCAGTGTTTCGGCGGAAGCGCTGAATCCGACTGCCCTTTTCGCAAACCCACAACCGTTTCGACAAATTTATAATCGACCAGCGGAAGCCGCATCTCGACCGAAGAAGCCATTCCCAGCCGGTCGCCCTGCGTGATGCCGTTTTCGCGCAGGTAAGTATCACAAATCAATTTAGTCAAAGTCGTTTCCACCGGCGACCAGCCGTCGGGAAAAGTAAATATCTCGCCGGCGTCCGTATCATTAATTTGTTCGACGAAACTCCTGCCGTAAAAATTCCGCATCTGCGCCGATGCGGTCGCAAAATCCGGCGATAAATCATAAAAAATCATTCGCGCCGGATTCGCGCGCCGCCGCCTGACGCCGCGCCAGCCGGAACGCATTCCGCCGAAATCGCGCGCCCATTTCGACACCTCGTGCGCCGACCTTGACGCCGGAAAATTGAAATTCAAAGTTTGCCGCACCGCCTCCGAAAAAGGTTTGCCGAGCAGAGCGGCTTTTTTCATCGACTCAAATGCCGCCTCACGCAATTGCGGGTAGCCCCAGAAAAGCTCGTCGCCGCCCTGCCCCTGCAACAGAACCGGAACGCCCTGTTCGCGCGCCAGCTGCATCACGGCGAAGTAGCCGAAACCGGCGATGTCGGCAATGGGGTCGTCGCGCCAGTAATTGAGCTGCGGAAAAAAATCGACAATCGTTTGCGTGTCGAGTTCGATTTCGTGAAACGGCAAATTTAAAAGACGCGCCAGCGCCGCCGCGTCTTCCCGCTCGTCGCATTCGGGTCGCCCGGCGTAACCGACGCTGAAGGCGCAGAGATTATCGTGTTTACGCGCGGCAAAAGCCGCCACGACACTCGAATCCAAGCCGCCGCTCAAGGCGACGCCGACCGGCACGTCCGAGCGCACGATTAACTCGCTGACTTCTTCGAGTTTTTCCCGGATGAGTTCGCGCGGCTCGCCGTCGAGCGGCGGCGCGTTTTCCATTCGCCAGTATTTTTTTTCTTCGATTCGCCAGTTTTCCACATCAACGGTCAGCAGATGCGCGGCGTCCAGTTTGCGCACTCCTTCTATCGGCGTCAGCGGTTCGGGCACGTATTGATAATGAAAATAAAGATTGACGGCGCGCGGATTCAGCTCGAACGGAACGAGACCGGAGTGCAGCAATCCCTTTAATTCCGAGGCGAAAATTAATTCTCCGTCGCGCTCGAAAAGATACAGAGGCTTTTCGCCCATCCGGTCGCGCGCGAGGACAAGACGCCTGCGCTTGCCATCCCACAGGGCGAAGGCGAACATTCCGCGCAGATGCGTGATGAAGTCAGATTCGTTCTCCTCGTAAAGGTGCAGAATCACTTCGCCGTCCGTCTGGGTGCGAAAATGATGTCCCGATTTTTTTAATCGGTCGCGCAGCTCGCGGTAATTATAAATTTCGCCGTTGATAATTAAAGCCAGAGATTTGTCTTCGTTATAGAGAGGCTGCGCGCCGCCTTCCAAGTCGATGATGGAAAGGCGACGCATCGCCAGTTTGATATGCTCCGAAGAAAATTCGCCCGCGCCGTCCGGACCGCGATGAATCTGCGCCGCGTTCATCCGCGAAACCGCCGCCGCACCGGATGACATTTTTCCCCGCGTCACGATTCCGCTAATGCCGCACATTAAAGCCGCGTCTCCTCATCAATCCGTCTGCCGCGCGGTGACTGAAATTGTCTGAAATCATACCTTTCCCGATGCCGGCAAAATTCGGGACTCATCAGCCGCCGGAAGTCTTCGTATCGTAAAATTGTAGCCGCAAGCCGTGCCAATTCTTCCGGCGCGGTCGAGTGCGGCACAAAGCGATAACGAAAAAACATCTCGCGAAAATCCGACGGGCGAAACAAAATATCCTGTAGAAAATTTCCCCAACGGTCTTCGCCGAGGAGTTCGATAACCGCGCCCGCGTGGGCGGACGGCAGAAGCATATTCGAGCCGTGAACGCCGATGACGACGTGGCTTTGCGCATAACGCTCGCACCAGGCGCGTTCGGCGTCGGCATCTAAATTAGTTAATCTTAAATCGGAAATCCAATCGGGCAATCCGCTCGCTTCGCCTAGTCCGGCGACGGCAAAATCCAGCGCCGGAATTTCAGCGCGCAGGCGTTCCGCAAATTGTATAACTTTTTGCTGCTGGTCTTTCGTTCCTTCCGGACGTTTACCGAATCGTTGCTTTATTTTCCCAAAACGATTTGAAGATTCATCGCGCGCCGGCGATTCCCACAATCGGTCGTCTCGCCAAATAAAAGTCACGCCGGGCTTGCCGACGGATTCAGCCCAATTTTCGAGCGAAAAAGGTTTTATTCGCGTAAACCGCTCAATCTCGAAATCGTCGGCGTGCGGGTGCGAAAAACCGACGCTCAAAAAAACATCCGTAAACGGTTCGAGCAGTTTTTCGATTTCGCGCGCCAGCCAGTCGTTCCACTGCGTCCCGCGCCGCAGCGGCAAATCGACAATCCACGCCTGCGCCGCGCCGTCCGGCAGCATCCATTCGAGAAAAGGCGGCAACAGGACGACTAAATCAACGTCAGATCGATTTATGTAATGCTGAGCGTTGAGCAGTTTCAGTAAGCTGTGACCGTAAAGCGCATCCAGGCAGTTCAGTAAAACTACTTTTTTCCCGATTTTTGAAAACTTTTTTATCTCCAAGCGAAGCGGCTCGTCTGTTCGCTGAGCGTAAGAGTCGCGCAGCCAGCCGGCGAACCAGCCGACGTGGTAGTCGTCATAAACCGCGCCGGTCGATTTATTTAATAAAATCGGCGTGTATAACGCCTGTCCAGAAGGCAAATCGCCGTAAAATTCTTCGCCGCACCGCAAACAGCGAAGATGGGCAAGATTACGCATTCCGGTTATCAGCCAGCCGTTCGGCGCGAGCTTTAAACGACAGCGCGGGCATTCGTGCGATATTTCGAGAGTAGGTTTTAAACTAATCATTTATAATGCAAATGCAGCGAACAATTGAATAAATTGAATAAATTCTAAAACGGCTTTTTAAGCTCGCGGCGTCGCGACGTGCATCGAAAATTTAGCCGTCTCGACGCTTTCGCGTCCGGGAAAAACCGGATTCCCTTTGACGATATTGCGAACGTTATAATTCATTTCCTGCAAGTAATCTTCTATCTCTTCCGGACGATTTCCCATATCGAAAGTAGTTTGTCCGAACTCGAAAGTCAGGCATTTAATGCGCCCGGACTTTAACATCTTGCGCGCGCCTTTCATCACCTGCAACTCTGCGCCTTCGGTATCAATCTTGAGCAAATCAATTTCTTCAATTCCCTTCTCGTCGCAATAATCGTCAACGGTTGTCGCGCGTATTTCCTCGATTCCGACCGGCTCAAGATTAAGCCCGTAATCCTTTAGCGGTCGCGCCGCCTGCGAATTGAAGCTCAGGTAATCGTCCTCGTAAACGTGCAGCCGGATGAAACCTTTTTTACCCGCGAGAGCAAGATTATTCAGGACGACCGTTTGCCGGTTGGCGGCGCGACAAACAATTTCGAGCCGTTCAAAGGCGGCTCGGCTCGGCTCGAAAGCGTGAACGACGCCGCCCGCCGTAAAGCGCGAAAAAAGCAAAGTCAATTCGCCGACGTTTGCGCCGACGTCAAAAACCGTCATCCCTTCACGCAGATATTCCAGATAAAAAATCTGTTCGGCGCGTTCGACTTCCGCGTAAGATGCCGCTTCGGGCTGCGCGGCGTAATTTCGGATTCGCCGTTTAATGGAATTCAGAAAACTTTTCATCAATCGCAGCTCACGCTTCGAGTTCGGCTTTTTCAGTTTCGAAAACCTCCGCCGCATCGGAATCCAGAAGCCGCCATTCCGCGTCCACCAGGCAGCAGCCGTGACTAACGGGCGGAACTTCGCCCGAGCCGTAAAAATCTCCGTCCGTGACGATTAACTCGCCGGCATCGTCAATCCGGTCGAGATATTCGTCGTCGAACATCACGCTGAAACCCAGACGATAGCTCGACGGCGGCAAAGGCAGACGGCGAATGCGGCAGACAAAAACGCCTTTCGGCGGCAGAGCGTTCCACTCGTCGCGCGTCAGCCGGTTGTGCTGGAGAAAGACCGGCACGTCCCAGTAAGTTCTGACCATAAAACCCATCATCACGTTCCTTTTTTTGAAACCGGGCGCGGTTTCAAAGTGAAAACAGATGTCGATGTCCTGACCGGAAGCGGCGGCGGCAAGCTGAACGCCGCGCGTATCTCTGATTTCAATCGCGGTCACTCGCACCTCGCCGGAGCCGTTGCGGTCGGCGTGTCGGCTGAAATCCATTTTAAGATTTTTGTCCGCTTTCGCCAGATAGTGCGAAATAGCGTCGGTTTGTTTGCCGATGAAGGTAACTTTTCCTTTTTCCAGAACAATGGCGCGACGGCACAGATTTTCGACCGCCGCCATATTATGACTGACGAAAAAAATCGTCCGACCGGCGCGCGCCGCGTCCGTCACTTTACCGAGACATTTTTTCTGAAACTCCGAGTCGCCGACCGATAAAACCTCGTCGATAATCAAAATTTCGGAATCCAGATGCGCGGCGAC
Source organism: Pyrinomonadaceae bacterium (assembly GCA_036388475.1). GTDB lineage: Bacteria > Acidobacteriota > Blastocatellia > Pyrinomonadales > Pyrinomonadaceae > JALZHR01. The sequence continues at coordinate 37,706 of DASVRT010000026.1, read as the reverse complement.
CGAAAAAGCGAGCCGCGCATACATTCCAGACGAATAATGCTTAACGGCGGTATCGAGAAATTCGTCAATCCCGGCAAAGGCGACGATTTCGTCAAATTTTCGCTCAATCTCACGGCGTTTCATACCGAGAATCGCGCCGTTGACGAAAATATTTTCGCGCCCCGTCAGTTCCGGGTGAAAACCCGTGCCGACTTCCAAAAGGCTGTTCGTCCGACCGTATAACTCGACCTGCCCGCCGGTCGGGTGCGTCACGCGCGCCAAAATTTTCAGCAAGGTGGATTTGCCCGCGCCGTTGCGCCCGATGATGCCGACGACTTCGCCCGGCTCGACTTCAAAACTGACGTCGCGTAAAGCCCAGAACGTCTGGCGGTCGTTTCGATTCCGGCGCGTGAAAACGTTCAGCGGCGCGCGGAAAATTCCGGCGAGAGCCTCTCTTAACGTGGTCTCGGACGAAGCACGATTTCCCAGTTGATACTGTTTACTTAAATTTTCGACCTTCGCTATCGGTTTCATCAGATTCCGGTTTATCCGCTTTGTCCGGCGCATTCTCTACCTTTGAGCCGCCAAATATTCCTTGATGATTTCGTCAATCCGAGCCGCGCGATTATCGAAATTATGCTCGCGCAGCGTGCGGCGCTGCCCGGCGGCGGCGATGGCGCGGCGTTCATCTTCGCGCGCGAGAATGTATCCGACCTTTTCGACGCATTCCGCCGCCGAACTGTAGGTCAACACTTCTTTATCCGGCTCGAACAACTGCGCCAGATTTTCCTTCCAATCCGTCAACAGGCAAGTTCCCGCGCCGGTCGCCTCGAAAAGGCGCATATTGGACGCGCTGAGCGGAGAAACGTCGATGTGCGTGTTCAGCACGACGCGGCTCCGGCGAAGCAGTTGAAACATTTTTATGCCGAAAACCGGCGGTCGCGTCCGGCGCGCAATCCGCCCGTCAATATCCTGTCCGGCAATCGGCGGCTTCCATTGCGCGACTCTTCGCACCAGCGGGAGCGCGTTTATTAAATTCTGCGGCACGCCCGCATTATTTGCCGCGGCAACCGCTTCCGAGGCTTTGCGGCGAACAAAGGCATTTCGCTGCTGCTTAAAGGACGGGCGTTTTATTTCCGACCAGATTTGTAAATCCGTGCGCCGGACCAGTTCGGATAAAATCCGTTCGCGCTCGATGTGAAAACGGCTTTGCTTTAAAATCGAGCCGACGAACGCAAAATCGACGGACGGCGGCGAAGCCGAATCGAGCCGATCCAAAACGCGCGGCGCGAAAGCGTGATTGACGTGAAAGCTCCGGTGTCCTTTGCTTCTGAAATCCGCGACTAATTCCGGGATGCACGACAGCACTATATCCCACTCGCCGAAAACCGACGCGTCATTATACGGCGCGCCGCACCAGCCGAGCACCAGCCGGATAGAAGGACATTCGCGTTTTATATTTCTGAGAAAATCGGCGGTAAAAGTGGAATAATCCGCGACCAGAAGCACGTCGGGACGAAATTTTTTTACCTGCGCGGCGGCGATTGAACAAAGCCAGCCGCTCTCGTCAAAGCTCAAATCATTTTCGCGCGCCCATTGTTTTTGCAAAGGTTCGGCGTTGGCGATAACGTCGGTCGTTTGATAATCCAGCTTGTTTAAGGCTCGCGTCCAGAAATCGGACGAGCCGAAACAATCATCTATTAATATCTTGTGCTGATTTGAATAAGTCTGCGTTTCCAGTTCAGGACGCTCCGCGTAAAAATCGCGGAGATAGGTCGGATGATAAATGCCTAATTTGAGTAAACGCATAATCGCAAAATTCTTTAGAGTTCCAGATGATAAATTATATTGCCGGTCGATTCTTCAATTCCCGTTTGGCGTAAGCCCAACCGACTCGCGCCGCGCGGCGACACGTTGTCGGGATGAATTTTCGCCATCAGCCGTTTCGCGCCCGACAGACGGCAAATCAGCTTGGCGGTGTCGAGCGTCAAACGCATAAAAGCGCCGCCGCGATATTTTTCGTCAATCAAAACTCCGAAGGACGGAACGTCAAAGCCCGCGTCCCAGCCGCGCAGCATAAAAATACCGACCAGATTTCCCTGCCAGAAAACTCCCGAGTAAACGTCCGCCCGACAGGCGGACAAGATTTCCGTAATCGCCGTCTCGTCCGAGCCGAAAGCGTAGAAAAATTTTGAATATTCAGACGGCTGCGAGCGCATAAAACCCGACACCGAAACGGCATCGACGGTTTCGAGAGGACGAATTATCAAGGATTTCTTAAACGTCGTCATTAAAATATAATACTACGATTCACGCCTGCCGTTTTTCAGCCTTCGAAGCGCGCTGACCAAAGGTCTGACCAACGGAAAATATACTTTCCAGTAAATACCGGACGAAACCCGCGGCGACTGATAAGCGATATAAGATTTCAGACCCAGATAATTTCTGACCAGACGCGGAAAATCTTTTTTAAAATCAGGGTCGCCGTCGGTCGAGCTTAAACCGCCGCCTTCAAAATCGACGATAACGCGTTGCAGATACTGCTTCCGGATACGACGCTTCCCGAAGCATTTTAAGTTCAGCGCCCAGTCGGAAAAAATGCTGTATCGCAGCTCATATTTCCCGATAAGCGCGAAAATGTCGCGGTGATAGAACACAGCTTGGTGACAAAGGTTCTGTTTTTGCAGACGCGACTCGTCGTATTCGCCCCCGTAGTGAATTTGTTCCTTCACCACGTAAGCGTCGCCGTAGACGAAAGCCGGAACGCCCGACGGCAAAAATTCGTTTACGTACTCCAAAACGCCTTCCCGCAATTTGTCGCCCGCGCCGATGAAATACAAATATTGTCCGGTCGCCAAATCTATTCCTTTGTTAAAGGCGTGATAAACGCCGCCGTCTTTTTCGGAAATCAGCGTTAAATCGCTTTCATATTTCTTTATGCTGTCCAGCGTATTGTCGTTCGAAGCGCCGTCAAGGACAATCAATTCGAATAAATCTTTATTTTGGCAAAGAATCGACTCGATAGTCGGTTCAACCTTGCGCCCGCAATTATATGTGGCAAGGATGATTGAAAAGATTTTTCGACTGCTGTTTGCTTCCGCCGCTGACGCCATAAAGCGATGAATTATTAACTGATTTCCATTCTCCGTTTGAAAACTTCCAAATTCTCAACGCCCCATTAAACTTTAATTTTACATTGCCGCAGCGCATTACAAATATAATCTATATCGTCGCTTTTTAATCCCGCCCACGTCGGCAGGCTGATTCCGTTGCGCGCTAAATGCTCGGCGACCGGAAATTTTTCGGCGCGGGCGGAATCAATATAAGGCGGCAAAGAATGCATCGGATAGAAAATCGGTCGGGTTTCGATTCCGCGGCGGCTTAACATTTCTATTACGTCGTCGCGCTTTGCCCAAACGTCCGGTTCAAGCACGATATTGAACATCCAGTATACGTGGCGCGCCCACGATTGCTCATTCTGCCACGTCAGACCGTCAATACCTTGCAAATTTTTTATATATAGCGCGGCGATTTGCTTTCGCGCTTCGAGCTGCTCGTCTATTTTCTCAAGTTGGGCGAGACCAATCGCGGCGGGCAGATTCATCATCCGGTAGTTATAGCCGATGACCGGAAACCAGTAACGCCGCTTCGGGTCCATTCCCTGTCCGCGCAAAAGTCGCGCCCTTTCCGCCAGGGCGTCGTCGTCGGTGACGACCATTCCGCCTTCGCCGGTGGTGATGATTTTATTGGCGTAAAAGCTGAAAGCGGCGACATCTCCGATTGAGCCGACCGTTTTTCCTTTATAAGTCGCCCCGTGAGCTTCCGCCGCGTCTTCCAGCAAAAACAGATTGTAGCGGCGCGCGATTTCTTTTAATTCGTCCATCTTCGCCGGATGACCGTAAAGATGGACGGCGATGATGCCTTTCGTGCGCGGAGTAATCGCGGCTTCGACGCCGGACGGGTCTAAATTCCACGTCTCCGGCTCGGAGTCGACGAAAACCGGAGTCGCGCCGCAGTAAGTCACGGCGTTGGCGGTGGCGACAAAAGTCAGTGTCGGAACGATAACTTCGTCGCCCTGACGGACGCCGAGCGCGACCAGCGCCAGATGCAAAGCGATTGTCCCGTTACAGCAGGCGACGGCGTATTTGACGCCGCAGAATTCGGCAAATCGAGCCTCGAATAATTCTATGTATTTGCCCGCCGATGAAATCCACCCCGATTCCATACAGTCATTGACATACTCCTTTTCGTTGCCGATTAAAGAAGGCGCGGCGACGGGAATTTTATACGACATTTTTACAATTAGTTTTGATTGTCGGGATTTGTTTTAACATTTCAACTTTGGGTTTAAGAGTAACTTATTATCCAGCTTGATGCCATTTTAACCGAAAGGGCGTAACCCGGCGAGAGAGTCAAAAGTATAATCCCACAGCGAAACCAAGCCCGCTATTGACAGCTCATTTAATAATTATCCAATCAAATTGTCCGCAAAACCCTTTTCGTAAACAATCCACAGCCCGAATCCGATGCTGAACAAACCCGCCAAACATCTCAACAAGGCGTTGGCGCGGTTAAAGTGCAGCGCGGTTAGTTGAAGCGGCAGGCTGACCAGAAAACTCATCAGCATCATCCCGGCGATTGAGCCGACGCCGAAAATAATAATATAAAGCAAGCCTATTCCGCGCGATTCGATAGTCGGCAGCACCAGCAGCATTAAAGCCGCGCTGCCCGCCAGTCCGTGAACCAATCCTATCACCAGAGGACGGGGACTGAGAGAAAGCCCGTGATGCGCGTGCGGCTCGTCCGAATCCGTGTTCTCGTCGTGCAGGTGCGGATGTGCGTGAGCGCGTCCGCCGTGTTCGTGCGTGTGCAGGTGAAGCGTCCCGCCGCGCACTATTTTCCGCATCACGTTCAAGCCCAGAAAAATGAGCATCCCGCCGACGAATAATTCCAGAATATTCTCGATTCGCTCGCTGATGCGAAAATCGAGCAGTAAGACGAAAACGCCGACGACCAGCAGGGAAATCGTGTGCCCCAAGCCCCAGACGCCGCCGACCAGCGCGGAACTCAAAAGGCTTTTTCTTTCCGTCACGATGGTGGAAACCGCCGCCAGATGGTCGGCTTCCACCGCGTGTTTCAGCCCGAGAATAAAACCAAGAAATAAAATTGTGATAGTCGATGTCGTCATTAATTTTCCCTCCGTCCGTTTAGTAGAACGAGTTATAACAAATCACAGCGCCGACGCAGGCGATAACCATCGCGCTGAAAACGGGCAGAACTTTGACAATCGGATTGCTGCCAATCGAAGGACGGTCTAAAAGTTTTCCCAGATAAAGAAAAGCCAAGCCGACGCACATTAAAGTCGCCGCCAGACCGAAACTAAAAGCCAAAGTCAGCAAAAGCCCGTAACCGATCCGACCCAGATTAATCGCCGCCAGCATTAAAACCAGCGCGGACGGGCAAGGCAGCAGTCCGCCCGAAATGCCGAGCGCGAGCAGGCTTTTCCACGTCACCGCTTCCGGCGGCAGATGCGAATGCGTATGCCCGTCGTGCGTGTGAACCAATGCGCCGTGATGGTCGTGCGGGTGATGTTCGTGATTATGTTCGTGACCGTGTTCGTGTGCATCGCCGTCGTGGTGATGATGATTTGTTTTATAACCTAGTGCGGAAACCAATCTTTCCTTGAAAAGCGTCAAGCCGATAAACAGAACCAGCAAACCCGAAACGAAGCTCAGAAAAGGCATAATTCGTTCCGGCAGTATAAACTGGGTCGCAAACAGAGTGATGAGTCCGAGCGCAAAAACTCCGAGCGTGTGCGTGATGGTGACGGTCAAACCCAAAAACGCGGCGTGTTTAACGGTTCCTTTCGAGCCGACCAGATATGCGCCGACGACCGTTTTGCCGTGTCCGGGCGACATCGCGTGCAGCGCGCCCAAGCCGAAGGCTAAAGCCAAGCCGAACAAAACGATTGCCGGCGTGATTTCGCGCACGGCAATCAACTCGGCAAGTCTGTCTTTCTGGACGGGCGCGCTGGCGCTTCCGTTGCGATTTTGCAGCGTTTGAGCATTGCCGGGAACGGTTGCGCCGGTGAAAGAAAGCTCCGCCGCTCTTTCCGCCAAAGGCGCGCTCAACATATCGTCGGGATAAGTTTTCAATTCGTCGGTCAGCGCGCTGCCGAACGCGCTGCTGTCGAAAACATTTATTCCGGCGGCGCGATTAATCACGATTTCATTCCATCCGAGGCGCTCTTTGTAATTAAGGTTTTCAAATCGCAGACGATAAACCGCATCTTTCGCGCCGCCGGAAATTTCCGCGACGAAATCCCATTCGACTCTCAGCGTCGGCAGATTTCCCGCGCCCGGCGGAAGATAAATGCTTTTCGCCGCAGTTTGAATCGGCGCGGGCTGGTCATCGACAAAAAGCTTCAGATTGGCGGCGTATTCGGGCGTGAGTTTTTCCAGATAAGCGCCGAGTTCCTCGTTTGAAAGCACTTTGTTTTTGTCCGCGTCGATTTGCTGCGATTCCTGAAAAGCGGCGATTTCCGCCATATCCAGAATGCAGCGCAGATGAATTTGATTTTTTTCAATCCCGATTCGCGAATAGTTGCTGACGGTAAAGTTTCCCAGCGGATGAGCGTTTAAAGAAACGGCAAAGGCGAACAGAAAAAGAAAAATCAGAGTTATTTTGTTCCACATATTAGAATTAAGCGACGACATAAAAACAGAATTTATTTAACGAAAAAGTCCCGGGCAATCCTGGTGATGGATTTATTACGGTTTCGGCAAAAGGCTGATGTGATGCGACGCTGCCTGCCAACGCTTGCCGCGCTTGACCCACACGTCCGTCACAATAAAATCGCCGTCCGCAGGCGCACCGCCGACGCTTGCCTGTCGTTTGTAATTAAAGGTCACGATTGCCGTTGACGCGTGGACGCGCACCGAAGTTTTTTCCAGATTGTAAGATTTAAGCTCTAAATTCTTGAGCGCCCAATCAATGTAGCGAATCTTATCCGATTGCGCGGCGCTGCCGGTTAAATTCATTCCGGCGAGGATAAAATCATCGGCGAGAAAACGTTTGAGCGTGACCGAATCGCGCGTTTTGAGGGCTTCCATCAATCTTTTTTCGAGGTCGAGAATCCTTTTTTCAATCTGCGCCGGGGTTTCTTCGCTTTCCACATTATCTTTCGATTCGTCCATCGCGACGGTCGGCGGCGTGTTTGCCGACTGGTTGCCGTCCGGCAGCGCCTGACGCCAGGCATCAATCGTCGTGGTTTTTTCGGCTTCCTTTTTCTCCGTGTCCTGGGCGCGAGCGCCGGCGCTCGCAAATGTGATTAACAAAAGCGCGTGTATGATAACTAAAATCATTTTTCGCATCGGTCTGTTCCCTCCTTGTTTCGGCTTAGCTTTTTATAATTAAGAAAGCCGCTTCTTTACTCGCTAAGAAACGCGCAAATTGTTTTTGACGCTTTTGATTCCTTTAACGCTTTGGACGAGCTGCGCGGCTTTCGCCTTCTGGGCTTCGCTCGAAACTTTGCCGTTTAAGGTCACGTTCCCTTCCTTAATTTCAATGATGACGGCATTTATTAATTCTTTATCCGCGCTTAAAACGCCTCGCGTCTGCGTGAATAAAGACATATCATCGCCGCCGCTGCCGATCTGCGGCGCAAGTTCTTTGACGGCAGGCGACGGCTTTCTATTGTCCTTACCGGCAGCAGTCGTCGCTGTTGTAGAAATATTATTGACCGGCGGCGGAACATTCGGCGGATTAGCGGAAATATTGTTGTTATTTGCCGCCGTCGGCGCTTTATTTACGCTCTCGGTCCGCGCCGCTTGCGACTCGGTCTGTTTGGCGCAGCCCGCTGACAAAACAATCGCCGTCAAAATCAAAATGATGACCGGCGCTATCGTGATTTTTTTTCTAATCATCGTGTTCATTCTCAAAAAATAAATTCTCTTGCAAGCGGCGGGAATTTATATGAATCCGACCGCCGTTAAAATTTTGTTCGGGAACGCCGTCAAAAAGCCTGCGCGCTTTTGAGCGAGTTCAATTTTTCCTTCGCCACTGCTGCCTGAAGAACGTCGAAAGACGGGTTAACGGCTAAAGCCTGTTTCAAATAGTCCGCGCCCTTTCGATTGTCGCCGGTTGCCAGCGAAATCATACCCGCGTGATAAAGCAGGCGCGGGTCGCGCGTGCCGAGGCGCAAAGCTTCGCCGGCGGCGGTCTTCGCTTCTTCAAATCTGCCTTTTTTGTAGAGACACCAGGCGAGAACGTCAAAAGTATAAATGTCGCTGCGCGTGGCGCGCTCGCGCTCGGCGGCGGCTAAGGCTTCGTCCAGACGCACGTCGTGGTCAGCCCAAAATAAAGCTAATTGACGCGAGTAAGTCTCGGCGCCGGCACCCATTTTTTCGATAAACTCGACCTGGTCATATTGTTGTTTCGCTTCGTCGGCGCGATTGAGCTGCGCGTATAAATCGCCGAGCGGCGCGATATACTCGGGCAGCGGCACGCGTTCGGCGGCTCGTTTATAAAATATTATTGCGTTCTCGCTGTCGCCCGCCGCGTACCGGGCGCGAGCTTTGGCGGCAAGCGCCGGATGATAATCGGGAAACAAATACAGAGCATAATCGTATTCGCGTTCCGCTTCCTTTAATTTGCCGTCGCTCATCAATTCATCGCCCAGATGAACGCGGCACCAGGCGATGCCTTCGGGATTTTGCGGGCTGGCAGCTTCGACCGCCATTTTCATCGCCTCGATTGCGCCCTTTGTATCGCCGTGAAGCGAGCGCAAGTAAGAGATTCTCGAATAAGAAGCCGTGTCCGGGCGCAGGTCCACCATCTTTTGCGCCGCGTCGACGGCGGTTTTGTAATCGCCCAGCTCGACCAGCGCATCGACCATTGCGCCGTAAACGTCGTGGTCGCGCGGATTAATCGCCTGGGCGCGCCGCGCGGCTTTCAGCGCTTCCGGGAAGCGATGGTAATTAAGCAGCAGCGCCGCTTGCAGCTTCGTCCCTTCGTAATTGTCGGGCGCGATGCGGAAAGAATGTTTGAGCGATTCTTCGGCGCGCGCGTTTAAGCTAAAATCCCCGGTTTCGCGCGCTTTTTGCATAAATGCGGCGCTCAGCATATTGTATCCTGTCGGATTATCGGGCTGTTTTTCAATCACGCCCTGAGCCGCTTTGATATTCCGGTCGGTTGCCGTCGCCTGGTTGGTTTTGACGGGCTCTAAAAGCGCGGCTTCCGGTCGCGACCCGGCGGTTTTGGCAACAGCCATAACTATTAAAGCGACAACAATTCCGATAAAGACGCCGCCGAAGATTGTCAGGAAATTTTTACGCATATCGTTTGGAAACAATGAATGTAAATTCGTGAGCGGCGTTTCAAGTTCAAGCACCGCCCACGCATTTTATTTCTTACTTCGTTCTGAAACCAAAGAAGACTGAAAAAACTTCATCAGCCTTCTTTATAATTTCGTGATTACGGACGCGGCGTTGCCATCGTCGTGCCCGGCGTCGTGGTGTCAGCCGAGCCGGTGCGTCCGTGATACGGATTTTCGTAGCCGCTCCAGGGCGATGCCAGATACGGGAACGACATCCGGAAAGGTCTGTCGTTTTCATTCACGCCGTCGCCGAGAATATTATTCGGCGATTGATTACAGCTTGCCGTGCCGCCGGCACAAGCATTGCCCGGCAACAAGACGCCGGCAGCAACGCGGAAACTGATATCGACCACATCATCGCCCGGTCGTCGTCCGTTCGGATAACCCGCCAAATCTCCGGCGATGACGCCCAGACGATTCTGCGAGCCGAACGGTGTCGCCGGAACCGCGACGTTAAGGCGCATTAAATCAGATGGAACAGCGCCGAGTCCGGCACCGGGGTCATTCGGGTCAGCCTGCACGGGCGGACGCGTCACTCCCGGCACGCCGGTTAAGAACACTCTGACAAGGTCGTTGCGACCCGAAGTCGGAGCATCCAGCACGGGCGGATACAGCAGATTAATCAAATTTACAGGCTCGACCGGGCGCTGTGCCGAGCCTCGCACGTAAACGTCACGATTAATATCGGTTGCCGGCAGTTGCGCGTTGTATAAATCCTTGTCGTTTTCGGAAACGGTTTCCGAAGTGCCGCGCGGAATGAATAGTTCGTTGACCAGCGGGTTGGCGAGACGCGAGACCTGCACGCAGCCGGCATTCGGAGTCAGACCCGACGAGCAGTCGCCGGTATTGGTTGTCGTTCCGTTCGTATTCAGAACGCGCGTTCCCGGGCGGCTCGCCGTCGAATAAACGCCGACGATGGCATTCGGGTCGCTCGCTCCCGTCGGAAGCTGTCCCGTTGCCGTCAACAACTGCGTCGGAACCTGAATCGCAATCGAGTGAACGTTATAACCGGCTAAAAAATCCACGCCGTTTGAAGCCGGCAGCGGCGCTAAATGCGCGGGATTAAACGGACGCAAGCCGAGCAGGTCGAAGCCCGAGCCGGTGTCGATATAAAAACCTTCGTCGCGCTGTCCGGCAAAAACTTTGATGTCGCCGACGCCGGTCGGAATCGTGCTTATCGAAGCTTCCGCCAGATTGGTTTCATAATTCGGCGTCGAACGCGGTCCGATGTTGACGGGCGGCGTCGGCAGATTCGTGCCCAGATTGAAGGTGGTAAAAGTCGGATTGTTCGGGTCTCCCTGACGAATCAGAGCCGTCACATCCATAAATTGTTTGACGTTCCAATCCGGGTCGGAGAGATTGTCAATCGTGTTCGTGTTGTAGAGAAAAGTGTCGCCGTTGCCGACGACCGTGCGAAAGCGAAACTGGATTGCCAGGTCGAGTCGCGCGTCGCCGTTGTTATCAAATCTGATTTGATACAGCGCGTTGTCGTCAAATTTGTAAAAGTTAGGACCGATTGAAGGCTCTTCAAGCGGGATGAAATTGGCTATCAGCGTAACCGAGTTTGCCCGGTCGGGACTGACGAACGCATAAACGTCCGTGTTATCCGCCGTCGGGTCAAGAGTAATCAATGGAGCTTCGCGGTGACTGGATGCCTGCGCCACCTGTGTTCCACGGAATTCGCTTAATAGTAGTGACGAAGCCGTCACGACGGCGATTGCCATCGTAAAAAGAGTTCGCGTTGTTTTTCGCATTTAGTAATCCTCCCAATGTTCTTTTTTTTAGTGTTTGCTCAGCTCGACACTGCCAGAGCTTAAATCCCGGCTGAGTAAGGTAACACTTCGATACCTTAAAACTTTGACCTCGCCGCCCGCGTTCGAGCGGCAAATTATGCTTCCGACCCAACTAAATAAAATCGTTCCGTCATTCCAAAACCGACAAATAATGAAGGACTGAATGAAAAGATAATTTTTTTAATTTAAGCCGCAAACTTTATAAATCTAATATCCCTTTGATAGGCAATTCGCCCGCCGACGGAATTCGGATGCACATTTTCAAAAAAGTTTAATTATCAAAAGGAAATTCGGTTAGAATCATATTAAAGTTGTTCCGACAGGCGTTTCGCCGCCGGCTTTCAGAGCTTTCGATAACCCGCCGACCGAGACCGGAAAAAAATTATTGTCTGTGTGTCGGCGGTTTAGTTAAGCGCCGCAGCACGATTTGCAGGATGTATTTTTCTTCACTGCATTTCGCCAAATCATAAAACGCCGCCCGCGCCCAGATGTCACTGAAAATGTCCACGGCGGCTTTCTCGGCTTCTTCCGAAGATTTGGCGAACTTTTTTGCCAAAGCCCAAACTAAATTCCCGTAAGTGTGGAGGCAGTCTTCGACCGCGCCTCTTTCGGCTTGACCGATTCTTTGGAGAATTGAATAAGATTTGAGGCTTTGATTCGTTTGCCGTCTGCTAACCCGCTTGTTCATAAATCCCGACCCGTTTCTCTTCTAAAAATGCTGCCTGCGCCGTCTTGAGCGCCTGTACTGCCAGTTATTCCAGCGCCATCTCAGGTTCAGCGGATTAAGAGTCCGGCGAATACCTAACATTGCGCTCAAACGCAGCTTGAAATAATAAAAGGAAAATAAAATTATTTTCATATGTTCCAAACATCCGAAAATTCGCTCTCTTTCCGAACCGAGCCGGGAATTAAACCGGACACAACTCCAAAAAAGATGAATTCACGCTTTAAAACCGACATTTACCCGGACAAAATAAGACGGCGGTAAAAGATGAAGAGCCTAATCGGTGAAGGCTCTCCTAAAACTTGAGTTTGCCCCTGCCTGCCCCGCGCCTGCCCGCGATTTCTTATAAAACTGCAAAAGGCTTTTGCCCAAGTAAAAAGTCCTGCTTTAGCTCAGTAAACGTGTAAGTTATTTATCGCACATAGAAAAATATATATATATCGGGAAGATGAGAAAGATATGCAAGGATTTTCCCTGACATTTCGGCGGGAAAACCCTTGCAATCGAAAAATGAAATAAAATTGAAGATTAATTTGAAGCGGCGGCGGTAAAGGTCGTTTGTCAAAGGCGCTAGTTTTCGCGGAGCCAGCCCTGAAGAATGGCGTAGCTGACGATTTCATTGCGCCCGCGAATGTTGAGTTTTTGCATCGCGACGGCTTTTTGCGATTCGATGGTTTTAACGCTGGTTTCAAGCCGGGCGGCGATTTCCTTGTTGCTGTAGCCGCGCGCGATTAAACGCAGAACCTCTGCCTCGCGGTCGCTTAAAATCGCCTCCCGAATCTCGCCGCGCTGTTTCGACTGCTTTGCCGTGACGATGTCGAAAAGTTTATCCGAGATTGCCGGGTCGAGATAATTGCCGCCGCCCGCGACGGTGCGGATGGCGCGCAGCAGCTCGTCCGAATCGCTCTGTTTTAGAACATAACCGTCCACGCCCGATTCCATCAATTCTCTTAAATACGCCTTATCGGTGTGGCGCGTCAGCGTCAGTATCTTAATTTCGGGAGCGACTTTTTTAACGTCAGCGGTGGCTTTAATGCCGTTCGTTTCCGGCATCGAAATGTCCATCACCACGACGTCGGGCACGAGTTCGCGCGCCAGCCGCACGGCTTCGTTTCCGTCGCCCGCCTCGCCGACGACCGTCATATCGGGTTCGGCTTCGATTATCATTTTTAGTCCCTTACGCACCGTTTTATGGTCCTCGGCTATCAGGACGCGGATTTCATTCATTCCTTTTCCCCATTCCGGAAGGCTAAAATCGGAACCTTAGCATAAATAGTCGTGCCTTTACCTTCGGCAGATTCGATTTCCAGTGTTCCGCCGGCGAGCGCCGCGCGTTCCTGCATTCCAATCAGCCCCAGACTGACGCCCTTTTCCTTGAGCGGATGATTGCTCGGCTCGAAACCGATTCCGTCATCTTCTATAATTAGCATCAGAGAGCTGCCGCGGGGTTCGAGCAGAACGTTGACGCCGCCCGCTTTCGCGTGTTTCGAGACGTTGTTAAGCGCTTCCTGCGTAATTCGATAAAGGTTCGATTCAACTTCGGGCGCCAGCGTAATTTTGCCGAAGCGGTCGGCGTTAAATTCCGCCCGGATTCCGAAATGCTTTGACCACTGCCTGACGTAATTATCCAGCGCGGCGGCAATCCCCAAATCGTCGAGCGCCGAAGGACGCATCTCCCACGCCAGGAAATCCACATCGGCGTCGAGCTGGCGGGCGACCTTTTGGACTTCACTGATTTGCGCGGAGGTCTCGGCGTCACGGCACCTTCTTTTAAGCAGTTCCAGGTTAAGCCGGAGCACGGTTAATTGCTGTCCGAGCTGGTCGTGCAAATCGCGCGCGATGCGCCGGCGTTCTTCCTCCTGCGCGTTGACGAGCTGGTGCAAAACTTCTATCCGCGCTTCCTCCGCCTGCCGCCGTTCCTGAATTTCCGTTTGCAGGGCTTCGTTGGCTTTTTGTAAATCCTCGGTTCTTTCCCGCACGCGAACTTCCAATTCTTTGTGCGAGCGGCGCAGCTCGTCTTCGTCCTGCTTGCGCTCGATGGCTAGCGCCGCCGTCCGCGCGAGAATCTCGACCACTTGACGTTCCAGGGCGGTCGGCTCGCGCCGCTCTCGAAAGTAGGTTCCGAACGTTCCGAGGACGCGCCCGTCACGCGCGTTAATGGGCATTGTCCAGGCGGCTTGTAAGCCGAGTCCGAGCGGCAGTTGCGCCAGTCCCTTCCATTTTCGGTCGGCAGCGATGTCGGGCGTCACGACGACTTTTCCTAAAGCCGCGGCGGCGCTGCAAGTGCCGACGTGAGGCTCCGCCTTGAGTCCTTCAATCTTTTGCAGATAGTATTCCGGCAGGCTCGGCGAGGCGCCGTTGCGCAAACGCCCGTGTTCGTCCAGCAGCAATATGGAGGCGACCGCGCCGCCGGCGTCAGCCTGTTGCTCGACGACTCGCGCCAAATAGGTCAACACCTCAACCAGCGGGACTCCTTTAACCACCAGTTCGAGTGACTGTTTTTGCGCTTCCAGTAAACTCTCCGCCCGTTTACGCCCGCTTATGTCACGAAGCATAGTCGTGATGTATGTCTGCTCGGCGATAACAGTGGTCGAGACGGAAGCTTCGACCTCTATCAGAGTTTCGTCCTTTCGTTTGCCCTTGAACTCGTATTTCGAGGGCGGCAGCTCTCCGCGCCGGCGGCGCTTGCCGAAGTTCAGGACGCGCTCGGTATCCTCGGGCGAAATGACGAGCGCAACGGGTTGATTGATTAGTTCTTCGGGCGCGTCGTAGCCGAACAGGCGAACGTAAGATTTATTAACGTAAATGATTTTTCCTTCGTCTTCGACCAGGATTCCGTCGCGCGACGCCTCGAAAATACTCCGCAGCCACTCCTCGCTTTTGCGCAGGGCTTCTTCCGCCCGCTTGCTTTCCGAGATGTCCTGCACGAACGCGTAAAAGCCTTTGACCTCGCCGGTTGACGGCTCGAATTCGGGAATGTAATTGACGCGAATAAATCTTTCGCCGGATTTATACGGCACCAGACGCTCGAAGATAACTTCTTCGCCGGATAAAACCGTTTCGACCTCGGGTAAAAGTGATTGATAAGCCGCGTCGCCCAAAACTTCGGAAAGGTGCTTGTCGATGACTTCTTCCCGCAATTTTCCAAACCATTCCGTATAACTCCGATTCACAAAACGGTAACGGTGTTCTCTATCGACGTAAGAAATCAGCAGCGGAATGGCGTCCGTGATAAGGCGCAATTGGTTTTCTCTATTGCGCAGCGCCTCTTCGGCGCGTTTTCGCTGGGAGATGTCACGAATAATTGCTTGCAGCACGCCGTCCTTCATCATCGTTCCGCTGATTTCCGCCGGGAACAGCGTTCCGTCTTTGCGAATCAGCCATCGCTCTCTCAGGAGCGTGTGTCCGGCGCGAAGCTCGCCAAAACGAATCGGGTCGGCGGCGAGGTCTGCGGCGGGAACGAGGTCTTTCACATTAAGGCGCAATAACTCTTCAGAACTATAACCCAGCATTTCGCAGAGCTTTGAGTTGACTTCTAAAAAATTTCCTTCCAGGTCGTAGGTGTGGATACCGTCGGAGGCTTGCCCGACCAGCGTCCGATATTTGTTTTCGCTTTCCTGCAAGGCTTTTTCCGTCTTCTTGCGCTCGGTAATGTCCTGAGAAATTCCAACGATACCGACCAATGTTCCTTTGTCGTAAATCGGCGAGTTGACGCTTTGGATCGGGAATAAGCCGCCGTCCTTTCGCCGCGCTATAAATTCCCCGGTCCAACTTTCTCCCCGCCGCAGCTGAGCCATAATCTCCTCCGCCTGCCGAAAGCTCAGTTCCGGTGAGATTAACTCCATAATGTTGCGCCCCGTCGCCTCGGCGGCTGACCAGCCGTAAAGATGCTCGGCAAAACGATTCCAATAGATAACAATCCCGTCCAACTCGGTCGCAATAACGGACTGCTCGATTGTATTCAGCAGCTGCGCGGGAAAGCTTAAAGCGTCATTCATCGGTTTAATAATCAGAGTTGCGGATTTACTTTGCCTTGCTTGTTTTTGCGAGTCTAAACTTTGAGATTTTGAAGAAGCCCTCACACCGAATTTCTCCTGTTAACAGTTCTGCCCGTAAATTCTTTAACAAATAAATAGTTCTATATTTTCCGGTTTTAGTATTTGCATTATACCACTAGCGCAATCATTAGATTCCATCAAAATCCACACATAATTATTACAGGGGTTTTATCGTTCAACGCGCGATATTTTGATTTTACCGATTCGGATTTTGAACGGTTCTGCCCGATACCTTTTCACGCAGGACTCAACCGCTTTCTTTTTTTCTCTGATATCAGGATTAATCCGCTCGCATCGGATGGTCAAAATTAGTAAAGATTAACGGTGGTTACGTGATAAAATGTCTAAACCGATAATTTACGATTTGAAAAGGAAGAACAATGAATCAAAACAATTTAACGGAAACCATCGACAAGTCTATCGCAGAATTAGGGTTTGCGCGCATACCGAGAACTGCCGTGACGGACACTTTTTCATCGGGCGCGCCGGTTTCGTTCGAAACCAATGAAAAGCTCAGGGAATTCGCTGAAGAACAAGGCTTGGAAATTCGTGAGGAAGATGATTTTGTGATTTTCGAGCGTAAAGAAGCGGAATAAAAAGTCGAGGCTTTGACGTATAAAACAGCACCGGAAAATAAATGACTCATTTATTATAGGCTTATGACCAACACTGCCGAACAGCTCGTCGATGAGCGTCTGCGTTCTTTGATTGAAGCGGAAAAGCGACTGTTAAGGAATCTTCAGGAACTTGCCGCCACGGGCGAGCACGCCGAGGACGTGCGGCAGTTGAAAGATATTCTAGGCGGGATTGACGAGCTGTTTTTGCTGGTTATCGTCGGCGAATTCAATTCCGGCAAATCTTCGTTTATCAACGCTTTGTTCGGTCAAAAAATACGCGTCGAAGGTCCGGTTCCGGTTGACGACCACGTCACCATCCTGCATTACGGCGAGCAGCCGGAAGAACGGTCTCTCAGCTCTTTCGTGACGCAGAAATTTGCGCCGGTCGATTTTTTGCGCAATATCTCGATTGTCGATACGCCCGGTACAAATTCGGTAATTAAGCAGCACCAGGAAATCACCGAAGATTTTATTCCCCGCGCCGACCTCATATTATTCATTACTTCCATCGACCGACCGCTCACCGAAAGCGAACGCCAGTTTCTTTCCTACATCCAGAATTGGGGCAAAAAAATCGTTATCGTTTTAAATAAAATAGACACCAAAGAAGACGCCGAGATAACGGAAGTTCTGGAATTTGTTGACGGTAAATGCCGCGAGTT
This sequence comes from Pyrinomonadaceae bacterium, assembly GCA_036388475.1. Taxonomy (GTDB): domain Bacteria; phylum Acidobacteriota; class Blastocatellia; order Pyrinomonadales; family Pyrinomonadaceae; genus JALZHR01. Next base: position 20,497 of record DASVRT010000026.1, on the reverse strand, counting down.
ATTAGGTTTCAAGCCTTTAATCTTCCCGATTGCCGCCAAGCCCGCGCTGAACGCAAAACTCGGAAGCAATCCGCGCGACTGGACGCGCAGCCGGTTCGAAGCGCTCGAAGATTATATTTTCAATAAGCTCGGCGAGCGCGAAAGGCTTCAGTTAAAGCTGCTCAGCCCGCTCGATTCCGCCCGGACGATTGCCGGAAAACTGCAATCCGAATATACGGGAAAACTGGAGCTGGTTTCCGAAGATTCCGTCAAAATCAAACGCATCGAAGAACAACTCGCCGCGGCGCAGCAGGAAATGCAGGAAAATTTCCAGAAGTTTATCCTGCGCGTCGATGCTTTAATAGTCGAGTTTCGCGACAGCGGAGTTGATTTTCTCGACCGCAGTATGCGGATTCGGAATATAAATCTATTACGCAGCGAAACGAAGTTTCGTGAAGAGTTCGAACGCGAAGTGCTTGAAGATTGGCGGACAAAGCTGGATCAGACCGTCAATGAATCGGTCGATTGGCTGGTTCGAAACAATATGCAGCTCTGGAACGACACGCTCGAATATTTCAACACGCAGGTGCGCAAATCGCAGTACGACTCGCAAATAATCGGTCGCGTCGGCGGTCAATTCGTTTACGAGCGTGAAGAAGTTCACGCGCGCATTCGGCGTGAAGCTGAGAACCGCATACAGTCGCTCGACCACAGAGAGGAATGCCGCCGCGTTATCAACAGTTCGATTACCGCGCTCGGGCAATCTTTTGGTCTGGGCGCGGGAGCGCTGGGGCTGGGCTATGTTTTGGCTTCAATTTTCACGACCGTCGCGCTCGATGTAACTGGAATAGCCGCGGCGACGGCGCTTTTTATTACCAGTTTTTTTATTCTTCCATACAAACGAAAGCGCGCCATCGAAGAATTCAAATCAAAACTGGAAAAGCTTCGCCGGGAAATGGGAGAGGTTTTGAAAAACAAATCCGATGATGAGATAAACCGTTCGGTGGAAAACGTCCGCGGAGCGCTGGCTCCTTATACAAGGTTTGTCCGTGCGGAGCGCAATAAAATAGAAGAGCGGGTTTCTATTCTCAATCAAATCCTCGAACGACTGAATGACCTGACACGTGAAGTAAAAAATTTGGGGTAAATAAAATATCTCCTCAAGAGAGAGATTTCCAAAATTTACGAGCGTCGAAAAACAAAATCGACGCGGGTTTTTGAAATCAGCTGTCGGGCGATTGTCGGCAATCTTGCCGCTTTGAGCATTTCGCTGGTTGCGATGTCGCAAGAGCAGGAAGCGATTCCGATAATTGCCGCCCTGCTGGCGGACGAAGACGACAGAATTCGCGGCGCAGCGGCGATTTCATTGATTAAAATGGCGGAAGTAAGCGAAGATTTAAGGCGTCAGATTGAACAAATCAGCTTTCCCAAAGCCGCCGTAATAAGCGCCAAAGGCAGGAGTCTTGAGGTGCCGATTTGGTTGAGGATAAAAGAAGACAGCTAATATAATCATTTTATTGAGTTGTTTAGCGAAAACATATGCGCTTTCGGAATCAGAATCAGATTATAAGTGGCAACTAAAATGTCGGTCTGCTTGCCGGTCAGCATCAAACGACATAACGACTTTTTGACAGATGAATCTCTTTCAGACGGCTTCCCTTAAGCTGCGTCCGATAACGACTTTAGCTAAAATATTTAGTTCATAGTTCAAAGCCTTCATAAAGTCTTGTGTGTATCGCACTCACGATGAGTGTCAACTGCTCAAACTCCCGTAGTTCCAGCAAAGAAAGACTTATCAATATAAGTAAAAGCCTTAGTCGTTATCAGACGCGGATTTGTAAAAAATGTGGTTGTCAGTCAACTTTTCATATAAACCCGACCATAAATGATTATCCCATAACGAAGCGCTCTTGTGGTCAAACCCGCGCCAGTCTCCGAAAGATTGAAACTCTTTGCCAAGCCGTGTATCTTTATTGGCAGATGCAACGAGGCGAGTGAATAATGGCTAAAAGAAAACCCAAAAGCGAAAACCCGAACGAATTCGGAACCGGGGCTATCCTCCCGAAAAGAAAAAACCGAAAAACCAAGATTGAAGACTACAAGCGGAGCAAACCGACGCAGCTTGAACTTTTTGAGCTGGTTCTGCCCTCGGAAAAAGACTACTCCAACACGATCGAGCTCTACGACTTTATTCCCAAATACGTTTGGGGACGGGTCGAGAGGATTCAGGAAAAGTTTCTCGAACCGGTCGAGCGCGAATTCGAGTGTCGCGGCGGGCGCTACCGGGTTCGCATCGCTCCGGCGAGAGTTCAGGATTCGGACGGCGTTTCTCGCGACTACCTGCCCGGCAAGCGCGAAGAACTCGTCGAGGACGCGCTCCGAAAACTGGCGACCGAAGGACAGGGCATTTTCCTGAACGACGAGGCGGCGGTCACCTTTACGCTGTATCAGCTCCAGCAGGAATTAAAGCGCACCGGGCACAGCTACTCGATCACCCAGCTCAAGGAAGCCCTGATGGTTTGCGTCGGAACGATTCTCCACCTGACGGACGAAAGCGGGCAGGCGGTTCTCGCTTCAAGCATTTTCGACACTATCGGCTTGCAAACCAGAGAAGACTGGGAAGGACAGGGAGAAAAGACCAAAGCCTTCGTCCGCTTTAACGGGCTGGTCACGTCCAGCATTCGCAACAACACGTTCCGGCAGTTTAATTATGAAGTCAGCATGGGCTACCAGAACATCATCTCCCGGCAGCTTCATAAACGGATGTCGCACCACTTTACGCAGGCGAGCTTCGCCCATCCTTATACGATTCTGCTCTCGACCGTCATCCGCGACTTCGGGCTGACGGCTTACGAAAAGCTCTCGCACAATCTGCGCGACGTCGAAACCGCGCTCAAGGAAATGGTCGCCAAGGACGTGCTCATCAAATACTCTCTGGAAAAAATCATTGACGAAAAAAGGAGCAATAAAATCGCCGACGTGAGGCTGGTTCTCTACCCGCACCCGAAATTCTCCGGCGAAATCATCACCGCCAACAAAAAGCAAAAAGACAATCTGCTTATGGCTAACCAGAATAACCAACTGCAATCGTGAAGTCAGAACTACATATTCGGTTTTAATGGCTATATATAAACCCGATTCGAAATAAAACGTGAAGTCAGAACTACATATTTAACGCTCCGAGCCCGATAAACACTAAGTTTGGCGATAAAAAACACAAGTTCTGACTTTTTTTATCATTCATTTTGTCTATTTATAGTGCTGCTTTGACAATTCTCCCCAATATATAGTTTTGACTTCACGAAATATGTAGCTTTGACTTCCCTTTCTACGCCAATATGTAGTTCTGACTTCACGAAATATGTAGTTCTGACTTCCCGGAGCTTAAAAATATGTAGTTCTGACTTCACGAACGGAGACTTTTCCACAGGCAAATATGTAGTTCTGACTTCACCAATATGTAGTTCTGACTTCCCTTTTGGGTTTTAATATATAGCTCTGACTTCACGAATGGAAAATCTCCTGTAGTTTTGACTTCACGATTTTTGCGAAACATTGGCAAATATGTAGTTCCGACTTCCCTTTTGCTTCCTGTAACTTATCAAAACAACAGACTTAAGAAATTTTTTCGCGCTCTATCCTTTTTAACCTTTCTTTTAACCATTAATACAGAGTCGCTCAGGCTTGAGCCTGTGGAAAACTTTGAATAAAAAAACAGAATTGATGATTAACGGAATGAACCACGTCCTCAAGGACGTTCCCGGTGACAAGGATAAGCAATCAGCATCATACAGCGACCCGACCTTGCCGGTAACGACCGGAATTTATTGACGAAATCAGCCGTTTCGTCAATAAAGCAAAAAGGTGATTTTCCGTTAACTCGATTTTGGGATAAGTCCGAAGCCGGGTAATATTTCATTATCTCGGGAATACTTAAATTCAAGTTTGTAACATCAGATAAAGAATTATAATCAATAATTACACGTTTCTTTTGGAAAGCCTCGATTATGGAAGACTTGCAACAACTGAAAACTCCCTGCCTGGTGCTTGATATCGAGCGCGTTCGGAGCAATGCGCAAAGAGTTAGCCAAATAGCAAAAACAAACGGTGTAAAACTGCGCCCGCATATTAAAACTCATAAATGCATCGAGATAGCGCAAATTCAAACAAACGGTCACAGCGGCGCGATTACGGCTTCGACGCTCGCCGAAGTTCGGGCGTTTTCTAAACACGGCTTTAATGATATTACCTATGCCGTCCCGATTGAACCGGGAAAGTTTACCGAAGCAATCGAAATTGCCGGAAGCGGCGTTAACCTTAATCTCATCACCGACAGCACGGATATTCCGCCGCTTCTAAATAACAGTCTTACAGAAACCGGCATCGAAATGAACGTTTTTTTCAAAGTCGATTGCGGGTCGCATCGCTGCGGCGTCGAACCGCATTCAGAGGAAGCCTTCGAAATCCCGCGCCTGATTGCCGATGCTTCAAACTTGAATTTCGCCGGGATATTGACCCACGCGGGACATTCCTATAATGCCCGTTCACAAGAGGAAATTGCCGCTATCGCACGGCACGAGCGCGATTCGATGGCGAAACTGGCGACGCGGCTTCGGAGCGGCGGAATAGAAGTGCCGATCGTCAGCATCGGCTCGACTCCGACGATAACTCGCATCGACCATCTGAAAGGCATCGATGAAATTCGTCCCGGCAATTACATTTTATTCGACGGCACGCAAGCCGCTCTGGGAAGCTGTAATTTTGAAGATTGCGCATTGACGGTCTTAGCGGCGGTAATACATATCGACCGCAGTCGAAAAAAGGTAATTCTCGATGCCGGAGCGATTGCGGTTTCCAAAGACAGAGGTGCGGTCGAACTCGATTCAACCTGCGGTTACGGGCGAGTACTCGATTTGGAAGGAAAGGAAACGGGCTTGCGTCTCGAATCGCTTTCGCAGGAACACGGCGTCTTTCACGTTAAGGACGATGCAATATTAGACCGTTTGCAGATTGGAACCCGGATGCGTGTTCTGGCAAATCATTCGTGTCTGACGGCTGCCCAACATTCATATTATAACGTCCTTGAGAACGGAAGGATTGTCGATAAATGGAAGATTCATTCCGGCTGGTAAGATAAACGGTCTCGAAAACGATTCTTTCTGCTCTTTTCTCTTTTCCCGACTGTCCCGGTTCTCAAAAGGTCGTTCATTTTGGCGAAAATGATTCGTCATAATGACCTGCCGACAAAATTCGCAAGTACTCTAAACGCGATAAGTCATTTCTTTACAAAGTATTCCTGAACGGCACACGGTTTGAGTTAATAATGCCGACGGAAAAGCGACGGAATTTATCGGAAATTCGTTCTTTTCCAAACAATCAGAGATAAGGAGAAATTATGAATTCCCTGGAAGCAGTCCGAAACGTCGCAGCCATATTAGCTAATTTCGAAAGCCAGAACGGCTGTAAAGTCGACCTGTTGAAAATTCACAGCCGCACCGAACGGACGGAAGATTTCCGCGCGATAAAAGATTTTATCGAGACCAGCAATATCGAAATCGACTTTGACGACAAATTGCCCGTCAATCAATTCGTGTTTCTCAACAAGTAAAGAAGATGTAAAAGGTGCAAAAAATTCATAAAGTAACAAAAGTACATAATGTAAATGTAAATGTAATAAAAGTAAATAAACTAATTACTATTAGTAATTTTTCATATATAACAAATTTTGTTGACAAGAACTTTAAGATATATTAAAACAATACCAATAGTTAAAGAATTACTTTAACAAATGTAACCGGCTAAAATTCTTCAGGAAAACAAAATGCCCAATCAAAAACCATTTCTGTCAAAAGTAGTCGCTTTCGTCAATCAAAAGGGCGGTGTCGGGAAGTCAACTTTGGCGACAAACACGGCGGCGATTTTAAGCGAAAATTACCGTGTCGTTTTACTGGACACCGACGAGCAGGGAAGCAGCGAATTGTGGTGCAACGCGCGCGACGAAGACTTTACCGAAAACTACAAGGTGCGCGGCTTCAGCAAGCATTACAAAAAAATCGTTAACGCTTCGGCAGTGACGATTGATTTGGAGGACATCGCCGCCGGCTGCGACATCCTCGTGGTTGACACGCCGGGGCGCAACGAGTTCGTCTCCCTGGGCGTTATATCAGCCGCCAATTTAGTAATCATTCCGCTTACGCCCGGAAACTATTCGCTCTGGAGTTCGGACGCGACAATGCAGCTAATTCAGAAAGTGGCGGCGATCAGGTCGGGCGATTTTGCGGCGCGTTTTCTTTTGAACCGGCGCGACAAGCGAAAGGTTTCGGACGAGATGGAACAAGCCTTAAGCGGGTTCGACATCACTTTAATGAAAACCACAATCGGCAACCGCAATATTTACGAAAACAGCTCGGGCGGCTTGTCGGTTTTGGAAATCGCGGCGCGCACCGCGTCAGACCGCGAAGGACACCGCGAAATGAGGTCGCTGGTCGGGGAAATCGAAACGCTTTTAAGCGTAAATCGCAAGACGAATAAAAATTCCTCCCAGCCGAAAAACGGCGAAAAATAACTCGGGACCGTCTGATTTTTATTATAAATGAGGAGATAAAATTATGGCTTTGCGACCTGCGCCGAAAAGAAAATCAGTTGATTACCAAAAACTCGACGATTTGCAAAAGGAAATTTTCGGTTCGGAAAATGAGGAAAACAAAACGCCGCTCGTCACTAAAACAAAAGGCGACGATGAAGTTGCGGAACAGAACAAAACCGAAGTTAAAGCCCGCTTCGCCGACAAATCCGACAGGAACGCTTCCGCCGGCGACAAAACGGATATAAAACCCGCAGAAAATAAGGCTGAGAACAAAAAAACACCTGCTTCGCAAAGTGATTCGTCGGAAAAAAATCCGGCTAGCTCGGACGCGAAAAAAGAGGGAACTCCGGGCGAGCATTTGAGCGATTTGGAAACGATTGCCGCGCGTATCGTTTCGTCAAAAGCCGGGCAGGGACGTAACACGACGCGCCCGTTTTCGTTGCCCCGAACGCTGATAATTGACACGACGCGCCTGAAATCAAAATTCCGCACTATTGACGAGCAGTTCACGCAAAACGTCATCATTGATTTTCTTTTGCGAGAGGCGCTCTCGGCGGTCACGCCTGAAAATTATAAAGATTTGCGAGCCGGGGCTTTCGAGTATGTCAAGCGTGCCGGAGAAACTACGCGGCGTTCGCTGACCGTCACGGAAGAAGTAATTTACCAGATGTCCGAATTGAAGGCGGGAATTAACCTGGAAACGGGAAGAAAATACTCGAACGACGAGATTTTTTCGACGCTGCTGGCGCTCGGCGTGAGCTGGCTGTACCGGAACAACGTATTGACCTAATGTACTTATAAGTTCCATCCTGAGTTGAATTTTCCTACACGCAGAATCAACGACTTACAGGATTTTCTCCAACATAAGCCGAGCCTTTTTACACCATAAAATGAGTTTTTGACGGGAATTTACACCATAAGTTGAATAAATGGAAGTATAAGAATTGTGGCGAAGCTGCTGTAAAGAAGCTGAAGCGAAAGCGGAGAGCAAATGTTGATTCGCGCATAAGTTGTCATTACCGCTTTAATAAAACTGGCTGTTTTATAAATCCTTCCGGCGGCGCAATCATTCCCACCGTTCTTCCGACGATCGAGTAAATGCAATTTCCTCTTTCCGCATTGCTAATAAATTCGTCATTGTTCCGGACGAGATGCACATTTTTAGCGCATCTCTCACAATGCCGAATATTTGTTGTAACCGCCATCCATTATCGAAATTCTGCCTTCGGGAAATTTTTCGGCGAATCCGTAATTTGCGAGAACGGGAAGCATCGCCTCGTAAAAGGGTTCGAGCGGCGTTTTGTAATTGATTTCGCCGGTTTCTTTGTAATTTAACTCGCTCATCTTGATTAATAGCCCATCATTCCCTGACGAATCATTTCCTGCTCGCGCTCGACTTCAGCTTCCATCCAAAATTTAAAACTTTTTTCGAGTTCGGGCATTTTTATCAGGATTTTTTCCGGCAAAAGTGCCGTGATATTGACGGGAAGTTTGAAATCCACGAGAAAATCGTGAAGCAAAACAGCATAACGTCCGCTGACGTTACCGCTCACGAGCGAAGAAAAGTCGGCTAATGCCGCGAAAATTTCACGCATCATCGGTTTGTGTTCGCCCGCGTAAATAAAATCGCAAACGTGCCGGTAAAAATACCAGCAGAAACTGCTCCAATTCAGATTTTTTTCGTGAAATCCGCGTTTGAGTTCGAGATTGTTTGCCGCGAAATTCTTTTCCGGAATTTGGTAAGCGTAATCGGTATAAAGTTCGTTCGATGATCTGACGTTATCGGAAACATCAAACCAATACGCTAATTTGTCCTTGTCGGCAGACGTCCGTAATTGCAGAGAAGCCGATGTTAAAACCGCCTTTCCCGCGATTGGATTTCGGCTTGAATGGGATGAATCGTTCGGCATAAATTTTTCTTTGTATATTTACGAAACCGCTTGATAACCGCTCGCGTCGAGAAGCGGCTGAATCGCCGCCGACAATTTTAAAACTTCGCTTTTCGGTCCCTGAAACGCGTGATAAAAAACCGCCGTCTGATTGTCGAGATTTTTGCAAAGCTCGAAGCTGACGATTAATTCCGCATTTGAACGAAGGTGCCGCAGCCGGTTGCTGTGAATCGAATTAACACCGATGCGCACGTTGTTTTTCGGATTAAGATAAATAAACCGGCGGATTCGCAGGTAAGCGCCGTGCGAATTTTCAGCGATGTTTTCGACCGTTTGACTCATTGCGTCCGGTTCAAATCTGAGCAGCGAAACGTATTCGCCGCCGCCTTTGTAATCTTCGAGAAGCGGCACGACGGCTTCGTAAAACGGCGCGATGGAAGTTTCAAAAACAACCGTGCCGACTTTGTTGATGCTTAAATTTAAATCAATCTCGACGTCGGGCGTTTGCGACATTCCCCAATTCGCCAAATTATCCTGCTTTTTGCGGGCTTCGTCGGTCGGCGTTGGATTATTAAGTTTCGCCAGATGCTCTTTGATCGGGCGAAGCTGTTTGATCGGGATGAAAAATCCGTCGCTTTGCGAATCGGAATTAAACCAAACGCCGTAGGCTCCTTCCGGGATGAAACCTTCGAGATATTCGATGATATTCGCCGTCGGAATTGTCAGACTATCGCACGAGCCGTCTTCTCTGGTGAGATTATTTTCCTTTGCAAAACGAATCAGCCGCTTTGAATCGGTAAAGGCGCGAATCATCGGCTGATTGCTCGCAATCGCGGCGTTTGAAGCCACGTAAGGATGAACATTCGGCAGCTCGCCGCGCGCGATAAACTGCCATTCGTGCAAATCAAGAACCGCGCCGAAAAGCGTGTTTAAATTTTCCATCGGCGCATTCGGCTCATTGGCTTTGCGCGCTAACTCATCAAACGGTGCGGTCGAAGTTTCGAGATTAACTGCGCCGTCTTTGCCGGCATCGGGCGTTTCGTTCGCGGACTCTTGGGAAAGCGCGGCGGGATTTTGAACGGGTTTGTCCAAAAGTATTTTCGCGGTCGGAGAAATTTTCTCGGTCAGCCAAAATGTAAATTCATCGAAAAGTTCCTGGTCCTGTTCGAGTTCTTTCATTTTTATTTTGTCTTGCTGAAGATACGCAAACGCCAAAACGGGAATCAGAAACTTTCGCTTCTTCAGACAGGTTTCGATGAAAACTCTGAACAATTTCGGCGACATATTATGCTCAGCTCGCAGGCTTTCAAATAAATTCGTCATATTGGAAATGCCTCGCTCTTTATCTTCTTCGGCAGCCTCGTCCATTGCTGCCGCGCCGCCGGCGATCATTGCCGAAAACGTTTCATTTTCCTGATCGAGGCGAGCGATGAGTTCGGCATTTTCTTCGAGCAGCTCGGTTAATCGATTCGGTTTTTCTTTCTGCATTTCCGCATCAATGTCCGCCTGAAAATCTTCCGCCGTGACTTTTCTGACCGCGCCGTTGCCATCACCGATGTAAAAAAAGAATTTATGTTTGTCCTGATTAACCGTGCCGCCGAATTTTGTGGTTTTAACGGTTTCCGTATCAAAAATTTTTGTGTAGGAATCCAAAATCTTATAATGCGAACCGTCCGAATTTCCCGCGCGCCAATTCGCGCCGTAAAACTGCGCGTAAATTTTTTCGAGATATGCGAACTTTAACTGTTCGCCTTCAACCCAATCGGGCGGAACGCGGCAAAAAAGATGCATTGTATCATCCGACGCTTTGACAAAGCCGGACGGAAATCCAAGTCCGTCCTTGATTTGCACGATCAAAGTCTTCATCTTTCCTTTGTCGGCTGAATCGTTCGCCGCGGCATTTTTTTCGCTCGAAGAAGTTTGTGGAATGTTTTCAACCGCCGTTTTCGCGGCAATTTTCGACAGCAAATTTTTGCTTTCCAGATGCTCTCTGATCGGGCGCATTATTTTCAAATCGTTTGAAAAACCGTGACTGTCCGTATTCGGATTAAAAAAGATTTTGACGATGCCTTTCGGAATCAGCTTTTCGAGGTAATCGAGAATGTTGCCCGTCGGAACGCTCAAAATTAAATCTTCGGATGAAAGCGTCGCCGTCAAATTGCCGTAATCAATATTTATCGGCTTGTCCTTTGAGCCGAACAAGGTACTGCTTTCCGCCATAAATTTTCGGGCGCGGTCGGCGTCGGTGAAAACCGCGACCGCCGGCTGGTCGCCGAAAGAATCAGGAAAAAGAGCGCAGTAAGGCGACCGATTCGGCGGCGTTCCGACCGCGATAAAGTGCCATTCGGGAATCGAAAAAGCCGCCGCGAAAAGTCTTTCGTAGTCGGCTTCGCCCGCGCCGGGCGCACACGATTTTTTGGATAGTTCGTCAAAATTTACAAGGTCGTTTGTCATAAAATCGGATTTAGAATTATCAATTGAATCTGCAAGAGACTTATCTTTTATATCACTTGGAATGGGCGAAGTTTGTACCTTGAGAAAGTGAAAATCGTATTGGGCAAGCACCGGCTCGACGGCGTGAATCTTTATTTGGCTTATAACTCTCCGTTAAATCCGCTAAGTATTTGAAAAAAGCGAAGAGGGCAATTTGCGCCACACAATCTGCCGCCTGCTGACTTATCTCCTCTGATTCATCGTCCATCAGGTAGACTAAAGCATCGGAAATTTGCGTCTCTTCCAAATCCGACGACTCGATCCACGAACGATGCACCGTAGTTAAAGATTCGACGACGATTTCGCCGATGCCTCCGCCTTTAAGCGGATATTCTTCGTCAACTTTAAACAAAGTCGTAATTATTTCTTCCCAAGACCGCGAACTTTCAAATAGTTGCGACATTTCCACTTCGTCTCTGGCGAGCAGGGCAACCAGTTTAACCGCCTGAATTTTGACGGAGTAGTCTTGATCACGGGAGATTCTATCCAAATGTAAATCTTCATATCGATTGCTAAATTTCTTCACGTCGCCGTCGTTAAATGGCTTGAGCAGTTTGGACAAATCGTGTTCATAAATTACCTCGAGTTCATTAAATAAATTCATTAGCGAGAAGGATTTCTTTATTACCGCTATTATTAACCGGAAACGATAATTTTTGTTTTGTAAAACTGCATTTTGCTTTCGCCTTATTTACTATCAAGCCGTTTGCAGACCTCAATAACTTCTGGAATAGTAAACTTTCAAATCTTTCTCGCCGGTTATATACCAGTAACCGCTGGATTTTTTCAGCGTCAATTGTTGCTGAACTTCGCCCTCAGTGGTTTTACCATTACCTTCGAAATGCCAGGATTTATCTACTATGACGGTCGCTTTATTTCCCTCGGCATCGGGCATGATTCGTATATTATTTAGACCGATGTTTATGCTGTTATAAAGCCTGAAGGCGCGTTGTTTGTCTTTGGATACGCGGCTCCGCTCAACTTGTCCGGCGCGATAATAATCAACCGTGTCGGCATAATTATTCATATAAGCTGAGAAGTTAAGCGCCTCGGCATCTAATTTCCAGCGAGAAAGTGCTGTCGATACTTCTTCTGAAATAGATGAGTTTTGTGACAGGCTCGAAGTTGAAAGCGATGTATTATTTTCAGAGACATTGCGTTGTTTAACGGGTGAGTTAAAGATTTTATTTGAAGACACGAGCCCCTGCGAATCGTTTATAAGATTAACGTTTGCATTAAATTGACCGGATTGATTGCCTTTTGAGGTCAGTAGGAAACCAATGCTCAAAACAATACCAAGACCCAAACCGACGAAAATGCCAAGCGCAACAATTGGATTTCTGCCTTGTTCCTGAGCAACTACAGGCGGCGATTGAAACACTGAATTAGACGGTTGTGTAATGATTCTCGATTGTTCGCCAGGTACAAACGATGCTCCGCAGTTGTTACAAAAAGAAGCGGTCGCATCAATTTGCTGCCTGCACTTTAAGCACTGTGTTTTGGGAACGTTAACCAGCGTTCCGCAGTTCGCGCAGAAATCGGCTGAAGCCGACAAATGAGCTGAACAATTTTGACAAATCGAGTTCATAATTCACTTCGAGATAAAAAATAACCTTTACGTCTCGTCAAGTTGACGGGCGGCACTGTCGAAAACTTCGTCGAAATCAGCAAGAGCATTTAAGAGTTGTGGAATTTCAGCTTCCAATTCATTCCACCATTCACGCTCGAAATGAGCACCGATGTCGTCTCGCCATTCTTCGCGCACATTTTCCCATTCGGCTTGCATCGCGCGCCATGAAGAATTCAAATCTTGTCCTATCTCAGTTAAACGGCTCATTCAAATGAATTTGTAAAGAGTTTAAATTATTTTTGCCGGCACTGCCGACCAACCTAAGTCGCGGGCGACCTTAATACGGTGACGCCCGCTGGTAATTTTAAAAGTGTGTGTATGATGGTCGCGATCCAGGCATATCGGCTCGCTGCTGCCAAAGAAAACTTTAAAAATCTCTTCAGTGCTGTTAGCCAATGCCCGATTGTTTTCGCGGTCGAAGTTATAAAAATAATCTTCGTCCGCTATCGTCCCGGTTGATTTCAGAGCCGGTAAAACGTCGTCCTGTAAAATTTTAAAGCCGTCTTTCATCTTTTCGTAGGAAACTTTTTTGTATTCGCTTTGCTCGGGCAAATTAGCGATTTCATCCGGACTGATTTCCTCAAGCCGAACCCATTCAAAGCCCTTCGGGAGAGCGATTTGAACCAGCTCATCAACAACATTTTCGACGTTTTGCAAAGTGTTCGACATGAGGTCACTAGTGGCGTCAATAATCGAATTGATGAGACCGTCGCCGGAAGACGTTACCGCCCCAATATCTAATTGCAAAGCTGCATAATTCTGCAACTCTGTGACTTTTTGACGCAAAAACGCCTGAGCCGCTAATATTCGTTCGGAAGAAAGATAATCGGCGCGCCGCGCCGCCCGTTTATATTCAGCATAAGATGCTTCGACTCGCGTTAGGTTTCTTCGCGCTTGTTGTGCTTCCGCGTTCGCCTGGTCGCGCTTATAAGCCAGATAACCAATGTCATCGTCTTCGTCCGCTGAATCATAAGCTTCTTCGCAGCTGATTGCTTCATCGTTTAAATCACGGCAACAGTTTTCGAGCCAATCGAGTTTGCGTTGCATATTACTCTCGGCAAGATCAAGAGTTTCCGAGATTTTTCCGGCGAACATTCCCAAAATCCTTTCGAGATGTTGTAGTGCTTCAATCGAATGAACTTGTATTTTTCGACTCATCGTTCCAGATAGCGCTGGGCTAGTTCGCCTTTACGTTTCAAATGGTCGATATACATATCGGCATACTTTGAAAACTGGTCGATTTGCGCAGTCGTTTCATTGAATTTTTGCTCGAATCTTTTATATTTGGCATCCTGCCATACTTCGCTCAAGTCTTTAAACTTTTGCCCCATACGACGTTTCTTTTCGTTCAGCTCAGCCTGAGTCCTTTGCAAAGCCGCAATAAATCGCTTTAGTTCATTAATATCCAAAATCGCTCTCGACATATTTTTTCCTCATTAATTAGGCATTTGCAAGTTATGAATTTCTTCAGCCGCTTGCGCGTCCTTTTCGAGTTGCGGAGCGGTTTGTTCGATTTCTTCGGCAAAATGCCTAAGCCGTTGCTGCGCGATTCTAAAAGCGTCCTGAAAGCGCATAAATTGTTCATCACGCCAGCTATCGGATAACTGCCGCAAACTGCCTTCGAGATAGCCAGTCAGCTCTGTCACGTTTGAGCGAAACGTTTTTAAATCGGCTGCAAATTCACGCAACCGGCGCGGATCTACGAATACTTTATCAGACATATAAACTCCTATTAACTTAAGCTGCCTGCGCTTTCGCATGAAATGCGCGTAAAGACGCGGTCGTTTGCTGAAGCCACTTTCTATCAGCGGGAATGGCAAACGGGCGAAATTTTTCCAGGTGACCGGGACGATCTTCGTCGTAAAAAACAGCACGGTGTGGGCGGTCTAATTTTGAAGCTGCCGGGCTGTCTAAAACGAACTGTGAATCGTCCTGTCCCATTGCTGTTGCGCAACGAAAACCGAATTCGTTTATCGATTTTCTATCTATAGCCTTTTTGGCATTGCCAGCCAAATCGCACCAAGCCAAAACGTGAATGCCGGCTTCTGCTCCTTCACGTAAAATCTTTGCGAAAATTTCCGGCGCATTCGGCTCTTTTTCTTCGTCCGAATAGCTGTAGCGCGAAGAAAAGCCTTCTTCGAAACGCAAATCTTTGGCGCGTTGCAAACCAAACAAAAATAAATATTTTGTTTTGCCGTCTCCTTTAGAATCCTCAGCACGCGCTTTGATCTCAGCTTCAAGAATCTGTAGGTTTTTGGTCAAATCGCGCCTTCCGAAAACGTGTGTTTCGTGCGGGATCATTGTTCCGATTTCTTCGACCAGTTCGTGCCAGGACTCTTCGGCGTTCGTTAAATTAAGAACAAAGAAATCAGCGGCATCAGGACGGTGCTGAGCGGCTAGGCTGAGCCACGCGGAACTTAAAATTCCGACGCCCTCAAATTCTTCTTTCGCCACGACAAGCAGATTGCTTCCGCCCTGCTTGCGAAAACGAACTGTCGTTGAATCCCGAAGCGCAATTGGTTCGCCGATCCAGGCTTCAATCCTTTTGGGATTTGGCGGAGTTTCACCGGATAAGAATTTGCGGAACAAAGTACAGTCTTCGAACTGTGCCAGCTTATTGCCTTCAAAGACAATCGGCTTCTTATCTTCTATCCTGTTTTTATCAGCAATCTTCTGTAGATATTTTTGACGCACGTCATCTTTAAAAAGTGCGACCTGAAATCTTTTATTACCTTCAATCAGCCCGTTGCGGTCGTTATAAATCGCTTCTCCCGGACGCGATAAATACTTTGCATCGACGTTATCGTCAGCCATGATTTGCCGCGCATCCGATTCATTGCACGAGAGAGCGATACGAATGCCGATTTGCCCCAATGTGCTGCCGGAAATTTGAGAGGATTTGCCAGCTAAACTTTGCGAACCGAGTAAAACGTGAATTCCGAAAGAACGTCCTTCACGCACTAAGCGGTCAAGAATCGTTGCCGAGTCGCGTCCGATTGAATCGTCTTCAAGAAACAGATTTTGGAACTCATCCACTACCAGCAAAATCCGCGGCATATCCTTTCCGGTATGTTTTCGGTAATCTTTTACTTCATCAATTTCAATTGCATCTTTACTGAATTCCCGAAATTTATCCCCGCGTTTGTCCATTTCTTCGACTAATCCGCGTAAAACGCTGAGCGCGAATTCGCGTTCGCTATCAATGGCAATCACGCGCGCGTGCGGCAACTGCGCATTTGCATATGGCTTGAAACCGACGCCTTTTTTAAGGTCGATAAGATAAAACTGAATTTCCCGCGGCGAGTATTTGAGCGCGAGAGTCGTAATAATTATGTCCATCAAATTCGTTTTACCCATTCCAGTTTTGCCGACCACGACGGCGTGATGTGCAGCTCCTTCGCCAAAAACGAGTTTTTGTGAATCTTCGACATTATGAGGACCGAGCGGAACTTCGATTTTGTCAGCCGTGCTGCCCGTCCAGAAATTCGCTTCACTCAACCCTTCCATTTCAAGCAGATCGTCAAACGGCACTTCGACCTTCATCACTTTGGCGGCATTTTTACCAGTCGCATTTATAATTTGGTTAGCCAGTATTTTGTCGTCTTCGTTGTTTAAATCTAATTGCTGCTCGGAGAAATTAAAGCTCCAGCGATGATAATTTTCATTCGGGTAGCTGTAGTTTTCATTCTGATGACCGATAGCACCAGTAAACTGTGCTAAAGACTTTAGATCGAAGTTGTAAGGAAGCTTGAGATTCTTATCCACAACGATTACGGGATAAACGCCGCAACGCGGACCATTCTGGGCAATACTGACTAATCTTCTCGCCGCCGTATCACTGAAATTTGCCGGAAAATCGGCGACGACGACAAATTCATAAGGTTCCGGTACTTTAGCTTTGCGGTTATATTCTTCAATCGACACGTGTTCGTTTCGGAGGCGCATTTGAATAATTTCAGACATTCGTTCGGTTATCCGGCTCAGTTGCTCTTCGATATGATTCGGTTCGCTCCAGATACGGCTGGCGATTAATTTTTCGTCGTATTTTTTGAGCGGCATAAAGGCACCGAAATTTCCGCCCTGAGCAATCGGGTCAAGCATGGTAAAACGGACGGTTCCCGGAAGCTGGTTTGCCAGAAGCCTCATCATTACCGAACGCACGACATTTAAGGTGAGAAGCTTCTCGTCGCCTGCGGTGTAAAACATTAAACCGCATCCGTTTGATAGAGACATCATTGCCGGCAACCGGAATTTCAATGGCAAATCCTTAAATCCAGTATCTTCTTGAAGCTGCTGCAAAAAGTTTTGGTCGATGTCTTTTGTAAAGCTTTCACAACGGCTTGAAGCGGTAATAGTTCCTACGCTTACCGCCGGACAAAAAGAATCAGCCGATTGCCACTGTCGCCATAAATCATCTTTCCAATCGATTCCGGCAAATCCTGATTCTTTGTACAACTTTCGGCAGTCTTCCTGTAAAGATTCTGCATCAATTCGACTTTGATTGACGAAAGCTGATATTTTCTCATTAAAGTCAGCCTTTAATGCTGACTCATTTTTTTGTCTTTCTTCGTAAAGTTTCGTCTTGGCAACCTTAAACTCGGTAGCTGCTATCTTTGCTTCGCTCTCGCAGTTCGCGACGAAGGGTTGCAACTGTTGAAAATAAACTTCGAGGTTTTGCTTTGCAGAATCTTTATGGCTCATTAACGAATTATACAAACCGTGCATATTCGACTTCGCAGATTGCGACATCAGAAATGCGATTCCGCAGCCCGCTCCGCTGATAACTAAAAACACGGGAAAAAAGCTTCCGTTGCTGATACCGCTACAAGCGCCGATTACAAAACCGGCGATTAATCCTCCGATAATAATGCGGCTCAAATTTTTAGGCATCTCTGCCTTTGTCAAGTTTTGCAGAATCTGATTGCCAGCAGCCATATGTTCGTTTGCCACTTCCAGAGCGTTACTTCTCGGCGAAAGAGGAGTACCGGTCAATCCCAACGTAGTAATCGACTCTAACGGCAATGAAACATTTTGTCGGGCAAGATGCGATTCGGCGGATTCTTTTATTTTTTCAAACGATTGATTGATGCTTGAAATGCTTCTGTTAATTTCGTTTGTTTTGGATCGCATTTTCTCCTGAATGAAAGACATCTTTTTTTGGTGATCGTTTTGTAGATTCTGTGTCTTTCTATCATAATTAGCCGAAAAAGAAGCTAATCTACTTTGCTGCTCTGTTAATAAATTCTGCATTGTCGATTCATAACCAATAATAAATCGGCTGACCTTTTCAGCGGTTTCGCTGACTTGGGATTGAGTTACCGTGCTTTGCGGAATGGGTGCAACATCTGCTCCTAAGTTTTCTTTAGAATCGTTCAGAGACATATCTGGATTATTCATTTTGTGAAAAGCTCCTGGTCTTTTGCGAATAAGTAACGGAAAATCCTTAACTTCCAATTCGTCGATGCAAGTTTCTTCATTAATTCCCTTCGCCCTGGAAAATTAGGTATTGTTAAAATCAAAAGCGAGAAAGCACCTAATCTTTTAGTAACTACGACAGATGAAATTTGCTGAATCTTGTGTTTTGGGTTTTGGCATAGTAGCATGCTCAGTCTCGCTTTGTCCAGATATTTTTCGCGCGCTTGCTTTCGCCGTCGTAATAAGTCGCATCAGTGTCTGCGTGAGATTTGCCGCTCTGAAGAAGCGGTCTGCTGGTTCACCACGTTATAGACGAGCCGCTCGTTTCTGGCATCCAGCATCAGAGTGCCATTTTTATCAAAATTGTAATCGGTGACGTTTCATTGTTTTGGTCTTTCTAAGTGATTGTCCTAAGTGTAGGTAATCGAATTTGTTATTTTGGCTGGCACGATTTGACTAAACACAATCGTATTGCCAGCTGGCATCCAAAAATGATTACCGAAGGCTTCTAAGTAAAGACCTTCTTGCAACACCTTAAGAAAAGCAGAAATCGAACTCTTTACAACCAGGTCTTTGTTTCAAAAAAAGGTTTTCCAAATCCTTGCCGAGCAGTTCAATCTCTATTCGTTCGCTCAATTTGTTTTTCCTTTGGATTTCTCACTCTTGCCAGAAGCTGTTTAATTCTAAACTCTTCGACTAAGCCTATATTTCTCTCCACTAAAAAATACTCAAATTTACCATTGATGTCCGCTGCTTTTTCATGAACTCGAATTGTTCTTCCTTCTATGTCATGTGACCTGTAACTCTTACCTCTATCAGTATAAATATAGCTGTAGAATCCGTCCTCCAGGCGGGAAAAGGGTTGTGCCCCAAATTTAGCGATTCCGTCAGCATAAGCTAAAGCAATTGTTTCAGTATTTGGAGTCAGTGATAGACACCAGCCCCAAATTAGAGATGTTCTTAGGTCGAGCCAGTAAGTCAGCCAAACTCTTGCTAATTCGCCGTTTCCGACATGAACCGTAACATCACCTTCACGGTGCCTATAAGTAAATTATTAACTTTCATAGTTCAAAAAATTAACTGCATTCTGTTCCAGATTCTCTCTTCCGTGATCATAGCGCATTACGGTCTTTGGGTCTTTGTGCCCGGTCATCATCTGCACTTGCCGGTAGGTTAATCCCTGGTCTAAAGCTTTCGTGATTGCCGTGCGCCTTAAATCGTGCGGCGAGATTTTTCCGATGCCGCCGAATTCGCCCCATTTTTTGACGATGTTCCAAGCCATCTGCTTGGAGATAGCCTTATCGAAATTCAGCGTGCGGTAGTTTGTCAGCGGCTGAAAGATAAATGCTTCATTGCCGTCGCTTTTGTGAATCTTTCGCCGGTCGCGGTCGAGCCGCAGATAATTATCAATCGCTTTTTTGACTTCCGGCGGCAGCGGAATCGTTCGCTCGCGTCCGCCTTTCACTTTGAATTTCAAAATCCAGCGCCCGTGACTCCATTTTATTGAAGAAACGCGCAGCGAACAGGCTTCGCCGACGCGCAGGCTGGTTCTGAGCATCAGTAGAATCAACGCGTAATCTCTCGCTCCTTCCGCCTTCGACTGGTCAGGTCCGGAAAGAACGTAATTAACTTCCTTATTCGTTAAAGCTCGACCGCGTAAATCGTCAGACTGCGCCGGTGGTCGCACGAGTTTGGTCAAAGCCGGATTGCTGTCGACGATTCCGGCAATCTTCAAATAATCGAACATCGAGCGAATCACCGAAAGTTTTAACCTGACGGTCGCATCGCTTTTTTTGAGAGACATTAAATGGTCGCGCCATTTCTGAACGTCGCCCTGATTAATTTCCGAAGGATGTCTGAAACGAAAGAAGGTAAAGAACTCTTTGGTAACTCTCCGATATGCTCTACGCGTCTCCTCGGAAACCGAGCGCTCGAAAAACGGAGTCATCACTTTCAGATTAAATTTCTCAAAAGCAAAGGCTCCGGGAGACGGAACGATTAAATTTTGGTTGTTTTTATCAGCCATAGACAAAGAAAATTTAAAGTATCTAAATAAATCCCTTTTTATCAGCTTAAACTCAACAAAAATGGGCTTAAAAGGGTGAATTTTGTATTGACATCAAAAACAATTATTTGACTTAATCGTAATTACCTCAAATACCGTGTCGAAAGAGTAGCATATTTCCCTGAAATCGCTTAATTCTCGGAGAATGCTTTCAATTTTTACACGTGCTACATATAAAAACGGCTGTTCAAATCGCCTATTTTTGACACTCTGCGGGACAAAATTTGAAATTTGAGACAATAAAAATCGAGGTTTTATATTTTATTATCTAAAATCTATTCAGCAAAAGAAATGAGAATTTAGCAGAAGATATGCGAGACGCATAGTCATCAGCGAAATTTAGCAAATGATGTGAAAATTGCGGGAATGAGAATAAAATGGATAAGTCTAACGTTTTCTGCTGATTATAGTCATTACAGTCAAACAAATTTCCGTGGCGG
>DASVRT010000025.1:0-1737 GCA_036388475.1 Pyrinomonadaceae bacterium | reverse complement strand
GCATCGAGATTGTGCCGGAAACGTGAAAACCGCCGACGGCGACCTGAATATTTCGCTCGCGCAAAGGTTTTGCGATGTCCAGCGCGCGCGGAAATTGGTTCGACTGCACGCCGACGAGCATCACCATTCCGGCGTCCGCATCTTTTATCAATGAAGCGAGGCTTTCGGGACGAATACGAGTGTTGGTTTCGTCGAGAGCGTGAATTTCGATTTCTACGTCGTCGCCGAGAACTTTTCGTTCGGCGCATTCCTGCGCCAAGCCGTATAAAGCGGCGAGACTATTCGAGGGCATTCCAGACCGATACCATTGGATAACATAACCGCCGTCGTCATAATGAGAAGGTTTAATAAGAACAAGACAAAATCGTCGCTGGTTTCCGTTTTTTTGGCTCATAGTTTCTCTAAGTAATATCTTTAAAATTTAATAATGGGCGCCGTCATTTGATTGACCGGCAAATATTTAAGCCGAATCAAACTTTTTCGCCGCGGGTAAGTTTCTCGTTTCGATGCACTTTGTCCAGATAACTATGAGCGGCTTCCGATTGAAACAGCTCGCGTGTTTCAATTTCGTCATCGGTGACAGGCTCTAACGCCAAATCCATATACTCCAGTTTTTTCGGGTCGTTGCGAACTTTGCGATAGATTAAGCGCAGACGCGTGTAAAGCGAAATCCATTTGAATTGTTTCCAGAGCGTTTCGAGAAAATATTTCGGATAAAAAGCCAAAGGATTTTCCACCGGCAGACCGGAACGGCGAGACTTGCGAACCTTTCGGCGCAGAAAACCGCCTTCGAGCGGGTGAATTTTTTCGATGCCGATACAGCCGTTAAACCACGTGATAAAAAACATCGTCTTGCCGGGACTCGTGCCGGTCGCAATCGCGCGGCGCAGAACGGTTTCGATGTGCTCGTCGGTGTAATAAGCCGCCCAAGCCTTTTGATAAGTTTCTTCCCAGTTTTCCTTCGACATTTTCGCGTGCGCGGTGACGGCGTGATTGAGGTCGTATTTATTTAAATCGGCGTCCATCTCGATTCCGGCTTCGTGCAGTTTTTTGTGGTCTTCCGAGCCGGGCAGAGGCGTTAAATAAAAGAATTCGAGCAAATCGACGGGCAATTCTTTTTTGATGACCTCGATGTCGTGCAGAATCGACTCCTGCGTGTCGCCGGGAAATCCGAGAATGTAGCCGCAATAAGTGACGATGCCGACTTTTTTCCATTCGAGCAGCATTTTGCGGTAATCGGTGATTTTATTTTGGCGTTTTTTCGCGCCGAGCAGGCTGTCGGGATTGATGTTTTCCAAGCCGATGAAAACTCTTTTCACGCCCGCGCGTTTAGATTTCTCGATAAAATTCGGCAGCTTGTGGCAGAGCGTATCGACCTGGATGATAAAGCTGATTTTCAGTTTTTCAACTTCGCGCAGTTGAATCAGTTTATCCAGAATCGCTTCCCAATCTTTGTTGCGCGCAAAATTGTCGTCGGTGATGAAGAAAGAGTGAAGACCTTGCCTGACGTTTTCGCGGACGATGCGCTCGATGTCGTCCGGCGAGCGGCGGCGTGATTTGCGCCCCTGAACGTTGATGATGGTGCAAAAGGAACAGGCAAAAGGACAGCCGCGTCCCGCATCGAAACTGGTCGTCGCGCCCGCCGTCAGATGAACACGTTCTGCCGGAAGAACGGGCGTCGCGACGCCTTCGATATTCGGCAAATCGTCCATAAAATTGTAGAGCGGCTGGAGATTG
>DASVRT010000024.1:0-98074 GCA_036388475.1 Pyrinomonadaceae bacterium | reverse complement strand
CGTCTAAAAGGAGGAGTTGAAAATATGAAACATTTGAAAGTTTTTGTCTTTCTGCTTTTGCTATCCGTTATCGTTGGCTGTGGCGGCGCGAACTTAACAACTGACAAAGCGCAAAGAGCCGTTGACAAATCATTAGACTGGACAAAGAAAGGCGGCAGCGCGAAAGTTACCGGAATCCGTGAAATATCGCAAGATAATGTTGCCCAAGCCGACATTAAATTTGATGGTTTTCAATACAACGCTGATATGATGGGAACGCCGATTTCTAAAGACCAAAAAGCACCTGAAAAGCCTGACCCAAACTCTCCTGATTTTTACAGTAAGCTATCCAATTACGGAACTGAACAAGTCGGAGCGAAAACTTACACGGGACAAGGCACAGGCACGTTTAAACGTTACAATGATGGTAGGTGGGTTTTGACTGGAGTGCAGTTTAATTTTGTCAGTGTAAATTCGACTGTGGAAGTTGAGTAGTGAAAACAACGCCGCTGTTAAAAACTCTGGATTTGTGAGGCGCATAATTCCCAAAGTAATTCTATGGAAGAAGTTTAATTTGATACTTTTGACACTTCCGTAAATGTCAAAATTTCAGCTTTCCCAAAAACCTCAAGTTAGACATTAGTTGCCTAGCTATCCGCCCGAAAATTTTAAAAAGGACGAAACAGAATTTCGATGCCGCTATCTTCTTCAAGCAAACAATAACCGACGACTTTCCCGTAGTATTTAAAATCATCGAGCAAAAACGGAAACCCATCTTTGACCGCAGAATCATTCAAATAAAATATTCCTGTCAGATTATCAATTTCCAATACTCCGCAATGAAAAGCATTGGTTTTCTGATTCTGCATTATTACGGTTGCTCCGGCGGCTTGCGCTGAAGCTTCTATCAACGCGACGACGTTCTGTTTGGTTTTCAACGAAGGCAGGCGTTTGCCGTTCAAAACAAACGTGTAATAGGTTGAATCTTCGTTTAGTTTCAAACGCCTGTCGTAAGCCATCTGCGAATCGCTAAGTCTGACTGGCGCGATGTTCTGTAGGATTTCGGTCTTTTTACCGTTGCGCCGTGAGCGCCGACGAATGCCCAGCTCAATATAAAGTTCGGGAAACTGTTTGTTGAGAATATCGGATAAATTCTGATGCGATATACCAAGCGTTTCGGCGGCTTTGGTAATTTGTAGGTCAGCATCAGTCAGATGTTTGCGCAGCAGATTTATTTTAAAGCTTCTCACCTCATTTAGATAAGAAGCGTTGTTGAGCGGGTAAATCAATTTAGCCAACTCAGAGGCATATTTCTGTGCAGCGAATTCACCAATCTGCCGCAGACAAGTTCCAATTAATTCCTCAAAAAGAATAATTGCCTCAGCCATTCGCTCAAGTCGCAACAAAATTTTTATTTTTGTAGAAAGTGAATCAACTAATCCAGCGTAATCTTTCGTTTCACGATAAATCGCTAAAGCTTCATCAACTTTTCGATTTGCGGTTACTAATTTATTTTCCGCTAAATATACCTGTGCTTTAGTATCAAGCGGATATGCTTTCCAAGCGTATTCCTCTAATGCAGTAAAAATATCTATTGATTCGTCAACATACCTATGTGCTTTGTCAAATTGTCCGACATCTTTACAAGCATTTCCGAGATTGTTGAGATTGACTGCTGCAAACAGAAAATTGCCGCTTTGACGGGCTGCTTTAATTGCTTCGTTTAAATGGTAAATTGCCTTATCTGTTTCTTTTACTGCACGATAAATAATTCCCGCTTGGTTGTGATACAGCGTTTTTATACGTAAGTCTTTGCAGTATTCAATTGTAGGGGCGAGGTTCTTGATAATTTCCAATCCCTTTGAAAATTCCTGTTTCCAATAATGCGTCATTAAGCGATTAACACAGATTTGAATATAAACCGGATGAAGTTGATTATTCTCAAATTGAGCCTCAGTTTCGCTTAAAATTATTTCGCACTCGGAAACTGCTCCTTCGTGCCAGTAACATAGTGCCAGCATTACTTTTGCTTCCGCCGATTTATCTGGCAAATTCTCGCGGTCAAACATTTCAACCGCCGTAGTCAAAAAATCCTTTCCACGTTCCTGATGTGTCTTTAAATTGCGTGAGCGACCGTAGTTATTCAGGAAGAATCCACACAGCCGCAGAATATCTGCCTGAAGAACCACTTCCAATCCTTTCATAAGTGGCGGTTCATCAAGATTTTCCAAAACTGCACTAAGTATTTTGCGCGAAGAATTGATATTGCGGCAAAGTTCTGCGTTTCTTGCTTCTTCAATCAGCTTAATGGCTTGAGACCGAGTAATTTGAGTATGTTTTGTAATGGGCATATGTAACCTTTGCAAGATTTCTTGCTAATATGTCAAAACGGTATTTATCAACAACTTACCGACCAAAAATCTAGTTTCTAGGAGAATTAAAATGAAAAATTTCGCTGTCACGCTATTCTTAGCGGTTATCTTCGTATCCTCACTTTCAGCCAACAGTTTCGCTGGTGACTTACCAATTGGTGGTAGAAGTTGTCCGCCGAATACAACTTGTTTAGTTGAAGGCGACTTACCAATTGGCGGCAAAAGTTTAGTGGATACGCAAGTTCCTACACAAACGGAAGATGCGACAATCTTTAAAACTGTGATTGATTATTTATCACAGTTGTTCGGTTAATCGCAACTGATTTTTTTAAGTTTTTTCAGCCCCTCGATAAAATTTATTCGGCAGGCTTTTGATTAGTGTGTCCGTTTTCCTCTTTTTTCGTGTCGGAAATCAGCCGTCCGTTTTCGACTCGGTAAGGCTGAGTCTCGCTTGAATCTTCGGGCGACGTGTCTATAATTTTGTCTGTTCTGCCTTGTTGCGCGGCACGTTTTTGAGACAGTTTGAAATTTATAAAATCGGCTATCTCTTTGAGTTCTTGTTTATCAAACTCGGAAAATGGAATATTTTCCAGTTCTTCCGCTAGTGACGCAAAGTTTTCTGGCGCAAAATGTCTGAGGGCTTCGCTTTCGTCGATGCCGATAATCTGCGCTAGTTGAATCACTGTGTCGCGCCTTGTGCCGCTTTTTCCGTTTTCGATGCGCGACAACTGCGTTACGGTGATGTCGGATTTCGCAGCGACAAATTCCTGCGTTATTCCGTGCGCTTTTCTTTGCTCTTTGAGCCAGCAGCCGAACCGG
Source organism: Pyrinomonadaceae bacterium (assembly GCA_036388475.1). Lineage (GTDB taxonomy): Bacteria > Acidobacteriota > Blastocatellia > Pyrinomonadales > Pyrinomonadaceae > JALZHR01. The sequence continues at coordinate 94,904 of DASVRT010000024.1, read as the reverse complement.
CGGCGCAGTTCGGCGCTTGATATAGATTCAGGCATTAACGAAAAATGTTAAGTTTAATAAAAGTGCTTATCATTGAGCCATAATCCTTTCATAATTTCAATTTACTTTCAATAATAAATTGAACAGGTGTTTGGATATGAAATAGGGGAATTGTTTGACGAAGAATAGAGCGCATCTTTTTTAGGATAATTCCCTTAATATCGAATATTTTGATAATTTTCTCTGTGGGGAAATTTGTGGGGACTCTGCGCTTGTATGTGCTTGTATGGAGTTATAAACTGTTTTGCGAAATGTAAGCAAAACAAGGCTTTGCGGTTCAATGCAATTTTATGCAAAGCATCGGAAAAGAATGTGCTTTTCTTTCATTGCTATAATGCGCCTAAATGGAAGTTTGAAAGATGAAACCGCCCGTGTCAATTAAAAAATTTTATACCGCCGCGCTGTTAGTTTCGCTTTTCTCGGTCGCCGGTTGCACGAAAGTGCAGACCACGCGCGAAATCGTCGCCGTGATTCCGGCTTGCGCCAGCCGTAATTATTTCGCCGAGCCGCTGCGCAAAACATCGGCGAAACCTTTGCTTTGGACGACGAATTTAATGGCTCCCGAAGCCTATATTCTGCACGATGCGCTCGAAGGCTGGACGCGCGGCGAGAGCGAAGCGCAAATCCGCACACGCGCCGCGCAAGCTTACGGCAAATATCAAAAAATCAGTTTAAAATCCGCGCGAAATCTTTTGGTCACGGGCTGGTAAGTTTTAAAACGGAAAACGGAAATATCTTCTGCATTTTCCGTTTTCCGTTTTCCGCTATTCTTCGATGTGGGCGATGTCCGAGGTTGTGTCGTTGGCGTTTTGAACCGCGCCGACGCCGTGGTCGGGAAAGCTTTCGCCGTAGTTTTCCGTCGAATGGTCTTGCCCGATTTCCGTTTCTCCGGCGTCGGTTTCGTTGGAAACGGCATCGACGTCTTCGTCCGATACCAAACCCGTTCCGCCCGGAATGTCGCGCCCGTAGCGTTCGTCTTCCTCGCGTTGTCTCGGCGTCGCTTCCTGGTCGTTTGCGCCGCTTGATTGCTGCATTAGTTTTGCCTCCTTGAAATTTAAGTTTGATTGTCTTTATTCAATCGCTCGTTTTTATTCTCGCAGACGGCTGGCTGCTTTTCCAAGCGTTCAGGGAAATAAAATCGCCGCCGCGCCGAACGAATGAGTCTTTGATAAAAGTACGATGCCTTGCTTATGGCTGAATTCGTGTGTTAAAAATTTAAACGAATATTTAACATTGGAGTTTTAATGAAATATTTTTTCACGCCGGTGATTTTAATCTCGGCGCTGGCTGGCAGCGGATTCGGGCAGGAGGAAACTTCTGCGGCGGCGGTGGTGCAGCCAATCAAATGGACGGAAATTTCAAGGGAAAATTCTTTCCGAACAGGTTTCCTCCGGAAATCGTTTTTTAGACAACGAGCGCTTTTCGCGCGCCGCCGTGATTCTGACCGAGCCGAAAGTTAACGTGGGCGAAATCCCGGTCAAGCCCGCCGGTGGGAGCGGCGCGGTCGTCCGGCTGCGCGCCGAGCTGCTTGCCAACGGTCAACTGGGTGATGTTAGAATCATATCGGAGGCAAACAAGGAAGAGGCGCGTGCCTTCCTCAACGCGATTCGAAATGTAAAATTCATTCCCGCGCAGATTGACGGGAAAGCGTTCGATTCGATGTATGATTTTGATTTCAGTTTCGTGACATTCAGTACCAGAAGAGCTTAAAAGCTATCGTCTGACAAAAATTAAAGGAATATGAAAAATATGAAAGAAATTATAAGTTTGATTATTTTAACGCTGGCGCTCTCGCTGGCGGCTTTCGCGCAGGAAAAAACGGAGAAAGACAAACCGACCGACGCCGACAAACAGGCTGCTTTCGACGCTTCCGGAATGATTAAGCGCGGCGCGGCGCTTTCCGATAAAGCGGAAAAAGTTTCGCTGGCGAAAGTGCTGGAAAACCCGTCGAAATACGCGGGCAAAACCGTGCAGGTCGAAGGCGTGATTGTCCGCTCGTGCAAAATGGAAGGCTGCTGGGCGGAGCTTGCCCCCGACGCGAAGTCAAAATCGGTGCGCGTGAAAATGAAAGACCACGCCTTTTTTATCCCGCTTCAATCCGCCGGATTCAAAGCCCGCGCCGACGGCGTTTTCACCATCAAAACCCTGACGAAACAGCAGGTTGACCATATGATTGAAGAAGACGGCGCGAAATTCGAGAACCGCAACGCCGACGGAACGGTGACGGAAGTTTCGTTTGAAGCGACGGGCGTCGAGCTGCGGAAAAGCTGATTTTAAAACGGAAAACGGGAAATGAAGAAAGCAATTTCATTTTCCGTTTTCCGTTTTCCGTTTTCCGTTCTCCAAAAGTTTCGCCTTCAAAATCAAAACGCAGCTTAAAGCGTGCTTGATTTCGCCGCTCAGAACTTTTTCGACCGCCGAGTCAAAACTGATTTTCACGGATTTCATCGCTTCGGTTCCCTCGCGTTCGGGTTCGGTGAATTTCAGCTTGCGGGCGACGAAAAAATGCGCCGGCGAATGCACGATTGACGTGTCGGTTTGCGCCGTTCCCAAATCAATCCACTCTTCGGCTTCGATGCCCATTTCTTCGCGCGCTTCGCGCTTCGCGTTTTCGAGCGGCGTGCCTTCGTCCATCCCGCCCGCGATTACTTCCAGGCTTTCCGCGCCGAGAGCGTAGCGAAACTGCTGCGTTAAATAAACATTATTTTCGTCGTCGATCGCCAGCGTGCAGACGCCCGCTTTCATTTGCAGGGTCGCGTATTCGCCGTCTTTTCCGTCCGGCTGAACGACTTTATCTTCAAACAGTTCGAGAAATTCGTTCTGGTAAATTCGCCGCGTTTCCTTGATCGTCCACGGTCCGTTTTTCTTTTCCATAATTACCGGATTATTGTAACATTTGTCTCGGCGATAAAAATTCACAAAATCGCGCGCAGCATTATGAGAGCAAAGTTTTCAATCATAATTTTTTTAATTTTTCTCACATTTTTGTCGGCTGAAAACGCTTTTGCCGACGCAACTTTAAGCGGCAGGCTTTTAAAATTTAACGGCAGACCGCTGCCTTACACGGAAATCGAGCTGGTTCCGGTCGAGTCAGCCAAGCAGGTCGCCGATAGAAAGCTCTGGGCGACGACCGCCGCCGACGGCAATTTTACTTTCGATAAAATCCCGGCGGGCGAATACACTCTGAGCATCAATTTCGACGAAAAGCCGACCGATTTATCGCCGTACGCGACTTATTTTTACCCGAAAGCCGCGAACCGCGCGCTGGCGAAAATTTTTGAAATCTATGCCGAGACGCGCATTACGAATTTGATTTTTCGGCTTTCGCCGCCGCTCGCCAAACGAAAAATCACCGGCAGAGTATTCGACGGCGACGGCAAACCGGCGGCAAATGTCTACGTCGCCCTGCGCGATGTCGAAGGCGATAAGGAAGACGCTTTTCTGGGTTTTTCGCCAATCAAAACCGACAAAGGCGGAAATTTTTCGCTGACGAGTTTTGAAGCGAGAAAATATCAGATTTTTGCGGTCTTGCTGCAAGGAAGCGATAAAGCGCCGTCTTTCGACCCGTTCGCCAAGCTCGTCGCGGCGGCGAAATCGAACGTTTTCGTCCTCGACGCCAGTACCGGAAGTATAACTTTAACGCTCGCCAGCGTAGATAATTCCGACAAGCCGTCGGAAAATACGGAGAATGAGGTCGGCGCTTTGCTGAATTAAATTTTCTTTAAGTTTCAGACTAAAACCGCGGAAAACCGTAAAAGAATATGGTGTAACCGTAAAAATCATTGTTTAGATGTATATTTCATTGTTTAGATGCATATTTTACGGTTTAGATGTATATTGCACTGTTTAGATGTATATTGCACTGTTTAGATGTATATTTCATTGTTTAGATGTATATTGCACCGTTTCGTTTCATATTTCATTGTTTAGATGCATATTGCACCGTTTCGTTTCATATTTCATTGTTTCGTTTTATATTGCATTGTTTCGTTTCATATTTTGCTGTTATATTTAATTTTCGGAAAATTTTGCAATCTCAGGAGAGTGAAATGTTCATCTTAAACGTGAAAAGAATTTTGCGGCTGCGCGGAATTGAAAAACATTATAAATTTCTGCTGAGTCTCGGTTTCGTACCGGCAACCGCTAATATTTTATTGAGTTCGACGGCGCAGCGAGTAAAACTCGACCATCTCGAACGGCTTTGCCTGGCTCTAAACTGTACGCCGAATGATTTAATCGAATGGCAAGCCGATACGACCAAGCCGGTCGCCGAAACGCATTCGATTAACAATTTGAAGAAAAAAAATCTGAATGCGCTGCTCAGCGAAGTGCCGGTCGATAAATTTGAACAAATCGCCGATATATTGCAAGATTTAAAGAATAAATAATTGGATGAAACCTTTTAAGATACGCGACATCGAAATCAATCCGCCGCTGATTCTCTCGCCGATGGCGGGCGTGACGGATTACACTTTTCGGCGGCTTATCAAGCGGCGCGGCGGCGTCGGGATGGTGGTGTCGGAATTTATCTCGGTCGAAGGCTTGACGCGCGGCAATCCGAAATCGAAGCGACAGATGCGTTTTGACGAGGAAGAACGCCCGTTTGCCGTGCAGATTTTCGGCGGTCAGCCCGGACGAATGGCGCTCGGCGCGGAAATGGCGGAAGAAGTCGGCGCCGATATTCTGGACGTCAACTGCGGCTGTCCCGCGCCGAAAGTCGTCAAACACGGCGGCGGCTCGGCGCTTTTGAAAGATATGCCGCGACTGGAAATTATCCTGAAAGAAATCAAAAAATCAATCTCGATTCCGCTGACTTTGAAAATGCGCACCGGCTTTTCCGATTCGACCATCAATTGTGTCGAAGCGGCGAAAATGGCGGAGCAATGCGGCGTCGAGCATATACAGGTTCACGGTCGCACGCGCGAGCAGGGTTATAAAGGAATGGCGAACTGGGATTTGATTCGCGCGGTGAAAGAAGCCGTTTCGATTCCGGTTTCGGGCAACGGCGACATCACGACGATTGAATACGGCTTGAAACGCTGGCGCGAAACGAATTGTGACGGAATTTTAATCGGGCGCGGCGCGATGCAGAATCCGTGGATTTTCCGGCAATTCGAGGACGCGATTGCGGGGCGCGAGCCGTATCAGCCGGATTTGGCGGAAAAGAAAGCCGTTTTGCTCGAATTTTTTGAAATGCTTCGCGAGGAAATGCCGGAAATCGTCGCTTTGGGGAAAATGAAACAGCTTGCCGGGCAATTTACGAAAGGCTTGGTCGGCGGCGCGCAGTTTCGCCAGACGCTCTATCATTCGCATTCGGCTGAGGAAATTCTGGACAATATTACCGTGTATTTTGAAACCCTGACCGAGCGAAACACTTTCGGCGACGGCGTGACCGAGGCTGATGCCGACCGAGATTTGGCGATTGATTCGTGCGAAGCGTTTTCAAACGAAGAAATTTCCTGTAATGCAGCAGTCGCCAATTAATTTTTTTAAACGTAATTTTGAGACGGAAAATTTTCCGTCTCCGGCAAATTGGAATGAGATTTATCAAATTAAAAAAAATTGTCGCAGCTTTCGTTTTTCTTTTAATTTCCGCGACGGTCTGCTCGGCGCAGACGAACGGCAAACCCAAACCGACGCCCGCGCCGGTAAACATCGCCGGTGCGCAGACGGCGATAAAATCTTCGCCCGCTTACGCCGAAGTTCTTTTGCGCAAAACCGAACTGGAAGCGACGCTTGACGATTTAACGTTCCAATTCACCGAAGAGTATCCGAAGGTCAAGGAAACGCGCTTCGAGCTCGGAGTGATTCGCAAGGAATTAGACCGAATTCTGGCGGTCGGCGACGCGTCGAAATTGACTCAGGGTCTGGGCAGATTAATCGTGCGCAAAGTCGAGCTGGAAACCGACCTCTGGTCTTTGCTGCAAAAATACGGCGAAGAATTCGATGATGTGAAACGCGCCCGGCGCAAAGTCGCGGCGTTTGAAAAAGCGATTAAAGAAATTTTGCCGTGAAGGCAAAAGTGAGAAGCGAGAACTGAAAATGAATTCACTTCTCGCTTCCCACTTCTCATTTCGCAGTTATATAAAGTATGAAACGAAGTTTGTTCCTATTCCTCATTCTTTTATTTTTTGTTTTCTCGTCTGAAATTTCGGCGCAATCGGCGAACAAAATTCTGAGTCAGGTCAACCGTGCTTTCGGCGGCGAAAAGATTTTAAAAACGATTCGCTCGCGGCAGGCGAAAGGCAAAATTACGCGTCTGAGCGACGGCGCGAGCGGAAATTATCTGGTGCAGACGCAAGCGCCGAGTTTTTATGCCGAAAGCTTCGATTTGAACGGTTTCGAAATCGCCAGCGGCTACAACGGAAAATCCGGCTGGACGCGCAATTCGAAAGACGGCTTGCGCACTCTGACGGGCGACGCGAGCCGGGATTTTCAAGCCGAAGCCGTTTTTAAAAATTCGCGCTGGCTCAATTATAAACAGGAAAAAGCCAAGCTCGCTTTTTTGAATCAAACAAATATCGACGGCAAAACGGCGAATGTTTTACTGCTGACGACCGCCAAAGGCGTGCAGCTTAAGTTGTTTTTCGACGCGGCGACCAATCTGCTTTTGCGCGAAGAAACTACCGGCGGCGCAAGCCCGAAAAGTTTCGATTACGCCGATTACCGCAAAGTCGGAAACGTCTTCGAGCCTTTCTCGATTAAAATCAACGGCGACGGCGCAGCTTACGAAATCCGGCTGGACGAAATCACGCATAATCAGACCGTCGCCAAATCCGTTTTCGATTTTCCGCAGATTTCCAACGCGCCTTTGCCCGACATCAAAACGCTTTTGACCGAAATTCGCGCCAATACGGACAAGATTGACCGGATGCTGGAAAATTACAGCTTCACGGCGACGCGCGTCGAGCGCGAAATCGACAAAGCCGGAAATCTGGTGGAAAAAGATACGGAAACGATTTCCTTCAGCTTTTACAAAAGCTTCCGAATCACGCGCCTTTTGGCGAAAAACGGCAAGCCTCTGAGCGCGGGCGAGCAGGCGGACGAAGACAAAAAGGTCGAAAAACAAATCCGCGAAATCGAAGAAAGAATCGCGCAAAAGGAAAAGAAACAACTGGAACGCGAACGCGACATTGCCGCCAACAAAGCCGGAACGCCCGGCGAGGAAGGCGAGGGTCAGCGCGTCACGCTGTCGGACGCGTTGCGCGGCTCTTTGCTCGTCAATCCGCGCCGCGAGCGCCTGCGCGGGCGCGACGTGATTGTTTTCGATTACGAGCCGAATCCGGCTTACAAACCGAAAACGCGTTTCGAAAAAGTTTTCGCGCTGTGCAGCGGCGCGGTCTGGGTCGATACGGGCGATAAACAGGTCGTCCGGCTCGAAGCCTCGCTCACGCAAAGCTCCGGCAATTTTCTGGCAAAGCTCAAACGCGGCGCGTCTTTCACGCTTGAAAACGAGCGCGTCAACGACGAAATCTGGCTGCCGTCGCTGGCGGACATCAATCTTTCGGTGAAGATTCTGTTTGCCGGCATCAACATCAATAATTTAATCAGATACGGCGACTACAAACGCTTCGACACGGAAGTCAAAGACGGCAAGGTCAACGATATAAAGCCGTAAAGGATGAATGATTAACAATTACGAGCTTTGAATGAAGCAATTGAGCGGATATTCAAAAAGTCAAAACTCAATTCACTATGAAATGTGATTTATCTTACAAATCCTTACCTAATTCATCCGCCAGCAGCCCGTGAAAGCGCAGGAAAACTTCTAACTCCACTACTCGAATATGCGCCAGCAAATCAGTCCTTTTTTTCTCACTACCGTCTTCAGAGAACAGAATCGGTTCCAATGCAGTGATTATGTTTCGAAGGTCTTCTTCCTTAAAATGTTTTTTGAAAAAATTGCGAACTTTTCTGGTAAGCACAGGCTCGATGTTGGTAAATTCGTTTCTTTTTATAAAGTCTTCTCTCTCTTTCTCTATGATTTTGAAAACAGTATCCACAATTTTTTCAGTGTTGAATTCCTTGATGCTCAAAACCTCGGTAACCAGCGCGGAATAATCCAGAGACCGCCTAAAATCGTTGATGACTATGATTATCTTCATAAAATCGCTGACGGCTTTTTCATAATCCTTACTGCGGTGAATATTTTCCAGGTTTTGTTGCAGGATTTTCCATTTGGAATTAAAAATTTCTATAACTTTTTTTTTGGAAAAACGTTTGCCGAGCGCTTTGTTAATTTCGATGACCAGAGATTTCGTTCCCTGTTCATTAGCTTTTCCGCCTTGTAAATGATTTATCGGAGCCGGTAAATATCGCGAACGAGAGTTTATAACGTATGGAAAAACCTTAATGCCATTAAAATCCAGCGCGCCGGCTTCATAAATTATCCACTGATTTGTGATGTTGTCGGCAGTTATGCAAAGTATGCCGATGCGCGCTTTGCTCAACGCTTTTCTTATAGCTTTTCTCCAATCATCGCCGCCCGGAATCTCTGTCGATATCCACGGGATTCCAAGCTTCATTTCTTCAATGAGCCAATTCTTCAAAACAATTGCCACATCACGACTTTTTCCTGAGGTCTGGCTAATAAATATATTATTCACATCTTCTCCAAATACTTATGAGTTTTATAGTCTATTCCGCCAAAATTGCAATGGAATCGATTCTCTCACAAAAATTCAGGAAACTATAGAAAAATAATTGGCTGGAAAATTGAGGCGGCGTTACTTAATTATCGAGGTTTTTCATCATTCTCTTATCGCTCGCTAATTGTTTTCCGCTTTCAGATTCTCATTCGCCTTTTTAATATCGCTGAAAGAAAGCCCGCGTTTGAGAATCAGCGTGATGCCGACAATCGCCCAGAAAATAATCCGCCCTTTGCGCACAATCGCCAGCGTCACGCCGAGACCCGCGCCGAGCGCGAGCGTTTCGGTCACGAACTGCGCGCCGGCTTCGTCGACGCCGATGAGAAACGGCACGAGCTTGAAAACGACCGTAATGACGCGGCTGATTGATTCGAGCAGAAAAGCGCTGTAAACGGTCGCGGAATCGCTCAGACGATTTAAAATAAACCAGACTTCAAACACGCCGAGCGCGTGAAACGTAATTTGCAGCAGAAAAATCGGCAGAAATCTTTGCGGATATTGACGGTAAAAACCGTAAATCAGATTTTCGAAAAGACGCGCGTGAAGCCGTCCGTCCTCGGTCCAGCGATGCAAAATTCCCTTTTCGTAAAGCCTTTCAAGAATCTCACTCAAAAAATGCCACTGGCGAATGACCATTAAAACGCCGAGAATTATCAACAGGAAAACAAAACCGATAAGAATATCGAGCGTCAGCGTCCAGCTTTCCGAAAGCTCGAAATTGCGGAGAAAAACCACCGCGCCGAAACAGATAAAAAGTCCGGTGACGAGCGAATAAAAAAGATTTTCCGTCGCTACCGTCGAAAGTGCGACGACAATCGGCATTTTTTTGCGGACGGCGACCGCTTTCGACGTGCCGCTGACCAGAATGCCGAGCGGAATAATGCTGCTCATCGCCTCGCCGATAATCACGCCTTCGGTCGTGTCGCGCAAAGTCAGCGAGTAAGGCGCGGAAACCGAAAGCTTCCAGCCGGCGGCGCGAATCAGAATCCGCGAAAAGTAAATTAAAATGATAATCGCAAAACCGTCGAAGCCGATGCGGGCGATGCCGCGCACAACTTCGTGAAATCCGACCGACGCGATGAAGTAGGAAAACAGCGCAATGCCCAGAATCGTAAAAACAACTCCAATCCAGCGAAGCCGCCTGAGGTTTGATTTGGATTGAGAACCGGAAACTGCTTCTGCTTTGAACTTTGCACTCATTACTTTTATGATGTTATTTCATTTACATTTTTTTACAAAATTTAAAGGAAATTATTATGAACGCTACAGCTTTAGAAAAAGAAATTTCACATCCGGCTTTAACGCAGCTTTCCGAAGAAGAAGAGCTTTTCCGCTCGAGCGTGCGCGAATTTGCCGAAGGCGAAGTGCGCCCGCGCGTGGAAAAAATGGAGCACGCCGGGAAACTCGACCAGGATTTAATCAAACAATGTTTCGAGCTCGGGCTGATGGCAATCGAAACGCCCGAAGAATACGGCGGCGCGGGTTCTTCGTTTTTCAACGCCATTTTAGCGATTGAAGAGCTGGCGCGCGTCGACGCTTCGACCTCGGTTTTTGTCGACGTGCAAAACACGCTCGTCACCAACGCGATTATCCGCTGGGCGACCGACGCGCAGAAATTAAAATATCTGCCGCAGATGGCTGAATCGAAAGTCGGCGCGTATGCTTTGTCGGAAGCCGGAAGCGGTTCGGACGCTTTCGCTTTGAAAACCCGCGCCGTCGAGAAAGGCGATTTTTACGAAATCACCGGGCAGAAATTGTGGATTACCAACGGCAACGAAGCCGAAATTTTTGTCGTCTTTGCAACCGTTGACCCGAATGCGGGCTACAAAGGCATCACGGCTTTTATCGTCGAAAAAGGCTTTGAAGGTTTCGCGGTCGGCAAAAAGGAAGACAAGCTCGGCATTCGCGCATCTTCCACGACGGAATTGATTCTGGACAACTGCCGGGTGCCGAAGGAAAACGTGCTCGGCGAAGTCGGCAAAGGCTACAAAGTTTCCATCGAAACCTTGAACGAAGGTCGCATCGGCATCGGCGCGCAGATGATCGGCATCGCGCAGGGCGCGTATGAAGCCGCGCTGAAATACACGGCGGAACGCGAACAGTTCGGGCAATCGCTCAATAATTTTCAAGCCGTCCAGTTCCAGCTCGCCGAAATGGCGATTGACGTCGAAGCCGCGCGCCTTTTGGTTTATAACGCCGCGCGTTTGAAAGACGCCGGAAAATCTTTTCTGAAAGAAGCGGCGATGGCGAAAGTTTATTCGTCGCGCGTGGCGGAGAGAGTTTCCTCGAAAGCCATCGAGCTTTTCGGCGGCTACGGTTACGTCAAGGATTACCCGGTCGAAAAATTCTGGCGCGACTCGAAAATCGGCGCGATTTACGAAGGCACGTCGAATATGCAGCTGCAAACGATTGCGAAATTGATTACGAGCGGAAAATAATTTTTTGAAACCACAGATTTACCAAATAAACGCGGATAAGAAGTCAAATTACCCGTGTTCACCGGGTAATTCCGTGGTTAAATTTTTCTTGCATTAAGCCCGCAGATGATATATTGTTTCATCTGTGCGATACATTCAGAATCCGCCAAATCCGTATCACAAATACTCCGCCGAATTTTTGGGCGAGCCGCCGCCGACCAAACTCGAAGTCTTTGAAGAAATCGCCACCAAATCAGTCATCACCAAAAGCAATATGCCCGATATGGGCATTCGCTACACGGTCAATTGCTATCGCGGCTGCATACACGCCTGCACGTATTGTTTCGCGCGCCGTTATCACGAATTTTTAGGCTACGGCGCGGGCACGGATTTTGAAACGAAAATCGTCGCCAAAATAAACGCGCCGCAGATTTTGCGCGCCGAGCTGAAACGAACGAGAGAAAAAATCAGGCATCTCGAATTTTCGTTTACGACCGACCCTTATCTGCCGCTGGAAGCCAATTACGAACTGACGCGAAAATGTTTGTTAGTTTGTCGAGATTTCCGGATGCCGGTCGGCGTCATTACAAAATCGCCGTTGATTACGCGCGATTTGGACGTTTTGACCGATTTGCAGGCGACGGTTTTCTTTTCGATTCCGTTTCCGAGCATCGAAAAATCGAAGCCTTTCGAACCGTTTGTGCCCGTGCCGGAGGCGCGTTTCCGGGCGATGGAAACGCTGGCGAAGGCGGGCGTCGAGGTCGGCATCGGCATTGCGCCAATCATTCCGAGCTATAACGACGCCGACATTCCGCTTTTGCTGGAAAAGGCTCGAAACGCGGGCGCGACACGGGCGTTTATAAATTTAATTCATTTCGACAGCGATTCGATTGAAGATTATTTCGTGCAGAAATTGAAAGAAAAACTGCCGACCAAAGCCGATAAAATTCTCAATGCGCTGCGGCGCGAGCGCGGCGGGCAGCTGCGTCACCGCAACTACGCGGAAAGAAGCGGCAAGACCGAGCAATGGCAAATGGCGGTCAAGCTCTTCGATTTGCATTTCAAGCGTCTGGGTTTTACCAGGTTTCGAAAAGTTGAAAAACCCGAAGAAAAGCCGCCGCCGCTCCAGCAAAATTTATTCCGCTAGTTACGGAAGACAGTTGGCGGCAGGCAGTTAGGTTTCGAGATTCGGCTTTAAAGTCTCTTCTATAAAACCGCCTTCCGCCTTCTGCTTTCTGCCTTCTCTGCCGTCTGTGTTAATCTGTGGACAATTCTTCTTTTAATCTATGCAAAATCGAATCGAAGTTTTCAAACAAATGTTGGAGTCCGACCCGGATAATACGATGGTTTTATTCGGGCTGGCGAATGAATATCAAAAGGCGGAAGATTGGCAAAAGACCATCGAAACGCTGGAAGATTATCTGGCGAAAGCCGACGACGAAGGCGCGGCTTACGGAATGCTCGCCCGCGCGTATGAAAAAACCGCAAACCGCGAAAAAGCACGCGCGGCTTATGAAAAAGGCATCGAAGTTTCAATGAAACACGGTCATCCGTCGATGGCGCAGGATTTCCGCGTGACGCTCGATTTGGATTACGCCGATTAATTTTGAAACGATGAATGTAGTTTTAAAACGAGGAATGCGGAACGCGAAATGATGAATTGCAATTTTTGTGTTTCTTTTTTTATTCATCGTTCGGCGTTCGGCGTTCGGCGTTTCATAAGAAACAGCGCGCCTCTGCTGGAAAATTACGCCTGTAAGCGGTTAAAATAGTTGATTCGTCTATAATAAATCTTTATTCAATCGGGAATTTATAAAAATGGCAACAGCAACAAAGAAAGCCGGCACGGCAAAATCTAAAAACGATAATAAAAAACAGTCACAGAACGACACGACGACGCCAAAAGCTAAAAAAGCCGCGAAAAACAACGACGCGAAAGTTTTAATCAAACCCGAAGGCGCCATCGGCGACGGGCAGCTCGACCACGACGCGGCGCAGAAAACCGCTAAAGCAATCGAGCCGAAAGAGCCGAAAAAAGCCGCCCGCAAAAACGGCAAAGCGGCGACGGATGCGGCGAGAGCGAAAGATTACGCCGGTCTGGACGCGCAAACCTTAATCGGTCTTTACCGCACGATCTACACTTCGCGGCGGATTGACGACAAGGAAATTCAGCTCAAAGGTCAAAACAAAATCTTTTTCCAAATCAGCGGCGCTGGACACGAGGCGATGCTGGTCGGCGCGGGATTGGCTTTGAAAGCGGGCTACGATTGGTTTTTCCCGTATTACCGCGACCGGGCTTTGCTGCTGCAATTAGGGATGACGCCGCAGGAAATGCTTTTTTCGGCGGTCGGCGCGGAAGCCGACCCGAACTCGCACGGGCGACAGATGCCCTCGCACTGGGGACACGTCGATTTAAACGTTCCGTCGCAGTCTTCCTGCACGGGAACGCAGGCGCTGCACGCGGTCGGCGCGGCTGAAGCAGGCTATCGCGCGGCTCTCGTTAAGGAATTGCCGGACAAAATCAAGGGTTTCAAAGGCGATGAAGTCGTTTATATGTCGGTCGGCGACGGCACGACGAGCGAAGGCGAATGGTGGGAAGCGCTGAACACGGCTTGCAATCTGAAATTGCCCGTAATTTTCGTCGTCGAAGACAACGGCTACGCCATCAGCGTGCCGGTCGAAGTCAACACGGCGGGCGGCGATATTTCCAAGCTCGTTTCAGGTTTTCCGAATCTTTACATTCAAAAATGCGACGGCACAAACCCGGTTGAAAGTTACGAAACCTTTAAACGCGCCGCCGAATACTGTCGCGCGCGCAAAGGTCCGGCTTTCGTCCACGCGAAAGTGATTCGCCCGTATTCGCACAGCCTCTCGGACGACGAAAAATCGTATCGTCCCGACGAAGAGCGCGAGCGCGAGGCGGCGATTGACCCGGTCAAAACCTTCGCCGAATTTTTGATGACCGAAGGCATCGCGTCGGCGGAAGATTTGGAAAAACTGCGCAAGACTATTGACGCCGAAATCAACGCGGCGACCGACATTGCGCTGGCAACGCCGCAGCCCGCGCCCGAAAGCGCGCTGCGAAACGTTTTTTCGCCCGACGTCGACCCGGCTTCCAAAGACTTCGACACCGAAGAAGGCGCAGAGCTTTCCGGCAACGCGGGCACGATGGTCGATTTGATTAACCGCTGCCTGCACGAGGAAATGGAGCGCGACGCTTCGATAGTGATTTTCGGCGAAGACGTCGCCGACGCCTCGCGCGAAGAATATCTGGAACGCGTCAAAGGCAAAGGCGGCGTGTTTAAAGTCACGGCGAATCTGCAAAGAAAATTCGGCTCGGCGCGCGTTTTCAACTCGCCGCTGGCGGAAGCGAACATCATCGGGCGCGCCGTCGGGATGGCGATTCGCGGGCTGAAGCCGGTGGTCGAGATTCAGTTTTTCGATTACATTTTCCCGGCGTTTCACCAAATCAGAAACGAAGTCGCCGTCACGCGCTGGCGTTCGGACGGCGACACGAAATGCCCGATGGTGATGCGCGTGCCGGTCGGCGGCTATCTGAAAGGCGGCGCGGTTTATCACTCGCAATCCGGCACGACGCTGTTTGCGCACACGCCCGGCTTGCTCATCGCTTACCCGTCGAACGCGCTCGACGCCAACGGGCTTTTGCGAACTTCGATTCGCTGCGACGACCCGGTTTTGTTTCTGGAACACAAGCATCTTTACCGGCAGGTTTACAACAAATCGCAGTATCCGTCGTCGGAATTTATGATTCCGTTCGGCAAGGCGAAAGTCGTGCGTGAAGGCACGGACGTCACCATCGTGACTTACGGCGCGCTCGTGCAGAGAAGCCTGGAAGCGGCGAAGCGTCTGGAAAAACAAGGCGTTTCGGTCGAGTTGATTGATTTGCGGACGCTCGTTCCGTACGATTGGGAACGCGTCGCCGAATCGGTCAGGAAAACTTCGCGCGTCGTCGTCGCGCACGAAGATTCGATTTCCTACGGTTACGGCGCGGAAATCGCCGCGCGGATTTCGGACGAATTGTTCGAATATCTCGACGCGCCGGTCCGCCGCGTCGGCGCGACCGACACGTTTGTCGCCTACGCGCCGCAGGTCGAAGATTTCATCCTGCCGCAGATTGAAGACGTGGAAAAAGCGGTTCGGGAATTGATGAAATATTAATCATCGAATCAATCCAAACCCGGAAGCGAATCGGAAACGGTTCGCTTTTTGTTTGCCCGAAACTGCTTTTGAACGTGCGTTTTCCGCTCCGAACGGTGAGTACAAGTAACTTTTCCTTAAGGAAAAGTTACTTGTACTCAAGAAAAAATTAGTTGTATTTAAGGAAAAATCGGTTGTATTTAGGGAAAAGCTATTTGTATTTAAGAAAAATTTAGTTGTACTTAAAGAAAAATAATTTTTCTTTAAGTACAAGTGATTTGTATTTAGGGAAAAGTTATCTGTCCCTAAGGAAAAATAATTTTCCCCTGCCTTGTTATCAACCTTTTTTGCATAGTTTCCGCTAAAAACTTTCGCTCGCTTTCAAAATATTGCTAAACTCTAATGACAAATTTAATTTGAAGTTTTACCAATGAACGGATTAAATACCGCCTCGCTCATCAATCTGCTCGGCTTTACGGTCGGCATCGCGCTCTACGGACTTTTGCTCGTGATGGTGATGCGTCACCGGAAAACGCAAAAGTTTTCTTCGCTGGATTTTCTGCTTCTGGCGACTTCGCTGCTCGGCGTTTTGTGGAATCTCGGCGAGCTTTCGGTTTTTGTCTGGCGCGATTTCGGGCAGAGCGCGGTGTCGCCGGTGCTGACCGCGATTTCGTATTCGGCGCTCGGTTTTCTGCCGTCGGTCGTCGCTCATTCCGCCTGGAAAAACGCGGAAACCGAAACCAGAAACGTGCGCTGGCTGGCGATTCCGGCTTACGGGTTGAGTCTGGTCGCCGCCGTTCTGCATTTCCAATCGGCTTTGTTTTCAGGGCTTGCGCCATCGAATTCGGCGCTGCAAATCCTGACTTTCGGCTCGCTTGCTCTGCTGGTCGGATTATTGATTTTTAATTTTAAGCAGACGCGCGAAAAGAAATTGGTCTGGGCGAGCGCGCTGCTGGTTTTCGCGGTTTCGGCTTTGCACCTGAGCGGCGACGCCGAAGAAAATTCGTGGTTTATCGAGCTGGTCGCGCACCAATCGAGTTTGCCGCTGGCGCTCGTCATTTTGTATCAGGATTTTCGTTTCGCCTTCGCCGATTTATTTTTAAAACGCGCTTTGTCCTTGATTTTGTTGACGCTGACGGCGTTCGGCTTATACGTTTTTGTCGCCGCGCCGCTGCTGCGCTATCACGAAACGCACGACCGCAACGACGTGCAAGCCGTGAGCCTCATCATTACGCTCTGGGTCGCGACGGCGCTCGTTTACCCGGCGCTGCACAAATTCGCCGTCTGGCTGGTCGATAAAATAATTCTGCGCCGGACGAATTACGAAACCTTGCGCGCCGAAATCGCGCAGGAAATCGAAAAGCGCGAATCCGCCGAAGAAATTCTGCGCGAGGTTTGCCGCCGGCTCGCGCCCGCGCTGACCGCCGAATCGGCAAGCTGGTCGGAGAGCCGCGAGCGGAAAATAAATATGCCTTTCGTCAATTTCACGCCGCACGACGCGGAAATTTTCGTTCCCGTCGCCGAAGCGCCGTTTTATAAAATCAATCTGAAGGATTTTGCGGGCGGGCGGCATCTGCTCTCCGACGAAATTAAAACGCTCGAAGCCGTCGGACTTCTAACGGCGCGGCGCATCGACGCCGTCCGCGTCACGCACGAGCGCTACACGCGCGAAATCCGCGAGCAGGAATTTTCCAAGCTGGCGACCGAGGCGCAGCTTTCCGCGCTGCGCGCCCAAATCAATCCGCATTTTCTGTTCAACGCGCTGACGACCATCGGTTATTTGATTCAAGCCGCGCCGGACAAAGCGTTTTCCACGTTGATGCGTTTGACGCAGCTTTTGCGCGGCGTTCTGCGCTCGACCGGCGAGTTTTCGACGCTCGAAGCCGAATTAAAACTGATTGACGCTTATCTGGAAATCGAAAAAACCAGATTTGAAGAACGCCTGCGCGTTTGCATCGAAGTGCCGCCGGATTTATTAAAAATCCGCGTTCCGTCGCTGATTCTCCAACCGCTCATCGAAAACGCCGTCAAACACGGCATTTCGGAATCGAAAACCGGCGGCGAAATCGGGATTTATGCCGAGCTTGAAAACGAACCGGACGGAGCTCTTCTGAAATTAACCGTTTCCAATACCGGCAAAGGTTTTGACCGGGCGCAATACGCCGAGCGGCAAAAACAAGGCGTCGGGCTGAGCAACATCAAACAACGCTTGCAGAATTACTACGGAAACGCGGCAAGATTTAATATCGAAAGCAAAAACGGCACGCGAGCGGAAATATTAATTCCGGTGACGGCGACGGAAAATTTAACGACGAGGCGCGAGGAAGCTAAGGCGCAAAGAAAATGAACCACGGATTTACGCAGATAAACGCGAAGCGGGATGGTTAATTTCTCTTTAAAATTATGAACAAACTTCGAGTCGTCATCGCCGACGACGAGCGTCCGGCGCGAATGTTCCTGAAAAATATTTTGCGGGAATTTGCAGACGTGGAAATCGTCGGCGAAGCGGAAAACGGCGCGGAAGCGGCGGAAATCATCAAACAGGCAAAACCGGATTTGGCGCTGCTCGATTTGCAGATGCCCGAAGCCGGCGGGCTGGAAGTCGTGCGGTTATTAAGAAAAAATCAGCTGCCGCTCGTCGCTTTCGTCACGGCTTACGACGAATACGCGGTGCAGGCTTTTGAAGTCAACGCGGTCGATTATCTTTTGAAACCGATTGAAAAAACACGGCTTCGGGAGACTCTGCAAAGAGTTCACGAACGGCTCGAACAAACGGATTTTCGCGAAACCGAAAGCGAAAAATTAAAATCGGTCGTCCGCACCTACGACGAAAATGCGCGCGCGGAATTTCTCGAACGCATTCCGGTCAAAAAGAACGAGGAAATTTTTCTCGTGCCCGTCCGCGAAGTCGTTTCCATCGTTGCCGAAGGCGAGCTCCTGCACATCACGACGACGCAGAACCAGCGTTATACAATCAATTATCGCCTGAAAGATTTGGAAATGCGGCTCGCGCCCGAAAAATTTATACGGCTTTCGCGCGGCGCGCTCGCCAATCTGGAAATGATTGCCAAAATCAGCCCGCTGCCCGGCGGCACTTACGTCGTGACTTTAAAAAACAACCAGCAATTAACGGCAAGCCGCCTGCAATCAAAGCTTCTGCGCGAGAAGCTTTTTAAAATCTGATGACCGAAACGAATCAAAATGAATTTATCGAAACGATTCGCCCGCAATCCGCCGCCGAATTAACGGATTTTTTTCGAATGATGCGGAAAGAAAAAACGCGGGTCGTCGTTTTAATCGTTGAAAACTCGCTCGAAATTTATCAAAGCTTTGACGAATCCGTGAAAAATTCCGGGATTCCCGTAATTCTCGCGCTGAAGTTTTCGGCGGGCGAAAAACTCGTCGATGCCTGTCATCTCTGCATCGCGTCGCCGGCGGCGCAAATCGGAGAACTTTGCGCCGCCGACGCTTTGAAATCAGGTTTAATAAATAAAATAACGCATTCGGAGGAAGTCGAAGCGGAAGCCTTTGCGCTCGCCGCAAAAATTTCCGAGCTTGCGCCGCTGGCGATTCGCGCTTGTCTGAAAGCCGTCACCGAAGGCTTGAATTCGTCGCTCGAAGAAGGCTTAAAAATCGAAACCGAGCTTTTCGCGCAAATTTTTTCGACCGCCGATATGCGCGAAGGCACGCGCGCTTTTCTGGAAAAACGAAAGCCGGTTTTTTCGGGAAAATAAGCTTTCAGCTATCAGCGGTCAGCAGCCGGCAGCGGCAGACAGTAAGAGTATCAGATTCAGTATTCAAGATTTAACTTCCAAAGCTGATGGCTGATAGCCGATAGCTGACCGCCTACTTTCTCTTTTCCGCTCTTGTCACGCTCTGCAAATCTCTCCTATACTAAACATCTGACGCTTTGCTCGTTTGAAGGAGAAAATTTTGCAACCCAAAGTTCATCAGGGACTACTAACGGCAGAAGGATTTCGTTTTGCGATTGTGGCGGCGCGCTGGAATGATTTTCTGACGGCGCGCTTGACCGAAGGCGCGATAGATGCGCTGGAAAGACTCGGCGCAAAGGAAACGGCGGTTGAAATTTTCAAAGTTCCCGGTTCGTTTGAAATTCCTTTGACGGCACAGATGGTCGCCGAAAGCGGCAGATTCGATGCCGTGATTTGTCTGGGAACGGTGATTCGCGGGCAAACGCCGCATTTCGATTTTGTGGCGGGCGAAGCGGCGAAAGGCATCGGGCAGGTCGGAATGCGCACGGGCGTGCCGGTTTTATTCGGCATCGTGACGGCGGACACGCTCGAACAGGCGATTGACCGCGCCGGCGTCAAAGCGGGCAACAAAGGCTTTGAAGCCGCGATGTCGGCAGTCGAACTGGTCAATTTATATAAAGAAATGCAGGGCGGAAAAAATGAAAACCGACGAAAATAATAAATTTTCCGCCGATTCACTGGAAATAATCAAGGGCTATGGGAACCAGACGTAAAGCGCGCGAATGCGCTTTACAAATGCTATTTGCGGCAGATGTAACCAAAACGTCGGAAAACGTTTTGACCCGCTATTATTGGCACGAGCTCGGCGAACCGGAAATCGACGAGCAGACGCGCGAGTTTGCCAATAATCTGGCGGTCGGAACGCTCCGGCAGATGGAAACGATTGACGAGCGGATTCGCTCGCGGGCGGAACATTGGCGCATTCCGCGGATGGCGATTGTGGATAGAAATATTTTGCGGCTCGCCGTCTACGAATTTCTGTTCGAGCAGACGCCGCATACGGTTGTCATCAACGAGGCGCTGGAAATCGCGCGGCGGTTTTCGACCTTTGAAGCGACCCAATTTATCAACGGCATTCTCGATGCCATTAAACACGATTTAGAAAAAAACCCTGTAAACAAGCCGCCGGAAGGCGAAAGCCACCACGCTTCGTCCAGCAAGTAATTCCGCAGAATTCTTCCGGCAAAAGAAAAACCGATGGAAGAACTCCGTGAAGCGTTTCTCATTGATTCAATTTCCAAATTAAATAATCTGCAAAACGCTTTACGAAGCGCGGCGTTTTCGCCCGAAATGCAGCGCGAGATTTTTCGCGCGCTGCACACGATTAAAGGAACCTCGCAAACCTTCGGCTTAAACGCCGCCGCGCGCCTGGCGCACGAAATCGAAAATCTTCTGGAAGCCGCCCGCGACAATCAAATCCAAAGCGACGAAACGACGATTTCCCTTTTGCGGGAAGGTTTGGAATATTTAAGCCAATCTCTTAAATCCGCCGGAGAAAACGATTTTCCGCACGAATTTGCCGACAAAATCAGAAAAATCGTCAAAATCGACTTTCCCGCGCCGAAAGATTTTCTCATTCAAAAAATTCCGTCCGAATTTTTAGCCCGGCTTTCCTCGCACGAACAAAATCAGATTGCGACGGCAATCGAAAACGGAAAAAATCTTTTTCTTATCGAGGTCGGTTTCGAATTTGCGAGCTTTGACGAAGATTTTAAAAACCTGAAAAATATTCTGAGTGAAACGGGCGATGCGACTGCCGCTTTTCCGAGTCCGAAATTTACGGATAAAATCGGTTTTCAAATTTTCTTTGCCGCCGAAATCAAGCCGGACGCCGCCGCCAAGCTCGTCGAGCCTTTCGGCGCAGATATAATTTTCCGCCTCGTCAAACCGGAAACGGTTTTTCCGACCAATCCGCAAGGCGTTTTGCGGCAAGCGGTCGAAGGCGGAAAGGAAACGGCGCGGCGGCTCGGAAAAAATATCGAGTTCGACGTTTTGTTTGACGAAACGGAAGTTTCCGTCAAGCTTCTGAAAACTTTGTCGGATATTCTTTTGCATCTGCTTCGCAACGCGATTGACCACGGCGTCGAGCGCGAAGGCAAAATAAAAATCGAGCTGGCGTCGAAATCGAGCGGCATTTCCTTGAAAGTTTCGGACGACGGGCGCGGCATCAATTTGGAAAAAGTAAGGCGAAAAGCCGTCGGAAAAAGCTTGATTTCAGCCGACGCCGATTTGTCCGAAGCGGAAATTTTGAATTTAATTTTCACGCACGGTTTTTCGACCGGCGAAACCGTCTCGGAAATATCGGGGCGCGGCGTCGGGCTGGATGTCGTCAAAGATTTGACGGAAAAAGCGGGCGGCGAGATTTTGGTGAAAAGCGAATCGGGAAAAGGAACGACTTTCGAGATTTTACTGAAAGAAAATTAACCGCAGATGAATGCAGATACACACATATTCAAACAGGATGGACAGGATGG
This sequence comes from Pyrinomonadaceae bacterium, assembly GCA_036388475.1. Taxonomy (GTDB): domain Bacteria; phylum Acidobacteriota; class Blastocatellia; order Pyrinomonadales; family Pyrinomonadaceae; genus JALZHR01. The sequence goes on along the minus strand of DASVRT010000024.1, from coordinate 73,395 downwards.
ACAGGATAAAAAGAAATCCGTGCTAATCGGTGTTAATTCGTTGTTTCATCCTTCTTCTTATCCGCGTCTATGTACGCAAATCTGCGGTTTTATTCTCTTAAAACTCTCTGCGTCTATGTGTCTCTGTGGTTTAATTTTCGTTTTGAGTTTGAAAGCGCAGGATTTGCCCGGCGAGATTCGCGGCTACAAAGTCCACCGGGCGAAAATTTCCGTTCAGACCGAAACCGATAAAAATAATCCGCAAGAAGATTTCAGCGTCGTCGTTAAATTCGATAAACCGAAGCTCGTCAAAGTCTCGCCGCTCGGCGCGACTTTTGAAGTTTCCGGCGAGATGACGGTTTTTGAACAAAGCGGAAAAATCGACTTTCTCGCCTTTAAAGACTTTCGCGTCAACGGCTTAAAAATCGAAATCGAAGAATATAAAGAATCTTTTGAAATCGAGAAAAACAAACCCGCGCGCTTGCAGAAACCGTTTAAAATCTTTGTCAGCACCGCGCAGAGCATCAAAGGCGGCTTGAAAGAAATTTTTCGCTCCGAAACGCAGTGGCAGGTGACGGGCAGAGTTTTCGTTTTCGGCAAATTCAAAAAAATAGGTTTCAAATTCAAACGCGTCGTGCCGGTTGACGTGAATCTGAAAATAATAAATCCGCTGCAATCCGAACCGGATAAATAGAACGCCGATGAGCCCGGATAGTTTTGGATAAACCGGGAAAAGGCAGAAACGCCGGCTGTCAACAAGCGTGTCTCAAGTTGGCTGACGGGTCGATATAAAAGAAAGACGCGCCATTACTACTGCCCGCATTTCTGCGTTTATTTCTTAATAAATCAGTCTTCCCTTCTTCTTTTCTCGTCACACTTATATTTTATCCGCTTTTGCGCTAAAATTAGCTTTTAGAATTTCCTTCAAAGAAGGTCAAAATAATGAGTGACAAAGTTAATTTAAGCGAATATATCGCCGAGCATTTCGGCGCGAATGCCAGCTATGTCGAAGGTTTATTGAGCCGTTACAAATCAGACCCGAATCTGGTTGACGAATCGTGGCGCACGTTTTTCAGCGAATTGCTGAGCGGCGCTTCGCCGTTTGACGGCGGCAACGGGCAGACTTCTTTACAACCGGCGACGACAAATTTTTCAGCGCCGCCGGCGGTCGAGCAAAACAACGGCGCAACGGCGCAAGCGACGCCCGCGCCGCAAAAGAAACCGGTTTCAATCGCGCTCGGCGCCGACGTCGCCGTCAAAGCGATTACCGGCGTCGGCAAAAAAATCGTCGAGAATATGGAGCTCAGCTTGACGGTTCCGACGGCGACCTCGACGCGCCGCGTGCCCGTCAAATTGTTGGAAGAAAACCGCCGCATCATTAACGAGCACCTGCAAAATTCCGGTCGCGGAAAAGTTTCCTTCACGCACATTATCGCCTGGGCGATTGTCAAAGCCGTCAAAGTTTACGCGCAGATGAATTTCGGCTACGGCTTTATCAATAACGCGCCGTCGCGGCTCGAACACGATAGCCTGAATCTCGGAATCGCCATCGACATCGAGAAAAAAGACGGCTCGCGCAACCTGCTCGTGCCGAATATCAAAGGCTCGGACAAGCTGAATTTCGCCGGATTTCTGAAAGAATACAACGACACGGTGAAACGGGCGCGCGACGGCAAGCTCGGCATCGAAGATTTTCAAGGCACGACGATTTCGTTAACCAATCCGGGAACGATTGGAACAGTCGCCTCGAATCCGCGTTTGATGTCCGGACAAGGCGTGATTATCGCGACGGGCGCTATCGAATATCCGGCGGAATATCAGGCGATGACTTCCGGCACGCTCTCGCTGCTCGGCATCAGCAAGGTTTTGACGATTACTTCGACCTACGACCATCGCGTGATTCAAGGCGCGGAAAGCGGTTTATTTCTGGCAAAGATTCACGAATATCTGATCGGGAAAGAAAACTTTTACGACGAGATTTTTAGGGATTTGGAAATCACATACCCGCCGCTGCGCTGGGCGGAAGACTACAATCCGTCGCTTTTCGGCGGCGACAATTTCCGCGAGCAGACCGAAAAACAGGCGAAAGTCCTGGAATTGATTAACGCTTACCGCATTCGCGGGCATCTGCTGGCGGACGTTGACCCGCTGAATATGACTTCGCATTATTCGCCCGAGCTCGACCTGGAAAACTACAAGCTGACGATTTGGGATTTAGACCGCGAGTTTATCACGGGCGGGCTGCACGGCACGGAAACGGCGACTTTGCGCGAGATTCTTTCGATTTTGCGCCGCGCTTACTGCGGCAAAGTCGGCATCGAATATCGACACATTCAGAGCAAGGACGAGAAGCAATGGATTCGCGAACAGGTGCGCAAGGAATTTGTCGATACGGTCGCGCTTTCGGCTGACGTGAAAAAACAGCTTTTGCAAAAACTCATCGAAGCCGAACAGTTCGAGCAGTTTCTGCATAAAAAATATCTCGGTCAGAAACGATTTTCGCTCGAAGGCACGGAAACCGTCATTCCGATGCTCGACCAATTAGTCGAGCTTTCTTCGGAAAAAGGCGTCGAAGAAATTTTTGTCGGGATGGCGCATCGCGGACGCCTGAACGTTTTGTCGAACATCGTCGGCAATGCCGAAACGGGCGATATGGCGGAGCGCATTTTCACCGTCTTTGAAGGCATTTCGCATCCGAGCTTTCCGGCGGACGAAGGCGACGTAAAATATCATCAGGGCGCTATCGGCGAGCGCAAAAGCCGCGCCGGAAAAGACGTCCGCATCCAGCTTTCATCGAATCCGAGCCATCTCGAATTCGTCGACGCGGTCGTCGAGGGAATGGCGCGGGCGCGGCAAGACCAGCTCAGAACGGATGACGAAAATTCCCGCCAATTGATGATAGATAAAGTCTTGCCGGTTCTGATGCACGGCGACGCCGCTTTTGCCGGGCAAGGCATCGTGATGGAAACTTTGCAGCTGGCGAATCTGAAAGGCTATCGGACGGGCGGCACGATTCACATCGTCATCAACAACCAAATCGGTTTTACGACCTCGCCGGAATCTTCGCGCAGCTCGATTTATTCGACCGACGCGGCGCAGATTACGCAGCTTCCGATTTTTCACATTAACGGCGACGACCCGGAAGCGGCTTACCGCACGGTTAGAATCGCGCTCGATTACCGGCAGCAATATAACAAGGACGTCGCGCTCGACCTGATAGGTTTTCGCCGTCTCGGACACAACGAGGGCGACGAGCCGACTTACACGCAGCCGCTGATGTATGCCAAAGTCAAGGCGCATCCGGGCGTGCGGCATCTGTACGCGCAGCAGCTTATGCGCGAAGGCGTCATCTCGGAAAACGATTTGAATGAAATGACGAATCGCGTCGTGTCGAAATACGAAGACATTCTGCGGCGCGCCAAACAAATCGCCGCCGATAAACCGGAAAAAGCCGCGCTCAAACCGCCGCAAACGGAAGAAGACGGCTCACGTCTTTTTGAAACGGGCGTTTCGCGCGAAATTCTCCGGACGGTTTCAAACAAAATCTCGCTCGTCCCCGATGGCTTCAACGTCAATCCGAAAATGGTCAACCAGCTTGCCCGCCGCGCAAAAATGGGCGCGGGCGAAGTGCCGATGGATTGGGGCTTTGCCGAAGCTTTGGCGTTCGGCTCGCTCGTTCTCGAAGGCAGTTTCGTCCGGCTGAGCGGTCAGGATTCCGGGCGCGGAACGTTTTCGCAGCGTCACGCCTTGATGTATGACACGCAGACCGGCGCGAAATGGTCGCCGCTCGGCGAGCTGCGCAGCGATAAAAATCCGCGCGCGCGTTTTCACGTTTTCGACAGCTCGCTTTCGGAACAGGGCGTGCTCGGTTTTGAATACGGCTATTCGAGCGTCGCGCAGGACGCTTTCGTGGCGTGGGAAGCCCAATTCGGTGATTTCGCCAACGGCGGGCAAGTGATTATCGACCAGTACATCGCCGCCTCCGAAGACAAATGGGGACAAAAATGCCGCCTGATATTGCTTCTGCCGCACGGCTACGAAGGTCAGGGACCGGAACACTCGTCGGCGCGGCTCGAAAGATTTTTACAGCTTTGCGCGGAAAACAATTTGCAGGTTTGCTATCCGACGACGCCGGCGCAGTATTTTCATCTGCTGCGCCGTCAGGTAAATCAGGAAATTGTGCGCCCTTTGATTGTGATGACGCCGAAAAGCCTTTTGCGGCTGCCGGCGGCGGTTTCGACGATTGAGGAACTGGAAACGGGCGGTTTCCAGCCGGTCATCGACGACGCAAAAGTCAAAGACAAAGCCAAGGTTAAACGCATCGTTTTGTGTTCGGGCAAAGTCTTCTACGATTTGGAAACGGCGCGCGCAGATGCCGGCGACGACCGCGTGGCGATTGTTCGTCTCGAACAGTTTTACCCGTTTCCGGCGGAAAAGCTGAAGGAAATTTTCGCCGCTTACCCGAATGCGACGCAGCTTTTCTGGACGCAGGAAGAACCGCAGAATATGGGCGGCTGGCTTTTCGTCGAGCAGCGACTGGCGCAAATCAAAGGAAATCTGAGCCTGCGTTATGTCGGGCGCGCGGCTTCGGCTTCGCCCGCGACCGGCTCGTACGCGATTCACAATCTCGAACAGGAAAAACTCGTCAACGAATCGTTGATTGAAGATTCAACGGAAGTTTCGGCGGCGAGCACGCCGGAGATTTCGAGGCAAATCGCTCCGGCGAGTTCCTGAAAATAGGCGCATTACCACCTTGCGATTCGGGCGAAACGTGATTACAATACGTTTCGCCTATTTTTTTTATTCACTCACTTTGCCCGCGGAGATTGGGAGAAATGACGAAGCCGCTAACACTTTTCTCAGAGTTATCGCGTGGGCGATTGCGATGATAGTCTTTTACGGCTGGCTCGGCTGGTATCTGATTAATGACGGGAGATTTTTATTTGAAATTTTGAATCGTGAAGAGCCGCCGGATTCCCTGAAAGACTTAAAAAAAGATATGTCTAATTCGCCCGATAAGCAAAATTTATAAAAATCAGCATCTAAGATTTAGCTGTTTTTCCATCTATGTCAAAACAAAAAGTTCCGTTCATTTTATTAAGCATCGCACTTCTGAGCCTTTCCATAATCGCCTCTTCGTGCCAGACCAAAGACATCCGCGTGCCGACCGCCAGCGCCGAACAAATTGAGGCTGCGCCGACGCCGACGACCAACCGCGAGCCGATAACGATTGCCGCGGGCGGCGACATTATGCTCGGCTCGACTTTTCCGAACGAAACCCGAATGCCGCCCAACGACGGCGCGGATCTGCTCAAAGCCGTGACGCCGCTTTTTCAAGCTGCCGACATTGCTTTTGCCAATCTCGAAGGTCCGATGGTCGATAGCGGCGTCTCGACCAAATGCGCGCCGACTTCGACCAGATGCTTCGCTTTCCGCGTGCCGACGCGCTACGGCAAATATCTGAAAGAAGCTGGCTTTGACGTCCTGAGCCTGGCGAATAATCACGCCGGGGATTTCGGCGACGCCGGTCGCGCTTCGACCCGGAAAGTGCTGGACGGGCTCGGCATAAAACACGCCGGAAGCGACCGCGCGCAGTTTGCTTCGACGATTCTGGAGGTCAAAGGAAAACGCGTGGCTTTCGTCGCCTTTGCGCACAATAATATCTCGCTTAACGTCAACGAGCTGGATGCGGCGCGGCGCGTGGTTTCGGATTTGACGCGGCGCTCGGACATCGTCGTCGTTTCATTTCACGGCGGCGCGGAAGGCGCGGGCAACGTTCGCGTTCCGCAGCGCACCGAAATTTTCTTCGGCGAAGCGCGCGGCAATCTCCCGCTTTTTGCCCGCACGGTGATTGACGCGGGCGCCGATTTAGTGCTCGGTCACGGACCACACGTTTTGCGCGGAATGGAAATTTACAAAGACCGCCTGATTGCTTACTCGCTCGGAAATTTTGCGACCTACGGCTGGTTTCAACTGGCTGGCGCAACCGCCGAAACAATGGTGTTGGAAGTTAAAATCGGCGCCGACGGCAAATTTCTGGGCGGAAAAATAACCCCGTTTAAATTGGAAGGTAAAGGAATTTTAACCTTTGATAATTCCAACTCGGCAATTTCCACAGTTCGCAATCTTTCACAGATGGACTTTCCGGCAACAATGCCGAAAATTTCCGATAACGGCATAATTTACGCGAAAGACACAATGGACGCGAAAAAGTAAAAAGGCATAAATAAAAAGTAAAAAGGCATAAGTAAAGATTTTATTTCTTACTTATGCCTTTTTACTTTTTACTTATTTCGGTTTCTCGATTTGCTTGATTATTTTCGTCGCGCGGTTTCTGGCTATCAGCGGAATGCGCTCGTCGTTTGAGAGTTCCTTTAAAAGCGGAAGCATCTGCGGCGGGTCGGAGATTTCGTTTCTTCTCAAGTAAGCTTCCAGCGCGTCCATCAAGCCCGGCGCTTCGAGCGGCTGATTTTCGCGCGCCACCGACATATCAAACTGCCAGACGTATTGCTGCGCGATTTTGCGATATTCTTCCGCCAGCGCCCGCGCGTCTTTGTTTTCCGTCCAGTTAAACGTGACCGTCCGCTCTTTGCCATCCGTTTTACGGCGAATTTTCATCGTGCCGAGATGCCCGTAATCTCTTTCGGCGGATTGATAAGCTTCGGTCGCATCGACAAAATTCAGAGTCTGAAACAAAGCCTTGATTTTTTCCAGCGAGGCGGGCGAAAGCAGAAGCGGGTCGGTTATCGACTCGTCAAAATCTTTCTTTTCAAACGTGATTTTTCCCTTGCCGTTCTCGTCATGCTCGATGACGATATGGCGGACGAGGAATTCTTTCTGCGTAAATTCGTAATAATAATTATATTTCGGCTCCGGTTTGACGGGATTTACATTCGATTTTTCCGCTTGGTTTTTTTTCTGCGGAGCTTTGTTTTCCGTTACGATTGGCGGCGATTCATCGCGCGAATTTTTCTTTTGCGGAGCCTCAGCTTCGATGGTTTCAACCGCTTCCGCTTTCAGCGGCGTCTTCACGACGGGCGCTGATTTAGTCGTTTTCTTCGCCGTTTTTTTTGATTTCGTTTGTGAAAAAACCGAAAGGCTCAAGCCCAGTAATAAAAATATAATTGCGAATTTCTTCATTTTAATTTATTCAAATCTCACCGAAACGACTTTTGAAACGCCCGCCTCTTCCATCGTCACGCCGTAAAGCGCGCGCGCGGCTTCCATCGTTCGCTTGTTGTGCGTGATGACGATAAACTGCGTTTTTTCAGACATTTCCGCGATTTTATTAACAAAGCGTCCGACGTTTGCATCGTCGAGCGGCGCGTCGACTTCGTCCAGCAGACAAAACGGCGAAGGGCGATATTTGAAAATCGCCATCACCAGGGCAATTGCCGTCATCGCTTTCTCGCCGCCGGAAAGAAGCAGAATATTTTGCAGGCGTTTTCCGGGCGGCTGCGCGACGATTTCGATGCCCGATTCCAGCACGTCTTCGGCGTCCAGCAAAGTCATCTCGCCGCGACCGCCGCCGAAAAGCTCAAGGAAAAACTCGCGGAAATATTCGTTTATCGCTTCAAACGCGTGACGAAAACGCTCGCGCGAGCGCTGTTTGATTTCGCGCAGGGCTTCTTCCGCCGCCGCGATGCCGTCGATAATATCCTGCCGCTGCGATGTCAAAAATAAAAGGCGTTCTTCGGTTTCGCTCAATTCTTCGAGAGCGAGCATATTGACCGCGCCGAAACTTTCGATGCGCTCACGCATCTCATCGGTTTGCCGACGCGACGCTTCCAAATCAAAATCTTCCGCAATTTCGACTGTTTCGACCAGTTCGACGAGCGATTGACCGAGTTCGTGCGAGCAGATTTCGTTCAAATTTTTCAGGCGCGTCAGGCTTTCAGCCTGGCGCACTTCCAATTCGGCGCGCGCATTTCTCGCCTCGGCGGAGCGCTTGTTCAATTCGGCAAGCCCGGCGCTCATCGCGTCGGCGCTTTCGCGTGCATTTTTCAGATTGGCGCTCGCTTCGGCTAATTCCTCGTTTTCCGATTCTTCCGTCTCTTTCGCCGATTCGATTTTCCGCGTAATTTCCGCGATTGAAGCGGTTAAATTTTTATAACCGGCTTCGTTTTCGTTGATTTCGAGATTCTGGCGCGCCAGGCGCGATTCGAGCTCGGTCGCTTCGGCTTCGATGCGGCGCAAGGAAGCGGAAACCGAGCGGCGGCGTTCGGCGGCGATGCCCGCGGCGGTTCGCTTTTCGTTTAAATCGGCGTTTTCCCGTTCGACTTTCTGTCGCGCATCGCTGAGATTTCGCGAAATTTTTTCCAATTTTTCGCCGGCGGCAATCCGCGCTTTTTCGGCTTTTCCGGCGCTCGCTCCGGTTTCCGCGCGCTTCACGCGAATTTCTTCCAGTTCTTTTTCAATCTGTTTCGTTTCTTCGGAGACGACGCGTTTGTGCCGCTCGGCGCGTTCGATTTCCTGTTTTAAAGTTCGCGCCTGAATTTCCTGCGACAGAACCTCTCGCTCGAATTTGACGATAAACGATTGCAAATCGACGATTTTATCTTCTTTTTCAGCCAGACTCTTTCGCGCTTTTTCCGTTTCCTTTTCGGCTTTTTCGATTTCTTTTTTTAATTTTTCGCCCGCGCTTTCCAGCTCGCGCAGCTCGCGTTTGAAAGCCAGCAGCGACGAATTTTTCTCGCTCGCGTTTGCCTTTCCGCCAACGAAAAGCTTTCCGCCAATCATCAAATCGCCGTCGGAATTAACGAAAATTTCGTCGGATTTCGATTTAACTTTTTCCAAATTTTCGACCATTTCGGCGGAAGCTTCGCGCGGAAAAACTTCGACCAGAAGATTTGCAAAATCGCCGGAAACGCCGAGAAAATTTAATAATTTGCCCGTTGTCAGCTGCCCGTTGTCCGCGGCTTTCTTCTTTTGCCGACCGCTGACCGCCGACCGCCGACCGCTAACTAAAATGCCGAGTCTTCCGAGTTTGTTTTCATTCAGATAGGCGAGCGTTTTTCGCGCGTCGGCTTCGGATTCGACCAGAACGGTTTGCAGAAATGCGCCGAAAACATTTTCGACCGCTTTTTCGGCTTGCGCTTCGACGTGAAGCTCGTCGGTTAAAGTGCCCAGAAATTCGACGCCGATTTTCTTTTGTTCGGCGAAAAGCTTCTGCACGGTCGGCGCGTAAATCGCGCGGCGCTGCTCAAGTTCCTGCAAGCTTTCCAGACGATGCCGCGTGCGCGAAAACTGCTCGCGCAAATTCGATAATTCTTTTTCGGCGGTTTTTAAAATCTCTCTGGATTCGCCAGCCGCGCCGTTTAAGACTCGTTTTTCCTCTTGCAGCTGCGCTTGATTTTCGTGCGCTTGGACGAGTTCTGTTTCGAGCTTTTTGCTTTCGGCGAGATGCTCGGCGAAAGTTTCTTCGGCGCGAATGCCTTCGCGTTTTAAACCTTCGGCGCGCTCGGTCAGGCGCTCAATCGTGCTTTCGTGCTGGCGTCCGATTTCCGACAAACGCTCAAAGGCGGTCGTGTGCTGAAAAACTTCGGCGCGCGCTTTTTCAAGCGCGGCTTCGATGTCTCTTAATTCGCCGATTTTTATTTGATATTTATTTTCCGCTTCGCGCAGAGCGAGCTCCTGTTTTTCGGCTTCGGCGCGTTCTTTGCGCTCGTCTTTTTCGAGACGCTCGGCTTCGGCTTTGACCAGTTTGAGGCGTTGTCCGGTCGCTTCGATTTCGCCTTTTAAAACTTCGACGCGCGTTTCAAGATTGGCAATTTGTTCCTTTTTATACTGCAAATCGCGCTCGGCGCGGTCGCGCTGCAAGGCGTTTTCGGCGTGCGCGGCGCGCAAATCGCTCAATTCTTCTTCGGCTTCGCGCGCCTTCTGCGTCGCCGTGCGAAACGCTTCGTCTTTTGCCGTCACTTGCGCGAAAAGCTCGCGTTCGTTTTTGGAGGCTTCGGCGAGATTGATTTCCAGCTCGCCGACCAATTCGGTTAAATAACTGCCTTCGGCGGCGAAAACCTGCCTCAGAGTGATGCGCAGTTCTTCTTTTAAAATCTTGAAACGACGTGTTTTAGACGCCTGGCGGCGAAGCGAGTTTGCCTGTTTGTCGATTTCATCGACAATATCGGAAATGCGGCGCAGATTTGTTTTCGCCGATTCCAGACGCGTTTCGGCGGCGCGCTGGCGCGTGCGGAATTTGGAAATTCCGGCGGCTTCTTCAATCAGAGTGCGGCGGTCGGAAGGTTTGGCGGAAAGAATCTGCCCGATGCGTCCCTGTTCGATAATCGCGTAATGCGCGCCGCTCAAGCCCGTTCCGGCAAACAAATCCTGAATGTCGCGCAGGCGACACGCTTTTCCGTTCAAAAGATATTCGCTTTCGCCGGAACGATATAGGCGGCGCGTCACGGAAACCGATTCGCCCGGCGCGAAATCCAGCGCGAGACGGCGCGGTCGCCAATGGCGTTTCGTTTTTATTTTCGTTTGCGTCGTCAAAGCCGCGCCGGTTTCGGCGGTGACGACTTCGGCGGTTTCGGCGTCGAAACCGTTTTCCCGATGACCGTTTCCGTTTGCCGCCACGTCTTCGGCGTCCGGCTCGAAATCTTCAATTTGGACGGCGTGCTCGTCAATATCGCTCAGGGCTTCGTCGATGTCGCCGAGCTGGTGTTCCTCGTCTTCAAAAAACGCTTCCTCGTCGCGGACGAGATGCAGCACGACTTCCGCCATCCCCGAAGGATTGCGCTTGCTCGTGCCCTGAAAAATTACGTCCTGCATTTCCCCGCCGCGCAGAGCTTTGGCGCGCTGCTCGCCCAGAACCCACGCGATTGATTCGGAAACGTTCGATTTCCCGCAGCCGTTCGGTCCGACGACAGCCGTAATTCCGTCGCCCGTAAAAATTACTTCGGTGTAATCGGCGAATGATTTAAAACCTGTGATTTCGAGTCGTTGAAGTCTGAACATCAAAAAATAGCGCTATTTTGTGAATAAAAGGCAGATTAGCACTATATTTTGTTGTTCGTCCGAAGTCAAGAAGACAACTGAGAACTGAGAACTGATAGTTTATTCTTCTCACTATCAACTATCGGTTCCCAGTTCCCAGTTATTCAAAGTCGTCCGCGTTCAACGTTCTCATTCCCTGTTTTTCGGCTTTTTCCGTATCGAGCTGCGTGAGAATGTCGAGCAGAAAATTCGTGTTGCTGGAAACTTGTATAACGACCGGAAACTCGTTTTCGGAAGTGGAAAATTCAAACACGCCGCTGGCGACTTCGATAATATCTCGAAACGCGATTGTGCCGTTGTGACCGTTGGCTTCGGCGTCCACGATTTTTCCTTCGTTAAATGAAACGCTGCCTAAAAGCCTGTCCGATTTTATAATCAACAATCCGGTCAGACGGGAATTTTCCACGACCGTCACGGCGTCGAAAATACTGACGAGCGCCAAATCGCCCGCAAATGCGGTGTCCGAGCGAACTTCGTAAGAAGATTTTTCGCGATGGACGGCGAATTCGGGACGGCGCGCGCGGCGAATCGCTTCGAGTCCGGGCGCGACCGAGATGCGCGGGTCAAGCAGTTTTGCTTCCTGAAGACGGTCGTAAGCCAAATCGAAATCTTCGCGCGTGATGTAGAGCGAGACCAGCGCGAGACAATGCCGCGCCGCTTCGGTCAGATTTTTGTGCGCGACACAGACATCGCGCATTTTTTCGCGCAGAGGAATCGAGCGCGGGCTGCGCTCAATCGCTTCGCGCAGAATACTGAAAGCCTTTTCCGCCGAGCGATATTTAACGAATAAATCAACGTCGAGCAAAACCGATTCGATGGAAATTTCTGAGAAAGGAATGTCTTGTTCTAAAATACTGCTCATATTTTTGCGCGTGAACAAAATCGTTCAACAATTATAAACTATCATAATTAACCGCGCCGCGTCATTAAATTTTTCGCCGCGTAAAAACAAAAAAGGCGAAATTGTTCTTTTTTAAAAACAATTTCGCCGCGAGTATTGACCTGAAAAAAAATTAATTTTAGAACTCGAATCTCATACCAATCCGAATCTGACGCGGGCGGTAAGTTCGGGTCGGCGCCAGAAATTGGTCCTGAGCATTTTGCCGGGTAATCGCGTTCGACGAATTTAAGCCGTCAAAATTAATAAAGTTTGAGCCGAAACCGAATACCGTCATATTTAAAATATTACCGAATTCGATTGACGGGCGAAGAATGAATCTTTCATTAAACTTAAACTGGCGGCTGACATTAAGGTCGAAAATATAATAGCGCGGACCGTTGCCGGCATTGCGCGGCAGATTTCCCGGACTGCCGATCGTCGGCTGCGAAAATCGGTTTGCCGATTCGGTCGAAAAAGCCGTGCCGAATCTGCGCCAATTAATGTCACTCAAAGTTCCGTTGAAATTCGGGCGGTCGTTACCGACATCGTCCAGATTTCGGTCGTTTCCGCCGACCGAGATATTAAACGGCGCGCTCGAACCGAAACGGAAGAGCGGCGAGAAACGCAAACCGCCGAGCCATTTCGGCGTGTCGAAAGTTCCGGAAAACGCGATACGATGGCGACGGTCAAGCAGACTGCGCGAAAATTCTCCGCTGAAATCGCCGACGACCTGCGCCGACGAAGTGTTGACGATGCCGTCGTCCTTTAAGCTCGATAAAGTGTAGACCAGGCGCATCGCGCCGCCGAAACCGTAGCCGAATTTACGAAAACGATTTCTCAATTCGAGCGTCAAGCCTTTATAGCGGCTGTTGCCGATCGAGGCAACCCGTTCGTATTGTCCGAGAATGCCCTGCGAAAGAAACTCAGCCGGACGCAGGTTTTGAACAGCGGCTAAAGCGCGGCAAATCGGCGAGAGCGTCGGCGCGTTAATCGGGTCGAGCGCGCTGTCGCAGTCCGAACGATTTTGCGACGAATTCAGGTTAACGTTGCAAATCTGAGTCGAGCCTGTACAAGCGCCGCCGGTCAGACTGGCTAAACCGACATCGTCGGTCGGCGAGCCGAGAACAAACCGCGAAATTCCGGTCGTGATGCCGAGCAGGTAATCGGTGAAAGTTATTTTGCCGTTTCCGTCGCGGTCGGGCGTGTTGGCGGGCAGAACCGGCGCGTTGGCATTGTATTCGCGCCAGAGACGAACGGTTTTGTTCCACGTAAAGTTCGTTTCAAAAACGATGCCTTTCGCTATTTCACGCTCAAAACCGATGTTGAATTGATAACTTTCGGGAATTTTTAAATTCGGGTCGAGCGAGCGGAAACCGCCCGGACGCGATAAGTCTCTGACGCTTCTGGTTGCCGTCGCGCTGATTGGAATTTGCGTGTCCAGCGTCAAAGGATTTGGAAATTGCTCGCTCAAAAAGGTGCGAATACGGGCAAATTCCACATCCGCCGGAAAACGAATTCTCGAATCAAAGCGTAATTCCTGCGAGCCGGCGGTAAAATCATCCACCGTGCGGAGCAGCACGCGGTTATAAAATATACCGGCTCCGACGCGAACGACCGTTTTGTCGCCTTTAAACGGATTCCACGCGATCGCCGCGCGGGGACCGAAATTATTATTGTCGCTAATCACCGTTTCCCGCTCGTAGCGAATCCCGTAATTTAAAGTCAGATTCTGACGAAGCCGCCATTCGTCCTGAAAGAAGACGCCGAGATAATTGTTTTGAAGCTGCGACTCGGTATTAAAATTCTGCTGGAAGCTCGTCACCGAATTTTGATTAAAAAAGAAGAAATTGGAGAAGCGATAAGTTCCGGTGGCGTCGAAACGGTCAATGAATTCGGTTTTGACGCGTTGATAATCACCGCCGAACTTCAGGCTGTGACCGCCGATGATATGTGTCAGAGTATTCTGAAATTGAAAGCGGTCTTCCTTGCGGTCGCTCGAACCGGACGTCGATGCGCTGTAAATCTGACTGGCTGAAAAAGGATCTCCCGGCGGCGTAAATCCGCCGACGATGATAACCGGAGCCTGTGAGCCGCCGGTCGGAGTCGAATTCGGGCGCAGACGCGAGTATTGAAAACGGAACTGATTGACCGTGTTGGAACTGGCGACAAAATTGTGCGTCGCGTTAAAGGCATCCGAGTTGCGAACTCGTCCGATTAAAGCATCGGCAAGCCGATTCGTTCCGCTGTATTGCCGCAAGTCGTTCGAGCGTCCCATCTGGTAACCGAATGTAAAAGTGTTTGCATCGCTTAAAGTCCAGTCAATACGGGTTGAAAATATGTGTTTTTTGGACGGCGTATCAACTGCCTGGATAAACGGCGCGACAAGAATGGAATTAGTGCCGGTATTTGACGGCAGCGCCTGACCGGGATTTGTCGGCGCCGGCAGCGCAAAACGCGAATTGTTAGTTAACGGAACATAAACGTCAATAATCGTATCTTCCTGAATATGGTCGTATTCATAGGCTGAGAAAAAGAATAATTTGTCTTTAACAAGCGGACCGCTGAAAGTAATGCCCGGGTCATAGTTTCTGAACGGCGCCCGCTCTATCCCGCGCCGGTTGTTGTTCCAGGTGTTGGCGTTGAGGCTGTCGTCGCGGAAAAACATAAATGCGCGTCCGCGAAATTTATTGCTGCCCGCACGAGTGCGAAGATTGACGCGTCCGCCCGAAGCGCGCCCGTATTCGGCGGAAAACTGGTTAGTAACTACCTGAACTTCGGAAATTGATTCAATCGAAGGCTGGAAACGAAATCCCGCCGAGCGGTCGTCGTTATTGTCCAAACCGTCAATCGTAATGTTATTGGAGTAAGCCGCGCCGCCCGACAAAGCGAAAGTTCCGGCTTCTTCCGGCGTCGTTCCCTGGGCGAAACTGCCGCGCGTTCCGCGGTCGCTTGACAAATCGCGCGTCGAAAGCGGTTCTTCCGTGACGCCGCCGAGCGTGAAAACCAAATCGAGCGGGTCGCGGGTGATGTTCGGAAGTTCTTCAATCTCTCGCTGGGTCACAGTGCCGCCGACGACGGTTCGCGTCGTATCAACTGCCGGCGCGTCATCGCCGCCGATGGTAACCGTCTGCTCGACCTGCACGCCGGCGGGCGCGAGCGCAAAATCGAGCTGGACGTTTTGTCCGGCAATCGTGACCAGGTCAATCCGCTCTTTGGCGCCGAAACCCTGTGAAGTTGCCCGCACTTTGTAAGTTCCGGGTTCGAGGTCGATGATACGGTAAAGTCCATCCTCATTGGTGACGACGGTGCGCTCCGTATTTTTTTCAATCTGAGTCACCGTGACGGTCGCGCCGACAATCGCCGCGCCGTTTGAATCGGCGACCTTACCGCTAATCGTGACATCGTCGAGGTCCTGCGCAAAACCGCTGACCGCAAACGTAAACATCAATAAACTCAGCAAGATAGCAGAAAACAAAAGTCTTCCAAACACACTTTTCATTAAAGCTCTCCTAGATTTTTAATAGGTTTCAGCCGCCATTCTGGGCTAAAACGAAATGGACATCTTTTAAGGGATTGTGAAAGGGTCTATTGTTGCTCGAAAAGACAGGAAAGTAAAGCAGGAAACCCGGATTTAGGGGTTAAATGAAAGTAAAATTATTCGTCGCCGCCGTTTTCTTTCCGGTGACTTTGCTGTATCAGGACGAGCCGCGAAATCGGAATCAGGGCTTCGGAGTCGGAAAGCTGTTCGGACGGGCGCGGAAAATCGTTGGCGTGCGTGCGCAGATATTCAAAAAAGCGTTCAAATTCGTGCTGCATCGCGTCCATTTTTTCGCGCATATTGAGGATGATTTCGACGCCCGCCAGATTGACGCCCAAATCGCGCGTCAAAGAGAGAATAATTTCCAGTCGTTCAAGGTCGGTGTCGGTGTAAAGCCGCGTGTTGCCTTCCGAGCGCGAAGGTTTCAGCAAGCCCTCGCGTTCATAAAGCCGCAAAGTCTGCGGATGCACGTCAAAAAGCTCGGCAACGGCGCTGATTGTGTATGTTTTAACCTTCTTTTTCATTTTAGAATTTTGATTTTCGATTTTTGATTGGATTCGGAATTTGAATTAAATCTTCCGAATCCAATCAAAAACCGCCAATCTAAAATCGAAAATTATTCCAGTCCCATCGCCTTGCGCGGACTTTCGGAATTAGCTTTTTCAAACTCGCGCAAAATTTCCTTCGATTCTTCCGAGATAATTCGCGGCAGAGTTATCTGCACTTCGACGAACTGGTCGCCGCGCAATTGCGGATTTCTCAGCGACGGAACGCCGCGCTCGCGCAGGCGAAACTTTTGTCCCGACTGCGTTCCCGCCGGAATTTTCAATTGCGCCTTGCCTTCCACGGTCGGCACTTCAATCTTTGCGCCGAGCGCGGCTTCCGGCACGGTTATCGGCACCGTCACGTAAATATTATCGCCCTTGCGCGTAAAAAACCGATGCTTGCCGACATTTGTAATAATAAATAAATCGCCCGGTTCGGCGCCCAATCTTCCGCCGTGACCTTTTTTCGGAATCCGCACGCGCGAGCCCGTATCGACGCCCGCCGGAATGCGAACTTTCACCTGCTCGGTTTTCGGCGTCACGCCTTTACCGTGACATTGCGAGCAGGGCTGGCGGCGTCTCCCTGTTCCTTCGCAGTCGGGGCAACTCTGCGAAAATTGCAAGCGCCCGCCCTGTTTCTGCACCTGCCCGCTACCGTGGCAGGTCGGGCAAACGACGACCGGACCGCCCGTATCGCCTGCGCCCTGGCAGCGCGAGCATTGCTCGGAACGGTCAACCGTCAGATTCGTGGTCAAGCCCGTGACTGATTCTTCAAACGACAGCGCCAGCGGAATTTCAATGTCTTTGCCTTTTTTCGGCAGCGGGCGCGGCGGCTCGGGCGGTTCCTGCGTCCGGTTTCCGCCGCCGAAAAGGTCTGAGAAAATGTCTCGAAAGCTGGTGCCGCCGCTGCCGGTGTTCGAACCGGGCGAGCCGGTATCCCACGCAAAACCCGAAAAGTCGAATCCGCCCGCGCCGCGACCTGCTCCGGCACCCGCGCCGAACGGCGAATCCGGGTCGAGATTGTCGTTGTAATAGCCGAAACGGTCGTAAACCTTACGTTTTTTCTCGTCGGAAAGAACGTCGTAAGCTTCCTGAACTTCTTTAAATTTATCCTCGGAGGCTTTATCATTCGGATTCACGTCCGGATGATGCTTGCGCGCAAGACGGCGATACGCCTTTTTAATTTCGTCCGCTTTGGCGTCTTTTTTGACACCGAGTATTCCGTAATAATCTTTATTTGCCATTCGTCAGTGGTCAGTGGAAGCCGCGAAGCCTACTGGTCAGCGTTCAGGCTGTGACCGCAAACCAAGCAACCGCTCATAATTTTTCAAAACCGAAAACGCCGATAGCTTTTTTCAGTAAAATCGGTGAACAGCGAACAGATTTTCTGAACACTGTTCACCGATAATTCAGCTGGACGAGATTTTACTTTTTCTCTTCGTCAACATCAACATACTCGGCGTCGATAACATTATCGTCGCCCGCATTTGAAGATGTTTCACCAGCGCCGGCGCTCGCCGAAGAGGCTTGTTCGCCGCCGGTTTCAGTTCCGCCGGTTTGAGCCGAGCCGGCTTGGCTGTAAAGAACTTCCGCCAGTTTGTGCGAAGCGGTTTGCAGACGATTGAACGCGTTGTTCATCGCGTCGGCGTCTTCGGCGCCCAGAGCCGTTTTCGATTCGGAAATGGCGGCTTCGATTTCGCCCGCCGCGCCCGCGTCGAGCTTGTCTTTGTGCTCGCCGAAAGATTTTTCGACCGAGTAAACCAAGCCGTCCAGACGGTTGCGCGCTTCAATCGTTTCCTTGCGTTTCGTGTCTTCGCCCGCGTGCGATTCGGCGTCTTTCATCATCTTGTCGATTTCTTCTTTCGACAAGCCCGAAGACGCGGTGATTGTAATCTTCTGTTCGCGTCCGGTGCCGACGTCTTTCGCCGAAACGTTGACGATGCCGTTGGCGTCGATGTCGAAAGTCACTTCGACCTGCGGAACGCCGCGCGGTGCGGGCGGAATGCCGACCAGATGGAATTTTCCGAGCGTTTTATTGTCGCCCGCCATCGGACGCTCGCCCTGCAAAACGTGAACTTCGACGCTGGTTTGATTATCTGAAGCGGTCGAAAAGATTTCCGACTTTCGGGTCGGAATCGTCGTGTTGCGCGTAATCATCTGCGTCATCACGCCGCCTAAGGTTTCGATACCGAGCGAAAGCGGCGTCACGTCAAGCAGAAGAATGTCGGTTTTTTCGCCGCCCAGAACCGCCGCCTGAACTGCCGCGCCTAAAGCGACGACTTCGTCCGGGTTGACGGATTTATTCGGCTCTTTTCCGAAAAATTCCTTGACCATTTCCTGAACTTTCGGGATGCGCGTCGAACCGCCGACCAGAACGATTTCGTCAATCTGTCCCTTTTCGACTCCGGCGTCTTTCAAAGCCTGCTCGACCGGCGGCATCAGCCGTTTCAGAAGCGGCTCCGTCAGCGCTTCAAATTTCGTCCGCGTCATTTTCATGACCAGATGCTTCGGTCCCGATTGGTCAGCCGTGATAAACGGCAAATTGATTTCGGTTTCCATCGCGCTCGAAAGCTCGACTTTCGCTTTTTCCGCCGATTCTTTCAGGCGCTGCAAAGCCATCTTGTCAGCCGTCAAGTCGATGCCCTGGTCTTTTTTAAATTCGTCGATAATCCATTTAATCAACGCTTCGTCAACGTCGTCGCCGCCCAAGTGAGTGTCGCCGTTCGTCGATTTTACTTCGACGACGCCTTCGCCGACTTCGAGCACGGAAATATCGAAAGTTCCGCCGCCGAAGTCGAAAACCGCGATGGTTTCGTCTTTCTTTTTATCCAAACCGTAAGCCAAAGCGGCGGCGGTCGGTTCGTTGACGATGCGCATTACTTCCAGACCGGCGATTTTGCCGGCGTCTTTCGTCGCCTGACGCTGCGCGTCGTTAAAATACGCCGGAACGGTGATGACCGCTTTATCGACTTTCGCGCCGAGATAATCTTCGGCGGCTTTTTTCAATTTCTGCAAAACCATCGCCGAAATTTCCGGCGGGCTGTATTGCTTGCCCTGCGCGTCGATGCGCACATCGCCGTTTCCGGCTCTTTCCACTTTAAAGGGCACTTGTTTGATTTCGCCCTGCACTTCCTCGTATTTTCGTCCCATAAAACGCTTTATCGAATAAAGCGTATTTTCGGGATTCGTTACGGCTTGACGCTTTGCAACTTGCCCGACGAGACGGTTGCCGTCTTTTGTAAAAGCAACCACCGACGGCGTTGTGCGTCCGCCTTCTTCGTTCGTGATGACCACCGGCTCACCGCCTTCCATCACGGCGACGACGGAGTTTGTCGTCCCTAAATCGATACCAATAATTTTGCTCATTTCTTAACTTCTCCGAAACTTATAATCGCTATTGCTTCTCATCAAGCCGTTTCTCACCAAAAAGACAACAGCAAGTTGAATGTGTTTATAGAATAATATGTGAGTGCGTTGTTGTCAAGTTTATTTGCATAAACTTCTACAAAAAAAGAGCGAGACTTTACTCGCTCTTTTCCGCAAAATATTTATTGTTTGCAGATGAAAGTAAAACGAAAATGGTTTTTCCGGGAAGACAAATGAGGTTCGGAAGCTTCCAAACGTCGTTTGTCTTCAATAATCGGAATTTACTGGGCAAACGTCGATTGAATCGGCTTATCGCTCGGCAAGCCCCATTGCACGCCGTAATATTGATTGTCCGAACTTTTCAGAATATACCAGATGCCGCCGCGAAAGATTGCGAAATCCGTCCGTTTATCGCCGTCGTAATCCGCCGGAACGGGAACGTCGCCGCTCGCGCCCCAATGCTGAACCCGCATCGAATTCGTACTGCTCTGCCAGACGTACCAATCGCCGTCGCGGAACACGGCGTAATCGGTCTTTTTGTCGCCGTCGTAATCTGCCGGAACGGGTTTATCGGTCGAGATGCCGAACTGCGTCGAGGCGAGCGGCAATTCATTTTGATATTTGACATACCACGAGCCATTGCGGAAAACAGCGATGTCGCTGCGGCGGTTGCTGTCGTAATCCGCAGGCAGCGGCGTATCGTTCGCCGCGCCGAACTGAACTCCTTTAAAAGCGCCGTCCGAGCTTTGCAGCGAATACCAGACGCCTTGGCGGAAAACGCTCAAATCGGCACGCCCGTCGTTGTCGAAATCGGACGGAACGGGTTTGTCGCTCGGAATTCCGAACTGAGTGCCGAAATAGTTTCCGTCCGCGCTTTTCAGCACGTACCAGACGCCTTCGCGGTAAACGCCGAAGTCGGATTTTCCGTCACCGTCGTAATCGGCGGGCGCGAGCTTATCTGTCGATATGCCCCATTGCACCGCCATATACGAATTGTCTGTACTCTTCAATACATACCAGTATCCGGTATCGGGACGGAAAACCGCGACGTCGGCTTTTCGGTCGCCGTCGAAATCGAACGGCACGGCGCGAAGCTGCGCCGTCGGTTCGAGCTTGAAGACGACCAAATTTATGGATTGGTCGGGAATCACCGAATCGCCCGCGACGTAGACATTGCCCTGCGCGTCGAGCAGCAGGTTTGCCTGCGAATTGTCGTCGAGCCATTCGATAAAGAAATCGTCGTAGAGATACGGGTTGCCGAAGCGATACGTCCAATCCTCATTGCCGTTCGGCAGATATTTGATGATTTGCATATCGAAATTGGCAAAGCCTTCCGAAGAAACGCCGACGTAGACGTTTCCGCTGGCATCGACCGCCATTTTCGGGTCGCCGTCGTAATCTTCGTCGCCCGGTCCGTCGTAAGTTTTCATCCACTGCATAACGCCGTCCGCATTCAGCTTCGCCACGTACGAATCGAGATTGTAGGTGAAATTGTCAAACAGCGTTCCGGCGAGAATGATGTTTCCATTCGGGTCGAGCTTCAGCGCCGACGGATAATCTTCCAGCTTTTCGTCCATCACGGCGCTGAAATTTTTCGTCCAGACGGTCGCGCCGCTGCTGCCGTTTATCTTATGAATAACTGTCTGCGGCGCGCCGGTAAAATCATCGCTTTCACCCATTACCAGAACGTCGCCCGCCGCGTTGATTTCCATTTCATAAGCGTCGTCGTTCGCGTCTCCGGGCGGCGAATCATAGCGGTTCAGCCACAACTGCTCGCCGGTCGGACTGTATTTAATGGTCACGAAATCTTCGGCATCGCCCGCCACGCTGTGACCGGAATAGCCCGTCACATAGACGTTTCCGGCTGAATCGACTTCGACTTCCGTCGCAATTTCACCGTAGCCGCCGACAAACCGCTTCGCCCACATCTGATTTCCGTTCGTGTCGTATTTGACAGTCGCGTAATTGGCGTATGTTCCCCACGAATAGCCTGTGATATACGCGTTGCCCGCCGCATCGACTTTGAGCGAGCGCGGAAAATCTTCGCCGCCGTTGCCGGCGTAATATTTCGACCAGAGAAGATTGCCGCCCGCGTCGTATTTCAAAACGACGTAATCATAATCACTGTTTTGATTCTGCCAGGAATAACCGCCGAGATAAACATTTCCGGCGGCATCGACGCCTAAATCAATCGCGCCGTCCTTGTAGTGTCCCGCGCCGTCGAAAGTTCGCGCCCAGACGCGGTTGCCGTTGGCGTCCGTTTTGTATAAAGAAATGTCCGTATTGCCCGTCTTCTCGTAATTTTCGGCATAGGAAGTTCCGGCGACATAGACGCTGCCCTGCGCATCGCGCGTTAACATCGCGTTGTAATCGGCATTCGGCTCGGACATCGAGCCGGGCGGCAGCGGATTGTCATAATAGCTGGTCCAGGCAAGCGTCGGCTGGTTTGCCGGCGGAGTCGGCGGGTCGGGCGGCGGTCCCGCGGCGATAAAATTAAAAACCTGGTCGTAGACGAGTCCTTTAATAATGACCGACGGCGGATAAAATTCGTAACCTGCCTTCGAAGGCGTGATTTCATAATCGTCGGCGAATTGCAGATTATTGAAAAAATATGTGCCGGTATCGCCCGTCACGACGGTGCGAATCACTCCCGAACTAAGATTTTCCAGCGTCACCGTCACGCCGACCATCCGGACGCCGTTCTGGTGCGTGACGTGACCGGCAATCGTAATATTGTCGATGCCTCGATTTTGCCTCGTCTTCACGTTTCGACGACGATTCCGGCATTCGTCAGCCGCCGATTTATCCGAAGCTTTAACCATCTTTATCTGTCTGTTTCGGGTAATGCACGGAAATTCCCGGGCGAAGCCTGCCGCGGCGGAAAGCATTAAAAAGCCGCCGGCTAAAATTGCACGAACAAAACTGGGAATCATTTTACCACTCCTTGAAAAGTTGTTATTTAAAGCTCTATTAAATAACCGTAAGTTTAACAACAAAATAGGGACGACCCGCCAAATACGCGTCACGAGCCGTGCCGGCAATAATCGGTTTTTAAAAAAATCAAAAGATTTTTTTATACAGTCTCGGAGTGAAATTAAAAAAGACAGATTTGGGATTAAATTTTAGATGTTTTTTCCGCTTCCTTCATCAGGCGCGCGACGTGAAAGATATAGTGAAAACCCGAAATAAAGGCTAGAAGCACGACAAAAAAGTAAGTTACGGGCAGAAAAAATCCGTAGCCGGTGACGGCGGCGAAGAGAATTAAAACGACGGCGGCAACCTGCACGAGCGTGCTGAACTTGCCGAGCCAGGACGGTTTGAAACCGTGAAATCCGGTCATAATATTGATTGCGCCCGCGACGGCGATTATCAAAACGTCGCGCCCGATGACGGCGGCAGTGACCCAGAACGGCACTCGATGATTCGGCTCCAAAACGTTCGGCAGCGTGAGAATGATAAACGCGGTCGTCATCAAAAGCTTGTCGGCAATCGGGTCGAGGATTGTTCCCAGCTCGGATTCCTGTTTGAAGCGGCGCGCGATAAATCCGTCAACGCCGTCGGAAACGCCCGCAACGATAAAGGCAAGCAAAGCCAGCGCCACATATTCGTAAAAAAGCAGGCTGGCGAAAACGGGAATGAGAGCCATTCGCAGAAAGGTGAGTAAATTTGGAATGGTTATGATGCTTGACATCGGCGGAATTTGCGATTTTAGATTTTAGATTTGCGATTGCTGTTATTTAAAAATAATTCTAGCCCGAATCTTTCCAAAACCAAAACAGGCAAACATTTCTTAGCCAATCTAAAATCGAAAATTACAAATTAATTACAACAAAGTTCAATCACCGAAATTTCGGGCGGGCATTGATAGCGAACCGGCAGAACGACTGTTCCGATGCCGCGCGTGATATAAACCTGCGTGTTCCGGCGGCGGTGCAAACCGCTGGAAAGCCGTCGGCGCGGCAGAATTCTTTTTTCCTCGTCGCGCAGCTTGACCTGCCCGCCGTGCGTGTGACCGCTGAGCATCAAATCGACGTTGTAGCGCGCCGCGCGGCGCACGATTTGCGGATTATGCGCGAGCAGAAGCTTAAATTCGTCTTCATTCGAGCCGTCGAGCGCCGCCCGCACGTCCGTTTTCCCGACCATCAAATCATCGACGCCGGCGAGCCAGAATTTCGTGCCGCGCGCCTCGAACCGAAAACCTTCGTTGATTAAAAGATTGATTCCCTCGCCGCGAAACAGGTGCGTGACGAGTTCCGCGTCAGTCCAATGGTCGTGATTGCCGAGACAGGCGTAAATTCCGTGTTCGGCTTTTAATTGCGCCAGAACTTCAGCCACGGGCGCGATGTATTCGCTTTCGTGCGAAACGTAATCGCCGGTCAGCACAAACATATCCGGCTTCAGACGATTGGAAACCTCGACGACGCGCGAAATGTGTTCGAGACTCGTAAAAGGACTGTGATGAATGTCGGAAAGATGAACCAGGCGAAAGCCGTCCAGTTCCTTCGGCAGGCGTTTCAGCTTGATTTTGATGTTTTCGACGGAAATCGAATTGGCTTCCGCCAGAGCCTCGCGCGCAAACTGCGAGAAGCCGCTCGCCAGCGTGCGCAGAGGTTTATCGGAAGCGACTGCCGCCGACAGTTTTTGAGACAGTTTTACTCGTTCCGTTCCTGAAATTCTCATTAGCGAATTTTAGATGCTGAAAAACTTGGGTATGACTGCTAGCGAAATTATAACGGCTCGGCGCGAGAAATACAAAAGAATTTCACCGCACAGACGCGGAAACGCAGAGATTTTTAGGAATTTGAAACAACGGATTAACGCAGATTTATACAAATTTACTTTTCTTCATAATCCATGTTAGGCTCAAAAAAAGACGCCGTACGCGTTCGAGCTATGAGCAACAATTCCCGGCTTCCGAAAAGTTCAGATTTCCCTCCCGGAACAGAATTCGTGATTAAAGAATTCAATTTGCCTCTGGTTTGGATACCGAATCAAGGCTGGTTCAACTGGTTTGGCGGCACGCCGCGCCCGTATGACACAAGATTTCTGCGCGTCGATAACAACTGGGCTGCCGAGTCGTTTGAAGAATGGTTAGGCGTAGTCGAGGCTTCACTGAAAGATAGTGGAGACTGGCAGCTCTGAAAATTCGCTAAAATTTCCAGACCAGCGGCACTAATAAAATCACGACGATAAAAACAATCACGGTCAGCAGCGAGCCGATTTTGACGAAATCGAAAAAGCGATAGCGTCCGGGCGTGTAAACCAGCACGCACGCCGGTTCGAGCGGCGTCAAAAACGAGCAGGACGCGGCGTAAGTCACGGCGACGGCAAAAGTTCGGGGATTTAAGCCCAGCACCACCGCCGTTTTGACCGCGACCGGCAGCACGACGAGCGCCGCGGCTTGATTCGACATCGGCTGCGTCAGCGCCACCGTCAGAATAAAAAATCCCGCCAGCACCGCCGTCGCGCCGTATGCGCCGAAATACGTTTGAATCAAACCCGCCAGATAAATGTCTGCTTCGGTTTTCTCCATCGCGACGCCGAAGCTGATCATACAGGCGATTAAAACCAGCAGGCGAAAATCAATCAGAGTGTAAAGCTCGGTGTGCCGAATCGTTTGGGTCGCCAGCAGAAGCAAAACGCCGAGCAGAACCGCGACCGCCAGCGGAACGTCGTAGCCGGTCACGACTTTCGACAGCGACAATGCCAGAAACAAACCGAAGGCGGCGAGCGCCCATTTTCGTTTTTCCGTCCGCATATTGCCGGTCGAGACTTCTTCGAGAAACAATAAATCGCCTCCCGCCACGAGCGGCTCGATATTCGCTCGCCTGCCCTGCACGAGCAAAACGTCGCCGAAGCGGAGATTCATCGCGCTGAGCTTTTCAAAAATCGTTTCGTTATGACGCGTCGCCGCCAGCACGGTCAGATTGAATTTGTTGCGAAAGCCGACGCTTTTCAGACTTTGCCCGACGAGCATCGAATCGCGCATCACCATCACTTCAAAAAGCTCGATTTCGCCGCCTTCCAGAATCCGGTCGTTCAATTTAAAATCCGGTTTTATCTCGAGTCCGGCTTCGGATTTGATGCGCAGAATATCGACGATTTTTCCTTCGACAATCAGCAAATCGTTCAGCTCGATGCGTTCTCTGGCGCTCGGCGCGATTTTTTCTTCCTTGCCGCGAATGATGCCGAGCACGTTTAAATCCAGCTCGCGGTTGATGTCGGCTTCGCCGAGGGTTTTGCCGATCAGATTTGAGCCGGGCAGGACGAGAACTTCGGAAATATATTCGCGGATTTGATACTGTTCGGTGAAAGATTCTTCGCCGCCGCGCGTCGGCAGCAGCCGCAAGCCGAGAACGAGCATATAAATCAGTCCGGCGATAGCCGCCGCCGCGCCGACGCTCGTTAATTCAAACATCGAAAAAGGTTCTAATAAAGGCTTGATATGTTCGGGAAAATCGGGGCTGTGCTGGTAGCGCGAAAGCGCGCTGCTGACCGCCAGATTGGTCGAAGTTCCGATAAGCGTGCAGCTGCCGCCCAAAATCGCGCCGAAAGCGAGCGGCATCAGCAATTTCGACGGCGGAATCTTCGCGCGCTCCGAAAGCCCGATGACGACGGGCAGAAACATCGCGGTCGTCGTCGTATTTTTTAAAACCGAAGCGCAAACCGCTGCCACGACCATTATCAAAGTCGTCAGCAAAAACTCGTTGTGACCGGCGACGCGGTAAAGACGGCGACCGATTAAATCGACCAAACCCGTTTTAATCAGCCCGCCCGTCAGAATAAAAAGCCCGCCGATGGTGATGATAATGTTGTCGCCGAAGCCTGCCAGACCTTCCTGCACGGTCAGGATGCCGGTCATTATCAAGCCGATAACCAGAATAATACCGACCACATCGACGGGGAGTTTCTCGCTGGCAAAAAGCACAAGGGCAACCAGCAGGAGAAGAAGCGTAATCGTTATTGGACTCATTTCGGAAGGATACCGAAGTTTGAGAAGTTTGGAAAGATAAATCAGCCGCAGAGAACACAGAGAAAAAAGAATTGACAGGGATTACGGGATGGACAAAGATAAGAAAGATAATTTTATTAATCCCTGTGTATCCTGTAATCCCTGTCAATCCCTTCCTGAAAACCTGAAAAATCTCTAAACTCTCTGTGCTCTCGGTGGCTGATTTATCTTTCCACGCTGAAAAGTCGCCATTCGCCTTGAATATCGGCGAAAGATTTCACGCCGTACGGCGCAAATTTCAAACCCGAACCGGCGACCAAATCTTTCACCGTGCGCGAAGCCAGCACGTCTCCGAGCGCCGCTTCACCGGCGATTTTTTGCGCCAGTTCAACCGCGACGCCTGCGTATTTTCCGCCGCGAACGTCGCATTCGCCCGTGTGCAGTCCGGTTTTGACGCGGATATTCAAACGCCGCGCCGAATCGGTAATCGCCGTCGCGCAGCGTATCGCGCGCGCCGGTCCGTCGAATGTCGCCAGCAAACCGTTTTCGTCAAAGGAAACTTCGCGCCCTTTGAAAAGCTCGATTTGGCGGCGGACGTAAACGCCGGAGCGCTCCATTAAATCTTCCCAGTTCGTCACTTCGACGGCTTGCTCGTGCGGGTTGACGATTTTCACGCTCATCACGGTCGCCAGCACGCGGTCGTGTTCTGCGGCGTGGCGCACGCCTGTCAGAAATATTTCGATTTCGTCGAGAATCTCGTCCCGGTCGCCGACAAAAGGCAGATGGTCGATGCCGCCCAGCTCGACGTATTTGCAGCCCGGAATCCGCGAGGCGACAAAGCGTCCTTCTTCGACTTTCAGACACATATCGCCCGCGCGGTGAATGACCAGCGACGGCACTTGAATAGTCGGCAAAACACTGCGCACGTCGATTTCGGCGTTCATTTTCGTCAAAGCGACCGCCGCGCCCGGACTCGCGCCCATCCGCAGATAAGTCGCCCACCAATCACGGAAATTTTCGTCAGCGGCAAGCGTCGGCGCACGTTCCTCGATGCCGACCGGCTTCCCCCAATCGTTGCGCATCAAATCGAAAAACTTTTCGCGGTCTTCGAGGCTCACGCCCCACGGGTAATCTTCGTCCCTGATACGTTTGGCATATGTTCCAATCATCACCAGCGCCGTCGTTTTTTCGGGATAAGTCGCGGCAAACAGCGAGCACATCGGACCGCCTTCGGAAACGCCGATGAGCACGGCTCTTTCCGAACCGACCGCGTCCATCACAGTGCGCACGTCGTCCATTCTCTGTTCGAGAGTCGGCAATTCAGACAAAGGCACGCGGTCTGATAAACCCGTGCCGCGTTTATCGAAAAGAATCAGGCGCGAGAAATTGGCGAGACGATTCAAAAACGCGGCGAAATGCGGCTCTTTCCAGAAATATTCGAGATGCGAAACCCAGCCCATCACAAAAACCACGTCCAAATCGCCGCTTCCGACAACCTGATAAGCAATGTTGACGTCGCCGCTCTGCGCGTAATGCGTCTGCGGAGTCGCGGCGCCGGAAAGTCGGAGAGCCGAGTTCGAAAGTAAGGGAGT
Organism: Pyrinomonadaceae bacterium; assembly: GCA_036388475.1. Classification (GTDB taxonomy): domain Bacteria; phylum Acidobacteriota; class Blastocatellia; order Pyrinomonadales; family Pyrinomonadaceae; genus JALZHR01. Next base: position 45,548 of record DASVRT010000024.1, on the reverse strand, counting down.
AATAGAGATGTTTGACGAATCGAAACTTTTCTCGTCGATTTCTTCATCATTAATCAAAACGCGGGCGCGGATTTTTTCGTGGATGATGAGCGGCACGCTTTCTTCGTCTTCGACCAGGAGAACCGGCGCGACGAAGCGATAGCCGCGTTTCGGGACGGTTTCGATAACGCCTTCGCCGAGCGTTTTGCGCAGAATCGAAACGTTTTGCGCCAGATTGTTTTCCTCGACGAACGCGCCCTGCCAGATTTCCTCCATCATTTCTTCTTTCGTCAAAGTGTGACCGCCGTTTTCAATCAGCAAGAGCAGCGTGTCGAAGGCTTTCGGCGTCAGCGCGAGCGATTTTTCGCCGTCAAACAGCAGGCGTTCGACGGCGTCCACGCGAAACTGACCGAATTCATAAATCTTACGGGCGAAAGATTTCATAACTTTTTCATAAAACTTTCAGGAATCTTTCAGCGGAATTTCAGAATTTTCTAAAGATTCGGGCGACCTGTTTCGGCTTTAATGGTTTCAGCGGAGAAAACCCCGAAGCCGCTCGATTATAAAAAATTTTAACGCAACTTCGGGAAAGTGGAAACAGAAGATTGTATGAAACGAGAAATCATCATTGAAGTCGAGCGCGTCAGGGTGATTTACAACCGCCGGAACAGGTGTTTGAAATGGTGCGCGTTCTGCCGCGCGGAAGTCGTGATTTTAACGCTGGAAGAAGCGTCGGAAATCGCCGGAATCAATCCGGAAACGATTTGCGGCTTTATCGAGCAGGGCAGAATTCACCTTTATCAAATGCGGGAAGACAAATCTGCGGTTTGTCTTAATTCGCTATTAAACATTGGAAGCAGTCTCTTTTGGAGATGAAAAAATAAATATTATTTGGAGATTTGGAAGTTATGACACGAAAATTATTCTTTTTATTTGCTACATTATGCGTTTTAATTTTGGCTTTGACCATCAACAATTTTGCCGCGCCGGTCGTCCGACAAGGCTCGGGCGCGAACGCGGCGGGACTGCAAGCGACCGTTGACCAATTTCGCGCGGATTTGGGCGGCTCGAACAACGGCGTCGGCGGTTTGTTCACGTCCGGCAGACGCGAGGTTAACTGGGACGGCGTGCCCGATAACTTTTCCGAGCCGAACAACTTTCCGCCGAACTTTTTTAACGTCAACAGCCCGCGCGGCGTCGTTTTCAACGCCGTCGAAGACGCGACCGGCTCGGCTTTGAATCAGTTTGCCGTCAGCTCGACCGCGGCTTCGGGCGTGCCGGTTCGCTTCGGCAATCTGAACGCCGCTTATACGAATATTTTCCAGACTTTCAGCGCGCAGCGTTTATTCATCGCCCGCAATACGCATATTCTGGAAGTCAATTTCTTCATTCCCGGCACGAAGATTCCGGCGACCGTCAGCGGTTTCGGCGTCGTTTTCGCGGATGTCGATTCGGCGACGGGCGGCAATCGCAGTTTGATTCGCGTTTACGGCGCGGACGGCGCGCAATTGTCAGCCGCCAGCGCGCCGGTTCAGGATAACGGGCTTTCGTTTGTCGGAATTTCGTTCAATAACGGCGAGCGCATTGCACGCGTCGTAATCGAAAGCGGCAACGCGGCGCTTTCGGCGACAAATAACGACGGCGCGGGCGGCGTTGACATCGCGGCGATGGACGATTTCATCTACGGCGAACCGCGCGCGACCGAGCATCACGCCTCGGATTTTGACGGCGACGGCACGGCGGATTTAGCGGTTTTCCGTCCGGGCGCGGGCGATTGGTTTGTGCTGAACAGCGGCTCGAACACTTTCACCGGCTTGCATTTCGGCGCAAACGGCGACCTGCCGGTCAACGGCGACGTGGACGGCGATTCGCGAAACGATTTTATCGTTTTCCGACCGTCGAGCGGAACGTGGTTTGTCCTGAGAAGCAGCGACGGGCAGTTTGCGGCGACGCAGTTCGGCACGAACGGCGACAAGCCCGTAATGGCGGATTACGACAAGGACGGCAAATCCGATTTGGCGGTCTGGCGTCCTTCGGTCGGCGATTATTTCATCCTGCGCAGCTCGAACGGGCAGCTTCAGGCTAATCACTTCGGCACGAACGGCGACATTCCGCTCGGCGCGGCGCTCGTTCCGTAAAAGTCCGTAAAATTCTCCCCAGCCATTTAAAACTGCGAATGCCGGAATTGATTGAATCAATTCCGGCATTCGCAGTTTTAACCGACCCTTTGCTCGTTTTAGAAAAATCTGACGGTGTAACTAAATCGAACGCCGCGCCCGATTTCCGGCGCGAGGTCTTTGATAAAAGACAGGTGATTGCGATAGAGCTTATTCGTCAGATTGTATGCATTAAAGCTGAAAATATGCGCGAAATGCTGTCTGCCGATGGTGTACGAACCGGCGACGTTGAAGAGCGAATAGCCGTCGGTCGGCGTTTCGAGCGGAAAAATGTCGCCCTGCCCGCGCTTGCCGACAAAAACGCCTTCGGGACGAACGCTCAAGCCTTTGTAGCGAATGTCCAGACCGAGACGCCCGCGCATCGGCGGAATTCGCGGCAGCGGCGTGCCGTCCGTCAATTCGGCTTTGACCAAATCGCCGCCCGCCAGGAAGACGAGATATTTATTAATCGTCACGTCCGCGCTGATTTCCGCTCCTGCATAGCTGCTGTCGCGCTGCTCGTAGCGCCGCACGGGAAGCCCTTCGATAATATCAATCTGACCGTCGCCGTCCGCATCCTGCAAAGCCTGAAAGACGAAATTGTTAATGCGGTAATAATAAATATCGCCCGTGATTCGGAGGCGTTCGGACTGATGACGAAGCGAAAAATCCAAGCCGTTGGACTGTTCGGGACGCAAGGCTTCGTTGCCGATTTCAAAGGAAATCGTGCCGACGTGCGGACCATTGTTATAAAGCTCTTCGAGCGACGGCGCGCGGAACGAATGCGTGTAATTGGCGACGAACGCGCCGCCTTTCCAAAGCTTGAAATTCGCGCCGACTCCGCCGGAAAAACCCGTAAAAGTGCGTTCGAGCAAACCGGGATTTTCGGGACGATAGCTGTTGCGTTCGACGCGCCCGCCGAATTGAAATTTGAAGCGCTCGAAATCCATCTCTTCCAGACCGAAAAAGGCAATCGAATTATGCTCGACTTTGCCTTCAATCAACTGCTCCGCGCCGTTGATTTCGTAATCGCGGTTAAAGCCTTCAAAACCGAAACGTCCCGTCAGACGGTTGTATTTCGTCTGCTCAAAAGCGGAACGATACGAAAAAGTCCGGTTGTCGAAAATCGTGCCGATTTCGTCAACGCCGTCAATCGTTTCGATTTCCTTGTGGCGATAATTCGTGTAATCGAGATTGTAATTGACGCTGCTCAGAAACGAATTGTTCAGATTGCGAAAGCCGCCGTTGATACGGAAATTCCGGCGGCGCATACGAATATCGACGTCTTCATCGACAAACGGGAGCTCGCCGCCGAGCGAGTTTGGCGCGGTTTCCTCGCCGCCTTCGAAAAGCGCGGCGAAAGGAATGCCGTAGCGCCGAATGTCGGCGTTAAACGTTCCGCTCACAAACGCTTTATTGCCGTAATAGCCGACGCCGAAAGAACCCGTATTGGAACGCGAAGCGCTGTTCGGAATAATGCCGAGCGGCGTCGCGTAATTGTCCGACCGCTGCGCGCTCAGATTTCCGCGAAAAAGCCAGTTTTTAAAACCGTATTCCAAACCGCCTGCCAAGCCGCCCTGACGGTCAGCCGTGCCGGCGAGCGCGGTGAAAAATCCGCGAAAGCCTTTGTGCGCTTCGTTTTCGTCGTTGCCGATGACGTTGACCACGCCGCCGAGCGCGTTGCTGCCGTAAAGCAAAGTGCCCGGACCTTTGACGACCTCGATGCGCTCCGCGCTGAGCGGGTCGACCGATTCGCCGTGGTCGCCCGACTGCGAGCCGAGCGAGCCGCCGCGCACGCCGTCCTGCAAAACCAGCACGCGGTCGCCGTCGAAGCCGCGAATCACGGGTCGCGACGAGCCGACGCCGAAGCTGCGTTTCGCGACGCCGGTTTCGTTTTCCAAAACCTCGCCGAGCGAAGTCGAAGCTCTTTCCGTAATCTGCGTCGAACTGACGGAATTGACCGATTGAAACGAATCGAAAACCGATTGCTCCGTTCCCGAAGCCGTCACGGTCACGTCGGCGCGAACCGACGAGATTTGCAGCGCGAAATTAGCCGTTTCGCTCGCGCCGGCTTTTAAATCGACAATTTTCGTCGCGTCGGCAAAGCCTTCGATGTGTACCAGCAGCGTGTAGCGACCGGGCGGAATGTCCGTAAATTCGTAATTGCCGTCCGCGTCGGTCGAAATTGTGCGTTTCAGCTGGACAATCTGCACCGCCGCGTCGTGCAGAATCGTGTTGTCGCCGCCGTAAGTTACCTTGCCGCTGATTTTCCCGTTCGTCTGGGCAAACGCCGCGACCGAAAAAATAAATAATAATGCCGCCGGCGCGATAAGAAAGCGTATGTGTTTCATATTGTTTGAATAAATAAAAACCGAAAGAATAAACAATAAATTTACCAGTGATACGCAGCGCGCGCGGATAGGTTTTCAATAAACGGCAGGAATCAATCAATGAAATGCGCGGAGCGGACAATAAACCGCGGCGGTAAAAACAAAGAAAAAGCGGACTGCCCGCACCGAACAATCCGCAATTTACTTTTTACTTTTTACTTTTTACTTTTGCCTTACCAGTTAACCGAGCCTTCCTTTGTCGTATCAATCTGCGTGAGTTCGACGCCCTCGTTAAAGAGAAAAATCTTCAGATTGTCGAATAGAAAATCGTGCGAGTCGGGGCTTGATACGTCCAGCCCGAAATGGTTGATAAGCTGGTTCTGTTTTTGCAGCCATTCCTTCCAGCAGGTTTGACAGATTTCGTTGTAAACGCGCGCGCCCAGCTCGTTCGGAAACGGCGCAAACGCCATCTGCTCGTCCTTGCGCCCGCAGCGCGTGCATTTGAATTTATCGCCCGATAATAAAGCCATTTTAGAAACTCCTCATACAGTTTTAATCACAGATTATCATAAATTACAGAGAAACGATGAATGCGGAACGATGAACGATGAATTGCAATTTCTGCGTTTTTGTTTTTAATTCCGCGTTTATCATTTCTCGTTCATCGTTTATTTCTCCGCTTGACGAATCGCCTCTAAAATTTCGTCGTCTTTCGGGCGAAACAGGCTCAAAGACTGAACCTTGTGATAAGCGATGCGACCCGTTTTGTCGATTACCACGACGGCGCGCGCCGAGCGTCCCGGCAGCCACGAGGTCGCCGCGTAAAGCTTGTTGACTTCGCCTTTTTCGTCGGATAAAAGCGGCAAAGTAAGGTTGTATTTATCGCGGAAATCCTTGTGCGATTTGACCGAATCGGTCGAAATGCCGACGACTTCCGCGCCCGTCGCCTGATATTGCTCCCAGTTGTCGCGCACCGAACAAAGCTGTTTGGTGCAAACCGGCGTGTCGTCGCCCGGATAAAACAACAGAACGACGGTTTTGCCGCGCTGCTCGGACAGGTTCCACTGCTCGCCCTGACCGTCTTTTAAACTAAAATTCGGTGCCGTGTCGCCAATTTTCATAATTTTAATTATTCCTCTCAAATAAGAATTGAAAGACTTTTATTACCGTTTTGTTCTTCTCTTCGCCAAACAAAGCAAGCCGCGACGGTTAACGTCGCGCCCAGAAAAAACGTCGCCGAACCCAATTTCCGCCAACGCTCTCCGTAAGCCTTTCTGAACATTCGGGAGTAACCGCCGGATTCAGGATAAAGCCCGTCTCGCCGGTCATAATCGGCGCCCGGCGTATAACAATCATAAGAAACTGCGAAAAGAAAACAACTCGCCAGCAATAAATTTCGGATTCCGCTTTTCATCTCGAATTACCTCCAAGACGATTAGACAATTAAATTAGAAATTTGTTCCCGTAAATTCGTGCTTTTACCGAGCGCGCGCCTTTTCCTTTTTACTGAAAATCCCGAATGTCTTTAAAAGGCTTTTCCGCGTCCGAAAAATCCGGTCGGTAATAGTGCGATGCCGATTCGTATTCCTGTATAAAACCTTCTTCCATCTCGAATTCTTCGAGCGCCTCGACGGCTTCAAACCATTCGCGTTCGGAAATGCGGCGCGAGAGCAGAATATAACGCTCGTCGGTCGCCGCTTTGTTCGTCGCATAATATTGCGCCATTAATGAAACGGCGACTTTCGGCGAAAGCTCGTCGCGAATCCAGCGCAGAGACTCGCGGATTTCCGCCAAATCGTTCGGCAAAACCAGAAGCCGAATGATCAGCCCGCGTTTTAATAAACCGTTTTCGTCGTAAATCAACTTATCGCCCGTCTGCCGAAACATTTCTTTTATCGCTGCGCGCGAAAACTTGGCGTAATCGCGCACTTTCGAATATTGAAAACCGGCGGCGCTGTCGGCGTATTTCAAATCCGGCAGATAAACATCGACAACGCCGTCGAGCAATCGCAGAACCTCGACCGAATCGTAAGCGTTCGTGTTGTAAACAATCGGTAAACGCAAACCGTTTTCCGCCGCCAGCAAAATCGCCCTCGCCATCTGCGGCGCGAAATGCGTCGGGCTGACGAAACCGATGTTGTGACAGCCTCGCGCCTGCAATTCCAGCATCATTTCCGCCAGCCGCTCGTGCGTCACCTCGTTTTTACGCTGCGCTTTCCAGGTCTGCGAGATTTGATAATTCTGGCAGTAGACGCAGCGCAGATTGCAGTTGCCGAAAAAAATATTGCCCGCGCCTTTGACGCCCGACAAAACGGGTTCTTCGCCGAAATGCGCCGTGTAGCTGGAAACGACCGGCAGGCGTCCCGAATAACACGCGGCGATTTCGTCTCGCAGGCGATTGTTGCCGCAGTCTTTCGGGCAGACGGTGCAGGAGGCGAGCAGTTTTTCCAACTGCTCAACTCTCGTCGTCAGCTCGCCGGTTCGCCAGAGTTTCATGAATTTTGGCTCTGAGTTTTCCTTGTTTAAAAACATTGCGTTTGTATTTGCTGAGCACGCTTTCCGGCGCGACGGTGCGCGCCAGCTCCCACGTAAAATCCATCTCGGCGTTAATCGTCGCCGTCGCCATTCGCGCCTCGCGCAGCATCAGAAGGCTGCCGTAAAAAAGAAACATAATGCCGACCACGCCGACCGGAATCGGCAGCCAGCGATAAATGCTCAAAATTCCGGCAATCGCAATCGTCACGCTGGTTAAAATAAAAAATCCCAAGCCGTAATAAAACGCGACCATCGCGCGCTGCAAAATCCGCGAGCGGCTCGTCACTTTATCGAGCAGCGCGACGATGACCTCCAGCCGCTTATCGTAAAGCGGAATGTCGTTTTTATCTTCGGCGACAAGCAATTCCTGAATCCTTCTTTCCAGCTCGCGGACGCGGTCCACCACGCGCCCTAAACGCGTCGAAGTCGAAAGCACGAGCGAGCCGGTCGCCGAGATAAGCAGCGCGGGCGTAATCATCGCCGTCAGAAATTCGATGGTCGAATTCAAAACGTTCGGATTCACATTGATTAAATCGCCGCCAGCCATACAGAGAGTTTAAAGTAAAAAGTAAAAAGTAAAAAGTAAAAAGTAAAAAGGAAGAGGCGAGCCGCAGGCGTTGATGAATGATATTCGGCTTTGATTTTCAGTTCTCAATTCTCAGTTCTCACTTTTTACTTTTTACTTTTTACTTTTTACTTACTAAACTTTGCGTTAAAAATTAAATTTATGAAGCAAGGAACCGTCAAAACTCTGCGACACGAAAGCGGGATTTTAAAAAACAATCCGCTCAATGATAAACACGTGCGGGAAGTTATCGTCTATCTTCCGCCCGAATACGAAGAAAGCGGCGCGGATTTTCCGACCGTTTACTGCCTGACAGGTTTTACCGGGCGCGGGCGGATGCTGTTGAACGACAGCGCTTTTACGCCGAATTTAGCCGAAAGAATGGACAGGCTCATTGGTCAAGGCAAAATCCAGCCGATGATTGTCGTGATGCCCGATTGTTTTACTTATTACGGCGGCTCGCAGTATATCAATTCGAGCGCGACGGGAAATTACGAAGATTATTTGACGCGCGAAATCGTGCCGTTCATCGACGAAAATTTCCGAACCATCCGCGATAAAAACGCGCGCGCCGTGATGGGCAAATCTTCGGGCGGCTACGGCGCTCTGATTATGGCGATGCGCCACGCTCGCCTGTTCGGTCTGGCTGGCTCGACCAGCGGCGACTGCTTTTTTGAATATTGCTATCTGCCCGGCTTCGCGCACGCTTTTCGCTCCGTCAAGGGCGACCCGAAAAAATTGATGGAAAAATTCTGGAATGAAGACGAGAAAAAAGGCAAGCACGATTTTGACGGGCTGAACACAATCGGAATGAGCGCGTGCTACTCGCCGAATCCCGATTCGGAAATCGGTTTCGATTTGCCGTTCGATTTAGAGACCGGCGAAACTCGCGGGGAAATCTGGGCGAAATGGCTGGCGCACGACCCCGTTCGACTTGTGGAAAAGTCTGTGGAAAACTTGAAAAGCCTGAAATTGCTGTATATTGATGCGGGCACGCGGGACGAATTTGCGCTCGACGTCGGCGCGAAAATTTTGTGCAAAAAGCTGCGTGATTTCGATATTCCGCACGTCCACGAAGAATTCGACGACGGTCATTTTAATATTTCGTATCGTCAAAATCGCTCGCTCGAAATGATTTCAAACGCGATTAAGCGAGAACTGAGAGCTGATAGTTAAAAGAATTAGTTATCAGTTCTCAGTTCTCCGTTATTATGAAACTCTGGCTTTCCAAAAACAGCGAAATCTCTCTGCGCGAGCAGTTGACGCGGCAGGTGATGCTGGCGATTGTGAGCGGCGACTTACAGGCGGGCGACCGGCTGCCGAGCGTGCGCGAAATCGCTCTGCGGCTGAAGATTCATCCGAACACGGCGAGCGCGGCGTATCGCTGGCTGGAGGAAAACGGCTGGGTCGAGTCGCGCGTCGGCAGCGGCGTTTACGCGCGAAAAGTGACGGAATTGAAAATCAACGAAACGGCACGGCAGATTGAAAGCGAGCTCGACCGTCTGATTTCGTCGTTTTTGAATGATGCGCGGCGGCGCGGTTTTGAAAACAAGCAGATAAAAACGCGGCTTAATTTCCGGCTGCAAGCGAAAAAGCCGCAGAAAATCGTGATTGTCGAATCGGACGTCGATTTAAGCCGCATTCTCGCCGTCGAAATCTCCGCGCATTTCGCCGCGCCGGTTTCCGCCGTCGATTTTGCCAAAGCCGAAAAAGACGGCTTCGCCGCAAATTCCCTAATCGTTTCGCTTTCGGATGCGGCGGAAAATTTTGCCGCGCCGGCGGCTTTCGTCCGGCTGAAATTAAATTCCGTGCAGGATTCGATGCGCGGCAAGGAAAAACCGGGCGAAACCGATTTGGTCGGCGTCGTCTCGCACTGGGAAAAGTTTCTGCGCTGGTCGCAGACGATGCTCGTCGCCGTCGGCATCGGCGAAGAAAATCTGGTGGTGCGCAATACGCGCGAAGCGGATTGGAAAAAAGGCTTGGATTCGTGCAGCTTTGTGATTACCGACAGCCTGACGGCGAAACATCTGCCGAATGACACCGATAAACGCGTTTTTCAACTAATTTCGCACGAATCAATCGCCGAAATACAAAATTATCTTAAATAAACTTACATAAAACCATTCCGGTTTGCTTATAATCAAATACATCAATGTTTCAAGCAGGGCAAAAATTCGGCAGTTACGTATTAATCAGAAAGCTCGCCAAAGGCGGTTTCGGCGAAGTCTGGCTGGCGGAAAAACGCTCGCAATTCGTGACCAAAAAAGTTGCGGTGAAGCTGCCGCACGCCGGTCAGTTTAATTTTGAAGCCATTCGCCAGGAAGCGACGCTCTGGGAAAAAGCGAGCGGGCATCCGAACGTTCTGCCTTTGATTGACGCGGACGTTTACGACGGTCAGGTCGTCATCCTGAGCGAGTATATCGAAGACGGCTCGCTCGCCGATATGTTGAGAAAACAGGGCAGAATTCCCGTCCGGCAAGCCGTGCGCATCGTCACCGGCGTCCTCAACGGCTTAGAATATCTGCATTCTAAAAACATCATTCACCGCGACATCAAACCCGCCAATATCCTGATGCAGGGCGATACGCCGCGGCTCGCCGACTTCGGCATTTCGCGCGCGGTCGAAACGACGATGGTCAGCTCGACCGTCATCGGCACGCACAGCTATATGTCGCCCGAATCGTTTGAAGGCGTCCGCAGCGTGCAGACGGATGTCTGGTCGGTCGGCGTTCTGCTTTATCATCTTTTGAGCGGCAAACTGCCGTTTCCGCTCGGTCAGCCGTCCGAAATTATGTATGCGGTTTTGATGAAAGAACCCGAACCGCTGCCCGCCGACATTCCGCAGCGCTTGCAGCAAATCATTTATAAGGCGCTGGAAAAAGACCGCGAGCCGGAACGAAATCCGCCGCTCCGCTATCAAAGCGCGGCGGCAATGCGCGAGGATTTAGAGAGTTTTCTGGAATGGTTTTCTACGCAGCCGCAGCCGTCGCCGTTTGAAACGGTCAAAGTTTTTCCGACCGCCGAATCCGTCGAACTCGGAACAAAAATGAGAATTCCGGTCAAAACGGACGCGAATTTACTAAACAATCTCCGGCAAACTCTCGCCAATCGCAAATTTTCGACGGCGGCTGTTTTCTCGCTGCTTTTAGCCGGCGGCGCGGCGGTCATTGTACTGGCGGTTTTAATGTTCGGTCGCTTGTCTTCGCGGGCTTTAGTCGTTCCCGATTCGTCGAGCGCAAATTCGTCGAGCGCAAATTCCACTATCGAGCCGGTTGACGACGCGGCGATTCGCGCTTCCAAAGAATTCTACCGGCAGGCGGATAATTTCTACGCGCGCAAGAGATTTGATAAAGCGATTGAAACCTACACGCTGGCAATTGAGCTTAATCCGAACGATTACGCGATTTACAACAATCGCGGCGCAGCGTATCACGCGACCGGCGAGTTTCAAAAGGCAATCGCCGATTACACCCGAGCCGCCGAGCTTAATCCGTATCATTTTTCCGCCTACAATAATCGCGGCGCGGCGTATGAAGACATCGGCAACATCGAACAAGCCATCGACGATTATCGCAAAGCGCTGGAATTAGACCCGGAAAACAAGCTGGCGAAAGATAATCTGAAAAGGATTTTGAAATAAACGGCGGCAAATATCGAAAATTCGATATTCAGAGCGAAAGTTTGATATTCAGAGCGTTTGAAACAGATTCGGAATAAAATGTTGTTTAACGTTCAAGCAGGAATTAACGCGGAAATGAAAGCAATTATTCATCACTTGTTTATATTTTCCACGCGCCGGACTTCCTCGTTCATTCTGCCCGACAGCATAAACCACATCATTTTGTAGTCGGAAATAAAAGACCAGAGCGGGTATTTAAAGGTCGCGGGCTTGTTTTTCTCGATAAAAAAATGCGAAAACCAGGCGAAAGCATAGCCCATTACCAGGCAGAGCGGCAGATAATACCACGCGCCGAGCTGCACGAACCAGACCAGCAGAATCAAGCCGAGCGTCGTCCCCATAAAATGAAACCAGCGCGTCAAAGGATTGCTGTGTTCCAGCACGTAAAAATCCCAGAATTCCGTGTAATTATCAATTTTTCCGTCGCTCGTAGCCATAAATTTTATTTTAGTGCCGATGCCAAAAGAACCGCCCCGAAAGCGCCGACAATAATCGAAACGCCGCCGGCGATAACAAATATCAGACTTGAAATTATCGTCGCCAGGATTTTGTTCAGAGCTTTTTTCGTCGCCAGATAATTTGCCAGCAGAGCGCCTAAAACGCCCGTAATTACTGCCGTAAGCAAACCCCAAACGATATACAAAAGCAAACCCGGCGTCGCATCGTTCTCATGAAAGCCGTTCATCGCAAGCAGCAGCATAAAAAACAAAAAAAAGCCGATTGACGTGTTTACCAGCAGCGTGATTAAAAATGTTGTTATTTTCATTATCAAAGTTTACGAAACATCAAAGTTTACGAAACCATTTGCCGGTAAGTTTCCGTCAAAAACGCTTTTATTTCAACCGCCGCCGTATTTTCCTAAAATTTTCTTCCCTTTTTGACCGGCGCGTTTATCGCGGTTCGCTCTTATTATTTTTTTAGTTTTTTTTAGTTTCCCGAATCAGCCCGCCGCAAAAAGCTGTTGATAAGTTTCCGCCGGAACCGCTTCGATTCGCGCCAGCCGCATATTTTCTTCGACGTGTTTTTCGCGGCTCATTCCGACCAGCGCCGTCGTGACAAAAGGCGTCGAGCGGACGAATTGCAGGCTCGCCAGCGCGTCCGATTCGGGATTTCCCATCGTTTCGCGAACGTTTGCGGGCAGATTCCGCGCCAGTTTTCCCTGCAAAATCGAAGCGCTGCACACGACCGAGACATCCAGATTCCGCGCCGCTTCGACGGTCGATAAAACCTGCCCGCTAAACTGCTGATTCGGCAAAAGCAGGGCTTCCGGCATCGCCAGATTAAACGGCAGTTGGATAAAGCGGAAGCCGTGCCCCTCGCCGCCGATTTGCCGCGCGATATTCACCATTTTTTCGAGCGAGTGATAACCGCCGGCGGCAGGCTGCACGCGAAAACCGTTCCACGTCGCCGCGCCGTAAAATTGCAGCTTGCCGTTTTGTCTTAATTCTTCCAGCTTTTCAAACGCCCGCGCCAGACGCGCTTCAAACGCGCCGGCGGGAATTTCGGAAAGCTGCGATTCCGGATTGTGAATGTAGAAAACGTCCAGACCATCCAGATTCATATTTTGCAGCGATTGATTGACCTGACTTTCCAGATATTTCGGCGTCATACAATGACTGCCGCCGACCAAATCGTCAAACGTCGCAATTCCTTGAGCGACAAAATTTTCCTGAAAATACGTCCGAACGTCGCGCGGCGGCTCGCCGTCAAACGGCAGATAACCGCCTTTCGTGCAAATCACGATTTCGTCGCGCCCGAAGCCTTTTTCGCCTAAAATTTTCAAGGCTTTCCCGATATTTCGCTCGCTGCGCTGAAAACGATAATTCGCCGCCGTGTCGATAACATTTCCGCCGAGTTCGACGAAGCGCGCAATCGCGTTCGTGTAGCTTTCGTCGGTCGCCGCGTCCCAGTTTCCCAGATAAGTTCCGATGCCGATTGACGAAACGGTCAAGCCCTGCGCCGCGCGAAAATGCCCGCTCGCTGCATCTTTAAATTTTTCGGCGAAACGCTTTGTGCCTTCGCCGGTCGCAAATTTTTCCGTCATTAAATTATTCTTTCAATAATATCTGCAATTTTTCGCAACCCTTCCGCATCGCTTTGTGAAAAATCGTCGAGTTTATCGCTGTCTACGTCCAGCACGCCGAAAACTTCGCCCGATGCGCCGAAAATCGGCAAAACGATTTCCGATTTCGAAAGCGAGCTGCAAGCGATATGACCGGGAAATTTTTCGACGTCCGGCACGATTACCGTTTCGCGCGTCGTGTAGCAATGCCCGCAGACGCCTTTATCGAAATCAATCCGCGTGCAGGCAATCGAGCCTTGAAACGCGCTCAGGACCAACTGATTTTCCTTTTTAATATAAAAACCGACCCAGAAAAACCCGAACGCTTCTTTGAGCGCGGCGCCGATATTCGCTAAATTCGCGACCAAATCCGTTTCGCCCGCCACCAGCGCGGCAATCTGCGGCGCAAGCTCGTCGTAGATTACTTTCCGCTCTTTCGTCTTTGAAAAAGCCAAACTTTCTGCCATAGGTTTGAGTTTACCACAGAAGATTTAGCGACGAACAAACACACGCGAAGGCGAACAAAACAAAATCTAATTTTGTGCCTTTTCGTGTAATTTCGTGGCTAAATTTCAAATATGATAGATTAGAAGTAATGTTGGAAAAAGAACTCGAAGCTGCCGTCGCTCTGGCGCGCGAGGCGGGCAAAACAATTCTGGAATTTTACGCGCTGGAAATCATTGCCGAACAAAAGCTCGGCGCGGACAATTTCTCCGAACCCGTCACGATAGCCGACAAAACCGCCAGCCGGATGATTGTCGCCGGCTTGACCGAAGCTTTTCCCGAAGACGGCGTTTTGTCCGAAGAAGAAGACGATTTGATAGAGATACGCGCGACCAGAAACCGCGTCTGGATGATTGACCCGATTGACGGCACTTGGGGATTTATCAAAAAAGACGGCGATTTCGGCGTCCAAATCGGTTTGACGGCGGGCGGCGAGGTGATTTTAGGCGTCGTTTTCCTGCCGGTTCACAACACTCTGTATTTTGCGTCGAAAGGCGCGGGCGCGTTTATGATTCAGAACGACGAAGCGCCGAAGCGCCTGCAGGTTTCCGAAAAAACGAATTTTACGGAAATGCTTCTGGCTTCGAGCCGCAATCACCGCAGCCCGAAAATGTATCGCATCATCGAAGATTTCGGCTTCCGGCAGGAAATCCAGCGCGGCTCGGTCGGCATCAAAATCGGCTTGATTGCGCAGCAAATCTGCGATTTATACATTCATCTGAGCCCGCGCACGAAGTTTTGGGACACGTGCGCGCCGCAGATTATTCTGGAAGAAGCGGGCGGAAAAATGACCGACCTTTTCGGCTATCCGCTGCGCTACGATTTGCACGACGTGCAGAATCATAACGGCATTCTAGCCACCAACGGCGCGGCGCACGACGAAACGGTTCAGCATTTAAAGCCGCTTTTGCGCGAGTTCGAACGCCTGCGCGTGAAATCCAAAGCGAACGAAAGCTTTTAACTTCGCGCGCGTTGCTTCTCAAGCGGGAAATCTTGTTTTTGAAAATTCAACAAAATAGTTACTAAAAAATTCTTTCCCGGTTGAGAAGCAACGCGCGCGAAGAAGACGTGGAAATTTGTTTCCAAAATTGTTTTATGCAGAAGAAACAAAACAGTCCGTTTGCTAAAATTGCGCCGTTTGACGAAGAGTCCGGCGACCTCAACGTTATTGTCGATACGCCGAAAGGCAGCCGCAACAAATACGAGTTTGACGAAAAGCTCGGGCTTTTCAAGCTCGGCGGCGTGCTGGCGGTCGGGCATTCTTTTCCGTTCGATTTCGGCTTTATCCCGAACACGCTCGGCGGCGACGGCGACCCGCTCGACGTTTTGGTTTTGCTGGACGAACCGGCTTTTGTCGGCTGTCTCGTCCCGTCGCGGCTCATCGGCGTCATCGAAGCCGAGCAAACCGAAAAGGACGGCGAAACCGGGCGCAACGATAGATTAATCGCCGTCGCCGCCAATTCGCGCGTTCACGAAGACGTCAAATCAATCAACGATTTAAACGAAACGCTGGTCAACGAAATCGAGCATTTTTTCGTTTCCTACAACGAGGCGAAAGGCAAGCAATTTAAACCGCTCGGGCGCTTTGCCGCAATAAAAGCGAAAAAGATTGCGGACGAAGGAATCGAGCTTTACAAAAAGCCGAATCGAAAATAATAAATATACAATAACCTGACAAAATAAATCGGCGGTGTAAAAGTTTTACACCGCCGAAACATTTCCGAATTTATACAAATGTATTCTTAAATCTGCTCGGTGGTCGGCAAGGATTCGGACGTTACTCTTCTATTGCGCCGCGCCTTTCGATAGGTTTTCGCGCCCTCTTTGACCAGACCGTAGAGCGCTTTCCGGTTATCGAAAAACAATTTCATCCACGCCCGTTTGTTCATCTGCGGAAAATAAATTCCGCGAAAGAAAAAACGCGAAACCAGATGGCTGATGCGATAGCCGATCGGTTTGTCTTTGAGCGCTTCGAGGACTTCGGCGTTTCTTTCCGGGCTGTAAGAGCGCGACCACGCCGAGATTGTTTCGGCGCGCGCTTCTTCGATGGAAATTTTGGCGGGCGTGTGCGCCATCACAAAAGGCGCGAATTCCATCCAGTGTTTCGGACGCGAGAGTCTGCCTTCTTTCTCCAGACGCGTGTAAAGCGGCGTTGCCGGAAACGGCGTCAACTGCCCGAAGACGGGAAGTCCCGGCGCCCAGCTTTCGATTTGTTCGACGGTGCGCGCGGCGACGCCCTGCGTGTCGTTGTCCATCCCGAAAATGAAAGACGTAATCGCATAAATATTGCGCTTTGCCAGGCGGTCGAGCACCTGTTTATAATCGGCGGGCTTCGAGAAGTTTTTGTTGACCGAAGCCATATTTTGCGGGTCAATGGATTCCATCCCGATAAAAACCCATTTGCCGCCGGATTCGGCAATCAAATCGACCAGTTCTTCGTCGCCGAGCAGATTGGCGCTGATTTGCGCGACCCACGGTAATTGCGCGTCGGCGGCGATAATATCTCTGAGCAAGGACTTGACGCGCTTTTTGTTGATGGCGAGATTGTCGTCGATAAAGAAAACGGAGATTTGTCCTTTTTCGCGTTTGGCGCGTTCTTTTAATCTCAAAAGTTCTTCGACGACGCTTTCGTTCGTGCGAAAACGAATCGAATCGCCGAAAAATCCCGTCACGGTGCAGAACTCGCAGCCGTAAGGACAACCGCGTCCCGTCTCAATCGGCACGACGTGGAAACTTCCCCAGCCGTCGCCCATTTTCGACAGGTAAGGACGGAAAAATTTCGGGACGAGGCTGAATTGCTCCAAATCCAGAGTTTCCCAGGGAATATGCGGATAAGGCTGCAAAGAAGGCTTTAAGTCGTTGCCTTTGGCGTCCGTTTGGGGCTGGTAAATTTCCTTCAATTCGCCTTTGGCAGCGTCGGCGACGATTAAGCCCCAGGTTTCGTCGGCTTCGCCCAGAGCGACCGCGTCGGCGTGGCGGATTCCGCCGTCTTTGCCGAGCGCTTCGTCCGGGCATTCCGTCACGTGCGGTCCGCCCATCACGACTTTTATTCCGGCTTCGCGCAGAGCGTCGGCGAAGTGATAAGCGCGCGCCACCATTCGCGTCATCGCGCCGATGCCGACCAGACCGACGTTTTCGCGGCGGCAAAACGCGACCAGTTCCTCGCGGCTCATCGCTTTCGCGTTGCCGTCAATCAAAATTACTTCGTGTTCTTTCGGCGTGAGGGCTTGCAGGAGAAACATCCAGAGATGCGGCATAAAATTGCGCGTGACGCCATTATCGGGATTATAAAGCAGGATTTTCATAAATTCTCTTTCTATCGCGCCGTAACAATCGAGAAATAAACAACAAAATGCTTGTTTACAGGTTTTGTTACGACTTGGTTATATTATTTTCGTACTGAATGCTGAGACGCAATTCTTGTGAAAGTCATTGTAGCACACTTAAGTAGGCTTCCACACATAAGAACGTTGATTGAGCGGAAAATACAATAAACTTATACCGGCGTAGTTGTAATAATAAAGAGATATTTTCATTCGTTTGCTCATAAACGGGAAAGTTTCTGAATCGGAACGGGGCTTTACAAATACTTGACGTTTATATTCTCATTTTTTTCACCGATTTGCTATTTCAAAACCGCGCTTTTGACTACTTTGAAAAACAAACTGTCCGGCAGAAGCTTGCGCGCCGCCAAAACCATCTTTGAATTGACCGGGTAACGCATTTTTTTTGAACCGTCGGTCACGGCTTCGTAAATCGTCTCGGCGACAACCGCGCCGCCCGGCGCGTCGGCTCCGGCTTTCTGCATATTCGGCATCGCCCGGTCGATAAAACCGTCGTAAGCCGTCAAGCCCGCGCGCCGCGTCAAATCCATCGAACGGTCGTAAAAATCCGTCTTTATCGGTCCCGGCTCGATGATTTTGATGCGGATATTGAATTGCTCGACCTCGTATTGCAAGGACTCGGAAAAGCCTTCGACCGCCCATTTCGTCGCGTGATAAAGACTGTAGAGCGGAAACGTGATGCGCCCGCCCATCGAAGCGACGTTGACGATAATGCCTTTTTTACGCTCGCGGAAAACGGGCAGAATTTCGCGGCAGACGTTCATCAAGCCGAATACGTTGGTCTGAAACTGCTTTTCGATTTGCGCCCCGGTGGCGGCTTCAAACGCGCCGACCAAGCCGTAACCGGCGTTGTTGACGACTGCGTCGATGCGCCCGAATTTCTCAATCGTCGCGGCAATCGCGCTTTTTATCGAATCCGCGTCCGTCACGTCAAGGCGAAAACATTCGACGTCGGCAATGTTGCGCAAATCTTCGGCTTTTTCCGGCGCGCGCATCGTGGCGGCGACTTTCCAGTTTTTAGTTTGAAAAAGCTTCGCCGTTTCCCTGCCGATGCCGCTCGACGCGCCCGTGATAAGAATGACTTTGTTCATAACGCATAATTTAACGCCGGAGGTTTGAATATGCAAAGGCTATTTCAAACAGGATGAAAAACTTATCTGCCGGAAGTTTGAAATAAAAATCGAATGTAGATTTCAAAATGATTTATCCTGCTCATCCCGTCTATCCTGTTTGAATCTTCCTTATGATAAAATAAAGCTATGAAATTCCTGCACGTTTCCGACATTCACCTCGGCTGCACGCGTTACCAGCTCAACGAATCTCCGCGCGATTTTTTCGATGCCTGGATTGACGTCATCAAAAAATACGCCATCGGCGAAAAGGTTGATTTCGTCGTTATGGCGGGCGATTTTTTTCACAAACGCAACGTGCCGCCCGAAACGATGAATTATGCTTTTGCCGGTTTGAGCCTGCTGCGCGACGCCGGTATTCCGGTCATCACGATTGAAGGCAATCACGACCAGAAACACAACGACAGCGAATACAGCTGGCTGCGCTCGCTGGCGAACTGGAATCTTTTATATTTGCTGGAGCCGAAGAACGTCGAAGGCAAGATGTTTTATGAGGCGTGGGACGAGGAATTCGGCAAAGGCGGTTTTGTAGACATCGGCAACGCCCGGATTTTCGGGTCGAACTGGTACGGCGCGTCGGCAAACTGGGCGATTCCGATGCTGACCAAAGCGCTGAAAGACAACCGGCGCGCCGGCGCGTTTCACATTTTACTGCTGCATACGGACGTCGAAGGTCATCAGACGCACCCGATTCCCGCGCTGTCGCTGGTAAATCTGAAAGAGCTTAAGGAAGTCACCGATTACGTCGCGCTCGGACACACGCACAAGCATTACGAGATTGACAACTGGGCGTTCAATCCCGGCTCGCTCGAAATCACCAGCATCGACGAATACCGCGAAACGCGCGGCGCGTTTCTGGTCGAAGTCGACGAGCAAAATCAAATCACGGCGCGCCACGTCCGCGATTATCACCAGCGCCCGTTTCAGCGTCTTTCGTTCGACGTTTCGCGCTGTCAGGAAGCAAAAGAAGTTACCGAAGGCGTTCTGGAAATGGTCAAAAATCAAGCGCGCGGCGCGAGTCAAACGATGAATGATGAACGCGGAACGATGAACGCGGAAGGCAACCTGGTAAACGAAGAAGGCGAACCGATAAACGAAGTGCGCGAAATGATGAAGGCGAAACGCGAAATGGCGAATTCGGAAAATGAACTGACGAATTCATCGTTCCGCGTTCATCATTCATCGTTTTCCCTGCCGCCGATTATCGAAATCACGCTGCGCGGGCATCTGGGTTTTCCGAATTCGCTGCTGGAGCTGAAAACAATCCGCGAGGAAGCGCAGCGATTGACGAACGCGCTGCACGTGCGCATCAAAAATCATTCCGCGCCGGTCGAATACGCCGTCGCCGCCGATTTGGAAGAAGACGCCTCGCGCGAAAAGCTCGAACGCCGCGTCATCGAAGATTTAATCGTCCGCGACAACCGTTACAAAACGCGCGTCGAAAACATCTCCGAAGCCGTCATCGGCGCGAAACGAATGGCGCTCAGCGACGACGAGCCGGAAAAGATTGTCGATTTTATCTCGATGAAGATAACTGAAAACTCCGAGGTGAGAACTGAGAACTGAAAATGATTCTTACTTCTCATTTCTCACCTCTCACTTATTAATATGACCGAAACGCCCGAAGAAGTCCGCCATATTACACAGCTTCCGATTTTCATTTGGTCGGAGGTTTTGCTGCCGTACGAGACGCCGCTCGATGCGGTTCACATCGACAAACCCGCCGACCGCCAGCTGCTCGCCGACATCACGTTCGGCGACCGTTTTTTCGGCGTCACCAACAAATATCTGGCGGAGAAAAAAACCGGCTTGCCTTATATCAACGGCGTCGGCTGTATCGCCGCGCTCGTCGAATCGAATACCTTCGCCGGCGGCGACTCGAATATCAAAATGCGCGGCATCAGCCGCTATCGCATCGCGCGTTTTGTCGAAACCGGCAAGCCGTATCCGGTCGCCGAAATAATTTTTTTCAACGATATAGAAAGCGAGCCGGAAAAATTGGAAAGCCTGACGCGCGAAGCCTGCCTGCTCGTGCAGGAGATGATGACCAAAATGCTTCGCACGCTCGGCGCACCGGCTTACGAAGCGCCGCTGCTGAATCCGCCGGACTTTGATTTGTTTTCTTTTACGATGGCTTCGCTTTTCTCTTTCGATTTGGGCGAACAACTGAAGCTTTTACAGGCGAATTCCGCCCGAATACGCCTCGAATCCGGCATCAGAGTGCTGAAAAAGATACTGTCCGGCGTCGAAGACAATATCGAGCGTAAAAAACTTCTGGCAGCTTTCCAAAACATTAAAAACAACCCGACTTTAGGTTAAAAACGGAAACGCAAACGCTTTGAGCCGTCTCCGAATCTTTCCGCCCGGCGTGTAAATGGTCGGGACAGATAACTTTTCCCGAAGTAAAAAAGAAAATGTCGTCGGGAAAATTTATTTGTATTTTGGGAAAAATAATTTATATTTGGGGAAATGTCTTTTTGATGCCGGGAAAAGTTATTTATATTTGGGGAAATGTTTTTTAAACTTCGGGGAAATATTTTTTGATGTCGGGAAAAACAATATTTTTTGAGGGAAAAGTTATTTGTCCCGACCGTTGAGAGGTAAATATGCCGCCGATTATTCCGCGAACAAACAACGCGCGAGTCGCCTGGGTGAAGCATTTCAAGTCGCGGTTTGCCGAAAACGCCGCGAGCTTTAATGTCGGCGCGGGCGAGCGGGCGAAAGTCGAAGCCGCCTGCGACACAATCGTTTTCGCCACGCAGCTCGCCGCCGACGCGAAGCGTTTTGCCCGCGCGTGTAATAAATTTCGCGACCGGATGCTCGCCGCCAAAGACTTCGAAGCCGCTTCCATTCCCAAACTTACGCCGCTGCCCGCGCCCGCCGTCTTATCCGCGCCGAACGCGCTCGGCTACCTGCAAAAAGTGATACGCTGGCTCAAAGTGCAGCCGAATTATTCGGAAACAATCGGGTTGCAGCTCGGCATCGTCGCGCGGCAGTCGTCATTTTCGGCGGCTGATGTGCGCCCGCCGAAGTTTAAAGGGCGGGCTTTGGCGAACAGCGTCGTGCGGCTCGACTGGCGAAAGGGAAAATCCGACGGCGTGATTGTTTACGGGCAATATACCGACACGCAATGGACGGAAATCGGGCGCGATTCGCACCCGCCGTTTATCGACACGCGCCCGCCGCGCGAAGCCGGAAAACCGGAATTGCGCCGCTACCGGATGCGTTATATGCTGAAGGACGAGCCGGTCGGCGAGCTTTCGTACATCGTCGAGGTCAGCACGATTCCGTGAGAATGACGAATGACGAATGGTCGATTAATTCAAGCTTCCGAGTTAATTTAGCCATTTCTCATTCGTCATCGATTCTTTCATTCGTAATTCGTCATTTCGTAATTCGTCATTTAGAATAGAGCCATGTCCGAAGCCATAGACAGAATGCGCGGTATTACAAAGCTGCCGCTTTTTCCGTTGCCGGTCGTTTTGCTGCCGAACGAGCTTTTGCCGCTGCACATTTTCGAGCCGCGTTACCGGCAGATGCTCAAGGACGTGCAGCTGACCAGCCAGATTTTCGGCGTTTCTTATTTCAGCGCCGAAGAAGCAATCATCGAAAAACCGGAAATCGGCAGTCTCGGCTGCGCGGCGGAAGTGCGCGACGTGCAGATGCTCGAAGACGGGCGCGCCAATATCGTGACGGTCGGTTTGCTGCGCTACCGGCTGGACGGCTACGTCGAAACGGGCGAGCCGTATTTAATCGGCGAAATTTCGTTTTTTGAAGACGACGCCGAAGACGCGAGCGTTCTGGCATCTCTGGCGGACGAGGTTTTCGCGCTGTTTATGCGCGTGGCAAAAGCGGCGCACGACCTGAGCGGCGAGCGCGGGCTGATGCCCGAAATCCCGCAGGTCGAGCCGCAGCACCTGTCGTTTTTAATTGCCGCCGCCTTTAATCTCCAGCCGAACGTGAAATATGAATTTCTGGAAATCCGCTCGACCGCCGAGCGCCTCGAACGCCTGCGCGAAATGCTCCGCCAAACCGTCGGTAAGGTCGAAGAAAGCGCCTTTATGACCAAAATCGCCAAAACCAACGGTCACAGCAACAAGCCCATTAGATTAGATTAAAACGCCTCAAAAAAGGTGATGTGCTCCTGGAATGAAATCCGGTTCTCTTAGCGGCAAACATATTTGTTGCGTCCCGCCGATAGCCTGTGCTACCTTCAAAACAGCAGTTTACCTTTCGGCGCTGTCCGGTACCGAATCAAAAGCGTCCATTTCATACAGTCTGCATTTGCTCGGCAATATCCGTCAGCTTTTCGTTTTGCTTATTTCTTTCACTTTTTTCTGCTGATTAATTGCAGTCCATTTTATCCCGCTGCCAATTTAAACTTCTGATATAAGGAAGGAAAGTAATGAAATTCCCTAAAACTTCTGTTGAGCTTTTCCCGAAGATTCTATTGTTTTTTCTCATCCTGCTCGGTCTGCAGGCAAATCCGGTTAGCGCTTCGGTCGGGCTTGACCATAGCTTCAGGGCGTTTGTTCCCGCTTACAACGAGCTGGTGTATGCTACCGCCATTCAACCTGACGGAAAGCTTCTGGTCGCAGGTAAATTCGAATTCGTCAACGGATTTAGCATCCCGAAAATAACTCGACTCAACCCGGACGGTTCGACCGACACATCATTTAATCAAAACTGCTGCTTTTTAGGCGGCATCGGCGACCAGTTCATTACAGATATTAAAGTTCTACCGGACGGAAAGATTTTACTGCGCGGCAATTTTAGAAGTTTTAACGGTTTAATAATACAGGCGCTTCTGGTTCGACTGAATGCGGACGGCACGACGGACACTACATTTCGAAGCACATATAATACCGCTCACATCGGTTTTATCGGCTTTCAATCAGACGGCAGACTTATCATTACCGACCACGAAATCAGCAGATTAAATACCGATGGAAGCGCGGACGCGGCATTTACCAGAGCACTCGTGACCAGACCGCAGGCGATGACTGTAATGCCGAACGATAAAATCATTGTCGGCGGCGACAGCAACTTCAGCAGCGCCGATCCACCGGCGCCTTTTCTTCGCCGCCTGAACCCGGACGGAACGCCGGACATCGAACTTCCCTTTACCGGCACCGCTTTTACGGCGCTGCAAGCTCTGCCGGACGGCAAATTACTGGTCGGCACCAACCTCGGACTGTTCAGATACAATGCCGACGGCACTATTGATTCTACCTTTTCTCAATTCACCGGCGCAGTTTACGATATAAAGTTGACTGCCGATAATAAAATTCTGGTCGGCGGACCCGGCGTCCGGCGACTCTTGCCGAACGGCTCAATCGACCCGACGTTCAATGTCTTCTCGACTACTTTTGATGTCCGTCAATTAGAAATTCAACCGGGCGGAAAGATAATCGCCGCCGGGCTTCCGTTCGTGTTGCCGAACTCGCCGGCGCCGAAGGTGATTCTGCGCTTTGAACCGGATGGCTGGCTGGACGAAACCTACGATGTAACTCTGGCGTCGACCTCGGGCATCGTCACGAATGTGACCAAAGTTATGCCGCAGCCGGACGGAAAGGTTCTGTCGCTCGGAAATTATCGAAAACGCGCCGGAGAAACCATCAAAGGCGTCGTCCGACTCAATACCGACGGCAGTCCGGACGCCGGTTTTACTCCTTTTCTAAAATTTCCGGTTTACGACTTTGCGTTACAATCCGACGGGAAAATACTGATTGCGGCTAACGGCGACACAGCCAGCCAGCCGGCTGTCTTTTTGGGCAGAATAAATGCCGACGGCTCGCCGGATAACTCATTTAATTCTCCGTTTGCGGGCAATTCCGGGGTTATCGACAGCATCACGCTGCAACCCGACGGCAAAATTCTGCTGACCGGCAAATGGGGCGGAGCCGCCGAACCGGCAAAAAATTTAGTCAGGCTAAATCCGAACGGCTCGCTCGACTCCGGTTTTAATATTGTGAGCGGTTTATCGCGCAGTTTATTCAGAAAATCCGTTCTGCAACCGAACGGTCAGATAATCGCCTTTGGCGATGCCGGGATTGCGCGATACAACGGCAGCGGCTCGCCGGATACAAATTTTTCGGCGCCGTTCACCGGCATTAACGATGTTGCTGTTCAGCGGGACGGGAAGCTTTTAGTTGCCAGCCCGTTTAACCACGGATTTATTCGTCTCTACTTTAATGGAGCGCGGGATTTTACTTTTTCCAGCACTCAGCAATTTAGAGTATTGACCATCAAAATACAAAAGAATAATAAGATTCTGGTCGGCGGTTATTCTTACCCGCCGAGTGATACGCAGCTTAAGGGGCTGGCAAGACTAAGTCCGAATGGTTATCTGGATTGGGGATTCAATCCGCTCACATCATCCTCAGTCATTAACGATATTGAATTACAGTCGGACGATAAAATTCTTTTAGCCGGCGAGCCGATCGTGGTTTCCGGCTCCACTCGTTTCGGAGTCGTTCGCCTGCATAATTACATCGGAACGCCGTTCGATTTCGACGGCGACGGTCAATCCGATATTTCCGTGTTTCGTCCGTCGAATCGTTACTGGTATCGGCTCGGCACGCAATCCGGCTATAGCGCGACACAGTTCGGTCTTGCCGCCGATAAGCTCGCGCCCGCCGATTTCGATGGCGACGGCAAAACCGACCTGGCAGTTTTCAGCCCTTCAAACGGAGCCTGGAGCATTCTGCGCAGCTCGAATAATACTGTTTCGGCTCTTAATTTCGGCGCGGCGGGAGATTTGCCCCGACCGGGCGATTTCGACGGAGACGGGCGCGCCGATATAGCCGTCTGGCGACCTTCGGACGGGATGTGGCATTGGCTCGATAGCTCAAACGGTCAATACAAGACCAGACAATTCGGCATGAACGGAGATATTCCGTTAATCGCGGACTTCGACATCGACGGGAAATCGGACATTGCCGTTTTCAGACCTTCGGACGGTTTCTGGCACTTGGTGATCAGTTCCAGCGGGATTTCAGTTGCCATTCAATTTGGGGCAAACGGCGATATACCCACTGTCGGCGATTTCGACGCCGACGGCAGATCAGATGTAGCAGTCTGGCGTCCGTCGAACGGGGTCTGGTATCAAAGGTCCAGCTTACACGGTCAATACACAGCCGTCCGATTTGGCACTAACGGCGATATTCCGGCAGTCGGAGATTACGATGGTGATGGTATATCGGACATCGCCGTCTGGCGCCCGAGCGAAGGAGTCTGGTATCTTCTGCAAAGCCTCTCGGGTTTCGAAGCGATTCGATTCGGGACCGATGGCGATATACCCGTTGCTTCAGCATTCGCCCGGTAATATCCGGATGCTCCCCAATAATTTGTCGCCGCAGACAAGTATTCAAAATATCGAAGAAGGTTTCAGAGGTCTGTTTCAAAACGTCCCTGTTCGAGACGCTCAAAATAGAATAAAATCTGTCTCATAAACGACTCTTTTTCAGACGAATTCGGAAAAGCTGACTCGGGACAAGTCACTTCTTAATTTGGGATTCTTCGACAATCTCTCCGTTTTCACGGATTATCATCCCGGTAATTTTTCCTTTTTCCGATATAAATTCAAAAGTCAGGTCGCGGTCTTTTTTACCGGCTCGACCATCATTTCGGCTTCAGGAAAAAAGTTTTCAGAAACTGGAACGATTTGTTATGCCGTCCCGGCTACACCTTTTAGTTGTTTCCCCTTGCGCCCGGCAGTTTTATTTTACAGACAGCGCTCTAAATCCCAGGTCACCAATACTCCTTCACCGGGTTTTGAACCGGGAATATTCCGACTTCCCTTCAGGACGTATGGATTTTGCGGGTCGACGGGAATATTGTCGATCGTGTCGCCGATTCTATCGATCGTGTGAATCCATTTGGTAGGCGGTTTGTTTTCCGTCTTGAAATCACACGCGCCTTCCCACCACGATACCGAGCCTTGCTGCCAGTTTCCCACCGCTTTGGGAAACATAAAGCTGAGGCGAGCAACATTGTTATAAACGGAAAGATTGAAAGATTCCGCCTCGCCCGTGCCGTAGGCGGTGCCGTTGGTAGTCTCGATTTCGTGATAAGCTATCTCGAAAGATTTCGTGCCCTTGCAGTTCGTCGATTTTGTCCGTATTCCGTATGTGTAGCGCGCTTCCTGCGAGATAATTCCGGCTGTTGCTTTCAGTTCGGGTTTGCCGCCGGCGTTCAGCTCGGTTTTGATGTCGATTATTCCGTCGTGCTGCACGAGGTCGCGCCAAACGTGCTGGTGATAATGACGTTTATCGGGCGGCTGGTTCGATTGGGTCGGTCCGTCGTATTTGATCGTCATCCCGGAATCGTTGACCTTTACGTGACGGTAAGTTACTCTGCCCGACCAGCCGCCGTCGCATTCTATCCAATCTTTAACGGGAAAAGCGTAGGTTTTCGACCAGCCGGCAGGCGCACGGTAAAGCGTTTCGGCGGCTGTCCCGACGGCGGCGCCCAACATATCGTCGGTTAAAAAAGCGACGGCGTTGCCCGCCAAATCGCCGAATGTTCCGGCTGCCGCCGTGCCGTTTTTGATTTTCATCGTTTTGACCTGAATCTCGATATCGACAGCCATCTGTTTCATTACGGGACGCAGCTTGACCTTCGACAAATCCTTTTTCTGCCGCATTCCGACGGCGTAGATTTTCGATTCCCCGTTTTCGTCCGTGTAGTTGTAAGGATTTTTGTCGTCGGCTTTAACGCCCGCCTGCGTATCCAGAAAAACGATCGCGTCGCCATTGTCCATCGTTCCGTCCATAACTACTTTCGGAATATTTTTCACCGTATACCACATTCGTCCGAGCTCGGAATTCGCCACGCCGCCTTCGACCAGACTCCAATCGACGCGGGAATTAGCGAGCAAGCCGTTGCCGGGCAAGCTGAAATCGAGTCCGGCGACATTTATCGCCATACGGATGCAGTTCATCACCTGCCATTTGCCGACATCGATT
The DNA here is from genome assembly GCA_036388475.1 of Pyrinomonadaceae bacterium. Lineage (GTDB taxonomy): Bacteria > Acidobacteriota > Blastocatellia > Pyrinomonadales > Pyrinomonadaceae > JALZHR01. The sequence goes on along the minus strand of DASVRT010000024.1, from coordinate 18,295 downwards.
TTAACCTTTGCCGTCAGAGCTTTGCGTTCGCCGTTCGTAGTGGTTTTCGTCCGCGTCAGCATTCCGCCTTCGAGCGTGATTTCACTGGTCAAAGCGGCGTAGGTGGCGATTAATTTCATCACCGTCAAAACAGCGTTTGCCTTGTCCATCGCCTTTCCGGGCTTGTCGGTAACCGTTCCCTTGCGTTCGAGATAATTCATAAATTCGCCGAACAGCGTCGTCGTAACGGTCGCGTTGTAATCTAAAATTACGCTTTCCGCCTCGCTTAAAGCGCAGGGCAGTTTTTCTTCGTCAACCGAATTTATTTGATTTTCAAACGCGGGCAGAGTTTGCTGTCTTTGAAAACTCGCCTGCCGGAAAATTGCATTTCGCGCCTGAAAATCGCTGCTGTACGAAGCATTTAGGAGACGCACGCCGCCGTTTGGCTGTTGCGGCGTTGCGTTTCGCTCGATTGCCTGCTGCTGCCGCATTCGGCGCGCAGCCACCGAAGTATCGGCGGAGAGACGCGATAAAATCATTGCCACCTGCACGGCGTCGAGCCGCGCGTATTTTACTTCCTCATCGTTTCGCAAATCGAACGGCACTTTGCCCCGCCTGCCCAGCTCGACGATGAAATTTCCCCAAAACCGCACCGATTGATTGTCGCTGGTCGCCGCCCGGCGAATCGCCAGAACGATGTCGCGCGCGTTTGTCTCCTTTTTCCATTCGGGCTCGATGAGGGCGAGGCTGTCGCCCAAACGTCCTAAACCGATTCCGTAACCGCTGCCGTAAAGTTTGGCGAGCGCCGCGACTTCCCATTCTTCAAGCGCAATTCCCTGCCATACGTTTTCAAAAGCTACATCTCCTTCCGCATTGCGAATGCCGTAGCCCGCCGCTTTTAAGGCGGTTATCAATGCCGCCGTCGAATTGGCGTCGCCCGCCTTGACCATATCGGCAAGCACGACCGCCTGCGCTTCAACCTCGCCCGCCGGCAAAGCCAAAGCTGCCGGCAATTTGCCGTTTTCAAAAGCCGCGCTCATCGTTTTGGCGCTGTCGGGCGGAACGACTCCGTTTAAATCGATTTTTTCTTCAGCCTCCAACGGAGACTTCTTTGCCGGCGTGGTGGTTGCGGTTTTTTGGGTTTTCGATGTCACGCCGCGCTTAACCTGCGCCATAGCCGCGGGGAAAGCACTGGCAAAAACGGCAGCCAGCAGAATCGAAGATAAGAGTCTGCGAAATAAAATTTGGAGTGAACTTTGGTTTTGCATCGGTTTAATTTCTATTTTTAACTTTCGCCGAAAAATTTTCGGCTGTATCTATTAACGCGAAAAATAGAGCGGAAAGGTGTCAAATCCGCGCCCGAAAGTTTTCTGCTCCGGCTTTTATTGCCGTTTGATTTTTTAGTTTTTGACTAAATCACGCTGATTTGAAGACAAAACCATCTTTGTTTTTGCGGCAGGAATTTTTTGGTCATTTAAAAGAGTCTCAAAAAGGGTCATTTTTGAGACAGATTTTCTACTATTCTAATTGCCTCGAAAAGAGCTTTTTTGAGACTCGAATCAATTAGTTGAACGACCTGAAATTTACTGATTTCGAGGTTGTAAGCCGAATCAGGCGGAAAACCGGCTGCCGGAATCATCCGATTAAAAACAGCGAAACACCGAAGAATCGAGCTTCTAAGGTGTTTGCATAGTATCGTCCGCAGCTTTTTCGTATTCGCCCAGGCATTTGCCGAGCGGCTCTCCGTTTTTATGGATACAATCGCAGAACTTTTCACCGGCTTTGATTTGGCTGTCGTTTTTAAATTGTCTGAGACACTGCGGTAAAGTGTTGCGCGGCTTAATACTGTAAAGGCTCGGAATGCCCACCACGCAAATGACGACGACGGCAAACACTCCGGCAAAGAAAAGCGCCGGGAATTTATCGTTCAGAAGCTGTTTGAAAAAAGTGCGGAAACGCGCGTAAAGCAAGCGCATTCCGTGCCGGGAAAAGACGGCGCGCCAACCTGCGCTTTCCTGAGTTTGAACATCGCTTTCAGGGCTTTTCCGCTTTGCTGCGTCATTGTCATTTGCCGGACGATTAAACGGAAGAATGTATTTCCATTTGTCATAATTCCAGCCGAGCAGATACAAATTAGCCAGCGTCATCAGAGGCGCGGTAAAAAGCGAGCCGTCAAAACGCATCGCATACGTCAGAATACAAATATTTAAGATGATCGGGAAATAGAGAAATGCGCCGAGCGTAACGGTGCGCGGTATCAGCAGCAGAATCGCCGCCGTCACCTGCACCACGCCGATAAAGGTATAGTAATAACCCGTGTGATGCAGGGCTTCCAGATAATGTCCCATCGGATGATTAACGGATAAGCCGCTGGCAAAGCGCTCGTCCATAATTTTCACGATGCCCGAAGGAATAAATCCGGCTGCCAAAGCCAGACGATTAAAAATAGAAAAAAGCCAAAGCCATCTGTTTTCCTTTGCCTGAGAATGAAGCCGGTCGAGTGTCGAAGAAATACTCATAAAATTGTAGAACGCGAACCGGGCGGAAAAAGTTTTCAAAATCGCGTGAACGCGGCTGAAGACGTTGTTTTTGAATAAGTGAACAAACAAAGAAAAGTTGAATTTAATACCTTATTAAATATAAGCTCAGCCTATCCTCAAATAAATGCCCATAACCGGCAACTTCGGATTATTTAGGCAGGGCGTCAGTCGGCTTTTTCCGCCAGTTCCGCCCAGCGTTCCATCTCGCTTTCGAGTTGCGCGTTAAGTTTTTGCTGCTCGGTGAAAAGCTCATTGACTTTGAAAGCGTCGGTGGCAAATCGGGTTAACTCATTTTCGATTTCCGCCAGGCGCTTTTCGGTTCCGGGAATTTGCGTTTCGAGCGTTTCAAGCTCGCGCTTTTCCTTAAACGAGAGTTTTTTCGATGCGGATTTTTCTTTTGTGTTTTCCGTTGTTTTTTCCGAAGAAGTTTCCGCCTTTGCTGACGCGCGAGCTTCCGCTTCGTTCGCTTGCTCTCGTTGCGTAATTTCCAGATATGTCGAATAATCGCCCGGAAATTCGCGGATTACGCCCGCGTCTTCAAACTTGAAAACCGTATCAATCGTGCGGTCGAGAAAATAGCGGTCGTGGCTGACGACGATTAAGGCTCCGGCAAAATCGTCCAGATATTCTTCCAGCGCGATCAGCGTCGGAATATCGAGGTCGTTGGTCGGCTCGTCCAAAAGCAGAATGTTCGGCGCGCCCATCAGAATTCTCAGCAGATAAAGCCGCCGCCGCTCGCCGCCCGAAAGATTTCCGATTATCGAATACTGCGCCGCCGGCGGAAACAGAAATTTTTCGAGCATCTGCCCGGCGGTGATTTGATTGCCGTCTACGGTCGTCACGTATTCGGCAATCTCGCGGATGTAATCCAGCACGCGCTGCTGTTCGTTCAAAGCGCGGCTTTCCTGGTCGTAATAACCGATGGCGACGGTCTGCCCGGTTTCGATTTCGCCCGCGTCGGGCTTAATACGATTGGTGATGATTTCGAGCAGCGTCGTTTTGCCCGCGCCGTTCGGACCGATAATGCCGATGCGGTCGTCGCGTTTCAAAAGATACGTAAAATCGTCAATCAACCGGCGCTCGTCGTAAGACTTTGAAACGCCGCGCAGCTCAATAATTTTCGAGCCGAGCCGCTTGGCGCCGATGGCGATGTCGATTTCGGCTTTCGCTTTCTCTTTTGGCTGAGCCATCAAATCGTAGGCGGCGCCGACACGGTGTTTCGACTTTCGCGTGCGGGCTTTCGCGCCGCGCCGCAGCCACGCCAGTTCTTTTTTGATAAGCTGCTCGCGCTTGTGACCTTCGACGGCGCGCAGCGTTTCCTGTTCTTCTTTTTTTTCCAAATAATAAGCGTAATTTCCGTCAAAAGTTTGAACCACGCCGCGGTCGATTTCAAAAATCCGGTTCGTCACGCGGTCGAGAAAATAACGGTCGTGCGTCACCAGCAGCAGCGCGCCCGTGTATCTTTTCAGATAATCTTCGAGCCATTCGATGGTGTCGGCGTCGAGATGATTGGTCGGCTCGTCCAGAATCAAAATGTCCGGCTTGAAGATAAGCTCGTGCGCGAGCGCGACGCGTTTTCGCTGCCCGCCGGAAAGCGTTTTCATTTTGGCGGCTGTGTCGTGGATACCGAGCCGCGTCAAAACGTTTCGCGCGTTCGTCTCGATTTCCCAGCCGCCGCTCAGTTCCAGCTCGTGCTGGAGCGCGGAAACTTTTTCGAGCAGTTTTTGATTCGCGCCCTCGACCGTTGCCAAATCGTGACACGCCGCTTCGTAATCCCGAATCAATTTCATCACGCCGCCCGACGCCGCAAAAATCGTTTCCAGAACGCTCGCCTCCTCGTCAATCGGCGGATTCTGCGACAAAAAGGCGAGCGTTTTATTGTTCGCCCTGACGACGCGTCCCGTATCCGGCGCTTCGCGTCCGGCGACGACTCGCAAAAGCGTCGTCTTGCCCGAACCGTTCGCGCCGATAATCCCGATTTTGTCGCTGTCTTCCAGCCCTAAGGTAACGTTCTCAAAAAGCGGTTTGATGCCGTAATTTTTGCTGACATTTTCAAGCGAGAGAATATTCATAAATCAGATTCAACTTTACTGAATTATACTTTCAACGCCAAATTCGGAATCTTTTTGTGAAAAATTATTGTGTATTAATAAATTTTTGCGTCGAATTGCGCTTCCTTCACTTACAGATTCTTTGTAGTTTTCTTTTCATCTGTTACACTCTCCAAGATAAAAAACCCACTCAAACGGCTAGAGATATAATCCGAGCCGGAAAATTCTCAGCGCAGGCTGTATCGAAAGGGTCGGACAAAAGAGAGGTAATTCTTCGCGTGGCTTTTCACAGAGTGGTTGATGAGCACAAAACCAACAATTTTGATTTTATCCGCCTGCTGGCAGCTTCGATGGTCGTTTTTTCGCATTCGTTTTATCTGCTGGCAACGCCGCGGCGACCTTTAAACGAAAGCGAGCCGCTGACGTTTCTGACGGGCGGGCAGATGACTTTCGGCAATCTCGGCGTCTGGATATTTTTTGCGATCAGCGGTTATCTGATAACGCAGAGCCTTCTGCGCAGTTCGAGCTACGCCACATATTTCACGAAACGAAGCCTGCGGATTTTTCCCGCGCTGATAGTCGATATCGTCATCGCCGCCTTTATCTGGGGACCGATTGTGACGACGCTCTCTTTAGCCGAATATTTTTCCAGCTACGGCACCTATCGCTATTTATTAAACGTCAATCTTTACCGCATCGTTTACGAATTGCCCGGCGTTTTCGCCGGTAATCCGCTGCCGGATTTCGTCAACGGCTCGCTCTGGACGCTGCCGTTCGAATTTACCTGTTACATCGGCGTCGTTCTGCTGCATTTTCTCTTTATCCTGAGAAACCGGCACGTTTACGCCGCTTTTTATTTTCTGGGCTTAATCGCGTGGGCGATTATCTGCCAGACAAAATATTTCACCTTTACCATTCCCATACTTAACTTGCCCGTTCAGTATTTTACTCTTTCGATTTATTTCGGCACGGGCGCTTTATTCTTTTTATTCCGCGATAAAATCCCGCTTCGTTTTTCATGGAGCATAGTCGTATTGGCAATTTGGTGCGCGGGTTTTTACCTGAATATGGGCGTCGCCTTCAGCTATTTCTGCCTGCCCTATATAATCTTCTGGTTCGTCTACGAGCCGAAAATACGCCTCCACGGCATCGCCCGCCTCGGAGATTTTTCTTACGGTCTGTACATCTATTCGTGGACAGTTCAGCAAACCATCATTCATTTTCTGGGCGCGCAGATTCCCTGGCTCCTGATGTGCGTCTTATCGTTTCTGTTCACCGTTCCGCTGGCGATGTTCTCGTGGTTCGCGATTGAAAAAAAGGCGCTGCGAATCAAAGAAAGATTATTCAAAAAGGAAGCGATTCAAAAACCGGAAATTTTTGTGGAACAAACCGAGATGCTGAAATCATAAAACAAGCGAATTCAAAAACGAAAGGTTGGTGATAATTACAACATCAGCCTTTCGTTTAATTTTTAGCCGATTTAACAAGTCGGCGGATTAAATTCTGAAAATTTTCTGAGAAATTTCTGAAAATATACGGGCGGTCGCGTTTCCGGCTTTGAATTGATAAACTCGTTTTGAGCAATTTTCAGGAGAGCCGCACGAGCGGCTGAGATTCGCCTGTCACGGGCGTTATCCTTTGAACCTGCTGCGGATAATACCGACGAAGGGAGAAAAATAATGAGCGATATTTTAAAAGAAAAAACCAGCGACGAGGTGAAGTTGCCTGCTTCGCGCAAAATCTACGTCGAGACCAACGGCAATACAATCAATCAAAACAAACACAATCTGCGCGTTCCGTTTCGGGAAATCGCTTTGAGCGCGTCCAGGGATTTCGGCGGCGCTTTGGAGGAAAATCCGCCGGTGCGCGTGTATGACACGAGCGGCGTCTGGACTGACCCGAGCGAGAAATGCGACGTGCGCGAAGGCTTGCCGCAGCTCAGGCGCGAGTGGATTTTGGGGCGCGGCGATGTCGAGGAATATGTCGGGCGCGAGATTTTGCCGCAGGACAACGGCTATCTGACGAAAGGCGCGGAAGAAATCGCCAAAATTAAAGACAGAGGAAAGCTGGAGGAATTTCCGGGTTTGAAACGCGCGCCGCTGCGTGCCGTTTCGGGAAAATGCGTGACGCAGATGCATTACGCGAGAAAAGGAATTATCACGCCGGAAATGGAATACGTGGCGATACGCGAAAATCTCGGGCGGCAAATCGCCTTCGAGGCGATGCAGAACGGTTTACAGAACGACCGCTCGTCGCTTTATCACCAGCACCAAGGCGAATCATTCGGCGCGGCGCTGCCAAAATTCGTGACGCCGGAATATGTCCGCGAAGAAGTGGCGCGCGGGCGGGCGATTATTCCCGCCAACATCAATCATCCCGAATCCGAGCCGATGGCAATCGGGCGAAATTTTCTCGTGAAGATAAATGCGAATATCGGAAATTCAGCGATTTCATCTTCGATTGAAGAAGAAGTCGAGAAGATGCGCTGGGCGACGCTGTGGGGCGCGGATACGGTGATGGATTTATCGACGGGCAAAAATATTCACGCGACGCGCGAGTGGATTTTGCGAAACTCGCCCGTGCCGATCGGAACCGTGCCGATTTATCAGGCGCTCGAAAAAGTCGGCGGCAAGGCGGAAGAACTGACCTGGGAAATTTATCGCGACACTCTGCTTGAGCAAGCCGAGCAGGGCGTCGATTATTTCACGATTCACGCGGGCGTGCGTCTTCCCTTTATTCCTTTGACGGCGAAACGCACGACCGGAATCGTTTCGCGCGGCGGCTCGATTATGGCGAAATGGTGTCTCGCGCATCACCTGGAAAGCTTTCTTTACACGCGATTCCCGGAGATTTGCGAGATTATGCGGGCTTACGACGTCGCGTTTTCTTTAGGCGACGGCTTGCGTCCCGGCTCGATTGCCGACGCGAACGACGCGGCGCAGTTTGCCGAATTGGAAACGCTCGGAGAATTGACGAAAATCGCCTGGGAAATGGATTGCCAGACGATGATTGAAGGTCCCGGTCACGTGCCGATGCATCTTATAAAAGAAAATATGGACAAGCAGTTGGAAATCTGCGGCGAAGCGCCTTTTTACACGCTCGGACCATTGACGACCGACATCGCGCCGGGTTACGACCACATCACTTCGGGCATCGGCGCGGCGATGATCGGCTGGTTCGGGACGGCGATGCTTTGTTACGTGACGCCGAAGGAACATCTCGGCTTGCCGAACAAAAAAGACGTCAAAGAAGGCGTGATTACCTACAAGCTGGCGGCGCACGCGGCGGATTTGGCGAAAGGTCATCCGGGCGCGCAGTATCGCGACAATGCGCTTTCGAAAGCGCGTTTCGAGTTTCGCTGGGAAGACCAGTTTAATCTGGCTTTAGACCCGGAAGTGGCGAAGGAATATCACGACGAGACGCTGCCGGCGGAAGGCGCGAAGCTGGCGCATTTCTGCTCGATGTGCGGTCCGCATTTCTGCTCGATGAAAATTACGCAGGACGTTCGGGAATTTGCCAAAGCGCAAAATATCGAGGAAGAAAAGGCGCTGGCGGTCGGAATGGCGGAAAAGTCGAAGGAATTTCGAGAAGGCGGCGCGGAAATTTACCACGGCAACAAACCCGAAGGCGCGACCGAGCATCATTAATGACGTAAGGAGGTAGTTTTTCGATTGCGGAAACTATCTTTCAATATGTCAAAGCTTAAACGGATTGCTTTCGTTCTTGCCCTGCTCGCATTTTTTTTCGCGACTGGAAATCGGGCGCAGTCGGGGCAGTTTGCCTGTCTTCCGAATAACAGCTATTTTTCTCCTTATTGGAGCGCGGACGCCGTGTTTGTCGGTTTAGGAATAAAAACTTCGACTGAAAACGGGCGTCCGTTCGTCGCTCTTTTAGTCGAAAAAGCCTTTCGCGGCACAAACGACAAAAAGATTGAAATAATCAGCGAGTCAGCCAACCGCTACGCTTTTCAGGAAGGCGAGCGATATTTCGTTTACGCTTATCGCGGCGGCGACGGAAAATTATATGTCGGCAATTGCAGCGCGACCGTTTCGCTCAAAGACGCCGCAGAAGACCTCGAATACGCGCAGGAGATTGCGTCGGGAAAAACCGGAAACCGAATTCGCGGTTACATTTACGAGGATAAACGCGACAGTTACAAAGACGCGCGGCGCTCTCTGCCGCTTGCCGGAATAGAAGTTACAATCACCGACAAAAAACGGAAATTTACGACCCGCACCGACGCGAAAGGAAAATATGTTTTTAAGGAAGTTCCCGCCGGTCATTACAAGGTCGAAGCCAAAGTGCCGCCGGGCTTTCGCGAGTTGATATACAAACCGAGTTTTATGAATCGTTCGATTTTCATCGGCGAAGATTTCGAGCTTACATTTCTAAACAATTTAAGGAAACCAGTTTACCGACACGTGGGCGGCGAAAATTTTCTCTTTACCGCGCAAAGCTCGGTCGGCGGAAAAGTCGCCGGACACGACGGGCAAAATCCGCCGCAGCAATTCATATGGCTTCTTCCAGTGGATGAAAACGGCAAAGCGATTCTGGATTCTCCGACCGAATATGTCTGGACAAATCCGGAAAACGGCGAGTTTTATTTCAACGCCGTTCCCGCCGGAAAATATCTGCTTTCGATAAACCGTTACGGCTGTCACCAAAACCGCAATCCTGAATACGACAGAACTTTTTTTCCGGGCGTTGCTGACGAAGGCACAGCTCAAATAATCACCGTCGGTCAAAACCGGCAAATAAAGCTTGCGGATTTCCGGCTTTTGCCGCCGCTCAAAGAGACCTGGATTTCCGGCACGGTTTTAGCGGCTGACAAAACTCCGCTTGCCGGCGCGAGCGTTTTTTTGTGGAATAAAAGACATTCAACTGCTTCTGAATGTTTCGGCAACGCCGCCGAAGCGACGACCGACGAATCCGGTCGCTTCAGGGTTAAAGGTTACGAAAATTACGTTTATAAAATCCGTGCCTTTAAGGCGAAAAATCAGGAACCGGCGTCTCCGCGATTATACTCAAAAATTTTAGATATTCCTTTAACCGTCGAGATTAAAGATATGGAGTTAATCGTCGATTCGACGCAGTAAATAAATATTGCCTCCCGAATTTATCGGCGGCGCGGAAATCTATCGCCGCGCCGCGTCCTTTCCATAAAAAGCAAACGCGACCATTAAAATTTTGCCGCGGAGAATACGCCGAAAGCGACGAGTTTTGGAAAATCCTTCCGAAACGGTTAAGATTTTAATTTGCATTTTTCAAAGTCTATTCCGTTTCCGTAATTAATTATTTTATTTATGAATCCGATTCAGATGGTCGACCTCAAAGGTCAATACGAAAAAATCAAAAGCGAAATCGACGAAGCCGTTTTAAAATGCCTCGCTTCGACCGCGTATATTAACGGGAAAGAAGTGCAGTCTTTTCAGAAGAATCTGGAAAATTATCTCGGCGCGCGGCACGTTATTCCCTGCGCCAACGGCACGGATGCTTTGCAGATTGCGATGATGGCGCTCGGTTTGAAGGAAGGCGACGAGGTTATCGTGCCGAGCTTTACATACGTCGCGACCGCCGAAGTCATCGCTTTGCTGAAATTACAGCCCGTAATGGTCGAAGTTGACGCCGAAACATTTAACGTCACGGCGGAAATCATCGAAAAAGCGATTACGCCGAAAACGAAAGCGGTCGTGCCGGTTCATCTTTTCGGGCAAGCCTGCGATATGGAAGCGATTATGCGCGCGGCGAAAAAGCATAATCTGTTCGTCATCGAAGACAACGCGCAGGCAATCGGCGCGGAATATACTTTCGCGGACGGAAGCCGGAAAAAAGCCGGAACCATCGGTCACATCGGCACGACTTCGTTTTTCCCTTCCAAAAACTTGGGCTGTTTCGGCGACGGCGGCGCGATTTTTACGAACGACGACGATTTGGCGGAATTGATGCGGATGATTGCCAATCACGGTCAGACGCGGCGCTATTATCATTCGCACATCGGCGTCAATTCGCGGCTCGATACGATTCAGGCGGCGATTCTCGACGTTAAATTAAAACGCCTCGACGAATACTGCGACGCCCGAAGAAAAGCCGCCGATTTTTACGACGCGGCTTTTGCCGAAATCGCGGAACTCGAAACGCCCGCCCGCCAGCCCAATTCGACGCACGTTTTTCATCAATATACTTTGCAGGTTAAAAACAATCGGCGCGAGGCGCTGACGGCGCATTTGCAGGAAAAAGGCATTCCGTCGATGACTTATTATCCGCTGCCGCTTTATCGCCAAATCGCTTTTGCGCCGTATGTCGCGGAAAATTTCGTTTTGCCAATCACGGAAAAGCTTTGCGAGGCGGTGCTGTCGCTCCCGATTCATACCGAGATGAACGAGGAATTGCTGAATTATATTGCCGGGCAGGTGAAAGATTTTTTTGCAAACCGGCAGGAATATGGCAAAATGCACAGTGTTTGAGAATCTTTCGCTTGTGAAATTATGCCGGTAATTTGCCGGACCGAAGACAAAGGCGACAGGAGATAAGAAGTATGGTCAAGGGCGGAGACACAACTACAGCCTATTGTTCGAAATGCCTGCGGGTGACGAGCTGGACATATGTCGCCGGAACTCTTTCGTCGTACTGGAAATGTCTCGCGTGCGGTATGAATCGTCCGGCATAATATCAGATATAATTCCGACAATTATTATTACCGAAAATAAAAACCGCCGGCTACGGATAAAGAGCCGTTGCCGACAAAATTTAAAGCCCCGTTTGATTTATAGTAATTCAATAACTACACTTAAGTTTTGTAATTTAAGCTTTACTCACCGAATGAGTTAATAACTTACGATGATTTCTACCAGCACTGAAAACGAGCCGGTTAACAATAGCAATCCGGTTTCGGGAAATTCTTTAGGAGTTATTGCTCGACGCCACGAACTGCCCGAAAAGCCGCTCGTCGTCATCGAACCGAGCCGCAAGCTGGTCGCGCTGAATCTGCGCGATTTGTGGCATTACCGCGATTTGTTCTACATCCTGACGATGCGCGACATCAAGGTGCGCTACAAGCAAACCTTTTTAGGCGTCGCGTGGGCGATTATCCAGCCGCTTTTCACGATGATAATTTTCACACTGCTGTTCGGGCGTTTGGCAAATATGCCTTCGGACGGCATTGCGTATCCGCTTTTCGCTTTTGCCGGACTGCTGCCGTGGACGTTTTTTTCCAACGCCGTGAGCAACAGCGGAAACAGCCTGGTCGGAAGCTCAAATTTAATAACAAAAGTTTATTTTCCGCGCATGGTGATTCCGTTTGCCGCCGTCGCCGCCGGACTGCTGGATTTAGTCGTCGCCTTTGGCTTGATGATTTTATTGATGATTTATTACGGCGCGGGCTTTTCGATAAATCTCTTGATGCTGCCGGTTTTGACCGTTATATTGACGCTGCTCGCCGTCGGCGTCGGAATGTTTCTGTCGGCGCTCAACGTCAAATATCGCGACATTCGCTACGCGCTGCCGTTTTTTATTCAACTCGGAATGTTTGCCACGCCGATTATTTACCCGCTCAGCGTGATACCGGAAAAATGGCGCTGGCTGATGATGCTCAATCCGCTTTCGGGTTTAATCGAAGGCTTTCGCGCGGCTTGTTTCGGAAAGCCTTTCGATTGGGCGAGCCTCGCCGTTTCGGTCGTTATAACTTTTGCGATACTGTTATTTTCCGCTTACGTTTTTCGTAAAATGGAGCGCAGCTTTGCCGACGTGATTTAAAGATGAAGCCGATTATCCGAGTCGAAAATTTAAGCAAACGCTACACGCTCGGCGGCGCGCAGACGCCGTATTCCACCCTCAGAGAATCGCTCGTGCAGACGGCGAAAGCGCCGCTCAACTGGGTCAGGCGCGGCGGCAAAGCGAGCGCGGGCGAAACTTTGTGGGCGCTGAAAGACGTCAATTTTGAAGTCGAGCCGGGCGAAGTCGTCGGCATCATCGGGCGCAACGGCGCGGGCAAATCGACGCTTCTGAAAGTCCTTTCGCGCATTACCGAGCCGACGCAGGGAAAAATTGAATTGTATGGGAGAATCGGCAGTCTTTTAGAAGTCGGAACGGGTTTTCATCCCGAATTGACGGGCAGAGAAAACATTTTTTTAAACGGCGCTATTTTGGGAATGCGGCAAACTGAAATCGCTAAAAAATTTGACGAAATCGTGGATTTTGCCGAAATCGAAAAATTTATCGACACGCCCGTTAAATTTTATTCCAGCGGAATGTACACGCGTCTCGCCTTTGCCGTCGCCGCGAACTTGGAGCCGGAAGTTTTGATTGTCGATGAAGTCTTAGCGGTCGGCGATGCGGAGTTTCAGAAAAAATGTCTGGGCAAGATGAAGTCGGTTTCCGACAAGGAAGGCAGGACGGTTTTGTTCGTCTCGCACAATATGATTGCGGTCAAAAATCTCTGTCACCGCGCGCTTTATATGCAAAAGGGCGAATTGACGTTCGATGCCGACGCTAATTCCGTTATCAATCATTATTTGCAGAACGGCGTCGAGATGGCTTCGCAGCGCGCGTGGACGGACGCGGAGATGCCCGGCAACGACAAGATAAAAGTCCGGCGCGTCGCCGTCTACGCGGAAAACAAATTGCCCGAAGAGCCGATTTTAACGAGCGATAACGTCATTATCGAAACCGAGTTTTACAATAATCTGGACGGCGCGAAAATTGACGTGACGTGGGATTTGACCGACAATCAGGGCATTCACGTCGCGCATATCGGGTCGGTCTGCATGAACGGCGAAGACATGAAAAAAGGTTTTTATCGAATGATCGGCGTTTTTCCGGGAAACGTTCTGAACTCGAAAAAATACATTCTGAGCATAATGTTCGGGCAAAACCAGCGCGTGCCGCTTTTGCGGATGGAAGAAACTTTAGTCTTCGACGTGGAAGACAATCTGCGCACGCGCGGCAGCAATTTCAGCCAGTTTCCGGGCGTCATTCACCCGATTTGCGACTGGCGCACGTCCGCGCTCTAAACAAAAAAGCCATAATTATTCATTAATATATCGAGGTGATATTTTGTCGGGACAGTATAAAAGAGACGAGGCAGGAAGAAATTTAGTCATCGTCGGCATCGGCGAAACCGCCGAACTCGCTTACGAGTATTTCAAATTCGATTCGCCGCACGATGTCGTCGGTTTCGCCGTCGAAGCGGCTTACAAAGACCGCGACGAATTTTTCGGCTTGCCGGTCGTCGCTTTTGAAGAAATCGAAAAACATTTCAGCCCCGCAGAACATCTGGCGTTTGCCGCGATTTCTTACACGCAACTGAACCGCGTGCGGGCGAGAATATTCAAAGCTTTGAAAGACAAGGGCTACACCTGCGCGTCTTATGTGAGCAGCAGCGCGTTTGTCTGGCACAACGCGGAAATCGGCGAAAACTGTTTTATTTTTGAAAACAACGTCGTGCAATACAAAGTCAAAATCGGCGACAACGTCGTTTTGTGGAGCGGCAATCACATCGGGCATCAGACGGTTATTCAGGACAATGTTTTCATCTCGTCGCACGTCGTCGTTTCCGGCTATTGCGAGGTCGGCGCGAATTCGTTTATGGGCGTCAACAGCTCGGTGGCGAACGATGTCAAAATCGCGCCGGACAACATCATCGCGATGGGCGCGGTGGTACACAAACACACCGAGCCGCGCAAAATCTACAAGGGAAATCCGGGCAAACCGGACGAGACGAAAGACAGCTTTGCGGTGATGAAAGTCAAGGAAGAAACCGGAACTGAAGCGGCGGCGACGGGAGACGACGCGAATCAATGAAATGGAATAAACAAGGCTTGATTTACGCGCCGGACGGCAAGCTGCCGTGGGCGAAAAAATACGCTTTTCCGCCCGTGCCGTATTTTATCTCGGACGATTGTTTGCGGATTTATCTCGCGTTTTGCGACGAAAATATGGTCGGGCGCGCCGCGTATGTCGACGTTTCGCCGGACGACCCGCAAAAGATTTTGAAGGTTTCCCCGAAACCGATTCTGGACATCGGGCAGCCCGGCGCGTTCGATGAAAACGGGCTTTTGCCGACGACCGTGATGAAAGTCGGCGACGAAATCTGGATGTATTACGTCGGCTACCAGCTCGGAATGAAGGTTCGCTATTACCAGTTTCAGGGTTTAGCCGTGAGCCGCGACGGCGGCGAGACTTTCGAGCGGCGTTTGAAAGTTCCGGTCATCGACCGCAGCGATGCGGAAATGCTCAACCGCACGTCGGCGCACGTCCGTCACGACGGCGAAAAATTTCAGATGTGGTATGTCGGCGGCAGCGACTGGACGCAGTCGGGCGATAAATATCTGCCCGTTTATAATATTAAATATCTGGAATCGCCTGACGGCATTAATTGGGGCGACGAAGGCACTGTCGCGATTGATTTTAAAGACGCGGACGAGCACGCGCTCGGAAAGCCTTTTATAATTCACGCCGAAGGCAAATACCGGATGTTTTTTTCGTCGCGCACTTATTCGAAAAAAGCGTATCGCATCGGCTATGCGGAATCGGACGATTGCCTGAACTGGACGCGCAAGGACGAAGAAGTCGGCATCGACGTTTCCGGGTCGGGCTGGGATTCCGAGTCGATGTCTTACGCCAGCGTCATTCAATACAAAGACCGCTATTATATGTTTTATAACGGCAATAATCTGGGCGAAACCGGCTTCGGCTACGCGATTCTGGAACAATGGTAGAAACGGCGATAATCGAATCGGTAGAAAAAACGGCAATTCGAGTCGAGCGGTATTCGGACGAGCAAAGCGCGCAGTGGAACGAGTTCGTCAAAAACTCGAAAAACGGCACGTTTCTTTTCGACCGCAATTATATGGATTATCACGCCGACCGCTTCGCCGATTGCTCGCTGATGTTTCACGGCGCGGACGGCAAATTAATCGCCGTGATGCCGGCTAATTTGAAAGACGACGCGCTCGTTTCACACGGCGGCTTGACGTTCGGCGGCGTGGTTTCCAACCAGCGAATGAAAACGCCGCTGATGCTCGAAATATTTGAAAATTTAATTGAATGCGCAAAAGATGTCGGCGCGTCTCGCCTCGTTTACAAAACCGTTCCGCACATTTATCACGCGCAGGCGGCGGAAGAAGATTTATACGCTCTGTTTCGCCATAACGCGCGGCTTGTGAAGCGTGAAGCCTCGACGACAATTAATTTAAAAGAGCGTCTGCCGCTCAGCAAAGGTCGCAAATGGACAATCAATCAAAGCCGTAAAAATAACATCGAGGTGCGCGAAAGCGACGACTTTGAAACGTTTATGCGGCTGGAAACGGAACTTCTGGCGGCAAAATACAACGTCCTTCCGGTTCACACGGCGGCGGAAATGTGGCTGCTGGCAGAACGTTTTCCGCAAAATATCAAACTTTTCGGCGCGTTTCTCAATGACGAAATGCTGGCGGGCACAATCGTTTACACCAGTCAAACGGTCGCGCACGCGCAATATATGGCGGCGAACGCGGAAGGCAAACGATTATGCGCGCTCGACGCCGTCGTGCAGGAATTGATTACCGCGCACTATGCCGAAAAACGTTATTTCGATTTCGGCATCTCGACCGAAAAACAAGGTCGATATTTAAATGTCGGGCTGGTCGAATACAAGGAAAGCTGGGGCGGGCGCGCGACCGTCTATGATACTTATGAAATAGTTTTTTGATTGAAAGCTATTTTTAAAGCGCCTTTGCGTTCTTGGCGGTTAAGAAATTTTTAACGCGGGGAACGCGAAGATTAAGACGCAAAGCAACGCAAAGTGAGTTTCGAGCAGCTTTCGCTAATCTGGTAATTAAGCTATGAAATCCGTGATTGAACAATGTCGATTGATTGATTTGCCGGTTATCACCGACCCGCGCGGGAATCTGACTTTTATCGAGTGCAACCGGCATATTCCGTTTGAAATCAAGCGCGTTTATTATCTCTACGACGTGCCGGGCGGAGCCGCGCGCGCCGGTCACGGGCATAAAAAACTGGAGCAGCTCGTCATCGCTATGTCGGGCAGCTTCGACATCGTGCTCGACGACGGTTTTCAGAAAAAGCGTTTTCATCTGAATCGCTCTTATCAGGGGCTTTACGTCTGCCCGATGATTTGGCGCGACATCGACAATTTTTCCGGCGGCTCGGTCTGTATGGTCCTGGCTTCGGATTTCTACGACGAGGAAGATTATTTTCGTCATTATCCCGATTTCTTAAGAGCGGCGCGGGAAGACAAACGGTGAAAGCTCCGTTTCCGGATTTGAAAGCCGTCTATTCGGAAATAAAAAACGCGCCGGACGAAGCCTGCCGGTCGGCTCGCATTTGACTCGCGCCGAGCAGAATTTTACGATAGAAACGTTAAAGGAATTGATAAGCTGGAGTTATCAAAGCAATTTTATGACCGGCAAACCGCTCGTGAGCATCTGCGTTCTTTCTTACAATCACGCTCGATATTTGCCGGAAACGCTGGACAGCGGCTTGGCGCAGACTTACCCGAATATCGAAATTATCGTTGTGGACGATGGCTCGAAAGACGATAGTTTAGCGATTGCCAGAGACTACGAAACGAGATTTCCCGACCGCGTCAAACTTTACACGCACCCGAACCACGAAAATCGCGGCATTTCCCGAACCATCAACCTGGCAACCAGTTTTTCGACCGGCTCATATTGGTCGGTCTTAGGCTCCGATGACATTTTGCATAAAGATAAAATTGAAAAACAAGTGGCATTTTTGGAAGCGCATCCGGAATTAGGATTTGTTTACTGTCACGTAGATTGCATTGATTCGGAGGGGAAAAAAATTCCCGGCAGATTCGGTAAGGACATTACATCCGAGCCGGAACCGCTAAAAACAATGATAATGGAAAACTATATACCGGCAATGTCGATTGTGGCGCGGCGCGAAGCCGTCGCGCGCGTCGGCGACCACGACCCCGATTTGACTTACAGCGATTGGGATTTCTGGGTGCGTTTAATTTCGTTGTATAAAGGCGGGTTTATCGCCGAATCGTTGTCGGAATATCGCGTTCACAGCGATAACGTCAGCATCGGAACGCCGCGCGCCACACAGATCAGCCATATTCGTGATTTATATTTTAAACTATTGCAGCACGTCGATGAAGGTTTACTAAACGAGTCTTACCGCGAAATAATAGAAGGGCAGATAAAAGATTTACCGGCGAGACAAGCGAGCTGGCTTTTGATTGATTATTATGAATTTTTAGCGAACGGACAGCGAAAAGACGCGTTTCGCGCTTTGAAAGCCGCGTGGCGGTCGGCGCCGACAGTTGTTTTGCATCCGCGAAGATTCGCCTCTTTGCTGAAACAAGCGATTTTAAGTTTTACAATACCCAAAAATAAAACAAAATCCGGTTAGCGCCCGCCCCATCTTCCTTGGATTGATTCGCATAGTTTTATTTGGCAGCGGTGTAATCTGTGCGGCTGAATAAAAATCTTGACAAACTACCGGAAATAGATTTTAATTAGTGCCAAGTTAAAAAGTTTAAAATAAAAACAACTGACAACAATCCAATTCGTCCGGGTGAAACTCCCCGTTAGTCGGGCAAAAGACTGACGAAATATTTTTAAGCAAACTGCTCTCTAATTGTATTTAGAGACCGAGTTGCTTCTGATCGGGATGAATTTGATAGTTGTCGTTTTTCACTTTACGTGGTGGATTTGAGGCTCAAATGACCGGGCAATTTATCAAAACCGGCTACACCAA
>DASVRT010000023.1:0-8373 GCA_036388475.1 Pyrinomonadaceae bacterium | reverse complement strand
TATCGCGGCGGCGCGTCTCGGGATTTGAAAGATTTTTATATCAATTATCCTCGATACGCGCCGTTATCATCGTATTTTCTTCTCCTGCGTCTTCGCGCCCTTCGCGTCTTTGCGTTAAAATCTCGGCAGCGATGAAAGTCGATTTAATAATTTATAACGCCAATCAGCTTGCGACTTGCGCTTCCGAGGGAAAGCCCAAACGGCTGGCGCATATGCGAGATGTCGGTTTAATCGCGGGCGGCGCGGCAGCGGTTAAAGACGGAATTATCGCCGGAATCGGAACGAACGCGGAAATTTTTGATGATTTTGAAGCCGAAACCCTCATTAACGCGCGCGGAAAAGTGGTTTGTCCGGCGTTTGTTGACCCGCACACGCACATCGTTTTTGCGGGCGACCGGATTAATGAATTCGAGATGAAAATAAAAGGCGCGGATTATCTGGAAATTATGGCGATGGGCGGCGGCATCGCGAACACGGCAAAGAAAACGCGCGCGGCGGGTTTGGCGGATTTGGTTAAACAATCTTCGCTTCGCCTCGATAAAATGCTCGCGCACGGCACGGCGACGGCGGAAATCAAGACCGGCTACGGCTTGGACACGGAAACCGAGTTGAAGATGCTTCAGGCAATCGAGGAATTAGACCGAAATCACGCCGTCGATTTGCTGGCGACTTTTCTTCCGGCGCACGCCGTTCCGCCCGAATACAAAGAAAATCCCGACCGCTACGTCGATTTGATTTGCGAGGAAATGCTGCCGCTGGCTTTCGCCTGGTACCAAAAGTCTTTTTACCGAAATGCTTTTGACGACGGCTGGACGTTTGCTTTGCCATCGACGGACAAAAAAGAAATTAAAAATTCCGCGCTTCGCCAAAAGCCTCTATTTGTCGATGTATTCTGCGAAAAAAACGCGTTCAATCTCGAACAATCGCGGCGCGTTCTGCAAACGGCGAAAAGTCTCGGCTTTAAATTAAAAGCGCACGTTGACGAGTTTACGAATCTCGGCGGCGCGCGTCTGGCAATCGGGCTCGGCGCGACTTCCGTCGACCATCTGGACGCGACGAGCGACGAGGAAATCAGGCTTTTAGCCGAATCGGACACAATCGGCATCGTCACGCCGACCGTGAATTTCAATTTCGGCGCGGCGCATTTTGCCGACGCGCGAAAGATGATTGACGCCGGCTGCGCGATTGCGCTTTCGACCGATTACAATCCCGGTTCCGCGCCGTGTCCTTCGCAGACAATGGCAATGGCGATTGCCTGCCGTTATCAAAAGCTTCTGCCCTCGGAAGCGCTTAATGCCGTGACGATAAACGCCGCTTGCGGGCTTGGTCTGGGCGAAAAAACCGGCTCCCTGGAAGTCGGCAAACAAGCCGATTTTTTAATTCTGGACACGAAAGATTATCGCGAAATCGCTTACGAATTCGGCTCGAATTTTGTCGAAACGGTGATTAAAAACGGAAAAGTCGTTTTGAACGGGCGAATCTGATTATTTTAATGATGTATCGAAAAAAAATCGTTTTACCGGCGCGCTGAAGCTGTTTGCCGTTTCTTGGCGCAAAAGAAATTTTGATTATGACAGAGAATAAACATCACGTTTTTACGCGATTTGCCAAATGGACGTCGCACATTACCGGAAGACCCGTGACTTTTATTTCGGCGGTCGTCGTAATTTTAATCTGGGCGCTGACGGGACCGTTTTTTCATTTCAGCGATACGTGGCAATTGGTGATTAACACCGGCACGACGATTATTACTTTTCTGATGGTTTTCCTGATTCAAAACACGCAGAACCGCGACACCGAAGCCTTGCAGGTCAAGCTCGACGAGCTGATTCGTTCCAGCAAGACGGCGAGAAATCAAGTCCTGAATCTGGAAGAACTGGACGACGACGAATTGGACGAAATCCGCCTCGAATATTATGAATTGGCGAAAGTGGCTCACAGAGAGCTGGACGAGCGAAAAGGCAAAACCAAACACGCGGGAAAGCGAAAATAAAATTAATTACGAATTGCGAATGAAGAAAATATTCTTCCAATTCGTAATTATTTGCTCTTTAGCTCGGCGCTTGATGTTCGGGAAAAGCGTCTTCGTCGGGAATTTCCGGCGCCAGCAGCATTTGTTTGTAGCTTTGCGGCAAGGTTCGAACTTTTTTATTGTTGTCGGTAATGACGTGAAGCGTTTCGGCTTCGGCTAAAATCGTCTCGCTTTCTTCACGATAAATTTCGTAGATAAAGCGAATCGAGCGGCTGCGGATTTCCGCGCATTTGGTGCGAATCGTGATTTCGTCTTCGTAATAAGCGGGCGATTTGTAGCGGCAGTAAATTTCGGCGACGACCAGCAGCGCGTTCTCCTTTTCCTCCATCTCCAGATAAGAAAATCCGCGCGCGCGGCAGTATTCGCTGCGACCGATTTCAAACCAGATCGGATAATTAGAATGATGAACGATGCCCATTTTATCGGTTTCGGCGTAGCGAACGCGGATTTGAGTTTCGTGCCAGTCGTTCATAAAGATAAATCATTTATAATACTTCACATAGAAATAATCAAAAGGTAATCAAACTTTGCACAGAAAGCCTGATTACCTTTAACTCTAACTAAAATGATTGGCTGGGAGACAGGGATTCGAACCCCGATAGGCAGATCCAGAGACTGCAGTCCTACCATTAGACGATCTCCCAGCAGATAAGAATAATTTATGAATTGAACGCCGACTTGTCAACTGAAAACACGTTCGTTAAATGATTTAAACACTTTCCGACTTGCTTGTTAAACTGGCGCAAGGCAAAATATCATTTTATGTCATCTGCTGACGGGAAAGACATTGTCAATAACCGCGCCGCCTTTCACGAGTATCATATTCTCGACCGCTACGAAGCGGGCGTCGCGCTGCAAGGCACGGAAGTTAAAAGCGTGATGGTCGGGCGGATTCAGTTAAAGGAATCTTACGTGGCGGTCAAAGACGGCGAAATCTGGCTTTTCAACGCGCATATCTCGCCGTATTCGCACGGCAACCGGCAGAATCACGAGCCGCTGCGGACGCGCAAATTATTATTGCACCGGCGCGAGATTGAAAAGCTCGAAAGAGAAACGATTGTTAAGGGAATGACTCTGGTCGTCACGCGCATTTACTGGAAAAACGGGCGCATCAAGTTTGAAATCGGCGTGGCGAAAGGCAAAAAGCTTTTCGATAAGCGCGAAACTATCAAGGAACGCACGGTGGAACGGGAAACGCGCCAGCAGTTGAAAGAAAATTCGAGATAAGTTATAGATTTACACGGCAAGATTACAGTAAGATGTTTAATCGTCAGTAAAAAGAATCAATTAACTGTCGGCATTTAATTATTAATTAAGCAGGAACGAGGAAAAATACGGAATGAAATCTCAGGCAATTACAGGTAATTATCAAGAAGCAAACGTTGACGCGATTGCCGTCGCCGTTTTCAAGGACGAAAAAGCGTCGGGCGGTTTT
Source organism: Pyrinomonadaceae bacterium (assembly GCA_036388475.1). Classification (GTDB taxonomy): domain Bacteria; phylum Acidobacteriota; class Blastocatellia; order Pyrinomonadales; family Pyrinomonadaceae; genus JALZHR01. The sequence continues at coordinate 4,906 of DASVRT010000023.1, read as the reverse complement.
CTGAAAGATTTGGATAAACTGACGGGCGGTTTGATAGCCTCGGTTATTAAATCCGAAGAGTTCAGCGGAAAAGAAGGCGAAACCGTTCTGCTGCACATCGCGCCGAAAGGCAAAGTCAAAGCGAGCCGTATTTTGCTCGTCGGAATTGGTGAAAAAACGGATTACAAAACGCCGAACGTGGCGATTCTGGCGGGCGCGGCGGCGCGCTACCTGCGCAAGCTGAACGTCAAAAGCTTTGCGCTCGTGCCGCGCTCCGACGCCGAAGCGCGCGAAGTCGCGGCGCAGGCGATGCAGGGCGTCGTGACCAGCCAGTTCGAACTCGACAAATACAAAACGAAAGAAAAAAACGACAAAGCGATCGACACTTTCGCCGTCTGCGTCGAAGGCGCAAACGAAAAAGAACTCAAAGCCGGTTTGGAGCGCGGCGTAATCATCGGCGAATCAATCAACTACACGCGCGATTTATCGAACGAGCCGCCGAACATCTTAACGCCGACCGAGATGGCGAAACGCGCGCAGCAGATGGCGCGGGAAACCGGCTTGAAATGCGAGATTCTGGACGAAAAGCAAATGCAGAAGCTCGGAATGGGTTCGCTTTTAAGCGTTTCAATCGGTTCGGAACAGCCCGCCAAGCTCATCGTTTTAAGATACGAGCCGAAAAAATCGACCGGCAAAAAAGGCGAATTGACGGCGCTGGTCGGCAAAGGCATCACGTTTGACACGGGCGGCATTTCCATCAAGCCCGCCGAAGGTATGGACGCGATGAAATACGATATGACCGGCGGCGGCACGGTTATCGGGACGATGCGCGCCATCGGTCTTTTGAAGCCGTCCGTCCCGGTTCTCGGCATCGTCGCGGCGGTCGAAAATATGCCGGACGGAAAAGCCACGCGCCCGTCCGACGTCGTGACGGCGATGAACGGCAAAACGGTCGAGATTTTAAATACCGACGCCGAAGGTCGCCTGATTCTCGCCGACGCCGTCGCTTACGCCGAGCAGCAGGGCGCGACGCGAATCGTCGATATGGCGACCTTAACCGGCGCGGTGATAATCGCTCTGGGCGACCACAACACCGCCGTTCTCGGCAACGACGACGAACTGGTCAACGAAATTATCGAATGCGGCAAGGAAGTCGGCGAAAATTTCTGGCAGCTGCCAATCGGCAAGGAATACAGCCGCGCCATTAAATCCGACATCGCCGACATCAAAAACATCGGCGGCGGACGCAAAGCCGGAACGATTATCGGCGCGGTTTTTATTCAGGAATTCGTCGATAAAGCAAAATGGGCGCATCTCGACATCGCCGGAACCGCCTGGGCGGACGACACGAAACCGCACCAATCAAAAGGTCCGACCGGCGTGGCGATTCGCACGCTTTTGAGAATGGTCGAAAAATCGCAGTAGGTTTTTTACGACAGAGACACAAAGACGCAGAGAAATATTCAAACAGGATGGACAGGATAAGAAAAATTCAAAACGTTGCTTTTTGATTTTTATCCTGTCTATCCTGTCTATCCTGTTAATTTATCCGCGTTTATCCGTGTAAATACTGTGGTTTCATTTTCTTAAAAATCTCCGTGTCCCTGCGTCTCTGTCGTAAAATTTCTTTTCTTGTTAAATTCACGTTGACACGAAGCCGCAAAATCAGCACAATCCAACCGTCAATCTGCGGTTGCGAAATATGTCTTTCAATTCTGCTTTAAATTTTTTGCCGCGAAATTTTTTTAACCTGCTCGGCGCGGTCGGGATTTTTCTGTTCGTCGCGGGCTGCGTTCTGCAATCCGGAAAAAACGAAAATCAGAATAAACCGATTGAGCCGCAAACCGGCGCGACAAAATCTTCGACCGCGATTGCCGCCGAAAAAAAAGATAAACAGGAAGAAGACGCGGGCGATTTTATCGTCGAGCATCTGGGCGTGAAAAACGCGCGCTACAGCGATTTTGACCGCAAGGTCAAAGAAGAAAAACTGCTGGAAAAAGCGGCGGACACGCTTAATCATTCTTTGATTTTGCCGTATGATATTTCTCTGCGCACGAAAGACTGCGGCGAGGTCAACGCGATTTACGATGCCGCCGACCGTTCGATAACGATTTGCTACGAGCTGATGGAACATTTCCAGAAGCTTTTCCGTACTGAAGGCAGCAGCGAACGGGAAGCGGACAAGAAAATGTTCGACGCCGTGCGGTTTGCTTTTCTGCACGAACTGGGACACGCTTTGATTGACGCTTATAAACTGCCGATTACCGGCAACGAGGAAGACGCCGCCGACCGCTGTTCGAGCTATATCTGTCTGGAAGAAATGGGTGAGGACGGAATTCGCGCCGTGCTTGCCGCCGCCGACGCATTTCACCTCGAAGCGAAACAGAGCAGCCCGAGCGGAAAAGATTTTTCTGACGAGCACCTTTTGCAGGAACAGCGTTTTTATAATACTTTATGTATGATTTACGGCTCGAACACGACGAAATATAATTATTTCGTCAGCCAGAAGTATCTGCCTGAATCGCGCGCCGCGCGCTGTCCGAACGAATACGAGCGAATGGCGCAAAGCTGGAGCGAGCTGCTGCAAAAATGGCGCAAGGATTGAGCAAAAAGCATCGGCGGTAAAGGTTCTGGAAAACAGGTCTGGTTTCAACATCAAATTCAAACAGCTAATTAAAAAAAGGAAAGAAATATGAAAAACTTTGTGGGCAAACTCTTTGTCGGCAGAAGCGCTAAATTTAACGTTCTGCTCGTTTTATGTTTATTCGCTTTCGTCGGTCTGGGTTGTTTCGGCAGCGGCAGAGGCAAGGACGCGAAGCCGATTCCGGCGGCATTCCTCGGCGACTGGCAAGGTCAGGACGGCTCGACGCTTTCGATTCGCGCCGACGGCACTGGCGACTATCATTCGGGCGGCAAAAAAGTCGACGGCGGGACGGCGGAAGTAAATGAAGCCGATAAAACAATCAGCATCACGTTTTTCGGCATCGGCGAAACGCTGAAAATCGACTCGCCGCCGCAGGGCGATTCGATGAAGCTGAACGGCGTCACCTATAAACGCAAAGGCGGTTTTAACGTTTCCGATTCAAATACGTCGTCGGATGATTCAAATAAATCCGAGAACTCGAACAAGAAAGAATCGACTTCGACCAAGAAAGCCAATGCGGCGAAATACGAAGTGCCGGAAGACGAAGAAATGCAGGAACTGACGCGCACGTCTTTGATAGATTTCAACGACGCGGTGCAGCAAGGCGATTTTGCCGATTTTCATTCGACAATCTCGAAAACGTGGCAGAAACAAACCACGCCCGAAAAATTCAACGAGGTTTTCAGCGAATTTATCTCGAAGAAAATCAATATCAGCAGCGTCAGCTCGCGCGAGGCGGAATTTTCGCCCGAACCGGTGGTCGAAATGGACAAAGGCGCGAAAAAACTGATTGCCAAAGGCTGTTACGACACCAGCCCGCGCCCGGTCGGTTTTGTGCTCAAGTGGATTCCCGAAGGAAAAGAGTGGAAGCTTTTCGGCATCGAGGTCGATACGACCATCAGTAGCTGTTAAGCGAAAATTTTAATTCGAACTTTCAAAGGCAGTCTGAAAACGGGCTGCCTTTGCTTTTTGCCCATCGGACGAGATAAACTTTTTTCAGATTTCTACAATTCAATTTATTCAAACAAACAGGTTATGAAAATTCACGAATATCAAGGCAAAGAATTATTAAAAAACTACGGCGTGACGGTTCCGCGCGGCATCGTCGCCCGTACGCCGGAAGAAGCCGAAGCGGCGGCGCGCGCGCTCGGCACTGACATCGCCGTCGTCAAGGCGCAGATTCACGCGGGCGGGCGCGGCAAGGGCGGCGGCGTCAAACTCGCCAAATCGCCGGAAGAATCGCGCGCGGTGGCGGAACAAATTCTCGGAATGACGCTGGTCACGCATCAGACCGGACCGGAAGGACGCGAGGTCAAAACGCTTCTGATTGAAGAAGGTCTGCCGATTGACCGCGAATTTTATCTCGGCATCACGCTCGACCGTGTGACGGGCAGAAATACTTTTATGGCTTCGTCGGCGGGCGGAATGGACATCGAAAAAGTCGCCGAAGAAACGCCGGAGCTGATTCTAAAAGAAACGATTGACCCGGCTGTCGGCTTGCGCCCGTTTCAGGCGCGCAAACTGGCTTTCGGTTTGGGTTTGCCGAACGATTTAATCAATCAGGCGGCTGCGTTTATGATGAAGCTTTATGAAGCGTATGAAAAAATGGACGCTTCTTTGCTGGAAATCAACCCGTTTCTGCTGACGAAAGACAATCGCCTTATCGCGCTCGACGCGAAAGTAAATTTTGACGACAACGCGATGTATCGTCATAAAGATTACGCCGAACTGCGCGATTTGAATGAGGAAGAACCGCTCGAAATCGAAGCCTCGAAGTTTGATTTGAACTACATCAAGCTGGACGGCAACATCGGCTGTATGGTCAACGGCGCCGGGCTGGCCATGGCGACGATGGACATCATCAAGCTGTACGGCAAGGACCCCGCCAACTTCTGCGACGTCGGCGGCGGCGCCGGCAAGGAGAAGGTCGCGGCGGCCTTCAAGATCATCACCGCCGACCCGAACGTCCAGGGCATCCTGGTCAACATCTTCGGCGGCATCATGAAGTGCGACGTCATCGCCGAGGGCGTGGTCGCGGCCGTGCAGGAAGTGGGCCTGAAGGTGCCGCTGGTCGTCCGCCTGGAGGGCACCAATGTCGAACTGGGCAAGAATATCCTGAACGAATCCGGCCTCGCCATCACGGCGGCGGACGACCTCGACGACGCGGCGCAGAAGATCGTCTCCGCCGTGCGGAAGGGGAAGTAGCGCCGATGTCCATCCTCATCGACAAGAACACGAAGGTCCTCTGCCAGGGCTTCACCGGCAAGAACGGGACCTTCCACT
>DASVRT010000022.1:0-38798 GCA_036388475.1 Pyrinomonadaceae bacterium | reverse complement strand
CGGCGTGGGATTCCGATTTCAGGCATTGAGCGTGCTTCTTCGCGAGATTCGATATAACCTTTATCGCCCATTCTCTGAAGCGTGACGTAAATTGTTCCGCGCTTGAGATTTCCTTCTGAGGCTTCGACCATTTCAAGCCCGAACATTTCGCCCTTGCCGATAAGCATTTCCAGAATCAGAAATTCTTTGCGCGACAATTTTGGGAATTCGTTGTTTTTTGAATCATTCATTAGTAATATCCCTCTCTTACAATAGCTAAGAGTTGACTATTACTTTAAGCAAGAGTTAGAAAGATGTCAAGGATTTTTTATAAGCGGCAAAAACTTTATGAGACACGCGGCTTCTATTTAAAGTTTGAACTTAATCCTCGTCATCTTCCAGCGCATCAAACTTTGCCCGCCATTTAGAAGTGATTTCTTCCAACACTTTGCAGTCGCAGTAGCCGCCGTTTTCGTTGAGCCAGCCGGTGACTTTCGGAAAATTCAGGCGATTTTCCATCATATACTGCATCGCGAAGCGCAGGCTGTGATTGCACGGGTCGCGTTCGAGCTTGAATTCGATGAAATCGAACATATCTTCGATTTGTTCCTGACGCGCGGGCAGATTCGCGAGAAACGCTTCGATTTCTTCGCCGTTCATTTGCTCTAAATTTTCGATTTCTCTTTTTCTGACAATCGGCATTTTTTAAAATTCTCCTTCCGCAGCTCTTAATAATTCGGCTCTTTCGGCTTCTTCGATTTCTCTTTGTTTGATGCCTTCGCGCCCGTCGTAGCTGATAAATTTCGGCAAAAATATCGCCGACAGGGTGACGGTGACGACGCATAAAATTCCGCCGGAGACGATTGCCGCTTTGACGCTGAAGCGTTCGGCGATGATGCCCATTTTCGCGCCGCCGAGCATCGGTCCCGTCAGATAGCTTATCATTTCGAGGCTCGCAAGACGCCCGCGCAGATAATGCGGAATCGTCTGATTCCAAATCGTTCCGCGAAAAATCCCGCTAATCATATCGCCGTATCCCGCCGCCGCCAGAAAAAACAATGCCAGCCCGACGCTTTCCGACAATCCGAAAAAGATAATCCCGACGCCCCAAAAAGCGGCGGCAATCGTCACCATCAAACCGTGCCGGTGAATATTTTTCGTCCAGCCTGACGTCAGGCTCGCCACCAGCATACCGACGGCGAGCGCCGCCGGAAAAAATCCGAGATAAGCTTCGCCATACATCGCCGCCAGCGCCGGATAGAGCGCCTGCGGAAAAGCAAAAAACATCGCGCAAATATCAATCAGATAAGTTCCGAGCAGTTCCTGCCGCCGGAGCGCGTAGCGACAGCCTTCGATAATGCTTTGCAGACTCGGACGCTCCGCATTTTCCGGCGCGGGCACGGCGCTTATCAAAAAGACGGCGACGAGCGAGGCGGCAAAAGTAACTAAATCAATCGCGTAAGCCGTGCCGGCGGTAAAATATGCCGCGATTAATCCGCCTATCGAAGGGCTGATAATCGCGCCGAAATTGTATCGAAGCGAATTTAAAGCCGCGACCGCCGTCATCAATTCGTCGGGAACAATTTTTTGAATCAGCGATTCGAAAGCCGGACGCTGCAAGGCGGCAAATCCGGCGTGAAGCGCGACCGCCAGATATAAAACCCAGATTTGCGGATTCGGCAAAAGCGAGTTGAGCAGCAAAATCAGCGTCACAAAAGTCTGCCCGATTTCCGTCAGGCGCAGCATTTTTCGTTTATCCAGCGCGTCCGCCAGCGCGCCGCCGACAAACGCCAGCGAAACCATCGGGACAAATTCCGCCAGATAAATAAAACCGACCATTTCGTTGGACTTCGTCAGGTTAAACATCTGCCACGGAACGATAATAAACGTCATCATCGAGCCGAAAAACGAAATCAACTGTCCGAAAAATAAAAGTCGATAATCGCGCGAAACTTTGAGCGGAGTTATATCTAACAACATAAAAATTCGAGGGAAAATTTAACGGGATAGACAGGATATGCAGGATAATTCAACCTTTGTTTCGACTTTTATCCTGCATATCCTGTCTATTCTGTTTTAATTTCTCGCCTTAAATTTTAATCGCTTATTTTTCGCTTGTCACTTTTCCGTATTCGTATTCCGCGTCGTCGATAAAGCCCGTCATCGCCATTTTTACCGATTCGACTTTCCCGTTTTTGACCATAAAGGTCAGAAACGTTTTCTCCGCCACCGGGTCGCGCCAGACGACGCGAAACTTATCGTTTTCCCAGTGCCGCAAATCGCCGATGTAGGTCGGCGAATGCGAAAGACGCACGACGAGCCTGCCGTTTTCTTCGGCGAAGAAGATTTTGCCGTACAGCTCGTTTTCGTAAACTCCGGCGTAATTATTTAAAGCCAAACTCGGATTCGTGTTTTTGATTCTTTCGGCTTCGAGCTTCTTTTCGCCCTCGATAAACGCGGTTTCGGCTTCCTTGATAAATTTGAAAAAATACGCGTTCCAGCCGGTTTCCGAAAGTCCGAGCGCGAGGTCCAGAGCGCGATAGGCGAGCGGCGCGTAAACGTTCTGCTGATGGACATTAGTCAACACGACGACGCCGACTCGTTTTTCGGGAATCATCGCCGTTATCGAAAGCTGACCGTCCGTCCACCCGCTGTGCCAGACCATTTTGCAGCCCGCGTATTCGCGCAGGCTCCAGCCCAGACCGTAAGCGCGAAAATTCGATTTCAGCTTCGGCTCCGCGCCAGCCGGATTCGTGAAAGGAATAATCGTCTGCGGCGATTGAATCTCGCGTATATTTTTCGGCGAGACGAGCCGTCTGCCTTCAAATTCGCCTTCGTTTAATTGCAGCCGCAGCCAGTTTGCCATATCCGACGCGTTGGAATTTATTCCGGCTGCCGCCGCGCCGTTATCCATATTTCGCCACGCAATCGGAAAAGTTTTTCCGGTTTCGAGGTCGCGAAAATGCGGCGTCGTTTTGTTGGCGTCCGGCGAAAAATCTTTGATGCTCGTCGTCGTTTCGTTCATCCGGAGCGGCTGCAAAATGCGTGTTTTGACAAACTCGTCCCACGTTTTGCCGGAAACCTTTTCGATAATCTGACCGGCGACGATAAACGGAATGTTTTGATATGCGTAAGTCGAGCGAAAGCTGTAGGCGGGCTTGACGAAGCGAACGCGCCGCACGATGTCGCGGCGCCCGTAATCGCCGCCCCACCAGAGAATATCGCCCCCGTATGCGGGCAGCCCGCTCCGGTGCGAGAGCAAATCGCGAATCGTGATTTCGCGCGTCGCGTAATCGTCGGCGAGCCGGAAATCGGGCAGATGTTTTATAACCTTGTCGTCCCAGTTTATTTTTCCCTCGTCAACCAGCATCGCCAGCGCCGTCGCGGTAAAGGCTTTCGAGTTTGAGGCGATGCCGAACAAGGTGTGCTCGTCAGTCTTGTCATTTTTCGAGATTTCCTTCACGCCGTAGCCTTTCGCGTAAATTACGCGGTCGTCTTTGACAACCGCAATCGACGCGCCGGGCGCTTCCCAATCAGCCAGCGTTTTCTTCACATACGCGTCAAACGCCTGCCAATCCGCCGCTTTCTGCGCGCGGGCAAAAGACGAATTCAAAAACAAAAAGGTGAAAAGCAGAAAAGCCGTCAAAGTTTTTCTCATAAATAATTCCTCGCGAGCGATACACAGATTATCACAAATTTCTCGCTAAAATCTTACCTGACTTTTGCCTGTTGCCGTAGAAAAACTTATTGGATTCCGGTCGACTGGCGCACGGGCAGTCAGGACATCGAAACCGGCAATTTTCAGTTAAAGCTGACGCGAAACAAATTTCGCTATTCGGCGCGACTCTACGACCATACGACCAAAACCGCCGTCACCGTTTTCCGCCCGCCGGAAAAAGCCGATTATGATTTGACGCCGCACGAAGCTCGTTTATTAAAGCTGCCGGTCGAAGGTCACAGCTACAAATCGGCGGCGCTGGAATTAAAGGCGAGCGTCAACACTATCGCTTTTCACCTGAAAAATATCTACGACAAATTGCAGGTTCATTCAAAAATCGGAAGCCGTCGCCAAAGCTTTACGGAATCGCCTGATTTGAATTTTTCATCCATTCCTTTACGGCTTGACGTAATCCGTCCAGAAGAAAAGATAGGTCGCGTAAGCGTTGAGGATAAAAGAGATAATATAAGTAATCCATTCGACCGGCGTGATTTCTTCGGAGCTGTTTTCGAGCAAAACGATAAACAGCCACGGCAGAATGACCATCGCGTAGCGATAACCAAACTGCCAGCCGCCCGAATTGCCGTGCATCCAGAGTAAAAACGTCAGGACAAAAATGGCAATCCACGACGCGTATTTGAGGATTTTATCGCGCGCGCCGCCTCTTAAAGCGAGCAAAACAAACGGGCTGCTCCACAGAATCGAGGCGCTGAAACCGTTCGGCACGAGATAAGGAAACGCCGCTTTGCGTTCCCAGAGCTTGAAAAGCATTTCGTAGGCTTGACCGGGAATATACCAAATCGAAAAAATTCCGTGATTATACCACGGCTCATCCAAAACGCCCGGAATCCGCGCGTAGCCGAAATCCGTGAACGAGTGAAACCGCGCGTAATTGTAAAGCAATGTCGAAACGCCCAGCACGAACGGCACGGCGCAGAATCCTGCGAGAGCAAGAATTTGCGGTTTGCCGATTGTGATGAGATTTTCGGTCTTCGGTTTTCGCTCTTTAGTTTTCGATTTCTTTTTAGCTTTTACTTCGAAATCCGCGCCGGCGTTTTCCTCCGGCTGACGACTGACGGCTGACGGCTGACGGCTTCTAATGAGCAGAAACATAAAAATCGGCGCGGTCAGCAAAATCTCCGTCCGGTTGCCGAAACCCATCGCGAAGAAAAATCCGGCGAGCAGCGGCTTTCGCTTGTAAACGGTAAAATAAATCGCGCCTAATTCGCCGACCATCGCAAAGCCGAGCGCGAGCTGCCACGCGCCGCCCATCGTCAGATTCGTCCACATCCAGGTGCCGAACAAAATCGCCAGAACCATCAAAAGCCGCTTGCCGTCGCCGTATTTGTAATGCCGCGCAATCAAAAGCAAAAACAAACCGGCAGCGCTCGCCGAAAGCGCGGCGATAAACGCGGCGGGCATTTCCGAGACGACTCCGGCGAGCTTGAAAAACGCGAACGGAATCATCGTCAAAACGCTGCCCAAAGGAAAAACCGAATAATAAAAGCCTTCGAACGGCACGAATTCGTTCAGCCACGAAGGCTGTTTTTCCGTAAAAGCAATCGCGCCGCGCAGCATATTGTCGGCGACGCGGAAAGTGTAGTCGTAATAATTCTGCGGCTTCGGATTGCTGAAATAATAAACAAAACCGACTGCCAGAAGCAGGCAGCCCGCGAGAATTTTCCGGCGGCGCGGCGATTTTTCGTCCAGTTCGGTCATTACCAAATACAGTCTAATAAATTTGAATTTAAAGACAAATTTATTTTTTCGCAAATCAAAATTCCGCGCGGATATTTGAACAAATCGGCGGCTTATGCAAAACTTGTCGGCAAAAGCCGTTCTCCTACCTGTAACAATTAGAAAAATATGCAGCCGAAAATGCGGCAAACGTTTCGTTTTTTCTTTTCCAGCCTGTTTTTTTTAACGGTCTTCAATATCGCTCTGCCAATGACGCGCGCCGAACGTCCGCCGTTTAAAATTTACACGACCGGCGAAGGCTTGGCGCACGACAGCGTCAATAAAATCGTCCGCGATTCGCGCGGTTTTCTCTGGTTCTGCACCGCCGAAGGCTTGTCGCGCTTTGACGGCTCGAAATTCAAAAACTACACGCAGGACCAGGGCTTGCCGCATCGCAGCGTCAACGATTTTCTCGAAACGCGCGACGGCACTTATCTCGTCGCCACGAGCGCGGGTTTGACGGTTTTCAATCCGAACGGAAAGGCTTATCGCTGGAACGTTCTCGAATCGAAACTGGAACAGGATTCCGACGAGCCGCCGCTTTTTCAAACCTTCGCGCCGGACATCGACGTTCGCCCGAAAAAATCTATTTTAAGTCTCGCCCAGGACCGACAGGGAACAATCTGGGCGGGCACTGGTTTCGGGCTTTTTCGAATTGATAAAGTTAATGATACGTGGCAGTTCCGGGAAATAGAAGTCGAAAAAGAGCACTCAGTCAATTTCCCTGCTCTGCTGCTCGATTCACGGGGCGATTTGCTCGTCGGCTCGGGCGCGGGCGTTTACAGGCTTTTGCCGGACGGCAAATTCGAAAAACTGGATAAATATGGCGCGGCGACGATTTTTGAAGACCGCGCGGGCAGAATCTGGGTCGGCGCGGGCGGCGATGCCATCGGTCTGCGAATTTTCGAGCGCGATAACGGTGCGTTAAAGCTTTCCGAAATTTACACGAAAAAAGACGGCTTGCCCGACGACATTTTTCAATTTTCCGTCAAGCAGACTTCCGACGGGCGAATCTACGTCGGGCTGCACAAAGGCTTGTGCGAGTTTTTGCCCGGCGCAAAGGCAAACGAGCCGAAATTCCGCGTTCTGGAATCCGGCAAAGTCACCTCGCTGGCGGAAGATTCGAGCGGAGATTTGTGGTTCGGAACCGAGCTTCGGGGCGCGTGGAAGCTTGCTCGCAGCGGTTTTACAAGCTTCATCGAAAAAGACGGCATCTCCGAAACGGACGACCTCCGCGCGATTTATATCAATCAGGACAGCGAAATTTTTATCCCGACGCGCCCGCAGAAAATTCTGCACCTGGTCGATGGAAAATTTGAAAGCGTTTTGCCGCGCGGCTTGACCGGAAGAAGCTGGGGCTGGCATTTTCTCGATTTTCAGGCAAAGGACGGCGAATGGTGGATTCCGGCGATAGACGGCTTGCGGCGCTATCCGAAAGTCGATAATTTCGGGGATTTGGCGCGCACGCCGCCGAAGAAAATTTACACGAAGACGGACGGTTTATTCAGCAGCGAAATTTTCAATCTTTTTGAAGATTCGCGCGGCGACATCTGGATTTCGATTATCGGCAACGACAACACGCTTTCGCGCTGGGAACGCAGCACCGACAAAATTTTTTCCTACACGACCGCCGACGGAATTCCGAAGTCGAACGGCGCGCTTTCCTTTGCCGAAGATTCACACGGCAACGTCTGGTTCGGTTTTTATTTCGGCAATCTGGCGCGTTACCGCGACGGGAAATTTCAGATTTTCACCGCGCAGGACGGCATTCCCGACAGTCTGGTCGGCGACATTTTGAAAGATTCGAGCGGTCGCCTGTGGATTGGAACTTCCGGGCGCGGATTGTTTCGGATTGATAATCCGAATGAAGAAAAGCCCGTTTTCAAAAGCATTTCCACCGCCGGCGGGCTTTCGAGCAATCAAATTATCTGTCTGGTCGAAGACCGCTTTCAAAGAGTTTACGTCGGCACGGGACGCGGCATCAACCGCATCGACGCCGGCGACAATATCAGAATTTTTACGCAAGCCGACGGTCTGCCGAGCAATTACATTACGCGCTGCGCCGCCGATAAAAACGGTTTTTTGTGGTTTGTCACCCGCAACACTTTAGTTCGATTTTCGCCTGAAATCGAACGCGCGTCAGCCTCGCCGCCGGTTTTTATCGACAAGATTTTCGTCAATGGCATCGCTCAGAAAATTTCCGCGCTCGGCGAAACGGAAGTCGAACCGATTGAGCTTGAGTCAGATCAAAGGCAGATTCAGATTGATTTTTTCGCGCTCACTTTCGGCGCGGGCGAAAACATACGCTATCAATACCGGCTCGACGAACAGGATTGGAGCGCGCCGACCGAGCAGCAAACTTTAAATTTCGACCTTGCGGCGGGCAGACACGATTTGAGGCTGCGAGCGATTCGCGCCGACGGCGCGGCGAGCGAACTGCCCGCCGTCGCGCAATTCAGGATTTCGCCGCCCGTCTGGCAGCGACGGTGGTTTATTTTAATTTCCGCCCTGCTCGCAACCGCGTTTATTTTAATGCTTTATCGCTACCGGACGGCGAATTTGCGCAAAGTCAATCTCGCCCTGACCGAAGCGCATCACGCCGAAGAAGAATTAAGAAAAAGCCGCGAAGAGCGCCTCGCCGAGCTTGAAAAAGTGCGCTCGCGCATCGCCACCGATTTGCACGACGACATCGGCGCGAGCCTGACGCAGATTGCGATTTTGTCGGAAGTCGCGCAGGCGCAGAGCAGAAAAGGAAACGGCGCATCGCGCGAGCCTTTGCGGAAGATTTCCAGAGTTTCCAACGAGCTGGTCGGAACGATGAGCGACATCGTCTGGTCAATCAATCCGGGCAAAGACCATCTGAGCGATTTGACGCAGCGAATGCGGCGCTTTGCTTCCGATGTGCTGTCGCCGAAAGGCGTCCATTTGGATTTTCACGCGCCCGACCGAGCCGGAGAAATCACGCTTAACACAAATTTGCGGCGCGAAGTTTTTTTGATTTTCAAAGAATCTGTCAATAACATCCTGAAACACTCAAAAGCCGCGCACGTCCGCATCAATCTGAAAATTTCGGGCGAAGATTTAAAGCTCGAAATCAGCGACGACGGAAACGGTTTTGAGAGCCGCCAGCCGTCAGTCGTCAGCGGTCAGCCGGAGTTAAAAGCGGCGGCGGCGGAAGCGTTTTCTTCGGCTTGCGAGGCGGGCGGCAACGGCATTCTGAGTATGAAAAAACGCGCCGGGGAAATGAACGGCAAATTGAAAATCGTTTCGGAAATCGGGAAAGGCACGACCGTCAGCCTGCGCCTTCCTTTGAACAAAAGCTGAAAGTCTGAAAATTAGCCCGCCCGAACGGGTGGCGACATTTCGTTCGTTGACGATTAATTTTATATTTGAAGTCTAATTTGGAGTCAAAGAAAATGATAAACGATAACCGGCAGCGGCAATTATTAAAACGTCGAGGAATTTTTCTGCCGTTTTTGCTGCTGCTGGTTTCCGTTTCGATTCAGGCGCAAATGTCGCCGACGAACAGCCGCGTGCAGGAAATAAAAGATTTTAATCAAACAATTTCGGGCAATGTTAAAACAACGTATATCGACCTGATACGCAAGGTTTTTCCCGATGCGAAAATCGAAGGCAAACAGCTTGCGGCGGGCGATTCGATTTCGATGCGCTCGCTGAATCCGCAAATCGAGACGCGGACATTTGAGCGCGGAAAATTAATTGATAAGGTTTTCCAGACGCGGTTTTCGAGCGAAAACAAAAATCATCTGGCGCTGTTTTTCAGACTGCGAAACGAAGCTTCGGTGCGTTCGCTGAATAATTCTTTTTTCGTTCTGGCGGCGTTTCGGATGAAAAATCAAATCGAGCTGGTCGAAGCGATTGACGCTCAGTTTATCTTCAATCATCAGAACGTCAATCTCTGGATGGAAACTCCGCTGCTGCCGCTTCGTGACGGCGAAGACGGCATCTGGCTCGCGGCGGCGCGCGAAAATTCGAGCAGCAATGAAGTTCAGGATTTTCGGCTCGTCGCATTGCAAAATAAAAAATTTGAAGTCCTTTTAGACGAGTTTCCGACTTTAAAAGGAAATTTCGGCTGCGGCTTTCGGAGCAAACAATCCTTGAGTTTTTTTCCGAAAAAGGAGAATCCGGCAAATTATCGCAATTTTTCGCTGACCGTTACCGAAAATCTGCGTACCAACACGCTCAAATGCGAGGTCAAGCCGCCGGCGGATTACGACAAGACTTTCGCTTATCAAGCCGTCTGGGACGATAATCAAAAGCGTTATAAAATCGCGCTTTTAAAAACTGAGTCGGCGGCGGTCGCGCCGACTAAATATTCCGCCGATTTGAGCGAGCCGCTCGAATTTGCCGGAAAAATGGAAGTCGGAAAATTTTATAAAGCCGGAATCGGCTGTCGCGGAAATCCCGAATGGCAATTAAAAATCGACCCGCAAGCGCCGGATAACACGCGCGCGATTGTTTTTTGGTCGGGCGGCGGTCTGAGGCTGCCGCGAGCGAAGCTTTTAACGGAAGAACAATGTAATGCGAACATTTCATTTAAGGTTTTGAGGGAAACGCGGGAAATGATTGACGGCAAATTCCGGACGGCTTACGAATGTGAAATCAAAGCCATCAACGGGCAAAAATTTTAATGGAAGCAATCGAAGCAAAAATCATTAAAACCGCCGTCGTCGAAGATATGCGCGACATCCGCGAAGGCTTGGCGACGCTGATAAATTTCACCGAAGGTTTCCGGTGTACGGGCAGTTATCGCTCGATGGAAGAAGCGATTGCGCGCCTCAAACACGAACTGCCGGACGTGCTTTTATCGGACATCGGCTTGCCGGGAATGAACGGCATCGAAGGCATCAGGATTTTGAAACGGCAGTTTCCCGATTTGACGATTCTGATGCTGACGGTTTACGACGACGACGAGCGGATTTTCGACGCTTTGTGCGCGGGCGCGAGCGGTTATTTATTAAAAAGAACTTCGCCCGCGAAAATCATCGAAAACATTCGGGAGGTCGCCGGCGGCGGCGCGCCGATGTCGCCGGAAGTCGCCGCGCGCGTCATACGTCTTTTCCGCGAAGTGCGCCCGCCGGAACGCGCCGATTACGAATTGACGCCGCACGAAATGCGCCTTTTGAAACTGCTGGTCGAAGGCTACAATTACACGACCGCCGCCGAAAAACTCGGCGTCAGCTTTAACACCGTCAAATTTCATATGCGCCATATTTACGAAAAGCTTCAGGTGCATTCAAAATCCGAAGCCGTGGCAAAAGCGCTGCGCGACCGGCTGGTAAATTAATCGTCAATTGATTTTTCGATTTTCGATTACTGTGACCGCGCCGAACGCCTTCAGAAATTATGAAAGCCGTATTTTTCTATCTGTCGCTGATGATTTTTTTCTACTGTCAGGCGGTTTTCGGGCAGGACGATTCTCCGCCGGAAGGCTCTTTTAATCTCTACCTGCTGCCGGACAATGTAAAAGCGAGCCGGCTTTCCGGACTGGAAATCAGCAAGCTGAAACCCAAAGGAAAGCCGTTTCTTTCCAAACAGCACATTTCTCGTTATATAAAAGACACGCACGAAATTCAGCTCGACTACGCGGGCGCGGCGCGGATGAAAAAACTGAAAGTTCCGGTCAGCGGCAAGCCGTTCATCGTTTTTGCGGGCGGCGAACCCGTTTACGCGGGCGCGTTCTGGCAGGGATTTTCTTCAATCAGTTTTAAAGGCGTAGCGATTGACGTCGCCAATCTCAAAGGCGATTTTCCCACGCTCCGGCTCGAACTGAATTACCCGCCGCTCAGCCCGAAAAATATCGCTTATGACCCGCGCCCCGATGCGCGTTTGATGAAGGCGCTGGAACTGGACGAAATTTTATACGAGCAGGTCTGGCTGCGCGCGAAATGCCGAAAAATCCGCGCTACCGGCAAGCGTCACCAGAGCTACGTTTTCACTTTTGCGGTGAATTCGGTCGTTAAAGCGAATTTCGAGCTTGCCGAAATCACTTTCGAGCTGTATTCGGACTTCGGCGGCGAGAAAATGCGCGAGACGCTGCAAGCCGAATTCGTCTCGGGCAGCCGAACGCAGCAAAACTGGGGTTTCGACGCGCAGAAAGAAATTCTTTTGAAGTTTGAGCGAAAAGTCGCGGCGGAGAAAGACCGTCAAATTTATTTTGCAGGTTTTGAAGTGGATTAGAAAATGATTCCTTAATGCAAAACGCGTGATAAATGAAAAACGGAAAACGGAAATTTAATCCTGAATCCTGACTCTTGAATTAATTTTGCACTCTGCATTTTGCGTTTTGCATTTCTGCCGCCGCTACCCGCACGGGTGGCGTTTTTTATTTTCGGAAAGGTTATAAAACTCCGCGACGGCGAATTGAGCGAGCCGCAAGGCTCTGCATTCAGCGCCGGAAAATCTAAAGGAGTTTTGCCGATAATGTTTTCCAGATTCAGTTTTTTACCGCTTGTTCTTTTTCTTCTTTTATTCGTTTCAGCCGCCGGAGCGGCGACCTTTGTCGTCGACCGCAGTGACGATGTCGCGGGCGCGGGCGCCTGCACCGCGGCGGCAAACGATTGCAGCCTGCGCGGCGCGATAACTAACGCCAACGCCAACGGCGCGGAACCGGACACAATCAATTTCAACGTCGGCGGCGGCAATGCGCAGAGCATCAACATCGCGCAGCAGCTGCCGATAATTCAAACGTCTCTGGTAATCGACGGCTCGACGCAGCCGCTCTGGGGCGGACCGCCTTTGATTGAAATCAACGGCTTAAACGCGGGCGCGGGCACGCAGGGATTTTTTGTCGGCGGCGGTGGAAATCCGGTCAGCGTGACCATCAAATCGCTGATTATCAATCGTTTCGGCGGAAGCGGGATTTTCTTTAACGCGGCGGGCGAATCGAGCTTGACCGTGACGGGCTGTTATATCGGCACGTCAGCCAACGGAAGCTCGGATTTCGGCAACGGCGAACACGGCATCAAGATTAACGCCGTCCGGGACAGCACGTATAATATCGGCGGCACGCAGACGAGCGAGCGAAACGTCATTTCGGGAAATGGCGGCGACGGAATCAATATTAACGCGACCTTCGGCGGCTTTGAATCAGCCGACACGCAAGCGACAATCATCAATAATTTTATCGGCACGACCGCCGCCGGAAACGCGGATTTGGGAAATTCCGAAAGCGGCATCGCCTTTGCCGGAGCGGGTTTCGGCTACACGCTGCTCGTTGGCGGCGCTTTGACTTCGCAGCGCAATATTATTTCGGGCAACGACGAAGACGGCATTTTCGCCAATTCCAACGACATTTCGATTCTGGGAAATTACATCGGCACGAGCTTGAACGGCAGCGCCGATTTAGGCAACGCGCTCGACGGCGTTCGTCTGGAAGGCGAAGTCGAAGCGACCATCGGCGCAACGATTCTCGGCTTTAACGGCGGCAATGTGATTTCGGGCAACAACGCCAACGGAATCTCAGTTGATAACTCGGATGTCACCGCGATTATTAAAAGAAATCGCATCGGCACGAATGCGGCGGGAACCAGCGCGCTCGGAAATTCCGAGGACGGAATAAATTTATACGAGCCGACCAGTTTTACCAATGTCGCAATCAGCGTCGGCTCGGACACGGACGCGGCGGACGGCAACACGATTTCCGGCAACGGCGGCGACGGCATTTCAATCGGCGAAAACATCCGGCAGGTCAAAATCTTCGGCAATCGAATCGGCACGAACGAATCTGCGACCGCGCCGCTCGCGAATAACGTCGCGGGAATCAGACTTCAATCGTCGCAAAACCAAATCGGGCTGGCGGGAAACGACATCGCTGCCAACGTGATTTCCGGCAACACGCACGACGGCATTCTCATTGCCGGCGCGCTGGCAAACGGAAATTTTATTTACAACAATTTTATCGGCACAAACGCGAGCGGCGCTGGTTTAGGCAACGGCGCGAACGGAATTTATATCAATCAATCCGCGCTCGGCAATAAAATCGGCAACGGCGCGGCGAGCGGAAGCAACCGCATCGCTTTCAACGGCAGCAACGGCGTCAACGTCGCCGACGGCTCGATTAACGCTGTCCGCGCGAATTCGATTTATTCAAATTCTGCGCTCGGAATTGATTTGGAAGGCGACGGCGTGACGAACAACGACGCGGGCGACAATGATTCGGGCGCGAACGACGAGCAGAATTTTCCGGTGCTTCAAAGAGCGACGCCGACGCGCATCACCGGCGTTTTGAACAGCTCGCCCGAATTTGAATATGAAATGGATTTTTACCGCGTCGATTCGTGCGACGCTTCCGGACACGGCGAAGGACGTTATCATCTCGGCGCGCTGACGGATGTTTTGACGGACGGAAACGGCAACGCTTCGTTCGGTTTTCAAACCGCTTTGAGCGTCGGGCAATTCATCACCGCCACCGCCACATTTCCGAACGCGGGCGCGGGCGACACTTCCGAATTTTCGCAATGCATCGCCGTCACGCCCGAACCGGGCAATCTTTCCTTTTCGGCGGCGACTTATACGGTCAATGAAAGCTCGGCGAATAGAACCATCGTCGTCAACCGCGCGGGCGGAAGCTTCGGCGCAATCACCGTTGACTACACGACTTCAAACGGTACGGCAGCCGCCGGGCAGGATTACACGACCAAGAGCGGAACTTTGACTTTTCTGAACGGCGAAGTCGTTAAATCTTTTGACATTCCAATCAACAACGACGCGCTCGACGAAACGGACGAAACCGTGAATTTAACTTTGTCGAACTCGTCGCCGGGCGTTTTTCTGACGCCGAACGCGGCGGCGGTTTTGATTATTCTCGATAACGACAATCCGCCGACGATTTCCATCGAAGACGTGACGCACGAAGAAGGCAACGTCGGCGCGAATCAATTTTCCTTCCGCGTCTCGCTTTCCGGCGCGAGCAGTTTCCCCGTTTCGGTCGATTTCATCACCGCCGACGGAACGGCGACTTTCAATTCGGATTATATTCCAATTAATGGGCAAGTGAATTTCGCGCCGGGCGAAACGCTCAAAAATATTCCGGTAACAATCAACGGCGATTTGACGACCGAGCTGAACGAAACTTTCTTCGTCAATTTATCAAATCCGGCAAACGCGACGCTCGCCGACAATCAGGCTCTCGGAATAATCGTCGATGACGACAATGCGGGTAAATTCCAGTTCAGCTTCGCGCCTTATTCGGGCGCGGAACATCAACAGGTGACGGTGACTGTCGCGCGCACCGGCGGCGATGCCGGAACGGTTTCGGTTGATTATATGACCGGCGGCGGAACGGCGATGCCTTTGACGGATTACACGCCGCTGGCGGGAACTTTGATTTTCGGCGACGGCGAAACCGTCAAAACTTTTAGCGTCAGTCTTGCCGACGACAATGTTCCGGAACCATCTGAAAACGTCAATCTCGTTTTATCGAACCCAATCGGCGGCGCTGTTCTGGGCGTGCCGGCAATCGCGGTTCTTAATATTCTCGACGACGATTCGGGAACGCTTTACACAATCGGCGGCGAAATCAAAAAGACCGACGACACGCCGCTCGCCGGCGTAACGGTGAATTTAAACGGCGCGCAAACGGCGACGACCACAACCGACGCCGGCGGCGGATATTCTTTCGCGAATCTCGCCCCGAACGGAAATTATTCGGTGATGCCTTCCGCCATCGGCTTCACGTTTAATCCGATAAATCGGCAATACTCGAATTTGTCGGGCGATATCGGAAACGCGAATTTCACGGCGACGGCTGCGCCTTCGCGCCAGATGCGCGCCATCGGCGGCAATGCCGCGCCCGGACAAAACATAAACGTCATCGTCGAACTCGTCGCGCAGGGCGATGAAAATTCAGTGGGCTTCAGCCTGAATTTCGACACGGCAATTTTGAGCAATCCGCAAACGGTTCTCGCGCCCGACGCCTTATCGGCTTCGCTTATCGTCAACGATACGCAAGCCGGAAGCGGCAAACTCGGCATTTTGCTGGCGCTGCCCGCCGGTCAGAGCTTTAGCGCCGGAACAAAACAGCTGGTGACGATAACTTTTAACACGGCGGCGACCGGCGCTTACAGTTCGCCCGTCACATTCGGCGGCGCTCCAATCGTGAAACAGGTCGTCAACGCTAATGCCGACCCGCTTCCGGCTAATTATCTGGACGGCGTGGTGACCCTTCGCGCAGGGTTTTGAAGCCGACGTCACGCCGCGCCCGACGGGTAAAAACAACGGCTCGCTGACGGTCACGGATTTTACGCAGGTCGGGCGTTTCGTCGCCGGGCTCGACACGGTGAATCCGGTTTATAACGAGTTTCAGCGTGCCGATTGTGCGCCGCGCGTTTCGCTCGGCAACGGCGCGCTGGACGTCGCCGACTTTACGCAAGCCGGACGGTACGCCGCCGCCGTAGACGCGATAACTCCGGCGGGCGGGCAAAATACGTCGAGCTTTGCGCAAATTTTGTCGGAAACGTCTGCGGCAACAGGCGGGCAATTGAAAGGCGAAAGGCTGAGGACTGAAGGCGAAAGTGAAGCAAAGAATTTATCCTTTAGCCCTTCGCCTTCAGCCTTTCGCCTTTCTTCTGACCTGTTCGTCCCGACGGTCGTTCGCGTCGTCAATGTCGATACGTCGCCCGGACAACAGGTTTTCGTCACCATCGCGACGGACGCGCAGGGCACGGAAAACGGTTTCGGTTTCACTTTGAATTACGACTCGACAAAGCTTTCCAATCCGCTCGTGACGAGAGGAACGGACGCGCAGACGGCGACGCTGATTCCGAATGCGTCGCAAGCCGGAAAAGTCGGCGTGGTGCTGGCAATGCCGTTTAACGAAGCGATTCAAGCCGGCGCGCGGCAGCTGGTCACAATCCGTTTTAACGTGGCGCTAAACGCCGCGGGCGGGCAGACGCCTTTGACCTTCGGCGATGCGCCTGTCATTCGCGCCGTTTCCGACGTTAATGCCAACACTTTGAGTTCGACTTTTCAGGACGGCGCGGTGAATATTTTAGCGCCGACAGCGGCGAGCGTTTCCGTGAGCGGTCGGGTTCTGGACGCAAACGGCGCCGGCATTTCCAAAGCGCGCGTTTCAATCATCGACCGGAACGCCGCCGAGCGCGTCGCTTTAACCAATCAATTCGGCTATTACCAATTTGAAGCAATCGCCGTCGGCGCAGTTTACGTCGTTAGTGCCGGGCATAAAAATTATCAATTTACCAGCCGGTTTATTACGGTTTTGGAGGAAACTGACGGCGTGAATTTTATTGCGCAGCCTTTTCCTTAATCATTTTTGCCGCTCGTGAAATATGCCGATTAGAAGATTTTTGCCTCTTTGACATATTCTGCGGGCGGCAATAGACACAAGGCGGAAACGCTGGCTGTTTCCTTTAAAAAATATGCAGAGAAAACAAATTGATTTTTCGATTGCAGAAGCAGGCTGCCTGCTTTACGTCGCGGATAAAAATCTGGGCGGATTACCGTTCAGCCGGTTTCACGAATTTTTCGGCGGCAAAAAAGGATTGAAGGATTTGGTCTTGCAGGGCGCGGTTTTACCGATGTCGCTTTACCAGGATGACGGCTATAATGTCCGCGTCGCGACAGGCAATTTGACCGAAGAAGAACAAGCCGAATGGACTTCGAAAGTTTCGTGGAAGCTGCATCTCGCGTCGGGCAAAATGGTCGTTTCCGGCGTTTGCGACGAGGATATGGACGACGAGCTTGCCGATTTTCCGAAAGCCGAAAACAACGGCGATTACGAATTGGGCTGTCTGGTTGAAATTCCAGCCGGCGAATACGCCGTCTCGATTTATTCGTATCCGCCCGGCGATTTGGCGGGCGGCTGGATGCGGCTTGAAAATCCGCAATTGTTTCGCGAGTGCTTCAATACAGATGCCGGCTTGCAATATGAAAAACCGCTCGAATATTTCAAACGCACGCGCCCGCGTGAGACGCCGCCGAACTGGATAAAAAAAGGATTTGAAGAAGCCGATTTTTTAGATTTTCTGATTCATCTCGCGCCGCTTTCCGGCGAATTAAAAATGCCCGAATTCGAGCCGGACGGATGCCTTTTGTGGGAATATCGCAAGCCGGAAAGCTGCCCGCGCGGGATTATTTTGAATTTTTAGAATCCAATCAATTTTCTCGCTTCTTCGACGGCTTCTTCCGTGTCGGTGATTTTGCCGTCGAGCTGCATTTCGTAAACCGCGTCGAGAATTTCCTTGAATTTCGGCGAAGGCTTTAAACCGAGTTCGATAAGATGTCTGCCCATCAAAATCGGTTTCGGCGCTTCTTTTTCGACCGCCAGCTCGCGCGCTTTTTCGATAAACCATTCCTGCGCTTCCGCCTTAAACCATTTTTCCTTCGGCAGCCATTCGGGATTTCGCCCGAGAGAATCGGCTTTTGCCACGCGATACAGCAAATCCGGCTCGACCTTTCGCGCCAGCCGGCGAAACGCGCCGTCGCCCGGCTGCGCTTTGTAAAACTCGCCCGGTTTCAGGTGATAACGCACGAGCTGGACGATTTGCCCGCGGGCGTCGTAACCTTCGAGCGTGAAAATTCCGAGCTTGTCGAGAAACGAAAGCGTCGGCTCGACGCCCGCCTCGTCGTGCCCGTGCGAGCGCCATTTGCCGTCGAAAAATTTGGTGGTCGGCGGTTTGCCGAAATCGTGACAGAGCGCGCCGAGCATCACCGCCGCTTTTTTCGCGTACGGCAAATCGTCAATCAGTTTTCGCGCTTCGTCGGCGACCATCAAAGTATGAATGTCGACATCGCCTTCGGGATGCCATTCGGGCTGCTGCGGAACGCCGACGAGCGATTTCAGTTCGGGAAAAAGCTGCCCGACGACATTCAAATCGTAAAGCCATTTCAGACCAATCGAAGGCTTTTCGGCTTGCAGCAAAATCTTTTCAAACTCGCCCCAGATTCTTTCCTTCGGTAAATCCGTCAAATCAATTCGGCGGCAGATTTCAATCGTTTCCGCGTCCAAATCAAACTCGAAACGCGCGGCAAACTGCGCCGCCCGCAGCACGCGCAGCGAATCTTCCGCAAAAGTTTCTTTGGAAACGACGCGCAGAATTTTGTTTTCGATATCTCTGCGCCCGCCGTAAAGGTCGATGATTTCGCCCGTCAACGCGTCTTTAAGAATCGCGTTTATCGTAAAATCGCGCCGCTTTGCGGCTTCGGCAAAAGACATATCTTTATCGCCTTCGACGACGAAACCTTTATGACCGCGCCCGATTTTTCTTTCGCGGCGCGGAAGCGCCACGTCCAAATCCCGACCGATTTTATAAACCGTGAACGCTTCGCCGACGGCGTCCACTCTGCCGAAAGAATCGAGAATTTCCCGCAGCCGCGTCGGCTCGATTCCGTAAACTTCAACGTCCCAATCCTTCGGCTCTATGCCCATCAATTCGTCGCGCACGCAGCCGCCGACGAGCATCGCGCGTCCGCCGTCTGCCCGGATAATTTCCGCGAGTTTTATAACTTTCCCGTTCACCTGCATTTAATTTTAACAAAAAATCTCGTGAGAGCTGAATCAGCTCTCACGAGACGCGTCTCTGCTGTCTATCTTGTCTTTTGAGCCTA
Source organism: Pyrinomonadaceae bacterium (assembly GCA_036388475.1). Lineage (GTDB taxonomy): Bacteria > Acidobacteriota > Blastocatellia > Pyrinomonadales > Pyrinomonadaceae > JALZHR01. Next base: position 19,777 of record DASVRT010000022.1, on the reverse strand, counting down.
GCTCAAGCGTTTTTGTAAATGTTCTTTTAATTCGGAAACTTTTATTCTTTCCTGTTCCCACGTGTCGCGGTCGCGGACGGTGACGGCGTTGTCTTCCAGCGATTCGTGGTCGACCGTGACGCAGAAAGGCGTGCCGATTTCGTCCTGCCGCGCGTATAATTTGCCGATGCCGCCCGTGTCGTCGTAAACCGTGCGCATCGCGGGCAAAAGCTGCCGTTTCAAATCTTTCGCCAGCGCCACGATTTCCGGCTTGTTTTTCGCCAGCGGCAGCACGGCGACTTTTACCGGCGCGAGTTCGGGTTTTAATTTTAAAATCACGCGCGTTTCGCCTTTGTCGTTCGTTTTTTCGGTGTAGGCGTCCATCAAAACGGCGAGCAAAGTGCGATTGACGCCGACCGCCGGCTCGATGACATACGGGTAAAAACGCTGTTTCGTCGCTTCGTCAAAATACGATAAATCGTCCGTCGAATCGGGATTCAGACGCTTGCCTTCAGCGTCTTCAGGCTTTTTAGAATGAACCCGCAAATCATAATCGGTGCGGTTGGCAATGCCCATCAATTCGTCAAACTGTTTTTCTTCGTCGTCGCGCTCAGGGAAAAAGCGATACAAAATATCGACCGTGCGCTCGGCGTAATGCGCCAGTTCTTCCTTCGACTGCTCGTAAAGCCGAAGATTTCCGGCGGAAATTCCCAGACCGTGAAACCACTGCTGAAACGCGTCGATAAATTCCTGATGAATGTGCGGCGCGTCTTCCGGTCGGCAGAAATATTCCATCTCCATCTGCTCGAACTCGCGCGTGCGGAAAATAAAATTTCCGGGCGTCACCTCGTTGCGAAAAGCCTTGCCGATTTGCGCGATGCCGAACGGCAGCTTGCGGCGCGAAGTGTTCAGAACGTTGGCGAAATTGATAAAAATTCCCTGCGCCGTTTCCGGTCTCAAGTATGCCAGCGCGCTTTCGTCTTCATCGGTCGAAACCGCGCCGACCGTCGTGCGAAACATCAAATTAAACTCGCGCGCTTCGGTCAAATCGCATTCTTTTCCGCTGCCGGCGCAAACCGCCGCTTCTTTCGGGCATTGTACGTCCTGCAATTTATCGAGCCGAAATCTGCCTTTGCAGGCGCGGCAATCGACCAGCGGGTCGGAAAAAGTCGTCTCGTGACCGGAATATTTCCAGACCAGACGATTCTGGATAATCGAAGAATCGAGTCCTTCGATATCGTCGCGCTCGTGAACCAGCCAGCGCCACCAGCTGCGCTTGATGTTATTCGCCAGTTCGACGCCGAGCGAGCCGTAATCCCAGCTGCTTCCCAGCCCGCCGTAGATTTCCGAAGCGGGAAAAACAAAGCCCCTGCGCTTGGCGAGGCTGACAATCGTTTCGATATTCGGTGCTGACAGAAGTAATTTTCGATTTTCGATTTTCGATTTTGTCCGTTGTTCGTTCAGTGACGGCAACGGGCGGCAAACTGCGAAAAACGATTTTTCAATTTCGATATTTAACAGTTCAAAATGTAGATTCTACAACGGACGACGGATAACGGACAACGGACAGAATAAAAAAGGACGACCGAAGCCGTCCTTTTGCGCTTGAACATTCAGTTTCCGATTACTCGTTCGGAACCGGCAGAGCCGCGCCGGGCGGGACAATCCAAAGTTCGATACTCGTCCGCGGGCGAGTTCCGCCCATAATGACTTGTATTCGCCTGGGGTCGACGCCGCGCGTCTTCACTAAATAATCCATCGTCCGCCGTCTGACCAAATCGGCGGTGGTTCGCGTCCGGCTCAGACGGTCGGTGCCCTGATAGATAATAATGTAAAGCTGTGCGTCGGGACGATTGCGCAGCTGGATAACGCAGTTGTCAAAGCGATATTTGTCGTCGTCAAACGATGTCGATTCAAACACGTCGCAGCGAACTTTTTCCGGTACTACTACTACCGGCGGCTTGACTCTCGTTCTGACCGTGTTTTTCTGGAAACAGGTCTGACCGTAAACGTCGTCCGTCACGTCCAGCTCCGCGGTAATCGTTTGACCGCCGAGTCCGGTCGTATCGACCGTGATTGACGGCGTTCCGGCTCCGCCGCCGGTGATGTTGAGCGTTTCGGGAGTGACGCGCCAGCGATAATTTACCGGCACGCTCGCCGAAATTGCGTTCACGGCGACGAAAGTCACCAGAGAGCCTTCCTCGACTTCTTCGGGCGCATCGACGCGAACGTCATACGGGCACGGTCTTTTATCCGTTTTTTCGACAACTCTCAAACAGATGCAGTTTTTTACGCCTCTTCTGATTTCGACTTCCTTGACGAAAACCTGATTATTCGGACCTTCGATTTCAACCTTATGAATGCCGGGCGAAAGATAGAATTCCGCCGGAGTCGCATTGCCCGCCAGACCGACTTCCAGGTCGTCGACCAGCACGCGATAATCTCCCGATTTCGCCGGTGCCGTAAAAGTCACCTGCACGGAGAGAATGCCGGCGTTTTTTGGTCTTTTCACGTCAATGTTGCTGCCGGCAAAAGCTTCGGCGACCCAGCCCAGTGTTAAAATCAACCCGACGGCGAGTATTAAATTGCAGCTAATTCTTCGCATCTTTTCTTCCTCAATTCGTTGACCGCAAAAGCGAAATTTCACGCTGCGCGTCAAATCTTTATAAAAACTTTTCAAAATTTATATGGAATGAAAACGCGGAAGCATCCGTGTTTTAGTCCCGTAATCTTAACTTTCTTCGCTTTGCTCGTCATTCTCGCCGTCGCCGTTACCATTGCGCTTTCTCAGCCTGCGGCGCGCGGCAAGCCCGATGCCCGCGAGTCCCGTTCCGAAAAGCAAAATCGTCATCGGTTCCGGCACCGGCTCGGGCGTCGGCGTCATTTTCGGAGTCTTCGTCGGGGTCGTCGTCGGCGTCAAGGTCGGCGTCGGCGTTTCCGTCACCGGCGGCGGCGTCCTTTTAGTTCGGTCGCGGTCGCGAAATATAAATATCAAAGGGATAACCGCCAAGCCCAAAAACGCCCACTTCGGAAAACCCTGCCGCACGATAGGCTGCTCGCAATTACAGTTTTCTTCTTCAATCGACGTGGTCGTCGTCACAATTACGCGGTCATCATCCTGCTGCGGTTGCGGCTGGACGGTTTTATCGTCGTCATCGCCGTCTGCATTTAACACTGCGTCGTCGGCAAAGCGCAATTGAGCGAAACCGCCCGTATTGGCTCTGCCCGGTTTAACGTTCAAGACCTGCTGAACCTGCTCAAAACGTACCGGCGCGGCGAAAGCGGAATTAGCTGCCGTCAGCATCGAAAATAAGCTAATCAGAGACAGGAGAACTCTAAGTTTTGGATTTTTCATATCGTCTTTCCTAACAGGAAACCTTCATTTTTCAACAATTCTAGCGCACACAAATCCGTCTGTGGATTCGTAATTTTGAAATTAAGGAAGGGGCAATGCGGGCAAATATAGCAGAATTCTTTTCAAAATGCACTATTTATTTATCGGATTATAGAAAAATTTCCGCCTTTTGCCTTTCTGCCGCCATCCGATTCGGATATTCGTTACACAAGAGTCAGTATTAATGGGTAAATTTTTCCAGAATTTACTCGATTTTTTTGCTAAAAAGAAAAGAAAGAAGAAGAAAATATTTTCTTCTCCTTTCTTTCTTTGATTTAGGCTTAATTTCCGCCTTATGCATCGTTGCCGTTAGCGCGCGATTTTTCTTCTTTCAGAATCGCCTTGCGCGAGAGCTTCACTTTGTTGCCTTCCTTGCCGATGCATTTAACCATCACCTGCTGACCTTCTTTCAGTTCATCGCGAACGTCTTTGATGCGACGGTCGGAAATTTCCGAAATGTGCAGCAAGCCGTCCAGACCCGGAAAGATTTCGACAAACGCGCCGAAATCGACGATGCGCGTCACCGTTCCGAGATAAGTTTCGCCGATTTCCGCCTCGGCGGTCAGCGCGCGAATGCGTTCGACCGCTTTCTGCGCGGCTTCGCCGTCAGCCGTCGCGATATTGACCGTGCCGTCGTCGGAGATGTCGATTTTCGCGCCGGTTTCTTCCGTAATCGAACGGATAATCTTGCCGCCCGGTCCGATCACGTCGCGGATTTTATCCGGGTGAATCATAATCGTGATAATGCGCGGCGCGAATTCGGAAAGCTCCTCGCGCGGCTTCTCGATTGCCTGCGCCATAACTTCCAGAATATGCAGGCGACCTTTTCTGGCTTGCTCTAATGCTTCCTGCAAAATCATCGCGTTGATGCCGCTGACCTTGATGTCCATCTGCAAAGCGGTAATTCCTTCCGCCGTGCCGGTGACTTTGAAATCCATATCGCCGTAATGGTCTTCCGCGCCGGCAATATCGGACAAAATCGCGTAACGATTGCCTTCCATCACCAAGCCCATCGCCACGCCCGCGACGGGACGCTTAATCGGCACGCCCGCGTCCATCAGAGACAGACAGCCGCCGCAGACCGAAGCCATCGAGCTTGAACCGTTCGATTCGGTAATGTCGGAAACGATGCGAATCGTATACGGAAAATCGGCTTCAGCGGGCAAAATGTTTTCCAGCGCGCGGCGCGCCAGGTTGCCGTGACCGATTTCGCGGCGTGAAGAAGTGCCGACTCTGCCGGTTTCGCCGACCGAATACGGCGGGAAATTGTAGTGCAGCATAAAGCGGCGCTTGGTTTCGCCTTTCTCCAAATCGTCCATAAACTGCTCGTCGTCTTTCGTGCCGAGCGTCGAGGTGACGATTGCCTGCGTTTCGCCGCGCGTGAAAAGCGACGAGCCGTGAACGCGCGGCAGCCAGCCGACCTCGCAGGAAATCGGGCGGATTTCCGAAAAACGGCGACCGTCCGGACGACGACGCTTGCCGAGAATGTCTTCGCGGAAAATTTTCTCTTTCAGGAAAGAGAAGGCTTTGCCTGCCATCGTGCGCTGTTCCGGCTGGTCTTCGGGATAACTTTCGACGGTTTCCTTTTTCAGCGCGTCAATCGCCGCGTAGCTGGTAATCTTGTCTTGTCCGGTCGTATCCATCGCCGCGCGCAGTTTGTCGCCGTAATTTTTCTCGATTTCGGCAATCACCGCTTCATCGACAGTCGGGGCGACGAATTCGCGCTTGGTGATTTCCAGAGCTTTGAAAAGCTCTTTCTGCCAGAGACAGAGCCGCTTGATTTCCTTGTGCGCCAGCATCAGCGCCTCGACCATAATTTTTTCCGAAACTTCGTGCGCTTCCGATTCGACCATCACGATGGCTTCTTCGGTTCCGGCGACAATCAAGTTTAACTGCGATTCGCGACGCGCATCATACGTCGGGTTAATCACGTATCTGCCCTCAATCAAGCCGACGCGCACGCCCGCAATCGGATTCACAAACGGAATATCCGAAAGATACAGCGCCAGGGACGCGCCCGTAATCGCAATCACGTCCGGGTCGTTCTGGTCGTCGGCAGAGACGACGGTGCCGATAATCTGCGTTTCAAAGCGGTAATTGTCCGGAAAAAGCGGTCTGACCGGACGGTCAATCAAGCGGCAGGTTAAAGTTTCTTTCTCGCTCGGACGCCCTTCGCGGCGAAAATAATTTCCCGGAATGCGCCCGGCGGCGTAAGTCGATTCACGATACTCGACCGTCAGCGGAAAGAAATCCAGTCCTTCCTTAGGGGTGCGCGCGCTGACGGCGGTCACTAAAATCATCGTGTCGCCGTAACGGACGACGACCGCGCCGTCGGCTTGTTTGGCGATTTTGCCGGTTTCGATAGTCAATTCCTGCTCGCCCAATTTAATTGATTCTTTTAAATATTTTCTTTGTGGCATTTACTTTTTTTCTCCATTCGTAAAGTTTTTAAGCGCGAAAGCGGCGAGAAGTGTCCGCGAGGACTTTGGAAAGGTTTCGCCACGAATTACACGAATCAAACTTCTTTTATATCAATGAATTCTCGGTGTCCTCGGCGGTGAAATTTCTGTCGTTTCACTTTCCCCGTTTCCGCGTTTTAATTTTCAAAGACAAAGACGGCGGAAGCCATTCCGTGAAAGCTTCTGCCGTCTTTGGTTTAATCTAATTTTGACGACGTTCTCTTCTGCCCGTAGCTTTACACTGTCACGTACAGCGACTAGGAGCAGATTCTTCGAGAGAACTTGATGAGTGAATGACTCGAAGCGGTCATTTTTAACTGAGAAGTGAGAACCGGGAGTTGATAGTGAAAAAATAAACTATCAGCTATCAATTATCAGTTATCAGTTAATAACTATCTACGTAATCCCAATCGCTGCACGATTTCGTGATACTGTTCAATATTGATTCGTTTCAGATAATCGAGCAGTTTTCGGCGCTGCGAGACCATTTTAAGCAGTCCGCGACGCGAATGATTGTCTTTTTTGTGGGTTCTGAAATGCTCGGTCAGTTCCGTGATACGCTGCGTCAAAAGCGCAATCTGCACTTGCGGCGACCCCGTATCCGACCCGTGCTGCTGAAAATCTTTAACTATCTGTTCTTTTACTTCCGTAGCTGTTGCCATAACTTCTTAAAATAGCCTCTCCTTAGTCGCAGTCGAAACCGCGTAAATTTATTTTTATTAACTTGTAAATGTTAAATGTTAAATGGCGAATGGTCAATCTTTCCGGTTAAACATTCTCAATTCAACCTTTTTTCCCGAATTCTTCCATAAACTTTGTCGAAAAATCCCCTTTTTGAAACTTTTCGTCGTTCATAATTTTCAGATGAAGCGGAATCGTCGTTTTGATGCCCTCGATAACCATCGCTTCGAGCGCGCGCTTCATTCGCGCAATCGCCAAATCGCGCGTCCGCGCGTGAACGATGAGCTTGGCAATCATCGAATCGTAATAGGGCGGCACGACATAGCCCGGATAAGCCGCCGTATCGACGCGCACGCCGGGACCGCCCGGCAAATTAAAAGCCGTAATCTTTCCGGGCGAAGGCGTAAATTTTTCCGGGTCTTCGGCGTTGATGCGGCATTCGATGGAATGCCCGACAATCAAAACCTCTTCCTGCGTGACGCCGAGCTCTTCGCCTTCGGCAATGCGGATTTGATTGCGCACGATGTCGGCGAGCGTGACCATTTCAGTTACCGGATGCTCGACCTGAATGCGCGTGTTCATTTCCATAAAATAAAATGAACCGTCTTCGTCCAGCAAAAACTCGAAAGTTCCGGCGCTCGAATAACCTATTTCCTGACAGGCTTTAACGGCGACCGCGCCCATTTTCGCGCGTTGTTCGGGCGTGATAACCGGCGACGGCGCTTCTTCCAAAAGTTTCTGGTGACGGCGCTGAATCGTGCATTCGCGCTCGCCGAGATGAATGCAATTTCCGTATTCGTCGGCTAAAACCTGTATCTCGATGTGACGCGGGCGCTCGATGTATCTTTCGATGTAAACGCTTCCGTTTTTAAAAGCCGCGAGCGCTTCCGTCTGGGCAAGCTCCAGATTTGAAGCGAGTTCTTCTTCCGCGCGGACAATCCGCATTCCGCGTCCGCCGCCGCCCGCCGCCGCTTTGATAATCACCGGAAAGCCGATTTCCTGCGCCAGCCTTATCGCTTCGTCCGCCGATTCAATCGGTTCGGGCGAGCCGGGTACGATAGGCACGCCGGCGGCGTTCATCGTACGCCGCGCCTCGACCTTATCGCCCATCATTTTGATGACGTGCGGCTCGGGACCGATAAATTTGATGTTGCAGTCGCCGCAGATTTTCGCAAAAGTTTCCGATTCCGCCAGAAAGCCGTAACCCGGATGAATGGCATCGACATTGGCGATTTCCGCCGCGCTGATGATTGCCGGAATATTCAGATAGCTTTGTGCCGAAGGCGCGGGTCCGATGCAGATGGCTTCGTCGGCAAAACGCACGTGCAGCGCGTCCTTGTCGGCTTCCGAATGCACGGCGACGGTGCGTATGCCCATCTCCTTGCACGTCCAGATAATCCGGCAGGCGATTTCGCCGCGATTGGCAATCAAAATTTTGCTGAACTTCTGCGTTTTCATCCTAAAGCGTGAAGCGTGAAGCGTGAAGCATCAATAGTGAAATCTTTATTCTATTATTGACGATTTACGATTCACGCTTCACGAAAACATTACTTCCTAATCCCGAAAAGCGGCTGACCGTATTCGACCGGCTGACCGTTTTCGACGTAGATTTTAACGACTTCGCCCGAAACTTCCGCCTGAATCTCGTTCATCAGCTTCATCGCCTCGATGATGCAAACGACCGTTTCCGGCGAAACACGGCTTCCGATTTGGACATACGGGTCTTTGTCCGGCGCGGGCAACCGATAAAAAGTTCCGACAATCGGCGAGGGAATTTTGTATAAATCTTCGTCCGCCGCCGCTTCTGTCTCGGCTTTCGCGCCCGGATGCGGAGTTTCGGGTTTAGCGGACGGTGCCGGAGCGGCTGATTGAGCGGGCGCAGAGACGGCAACCGGCTGCTGAGCGGCTTGAACAATTTGCGGAGCGGCTTGCTTGCTCAGCCGGACGCGGATGGTTTCGTTTTCAAACTCGAAATCCGTAAATCCGTGCGCGTCAACCAGTTCGGCAAGCTCGCGCAGCTCGTCCATATTCAGCGCAGGCTCGGTCGCTTTCGCCGCCGCGCGGGAACTTTTCGCCGTCTTTTTCGCCGTTTCTTTTTTCGCCGATGTCGCTTGCTGCTGGCTCATCTTTGCTCCTTCTAAAAGAAAGAAGGCAGCAGGCAATCAGCACTTAGCACGAATGAACCTGCTTACTGCGCTGTTGCCTACTGCTTACTATTTTTTCGCTGTCGCCGCTTCCGCTATCTCGCGCGGATTGTCAACCAATTGGATGACCGCCATTTCCGCGTTGTCGCCCTGCCGCCGACCGAGCTTGATGATGCGCGTGTAGCCGCCGTTGCGGTCTTTATAACGTGTTCCAAGCTCGCTGAACAGACGCTGGACGGCGGCAACTCCCGCCGTTCTTTCCGGACGTTCCTTCGGCTCGCCTTTTTTGCCGCGAAAACGGCTCAATTCCGTTTTGTGCGTGCGGTTTCCGGCGTGGAAAAATCGCGCCGCCTGACGACGCAGATGAACTGCGCGCGCTTTGGCGTCGTCGCCGTCCAGCGTCTGCGCCTTGCGCGCCAGCGTGATGGCTTTTTCCACAAACGAGCGAAGCTCTTTCGCCTTCGGGACGGTGGTCACGATTTGTTCTTTTTCGGCGTTAATCAACGAAGTCGCCAGATTTCGCAGCAGCGAGATACGATGCTCCGTCGTTCTACCCAATTTACGATGTGCTTTTAAATGTCTCATAACAATAAGTCGAGAGTCGAGAGTCGAGGAATCAAGCGTCAAAGAATATTTTCTCTCGACTCTCGACTCCTGACGCCCGACTAATTTTAGTCCGCTAAATCGCGTCCGCCCGAACCGGGAATCGGATTGCCCTGCTCGTCAAAATCCATTCCGAAATCCAAGCCCATGCCGTGCAAAAGGTCTTTGATTTCGTTCAGCGATTTTTTACCGAAATTTTTGGTTGACATCATATCGCGCTCGGTGCGGTGCACCAAATCGCGAATCGAGCGAATGTCGGCGTTTTTCAAACAATTATAAGAACGCACCGACAATTCCAGCTCATCGACCGAGCGGTCGAGAAGGTCATTGCGCATCAGCGGCGGGCGCGCGATATCTTCGTATTTATATTCGTCTTCTTCCTCTTCAAAATTAATGAAGATGGTCATATGGTCTTTGACGAGCTTTGCCGCCAGACCGATTGAATCGTCCGGCTTGACCGAGCCGTCCGTCCAGACTTCGATGGTTAATTTGTCAAATTCCGTGTTTGAACCCTGACGCGTCGCTTCGACCGTGTAATTGACCTTCTTGATAGGCGTGTGCACCGAGTCAATCGGGATATAGCCGAGCGAAAGGTCTTCGTCGTTGTTGAATTCGGCGGAAACGTAGCCGCGCCCGTGTTTCAGACGCATTTCGATATTTAATTCGCCGCCCGTGCCGATGGTCGCGATGTGTACGGTCTGGTCGAGAATTTCCACGTCGCCGTCGGCTTCGATGTCCTCGCTGGTGACTTCGCCGGCTTCGGATTTATTGATGGTCAAGGTTTTAGAGCCCGCTGCGTGAAGCTTAAACGGAATCTGTTTGAGATTTAAAATAACGTCGGTGGCATCTTCGACCACCCCTTTTATAGACGAAAATTCATGCTCGACGCCTTCAATTTTAACTGCTGTAATTGCCGCTCCTTCAATCGATGAAAGCAACGCGCGGCGCAGCGAGTTTCCGATGGTTGTTCCGAAACCACGCTCGAACGGCTGAGCATAAAATTTCCCGTATCGCTCGGTTAAGGTTTCTTTTTCAACCTCTAAGCGATTCGGCATTTGAAAATCTGTCCAAAGGTTGTTTGTTGTCATATTTTTATATTAAAAAGTTCAGCGAGTTGACCGAAGGTTGACCGAGTTGTTTTAACTCGCCAAACTCGCTGAACCTCGGTCAACTCTGTTAACTGTTATTTACTGTAAAGCTCGACGATTAACTGCTCGTTGATAGTCGCGTCAATATCGGCGCGCGTCGGCAATCCGGAAACGGTCACGCTCAAAGCGTCCGTCGCGCCGGCTGAAATCCAACCCGGACGACCGCGACCGCCGGCGGTTGACCACGCGCCTTCGACGTGCGGGTTTTTCACGCTTTTTTCTACAATCGTCACGATGTCGCCCTGTTTCACCTGGAAAGAGGGAATATCGACTTTGCGTCCGTTGACTTCGACGTGACCGTGATTGACCAATTGGCGCGCCTGACGGCGGGACGTGGAAAAACCGGCGCGGAAAACGACGTTGTCCAAACGTCGTTCCAGCAAAAAGAGCAGGTTTTCACCCGTGATGCCTTTTTGCCGCGAGGCTTTCTCGAAATAATTGCGGAATTGTTTTTCCAGCACAAAGTAAATGCGTTTTACTTTCTGCTTTTCGCGAAGCTGCTGACCGTAGCCGACTAAAACTTTGCGGCGCGCGGTCGCGCCGTGCATTCCCGGCGGCTGCGTGCCGCGCTTCTCAATCGGGCACGACGGTTTGAAACAACGGTCGCCCTTTAAAAATAACTTTGCGCCTTCGCGGCGGCACAGACGGCACACCGCTTCTCTATATCTAGCCATTAAATATTTCTGCCTCCGTAATTTTGACGGAAAAGTTTACAGACGGATTAACAAAAATCCGCCCTTCATCCTTTCGATAAATTAAATTAAAACTTAAATCAAACTTCCGATTCCAATCGCTGAACGCGCAGCAAATCTGAAATCGAAAATTCCTCAAACTCTTCTGCGTTTCGGCGGACGACATCCGTTGTGCGGAATCGGCGTCGTATCACGAATCGCCGTGACGCGAATGCCGGCTTGATGAATCGCACGGATTGCCGATTCACGACCGCCGCCCGGACCTTTAACGCGAACTTCGCATTCACGCATTCCAGCTTCAGCCGCTTTGCGCGCCACTTCCGAAGCGGCTTGCTGCGCGGCGAACGGCGTGCCTTTACGCGAGCCGCGGAAACCGCGCGCGCCTGATGAAGACTGCGCGATTAAATTCCCCTGGGTATCGGTAATGGAAATCAGCGTGTTGTTAAAAGAAGCCGCGATAAACGCGATTCCGGTCGGAATATTCTTCCGCTCTTTTTTTTTCTGAAAAGTCTTTTTGCCTTTTGCTGGTTGCTTTGCCATTTTTTTTTATTTTCGATTTGCGATTTTCGATTTTCGATTTGCGAAATCGGATTTATTCAATTAAATCCTTAAGAAACCGCAAATCGGCAATCTAAAATCGCAAATAATATTATTTCTTGCCTGGCGCTTTCTTCTTCGCGACGGCGGCTTTGCGCGGACCTTTGCGGGTGCGCGCGTTGGTGCTGGTGCGCTGTCCCCGAACCGGCAGACTGCGGCGATGACGCAAGCCGCGATAGCAGCCGATGTCCATCAGACGTTTAATATCCATCTGCACGCGTTTGCGCAAGTCGCCTTCGACTTCGCCCTGCGCGTCGAGAATCGCACGGATGCGACCGAGTTCGTCTTCGCTCAAATCCCTGATTTTCGTATCGACATTGATTTGCGCTTCTTCGAGAACCGCCGTCGCGCGCGACTTTCCGATACCGTAGATATAAGTTAAGCCGATTTGCGCTCTTTTTTGTGGTGGTAAATCTACACCTGATACACGAGCCATTTCTAAATTTCTCCGAAATTTCTGATTTTAGATTTTTGATTTTAGATTAATAAGGATTTGAGATTCAATTAAGCCGCAAAAGGTTTTATCAAATCACAAATCGCCAATCTAAAATCGCAAATTAACCCTGGCGCTGTTTATGCTTCGGATTATCACAAATCACCCGCACAACGCCTTTACGATGAATAACTTTGCATTTATCGCACATTTTCTTTACAGAAGGACGCACTTTCATTTTAAATCCCTCGCTTTATTTATAGCGATACGTAATTCGCCCGCGACCTAAATCGTAGGGCGAAAGCTCAACTAAAACTCTGTCGCCGGGCAGAATGCGGATAAAATTTTTCCGCATCTTGCCGGAGATATGCGCCAGAACCTGATGCTGGTTGCCTTCTAACTCAACCTTAAACATCGCGTTCGGAAGCGTTTCCAGAACAGTAGCCGTAACTTCTATCGCTTCTTCTTTCGACATATCTCACAGTGTCAATCAAGAGTTATCGACAAACTGCTTATGTTATCCTTTTTTCGACTTTTTTTCAAGTTACGCCGCAGCACTTCCCGCATTCTCCTGATTTTGCCGCGCTTTTTGCTCTTTCGTCAAAGTTAAAATTTCCGGTCCTTCTTCGGTCACGGCAATCGTGTGCTCGAAATGCGCGCTCGGTTTTCCGTCCGCCGTGATGACCGTCCATTTATCGCCCAAAACTTTGGTTTCGGCGCTGCCGAGATTTATCATCGGCTCGATGGCGAAACAATAACCGGCGCGAATTTTCTCGCGCGTGCCGGCGCGCCCGTAATTCGGAATCTGCGGCGCTTCGTGCATTTTCCGCCCGATGCCGTGACCGACGTAATCGCGGACGATGCCGTAACCGAATTTTTCGGCGTGCGACTGAACGGCGTGTCCGAGGTCGCCGACGCGATTATTCGGATAACATTTTTCAATCGCCAGACGCAGACATTCTTCCGTGACTTTAATCAGCTGCGCGACTTCATCGCTGATTTTCCCGACCGGAACGGTAATCGCCGTGTCGCCGACAAAACCGTTATAAGTTGCCGCCACGTCAATCGAGATAATATCGCCTTCTTTCAGCGGAATATCGCTTGAAAAACCGTGAACGACCTGTTCATTGACCGAAGCGCAAATCGCGTAGGGAAAACCGTGATAACCGATAAACGTCGGAATCGCGCCGCGCTCGCGAATCATTTTATCGGCGGCGGCGTTCAGTTCCAGCGAAGAAACGCCAATCGCGACCAGCCCGCGCAAATTTTCCCGGACTTCGGCGATTAGCTCGCCGACCTCGCGCATTTTGTCTAAATCTTTTTTCGATTTGGCGATAATCATTCGCTTTCCTAATAAAACGTGGCTCAGTTTACTGAAAACCGCGCCCACTCTTGAATCTAACATTTAGTCGCTCGTCCTTAGTCATTCGTTCATTGTCCTTTGCTGGCAAAGGACAAAAGGACGAATGACTAAGAACTAAATTAATTTTTCCAACTCCGCGTAAATTTCCTCGACGCCGCGTTCGCCGTTGATTTTTCGGAGCCTTCCGGTTTGCTCGTAATAATCGAGCAGCGGTTTCGTGTTCGCTTCATAAGTCGAAAGCCTGGTGCGGACGCTTTCTTCGTTGTCGTCGGAGCGATGATTTAACTCGGCTTCCGGGTGAAAATCGCAGACGCCCGCGTTTTTCGGCGGTTTAAAATAAACGTTGTAAATTTCGCCGCAAACCGGACAATTGCGTCTGCCGGTCATCCGCTTTTCCAGATTTTCGAGCGGCACGTCAACCTGAATGGCGTGAATCTGTCTGCCCTGTTCTTTGGCTAAATTTTCCAGGTCGCGCGCCTGCACCGCCGTGCGCGGATAACCGTCCAGAATGTAGCTTCCGGTTTCGCGCGCGGTTCTGTCCTTTACGATTTCAAAAGTAACGTGGTCGGAAATTAATTTTCCTTCCTTCATAATCAGCTGCACTTCGCGGGCGAGCGGCGTGTCGGCGTTTTTCAGCGCACGAAACATATCGCCGGTCGAGATTTGCGGAATGCCTTTGCGTTCTTCCAGAAGCCTCGCCTGCGTTCCTTTGCCCGCGCCCGGCGCGCCGATTAAAACGATAATTTTGCTCATAAAAGTTAATTGCGAATTACGAAATTACGAATTACGAATGTCGGAAAGAATTCTTCAATTCGTAATTCGCAATTGTCAATTCGTAATTGTCTTAACTTCTTCTGCCTCTAAGTCTGGAACCCGCGCCTAAAAAGCCTTCGTAGTTTCTCATCACGAGCTGCGCTTCGATTTGCGAGATGGTGTCCATCGCCACGCCGACCAGAATCAGAAGCGACGTGCCGCCGAAGAAAAATTGATAGCCTAAGCCGGTCGGAATCCAGTTTAAACCGGGCGTGCCTGACAAAGCCTGGTCAACCGCCGTGCCGATAAACGGCAGGCGCGCCACTTTAAATCCGCTCAATAAAAGCTGCGGGACAAAGGCGACAAACGCCAGGTAAATCGCGCCGACCGTCGTCAGACGCGTCAGAATGTAATTCAGATATTCAGCCGTCTGCGCGCCCGGACGCGTGCCCGGAATAAATCCGCCGTGTTTACGAAGATTGTCCGCCACCTCATCCGTATTAAACACAATCGTGATATAGAAAAACGTGAACAAGACAATCAGCGAAAGAAAGACGAGTTCATAATACGGGTCGCCGCCGTGAAATGCCTGAAAGAATTGAAAAACCTTCGCCCAGGTCGAATCCGGCGCATTCGGGTCGGGCGGAAAAGCCGACAAAAGCGTCTGCGGCATCGCCAGCACCGACGAAGCGAAAATCACCGGAATCACGCCGCCCATATTGATTTTCAGCGGCAGAACCGTTTCCTGTCCTTTAAAAGTCTGATTTCCGACGCGGCGGCTGGCGTAGCTGATGGCGATGTTTCGACGCGCCGATTCGACGTAAACAATCAGCGCGATGAGCGCAATCAAAACCACGGCGAGGAAAATCACGCCGAACGTCTGCATCGGGTTGCCGCTTCTGACGCGTTCGGAAATTTGCAGGATTCCGCTCGGCAAACCGATGACGATGCCCGCAAAAATAAGCAGCGAAATTCCGTTTCCGATGCCGCGCTCGGTGATTTGCTCGCCGAGCCACATCACGAAAACCGTGCCGGTCGTCAACGTCACGACAATCATAAACGTCGCCCACCAGGTCTCGCCGATAATCTGGTTGCGGCTCAGCCAGGTGGCAACGAAAAATGTCTGCACGGCGCACAAAATGACGGTCAGATAGCGCGTCCACTGGTTGAGTTTCTGCCGCCCGACTTCGCCTTCTTCCTGCACTTTTTTCAGCGCCGGATAAAGAACCGTCATCAACTGAATGATAATCGAAGCCGTAATATACGGCGTGACGCCGAGCGCGAAAACGGAAATCGTGCGGAAATTTCCGCCCGAAAAAAGGTCGAGCACGCCGAGCAGCGTTCCGCTGACTTCGCCCCAGACTCTTTCGAGCTGAACTTTATTAATTCCCGGAGACTGAATGTGCGCGCCGAAACGATAAACAACCAGCATTCCAAGCGTGAAAAGTATCCGGCTTCTGAGTTCCGGCACTTTAAACATATTTTGGAGCGCGGCAAAAAACTTATCCATTATATTCCTCTAGAACAAAAATTATTTCCGACTCAGTTTAGCGTGTTTTCGACTGACAAAAAAGCCGCGCGCTTTAGGCTTGCGCTTCGGCGGCTTTTTCCTTGACGATTTCCGTGATGCTGCCGCCGGCTTTTTCGATTTTGTCTTTCGCGTTTTTCGTAAAGCGGTGCGCCGAAATTTTCAGAGCTTTGCTGATGTCGCCGTTACCTAAGATAACCAAATCGTGCTTGGCTTTTTTGATCAGCCCGCGCTGGTGCAGAATTTCGGGCGTGATTTCGTCGCCGGCTTCAAAGTTTTCTTCGAGCTTGGCAAGACTGATTTCAAGCCACTGTTTTTTGAAAATATTGGTGAAACCGCGTTTCGGCAGACGGCGCTGCAAAGGCATCTGTCCGCCTTCAAAACCGGATTTGCTCGAATAGCCCGAACGCGATTTTTGTCCTTTATGCCCGCGTCCCGACGTTTTTCCAAGTCCTGAGCCCGGACCGCGCCCGACTCGTTTTTTCTTGTGCGTGCTTCCCGGCGCAGGATGCAGATTGTTTAATGTTAGTGCCATTTTCTTTTCCTCTATAAAAGAATTTCACCACAAAGGCGCAAAGAACACAAAGGCTTGTAAAAGTGCTTTTCCTTCGTGTCCTTTGCGTCTTTGTGGTTAATCCCAATCTATTCGACGATTCTCAAAAGATGCGGAACTTTGGCGACAATTCCGCGCATCGAAGGCGTGTCGGGGCGCTCGACCGTCTGATTGAGTTTCGTAATGCCCAGACTTTTCACAATCGCTTTCTGTTTGCCGGAATAGCCGATTGAGCTTCGGTAATACTGAATCTTGATGCTTCCGCCGCTGTTTTCTTGTTCTGTTTTGTTTGCCATCGCTTTAATCAATTACGAATTACGAATTTCAGATTACGAGTTACGGTTAAATATTCTTCACATTCGTAATTCGTAATTGTTAATTCGTAATTGTCTATAAAAGTTCTTCCACCTGTTTGCCGCGCAGGCGCGCGACTTCCATCGGGTCTTTCATTCTGGTCAAGCCGTCGAAAGTGGCGCGAATGACGTTGTGCGCGTTGTTTGAACCTAAAATTTTCGTTCTCACGTTATGCACGCCGAGCGATTGCAGAACCGCGCGCACCGCGCCGCCCGCAATGACGCCCGTTCCGTCTTCAGCCGGTTTGAGCAGAACTTGTCCCGCGCCGTATTTTCCGATAATCGGATGCGGCAGCGTGCCGTTAATCAACGTCACTTTAATCAGATTTTTCTTTGCCGCTTCGACCGCTTTTTTAATAGCGTTCGGAACTTCTTTCGCTTTTCCGGTGCCGAAACCGACGTGACCTTCTTCGTCGCCGACGACGACCAGCGCCGCAAACGACATATTTTTGCCGCCTTTGACGACCTTCGTAACGCGATTAATCGAAATCAACTGGTCTTTTAAAATCAAGCCCTGCGGCGAGATGCGTTGGTTATTAGTTTTCATTTGCTTATTCCGTTACTGCTGCTGCTGTTTCCTGTGCTTCCGTTTCGTTTTTGTTCAAGCCCGCTTCGCGCGTGGCGTCGAGCAGAGCTTTGACGCGACCGTGATAAACATAACCGCCGCGGTCAAAAACCACATTCGAGACTCCGGCGGCGAGCGCGCGTTCCGCCACTGCTCTGCCGATTCTCTGCGCCGCTTCGACGTTTCCGCCGGTCGAGCCTTTCAAATCTTTTTCGACGCTCGAAGCCGCGGCTAAAGTTTTTCCGTTTATATCGTCAATCACCTGCGCGTAAATATGATTTACGCTGCGGAAAACCGCCAGCCGCGGGCGCTCCGCCGTTCCGCGCACTTTCTTGCGAATGCGGCTGTGAACGGCGCGACGAATTCCAGCTCTATCTTTGTTTGCCATATCTTAACCTTTATTTTGATGGACTGCTCGCCTTGCTGCGGCGGCAGGTTACATCTATTATTTGCCGGTTTTACCGGGTTTCAGTTTATAAGTTCTATCGGCGTAGCGAACGCCTTTGCCTTTGTAAGCGTCGGGTTTGCGCAGGCGATTCAATTCGGCGGCGACCTGACCGAGCTTTTGTTTGTCGATGCCGGTCAGCGTCAGCGTCAATTGATATTGGTTAATCGTCGTTTTCGTCGGCACTCTTTCGGCTTTGGCATCGATGCCTTCGGGCAAAGGATACTCAATCGGGTGCGAATAGCCGAGCGCGAAAACGATTTTCTTGCCCTGCACGTCGGCTTTATAACCGACGCCGACGACGTCCATTTCCCTTTTAAAGCCTTCGGTGACGCCGACAATCGCGTTGTTCGCCAGCGCGCGACCTAAACCGTGAAATGCAGCCTGGTCGTCATTCTGGCGTTCGGCGATTAATGCATTGTCTTCGATTTTAAAGTTGATGCCCGACGGAATCGGAGTTTTCAAAGTTCCTTTCGGACCTTTCACTTCCAGTTCGCTGTCCTGAATCGTCACGGTCACGCCCGACGGTATGGTAATAGGTTTTCTTCCAACACGAGACATAATATCCTCTTTGGATTTTCGATTGCCGATTTGCGATTTCGCGAGAAAATTCCCGTTTCCCACATCGCAAACTGCAAATCGAAAATTAATAAATTTCCGCTAAAATTTCGCCGCCCATATTTTCGCGGCGCGCTCTTTTTCCACTCATCAAGCCTTTCGAGGTGGAAATAATATTTACTCCGTAACCGCCGAGCACTCTCGGAATCTCGGTCGCGCCGACGTAAACGCGGCGGCTCGGACGTGAAACGCGATTCAGATGCGTAATTGAAGAAGAGCCTTTGGCGTCGTAGCGCAGGAAAATGCGGATGGCGAATTTAACGCCTTCGCCTTTCGTGACGTAGTTGTTGATATAGCCTTCTTCTTTCAGGATGCGCGCGATTTCCAGTTTCAATTTCGAACCGGGAATATCGACGCGCGAGTGTTTTGCCTGTATCGCATTACGGATTCGCGTAAGCATATCGGCGATTGGGTCTGTCATTTTTAACTCTACTCCGTATAAAAATTACGATGGTTCGCAAATGCCTGATTGCATTCCCGCCTGTCGCAGTCAAAAAAAATTACCAGCTCGATTTTACCACGCCCGGAATCTGACCGCGCAGGGCTAATTCACGAAGCGCGACGCGCGACGCGCCGAATTTGCGCAAGTATCCGCGCGGGCGTCCGGTCATCGAACAGCGATTGCGCACGCGCACGGGGCTGGCATCGCGCGGCAGCTTTTGCAGCCGCGTCACCGCTTCGTCAACCTGTTCCGGCGTCGAAGCCGGATTGTTGATGATTTTCTTAAATTCCGCGCGCCGCGCGGCGTATTGTACAACCTGTTTTTTGCGTTTTTCGTTTTTAACGACTTTGCTGATCTTTGCCATATATAAAAATTCAAGATTTATAATTCAAGGTTCAGGATTGCTAATTTTAAATCCTGAATTCCGAATTCTGAATTATTGACGAAACGGCATTCCCATCGCTTTCAGGAGCGAGCGGGCTTGTTCGTCGTTTTCTGCCGTCGTCACGATTGAAATGTTCATTCCGCGTGTTTTATCGACTTTATTAAAGTCGATTTCCGGGAAAATCAACTGCTCGCGAATGCCGAGCGTATAGTTTCCGCGCCCGTCAAACGCTTTGCCGGAAACGCCGCGAAAGTCGCGGACGCGCGGCAGACCGACCGAAATCAGACGGTCGAGAAATTCATACATCCGGTCACCGCGCAAGGTGACCATCGTGCCGATGTTCATGCCCTGACGCAGTTTGAATGAAGCGATTGATTTTTTCGCTTTCGTCACGACCGGCTTTTGTCCGGTGATGGCGCGCAGCTCTTCGACCGCCGTGTCGAGAATCTTGGCGTTAGCGATGGCTTCGCCGAGTCCCATATTGACGACGACTTTTTCGATGCGCGGAATAGCCATCGGATTTTCGATGCCGAACTCTTTAGCGAGCGCCGGAGCGATTTCGTTACGATATTTTTCTTTTAATCTTGCCATTGTTTTAACTTGCTGTTTGGGTCTCGCTTTTTTACAGGCGTTTCCAAACTT
>DASVRT010000021.1:0-149099 GCA_036388475.1 Pyrinomonadaceae bacterium | reverse complement strand
GCTTTGCACCAAAAGTCGGTAATTTTAAGCAGTATTGGTGCAACGCACTGCTAAGTCCTTTATTTCAACAGCACTTTTTTCAAAAAAGCCGGACTTTTGGTGCAAAATGCCGGATTTAAGCAGTTTTGGTGCAAAGCCATTTTCGATTTATCATTTCGGACGCGCCTGATAAATCCTCATTGATAAATGATAAATGTCAAATGTTCAATGTATAGATGTAGCCGACCGAGCGAATCGTCTTGATGCGCTCCTCGCCGCCGTTGCCGCCGCTGTCGCGCGCGCCGAGCTTTTTTCGCAGATTCGAGATGTGCATATCGAGGCTGCGGTCAAAAGGCGAAAGGCGGCGACCCAAAACTTTTTGATTCAAATCTTCTTTTTTGATGACTTTGCCGGCGTTTTTCAAAAGCTCGGCGAGCAAATCGAATTCGACCGAAGTCAGATTCAAATCTTCGCCTTCGCGCCGCGCCGAACGCGCCGCCAGCGAAATCTCGACGTCGTCAATGTGGATTTTTTCCGCCGGAAGCGATTCCTCCGGCAAATTCTGCGTTCTTCTTAAAATCGCGCGCAGGCGCGCCGCCAGTTCGCGCGGGTTGAAAGGCTTTGCCAGATAATCGTCCGCGCCGATTTCCAGCCCGACGATGCGCTCCATATCGTCGCCGCGCGCGGTCAGCATCAAAACCGGAATCTGATTTTCCTGTCGCAGCTCGCGCAAAACGTCAAAACCGTTTTTTTTCGGCAGCATCACGTCCAGAATTATCAAATCGTGATTGCCCGCATTCGCTTTCCGCAAACCCGTCTCGCCGTCGTGAACCGCTTCGACGGTAAATCCTTCGACCGTTAAATATTCCGAAACCAGCTCGCAAAGTTCTTCGTCGTCGTCAATCAATAAAATTCGAAACATATTTTTAATTTTAGATTTTAGATTGCCGATTTGCGATTGCATAAGGAATTTGGCTCGCGCCGAATAAATTAAAAAGATAATTTCCTTATCCAATCTAAAATCGGCAATCTAAAATCGTAAATCCTTCTTATCTTACGCTGAAAGCCTAGCCGAGTTTGTCAAGAATTGTAAATTGTCCGGCGCTGAAAGTTTACCTTTCTTTGCACAACTTCACGATAATAAGACGTTTCTCGACGCCCGAAATTCGTTATTACTTATGAACGCGGAACAATCTGCGAATTTAAATTTTTAAGGAGAAATTGTATGAAAAAATACACTATCGGAATTTTAGCTTTGGTCATCCTGGCAATCGGCGTCGTTTTTGCCTTTGCGCAGAAAAGAGACGGCGGCGGCAGAGGCGAAAGACCTTTCGGTCCGCCGCCTTTCGCGCTTGAGAAAATCGCCGACGAGCTTGATTTATCGGACGAGCAGCGCGCGCAAATCAAGCAAATCGCGGAAACCGAAAAAACTAAAATTCAGGTTTTGACCGAAAACGCGCGCGCGACGCACGAGCAACTGAAAGACCTCGGCACAAACGGCGTTTTCAACGAAGAACAAGTCAGCCGGCTTGCCGCGCAGCAAGCCGAAACGACCCGCCAGTTAATCATCGAAAAAGAACGCACGAAAGCCGCCGTCTTCGCCGTTCTGACGCCGGAACAGCGCACGAAAGCCGCCGAAATTAAAAACAAATTCGAGGAAAAAACGCGCGGCGGATTCGGCAAAAGATTCGGGCGCAGCGATTTTGAGCCGAAATTTTAGTTGATTAAACACAAAAATCAGACTCACAAAAGACGCGAAAGAATGCAAAAGAATGAGAATAGTTCACAGTGAATTATTCTCTTTCTTTTTTTTCGCGCCTGTCGCGCGCCCGCGAACACTTCTTTTTAAATCAAATCAGCCGTCGATTTGGATTAACCGCACAACTATTTCTCTGATGAAATAAAAAACTGAAACCTTTTCTTTCATTTTGTTGTCTTTACTAATGACGGAAATAATTCGCAGTTGATTTTATAGCTTTTTTTTCGTTAAATCCTAGCAGACAAATGCCGACTACTTTAACGCAGCTTGAAGACACGGAACGCGGAAAGACGATTTTGCGCGTCGAAGGCTCGATGACGTATGACGACGCCGTGCTGCTGGAAAAAATCGCGCTCGATTTGCGCTCGCAAATGGACAGAAATCTGACGATTGATTTGGCGGATTTGTATTTTCTCGATTCCGATTCCGCACCGATTATCAAACGCATCGAGCGCGAGCACGGCTTTGAAATCGAAGGCATCGAAGTTTTTCTGCAAAACGCCGTTTCCGAAGTCGAAGGCAAGAATTTTTAACTGCGCAGTGATAGGTGATAAGTGATAGGTGATAGGAAAAGAAATTTGCTTCTTCCTTATCACTTATCACTTATCACCTATCACTTTAAAAGCGTGTTTTGAAACGACCGCGTAACGCGAGCCCTGCGGCGAAAGCTCGCTTTGATAAATCACGATTTCGGAAACTTCAAATTCTACGGCTTCAAATTTTTCCTGCAAATGCGCTTCGACCAAATTTTTTGATTTTTCCGGCTCGCGCAGCCGCGCAATCGTCAGGTGCGCTTTAAAATCTCTCTTTTCGCGTGTAAAACCCTGCCGCTCGCATTCGTTTTCCAGAGCTTCGCTTAATTTTCGCAAGATTCCCTTTTCGTCTTTCACGCCGAGCCACAACACGCGCGCTTTTCGCTGATTCGGAAAAACGCCGGTGTCGGCAATGCGCAATTTAAAGCTTGAAATTTCCCGCGCCGTTTTTTCCGCCGCTCTCGTCAATTTCTCAAGCTGCTCATCGCTGGTATCGCCCAGAAATTTCAACGTCAGGTGCAGCTTTTCGTGTTTGTCCCAGCCGACGCGCAATCCGGGAAATCTACGCCGCAAACTTTCAATATATTCGGAAGCTTTTCGCCTGGCTGCTTCGGAAATATCAATCGCCACAAAAATTCGTTTCATAGAAAAAATTTACCACAATCAGAAGCCGGAACTGAGAACTGAAAACCGAGAAGTGAAAAGCGAGAACCGAGAAGTAAAAACCGTGTTCGGTTCTCGGTTTTCAGTTCTCAGTTCCGACTTTTCACTTCTCATCTCACTTTTGTTAAACTTTTTCAGCAATGAAATTCTTAAAAATTCTTGTTTTACTCTTTATTTTAGCGGTTTTAGCGGGCGGCGGCGCAGCCTTCTGGCTTTACAAATCGCTGAACGCCGCGCACGCGCACAACAAAACAAATCAATTCATCGTCATTCCGAAAGGCTCGACGCCGAACGAAATCATCGACAAGCTCGCCGCCGAAGGCATTCTCGCCAACCCGCTTTCGACGCAGATTTACCTGCGCTCGTTCGGCGATGCCGGCAAATTAAAGGCGGGCGAATATCAATTCGAATCGCCGATTACGCCGCTCGAAGTTTTGCAGGAACTGGAAAAAGGCGAGGAGCGCACCGTCAAACTCACGATTCCCGAAGGCTGGACGCGTTTTGACATCGCCAAACGCCTCGCCGAAAAATTTCCGACCAATCCGCCGATGGACGAAAAAGCGGTTTTGTATTTGATGGAAGACGTCAGTCTTATCAAAGATTTGGACACGAACGCGAAAAATCTCGAAGGTTATATGTACCCGAGCACTTACAGCCTGCCGAAAGGCTCGACGCCGCAGCAAGCCATCAAAACGATGGTCGAGCAGTTTAAAAAAACCTGGAAGCCGGAATGGAACGAGAAAGCGCGCGCATTGGGACGCACGCCGCACGAAGTCGTGACGATTGCCAGTTTGATTGAAACCGAATCGAAATTTGACAACGAGCGCGCGATTGTCGCGTCCGTCATCTACAATCGCCTGAACAAAGGAATCGCGCTCGGCATCGACCAGACGGCGGTTTACGTGGCGAAAATGCAGAACCGCTGGGACGGCACGATTAACAAAAGCGACCTCGAAGTCGATTCGCCATACAACACGCGCAAATACGCCGGACTGCCGCCCGCGCCGATTTCCTCGGTTTCGGAAAGCGCGCTGACGGCGGCGCTGAATCCCGCGCAGACCGATTATATTTATTATGTTCTGAACGTCGAGAAAAACGACGGCTCGCATCATTTCTACGCGTCCGCCGCCGAATTCGAACGCGGGAAAGCCGCGTATCAGGTCTGGCTGGAACAGCAAAGACAGAAAAAGCGCGAGCAGGAAGCAAATAATTAACGCAGCTATAAATATTCCGGCGGAATTACATTATGGACGATAATACACGGCATTTGATTGCCAGCAATTTAACAATTGCCTTTTACGGCGGGCAAATTCCTCGCGAGCCTTTCCTCGGCGAAGATAAAAGGTCAACTTTTTATTCTCCTGAAGAATCGAATCGTGTACCGACCGTATCACTTAAAGAAGTCTTTAGTGTTTACCAACGCTTTTTAGCGATGCTGGCGGCTGATGAAACCGAAAGATAAGCTGACAATAATAATTTAATGATAAAACTTCTCGCGCTCGACCTCGACGGAACTTTGCTCGATTCAAAGGGCAAAATCCCTGCTGCCAACCTCGAAGCTATTCGCCAAGCCGAAGAAAAAGGCGTGCTGGTGACAATCGCGACCGGCAGGCGTTTTCGCGACGCGCGCCCGGTCGGTTTGCAGCTGGAACTGAACGCGCCGCTGATTACGCATAACGGCGCGCTTTTGAAATACGCCCAAACGCTGGAAACCGTCTCCGCTTCGCTTTTATCAAACGAAACCGTGCGTGAAGTCTTACGTGTCGGGCGCGAGTTCGGCGCCGACGCGCTTTTGAGCGCCGACCCGCACGGCAAAGGCACTTTGCTCTACGAGCGCGTTTCCGCCGAAAATATTCCGCTGCAAAAATACATCGTCTGGTCGAAACACCTGCACGGCGACGAAGCCGAAGAAGCCGTTCTGCACGTCCCGCATCTGGAAGACGTTCTCGACGAGACGGAAACCGTGCACGTTTCCTTTTCGGGCAAATGCGCGCCGATGGCTCATTTAGAAACGATTCTGCAAAATGAATTAAGCGAGACGGCGACGATTCTGACGACCCGTTACCCGCGTCTGGATTTCACGCTGATTGATATTCTGCCGCCCGACGCGTCGAAAGGCATCGGTCTGGAAAAACTAGCCGTCATCGAAAATCTGACGCCGGAAAACGTGATGGTCGTCGGCGATAATTTTAACGATTTGCAGATGCTCGAATTTGCCGGAACGCCTGTCGTTATGGGCAACGCCGCGCCCGAACTGCTGGAAAACGAAAATTTTCAAAAAACCTTGTCAAACGACGAAAACGGCGTCGCGGCGGCAATCGAAAGATTTATTTTGAGCGTCGATTAACTGAATTTCTATCTGCGCTCATTTTTTGATAATCTTTGATTTTATATTTCAAGGAGATTTTATTAATGGCAAACAGAATTGCAGTTATCGAAACCAATAAAGGCACCATCAAATTTGAATTACTCGAACAGGACGCGCCGAAAACGACCGAAAATTTTCGCCTGCTGGCGGAAAAGGGTTATTACGACGGCGTGATTTTTCACCGCGTCATCAAAAATTTTATGATTCAGGGCGGCGACCCTCTGGGAATGGGCTACGGCGGCGAATCAGCCTGGGGCGGAAAGTTTGACGACGAAATCAATCGCACTTCGCCGCTTTACACGGTCGGCGCGTATCACAAAGGCACGGTGGCGATGGCAAATTCGGGACCGAATACGAACGGCTCGCAATTTTTCATTATGCACATCGATTACCCGCTGCCGCCGAGCTACACGAAATTCGGGCGCGTCGTCGAAGGTCAGGACGTGATTGACGCCATCGCCGAAGTTAAAACCAACCCGAACGACAAACCGCTCGAACCGGTCGTGATGAATAAAGTCACGATTGAAGAGCAAAGCTAAAAAGTGAAAGAGTGAAAAAGTGAAAAGGTGAAAAAGTTTGGCTGACGGAAATCGACACGCTTTTTCACTCTTTCGCTCTTTCACTTTTTCACCTTTCCACTTTATGAGAGCGGTTTTGCAGAGAGTTTCGCGCGCCAGAGTCACGGTCGGCGGCGAAACCGTCGGCGAAATCGGCAAAGGAATTTTAGTTTTGCTCGGCATTTCGCGCGAGGACACGGAAAAGGAAGCGATTTACCTGTTGGAAAAAACGTTGAATCTGCGCATCTTTGAAGACGCCGACGGCAAAATGAATCTTTCCCTGCCGGAGATTTCGGGCGCGCTGCTCGTCGTTTCGCAGTTTACGCTTTACGGCGACGCGCGCAAAGGCAGGCGACCTTCTTTTATCGAAGCCGCCGCGCCCGCCGAAGCCAATCGCCTGTATGAATTTTTTGCGGCACAAGCGCGAAAACAAATTGCGAAAGTCGAAACCGGAAAATTCCAGGCAATGATGGAGGTCGAACTCGTTAACGACGGTCCGGTGACGATTCTGCTCGACAGCGCGAAGCTTTTTTAAAATTACAAGTCGAGCGTCAAGAGCCGAGCGCGGCGAGCAAAAAGTCTTTTCCTATGACGCTCGACTAATTAAACCTATGAAAACTTTGAAATTTCTTTTATTGTTAACGCTTTTCCTAATGCTTTTCGCCTGTAACCGAAACCAGACGGCGAGCAATAAATCCGGCAACAAAAACGCCGCCGTCAAAAAAGGCGTCGCGCCGGTCGCCGACAGCGAAGTCGCCGTTATCGAAATGGAAAGCGGCGGCGCGTTCGGGAAAATCACGATTGAGCTGTATTCGAACATCGCGCCCGAAGCCGTTAAACGCTTTAAGGAACTGGCGCGCGAAGGCTTTTATAACGGCACGTCCTTTCATCGCATCAACGCTTCGGTCATTCAGGGCGGCGACCCGCTCTCGAAAGACGCCGACCCGGACAACGACGGTACGGGACACTCGGATAAACCGAACGTCAAAGCCGAATTTTCCGATATTCCATATGATACGGGAATCGTCGGCGCGGCGCGTTCGCAGGATGTCGATTCGGCAAACTCGCAGTTTTTTATTATGTTGAAACGACAGCCGGAGTTTGATAATAATTACACGGTTTTCGGTAAAGTCATCGACGGAATGAACAACGTCAAAACCATTGCCGGCGTGCCGCGCAGCGGCGAGCGCCCGATGGACGACGTAAAAATTAAAACTGTGACGATTCAATCAAAGCAGTGATATGCAAAAATATGAAATCGGCAACAGCAGCGAATCAATCGTTTTGAGCGCTTATATAAAAGCGGGCTTTACGGTAAGCATTCCATTCGGCTCCGGCGCAAGCTATGATTTATTGGTTGATACGGGAACAGGTATTTTCAAGATTCAAGTTAAAACAGGCTGGATAAGCAAAAGTGTTCTGAAATATAAATGTCTGCGCCGGCAACCGAAAAGTGAAACGCGGCGACCTTATAAAAAAGGTGAGGTTGATTACATTGCCGTCTATTGTCCGGCTAATGATTCGCTTTATGGAATTCCCGCCGAAAATCATCTGGGGTTGGGCTGGCTCCGTCTCGAACCCGCCCAAAACGGGCAATCAAAGCTTATTCGATGGGCGTCGGATTATTTATGGGAAAAGCATCTGGAAAAGTTGAAAAATGAATACGCCCGGCAAGATTTGAACTTGCGACCTTTCGGTTCGGAGCCGAACACTCTATCCACTGAGCTACGGGCGCAACGAAGAAATTATGGCATAAACCAAAGCGAGGCACAACCGCCTGAAATTAACTCGCCCGAAAGCTAGTTTTAGTTTCAACGAAGTTTTCCGATGCCGAAAATCACCAGCCGCGATAATCAAAAGATAAAATTTGCGCGCCAGGTTCGCGACGGGCGCGAGCGCGATTTCGTTTTCGTCGAAGGCGCGCGGCTGGCGGAAGAAGTTCTGAGAGCGGATTTGCCGGTTCGCGAAGTTTTTTTCACCGAAGATTTTGCGGAAACTGAACGCGGGCTGAGTTTTTTAAATTCGGTCAAAACGAAAAGCGAAAGTTCGGCGGAAGTTTCCGGCAAAATCTTCGATTCGATTGCCGATACGAAAACTTCGCAGGGCATCGTCGTCATTTGCGAAAAACCTCTGACGGGCGAGCCGGTCGTCGCCGCCAATCTGCTCAAGCGAAATCTGCAATTTCCGCTCGTCGTTCTGCTTCACGAAATCAATAATCCGAACAATCTCGGCGCGATTCTGCGAACGGCGGAAGCGGTTGACGTTTCGGGCGTGATTTTAACAAAAAATTCGGCGGACGTTTTTTCGCCGAAAGCAATCCGAAGCGCGATGGGCGCGAGCCTGCGTCTTCCGTTATGGACAAACGCCGATTTTACCGAAGTTTTACGGTGGTCGCGCGAGAAGAATCTGAAATCGGTCTGCGCCGACGTGAACGCCGAAAAAGCTTACACCGAAATTGACTGGAATATTTCGAGACTTCTGGTTTTCGGCTCGGAAGCGCATGGCTTGAACGCGCAGGAACGCGCCGAAATCGAAGAAAGCCTATTGATTCCGATGGCAAACGGCGTCGAAAGCCTGAACGTGGCAGTGGCGTGCGGAATTATTTTGTATGAATCGAGGAAATAGTGAAAAGTGAAAAGTGTGGAAGAATTTGCTAAATCACTTTTCACTATTCACTTTTCGTTTTTCACTATCCTATTGGTTTCCCATCGTATTCGCCGTATTTGTCGTATTTGTCGTATTCGCCGTATTCGCCGTATTTGTCGTATTCGGCGCGGGATTTATCAATCTTTTCTGATTGATAAATTCATTGCGCGCGATATTATTCTCGACGATTGACAAACCGATGGCGATTTCGTTTTCCAGAGTTTTGCGATTAGTTTCTTTTACTTCGGAAATCTGATTTTTGGCTTTGGTAAACGCGTCTTTCGCCTTCACGTAATCGCCGGTTATAAAATAAGCGCGACCCAAAAGATACAAGCCTTCGGCATCCTGCGCGCTGGCGCCGCCGGTCGAAATAAACTGTTCGGGATTGCGGTCGACATTGCGCCGGCTATCCTCAAAAGCCGAGTATTCGATATTCGGCGTCTGCATCTCGGTTATTTTCGGCGGTTCCTGTGCAGGCTGCGGCTGCGGCTGCGGCGATAGAAAATGATACAAAGCCGCGCCGACGATTCCGCCCAAAATTAACAAAAGACACGCCGTCAAAAATTTTCCGAGAAAGCTGCCGCCTTTATTTTCGTCAATCGTATAAGTTTTTTCGTCTCTGACGGCAGTTTCCACCTGCGGCTGGTAATCTACGGTTTCCGCCGTGTTTTCAGTCAGCGAAGGCTGCGTTTCGGCAGCAAAAATCGGCTCGGTTTTATCAAAATTCTGCGCCGCGTTGTTTTCAGCGGGCATTTGCAGGTTTTGCGTCGGAATTTCGAAATCGTCATCATCGTGCGCAACAATCAGTGCGCCGTGTGATGAGGCGGCGGGACGCGCGACGGCGATTGTGCTTTCTTCAAAATCGTGCGGCTTTCCGTTGGTCGCTTCGCTGCTGACCTTGACGATGACGGCGGTCAGATTGTCTTCCGCGCCGCGGCTGTAGCAGATGTCCTTCATCCGCGCGCAGATTTCCGACGCAATCGGCATCGAAAGCAGAAGGTCGCGGATTTCGTGGTCTTCGATATGACGCGTGATGCCGTCCGAACAGAGCAGAAAAGTCGTGTTCGGCTCAATCATAATCGTTTTCATATCGACTTCGACCAGATTTTCTGCGCCGAGCGCGCGCGAAATGACGTTGCGGCTCGGATGATGCGCGGCTTGCGCGGGCGTCATCCGTCCGGCGCGGACTTCTTCTTCGACGACCGAATGGTCTTGCGTTTCGCGAAAAAGCTGACCGCGCGCGTCGAGCCGGTAAAGACGCGAATCGCCGACGTGACCGATGGTCGCGATATTTCCCGTGAGCTGAAGGGCGACGATGGTCGTCGCCATTGTCGAAAGCTGCGCCAAATCGTGCGACATCTGAAAAATCGCGCCGTTCGCGTGCTCGATGGCGCGTTTCATCAATTCCTCGACGTCGCCGCCTTCGCGCAAATTGGTGAAAGCTTCGCCCAGAATTTCCACCGCCATCTGCGAGGCGACGTCTCCCGCCTGCGCGCCGCCGACGCCGTCCGCCACCACGAAAAGACCGCGCGCCGGCATTTCCAGAAACGAATCTTCGTTGTGCGGGCGTTTTTCGCTCAAGCCGCGGTCAGATATAGCGGACGAATTCAATTGAAAAGAATCTTGCGTCATTTTGCTTCTCCGAAAATCAAAACAGAAAGTGAAACAGGATGGACAGGATAGGCAGGATAAAAACTCAAGCTATTACGTTTTGAATTTTTCTTATCCTGTCTATCCTGTCCATCCTGTTTGAATTATCTTGTCCAAAATTATTTTGCCCCGTGACCGTTGCCGTTGCCGTTGTCGTTGTCGATATTGATGTCGACCGCGTTGCGATGCGAAATCGCCATCAGCATTCCGAGCATTACAAAACTGGTAATCAAGCTGAAGCCGCCGTGACTGACAAACGGCAGAGTGATTCCGGTCATCGGCAAAGCCCGCGTAATGCCGCCCATATTGACAAGCGCCTGAAAACCGATAAAAGCCGTCAGACCGGCGGCGCACAATTTGCTGAACATATCGCGCGCGTCCAGAGCGGTTCGCACGCCGGCGCTGACCAGCGTTAACAGCGCAAAGATTATCAACAAACCGCCGAAAAGTCCAAGCTCTTCGCCGAGCGCGGCGTAAATATAATCGGAATCGGCGACCGGAATCAGCTCGACATAACCGAGTCCCAAACCGCGTCCCGTGACGCCGCCCGAAGAAATTCCGAAAGTCGCGCGCGAGGCTTGCAACGCGTCGTCGCCAAACCACGCTTCCTCGTTTAAAGCTCGAAGGCGCTCTCTGATTTCGCTCACGTCCTGTTCTTCCGCCTGGTTGCGCTCGATTTCGGTTTTGTCCGGCGGAATTTCCGCCGCGGATTCGCTCTTGGTCAGCTCATACATCAGGGCGATGTCTTCGGCGGCGATTCGCTTCAATTCGGCGCGGATTTCCGAGGCGCGTGTTTTCGCCGTCGCCGCGGGCGTTTTATCGCTTTCGATTTTGCCCAATTCATTGTAAAGCTCTTCGGTTTCGGGCTTGCGGTCAATCAATTCCGCGCGATACTGCTTCCAGTAAAAATCCGCCAAATCGCCTTTCCAGAAAGGCGTGTCGGGCGGCGGCGGCGTCAACGCGTCAAACCACAAATGAAAACGCTGGTGAATGCGCGGCGGCAAAATCGTTTTGACCGGCTGCGCGAGCGTCGAGAGCAGCGGAACCTTGACCTGCACGCTGGACGGCAGAGCGCTAAGCATCAAAACGGCGACTAAAAAAGCGACCGAACCGACAAAGACGAGACGCTGCGGCAGGCGGCGGACAGCAATCAAATAAAGCGTCACGTAAACCGAGCTGAAAACGAGCATCTGCCCGAAATCCTTCAAAACGAAAAACGGAATAAACGGCAGCACCGCCATAAATAGAAGCGGCATCACGTCTTTCGCGCGCGGCATGCCCCAGTAAGTCTGCATCAATTTGCGATAGAGCGACGCCAGAATCGCCGCGAAACCGATGAGAAACGGAATCTTTGAAGGCTCCCACGGCGTCATATTGCCGATTGATTTTCCCGCCTGCGACGTAATGGCGGCGAGCATCAGCGGAATCAGCGTCAGGATAACCAGCAAAAATCCGTTTTTCTGCAAAACGTTTAAAACTTTATCTTTACGGAAAAAATAAAACGCGGCGAAAAACAAGGCGACGGCGAAAAGCGGAATCAAGGTTCTGCCCGACGTCAGCACGCCGAACGCGCCCTCATTCGCCGGTCGCGGTTTTTCTTTCGATAAATCGACTGGCGCGGGCGGCTCGGCGGGCATTCCCATCATCTGTTTTTTTTCCGCCGAATAATTTTCCTGTATGTAATGTTCCTGCAAAGTTTCGAGCTTCGCCTGCCGCGCGTCGGCTTTTTTGTCGCGCGAAGAATATTCGAGGTCGCTGAACAGCCGATACTGCACGGTCAAGCCGATTGAAAAAAGCAAAACGGCGGTCGTGTAAAGCGTCCAGTTGCCCTGAAATCGGGTAAAGCGTGTGAGAAAAAGCGGCAGAATCATCAGTATAAAAAGCAAACCGAGATTTCTGCCCGCCGTCACCCACGACGTTTCGTAACCGCGAATCAGAGCGCCGTAATAAATGGCGTAATGCGCGATTGCCGTCAGAACCGTTATGAGCAGCAAAATGAATAAATGTGATGATGCGCGATTCTTCATAAATGCAAAATTCCAAATACTGAATGCAAAACTTTTCTTTCCTTCCTTACTGTTGCGGCTGCGGCTGACCTTTTTTCTTTTTCGGCGCGGCGGGCGCGGGCGTCTGAACTTTCGGCTTGTATTGCTCGCCGAGCAGCCCGAGGTCGCGGGCTTTCATAATCACGTTGGCGGCAATCGGCGCGGCGGTTTTCGCGCCGAAGCCGCCGCCTTCGACGACGACGGCAATCGCCAGCGTCGGGCGTTCGAGCGGCGCGATGCTGATATACCAGCTGTCCGTGCGTTCATACATCACGGGCGCGTCGTATTCAATCCATTTCCCGTTGACCTTGCGCTTGCGCTTGACGGTTTTTAATTTTCCGGTTTTTTCGTCGTAAACGGGCGCTTGTTTTTCCGCCGTTCCGGTTTTTCCGCCCGAACGGATTCCGGCGGCGCGAACCGCGCCGAAAACTCTCGTCGCCGTTCCGCCTCCGCCTTCCGTGACCAATCCCATAATTTCGCGAACCTGCGCAGCTTGCTGCGGCGAGAGAATCTGCGCGAAAGCTTGCGGCGGCTGGTCGAGCTCGATTTTCGGCTTCATCAATTTCCCCTCCATATTCGCCGCCGCCGAGGCAATCAGAGCCATCTGAAACGGCGTCATCTGTCCGGCGTAGCCCTGTCCCATTCCTTCCAGACCGATGTCGTAAGCGGAAATATTTTTGCCGGTCACGATGGTCGATTGCTGGAGCGCCATAGAACTGGCGATACGCGGATTGCTGGTGTTCCAGATGTCGGAGAAAAATTTTGACTGCACGGCTTCGGCGGGCGTATCGACGGCGGCGATGCCGAGAAGCCCGGCGGTTTCGCGGATTCTTTCGCGTCCGAGCTCGACCGCCATTCGCGCGAAATACTGGTTGCTCGAAGCTTCATAAGCCTGCCCGATATTCAAAGCGGCACAGCCGTAAGGCGGCTCGCAGCCGCCGTTGGCGTCCGTAATCGGGCGCGAGCCGCGAAAAGCGACAAAGCCGCCGCCGCTGCTTTCAAAAATCGAATTCTGTCTGCCGGCGCGAAAAGCCGAAATCATCGTGAAAGTTTTGAACGTCGAGCCGGGAACGTAAAATTCGCGGGTCGCGCGATTTAAAAGCGGCTTGTTGCGCTTGTCGTGTTCGAGCTGGTAAAAACTGTCCAGATTTTCTACTTCGCTAAGCGAAAATGAAGGATTCGAATACATCGCCAAAAGCTCGCCCGTCTGCGGGTTCAAAACGACGACCGCGCCTTTTTTCCCTTGTAACTGTTGTCCGAGAAAAGCTTGCAAATCGCGGTCAATCGTCACGCGGACATCGCGCTGCTCGTCTTCGGGCTTTTTGATTCTGGTCAAAACTTCCCACGCTTCGGGCATCGGGTCGGCGACCTTCCGGTAAAGCGTGCGCTCGAGTCCGGGCGTCGAGCGTTCCGTGCCTAAAAGATGCGCCATTTCTTTTTCCAGCGCGTAAGCGCGCACGATGTCGCCGTCCTGCTCGCGCTTGTAATAGGCGAGCGCGTTGCCGAGCTTGCCGGAACGGTCGAGCATCCAGCCGCGCAATTGCGAGGAAGCCGTGCGGCGACTGCGCAAATCGCGATTGGTCAGTTCCTGAAAACGCTCGTTGTCCTTTCCGGCGTAAAGCGTCCAGTAAACGTGAAAACCGAAAACCGTAAACGCCAGTACGATAAAGACCATCTGCCAGATGCGCAGGCTGCGATTGGTCTGCGTCATACTCAATTTGCGCTTGACTTCCTTCGGCAAATCGCGCTCAAAAGCGAATTTCGGGCGCAGGTTGCGGACAAAGGAAAGCATCAGAAACGCAATCAGAATCGTGATGCCGACCAGATAAATGATGCTTAAACCTGCCGGCGTGCGCTCCAGAATCTGCCCGCCGAAAAGATTTTCCGGGCGCAGCTTCTGCCAGTCGAATTGTAAAAAAAGAAATAAGTAAAACATCTTTAATTTTTATTGCCTTCGTCGCCAAAATCGAGCTTTATGCCCTGCTCGGTCTGGAAAACCTGGCTGTCGTTTTGATTATTTTGCAGCGCGTGACCGCCCGTTTGATTATCCGGACTGCCGTCCGCGCCGTTGGTTATTTCAAAATTTCCGCCTGATTTATAGATTTCCGCCGCTTCATTCGTCTTATAAATTTCCGTCGCCGCCCGATTTTGCTCCGTCGGCGCGGGATTTTGTTTGGCTGTTTCTTGGATGACGGTTCGAGGCGTCTCGACAGCCTGCGGTTTGATGATAACCTGCGGATTTTCCGCTTTGAAAGCCTGCGTTTCGTAACTTTCCCGCGTCTCGAATTCGACCGCTTTCGGAACGCGCCGGAAGAAAACTTCGACCGTGCCGAACTTCACTCTATCGCCGTCGTTTATCATAAAAGCCTTGCCGTAGGCAATACGCTGATTGTTGACGAAAGTTCCGTTGGTCGAGCCGGTATCGGCAACCATTAATTGATTTTCGCCGTTTAAAACAAGGCTCGCGTGAATCTTGGAAACGCTCGCGTCATCGAGCATCAAATCGTTCTCTTTCGTTCTGCCGACGTTCCGGCGCTGGTTCGATTTGAATCCCAGCTCGATTGATTTTTCCCTTTCGGCGACTTTAAACGCGGCGATGAATTTTTCGGGTTCGGGCTCGGGTTCGGGCTCGGGATTTATCACGATGTTTTGCAGATTGACCTGCGGCATCGTCACTTTGAGAACTTCTTCGGATTCTTCTTCCTGCTCGCCGAATTTTTCGAAGCCGGCGTGCAGGTTGACGCCCTCGGTAAAATAATCGGGTTTGACCTCGACTTTTATCGGCGCGTAGGTGTGATAGCGATTGTCGTTGATATGGTCGATGGCGGCGGCGTGAAGCTCGTTTTGCAGTTTTTGCAGAGCCTTTTCGGCGTCGGTCGAAAATTTGTCCCACTGCATTTTCAGCTTGATATTATGCGGCACAAAGCGCCCGTTTTCGCCTAAATCACGAACTTTCGTGTCGAGCAGTTTTTTTAAACGCTCAATCAATTCGCTGGTCGCCAAACTGCTCGACGGCTTCCAGTTTCTGCCCGTCAGCTTATCGAACGACTCGCCGAGTTTCGCCAGAATCCCGCCCACCAGCCAGTCCGCCGAGAAGGATTTTTTTGGTCGTGATGTTTTGTTTTCAGCCATTTCCCGAAGTTTCTACGGAAGAAAAATTTTCCTTGAACGTGCCGTAATTTTATCCGAAACGCCCCTTAAATGGAAGCAATCCGTCCGTTTATTTTTACACTTTTTCATCGTGCAGAAAATTTTGTTGGAAAATGTTTTGCATTGTTTGTATAATTATTACTGAGTCAGATTGAAGTTTTTTCATTCATACTCGGTCAAATTGAATTAAAAACTGCTCGTTAATCATCAATTTCAGCTCCGCGGGCGGCAATGCAACGAGATTATGTTTTCAGAAAGCCCCGAAAGCAATGCCGCAATTAATCTTACCCCAACGTCACTGCATAAATTGAGTAATTACTACAATGAAAGCAAACATCAATAAAAAGCCTGCCTCTTCGGACGCGGCGAAACGACATAAAACAAGCGGATTTTCGATGATTGAACTGGTCATCGTGCTTGTCATTATAATGATTCTCTCCGCCATTTCGTTGCCTTATATATACAACTACCAGAAAAGATATAAATCCGAAGACCAGGCGCTGCAAGTGATGGATTTTATGCGCGAAGCCAATCAGCTGGCTTTAAATAAACGCCGGACGATGCGTCTGGAGATTGATTTGACGGACAATAAGCTGCTGCTTATCGACGAAAAAGGGGCGGGCGCGAGCGACGACACGGAAGTTAAGGCAATCCCGCTCGAATCGACCGGCGAGGTCAGGATGGACCAGATACCGACGGGCGTTTCGCCGCCGAATCCGCCGAATTACAACAACGCGGTCTTTGCCGCCGATACGATTGGACACAAGCGCGCCGGCACGACCGTCACCGGTCACAGCGTCTGGGCGATTCGATTCAAAAGCGACGGCTCGGTCGTCAACGCCGCCGGCACGCTGACCAGCGCGAATTTATACGTCTGGGCGCCGGTTGCCGCCGGAAACAGCAATCCCCGAAGCCTGAAAGAAGTGCGCGCCATCACGATGTTCGGCGGCAGCGGCGCCGTCAGATACTGGAAACATAACGGCACAACCTTTGTAGCTTATTAATTCGAGCCACCCCAAAAATATGAAAAGCAAATCAGAAGCCGGATTTTCGTATATCGACGTAATGGTTGCCGTCGTCATCCTGCTGGTCGGAATTTTGGCATTGGTGTCCGCCATTACAGGCGCGATTTTTCAAACCAAAGGGCAGGAGCAGCAATTGAACGCCAAGCAGATAGCGAGCTCGACGATGGAATCCATTATGTCGGTTAAGGAAACCGACGCGGCGCGACTCGGATGGAAAAAAGTCGGAAACATTTGCGTCACGACGCCCTGTCCCGTGCCGGAGGGAATTTTTCAAAACGGCGTTCAGCCGGTCAAAACCGAAGCCGGTCCCGACGAAGTGATGGGCACCGCCGACGATACCGGCAGCGTCTTGACCGGCTTTACGCGCGAAATAATTATCAGGGACGAATGCGACCAGGACAGACCTTCTTACAACTGCATTCCCGCCGGAAATATGGCGGTCAGAATCCGTTCCGTCGAAATCAATGTCAAGTATTATGTCGGCGCCATTCAGAGGCAGGAAAGCCTGACGACAGTTTTGACAAGTTATTAAAAACGCCGCAAGAGAAAGCTATGCAGAATAATTTAAATTCGCCGAATGCAGGAGACGCAGCAACCGCCGCCGTTCGCTGTCGCGAGCAAGGATTTACCCTGCTCGAACTGGTCATTGCGATGGTAATTTTTGTCATCGTCACCGTCGCCATTTACGGCGTTTTGCAGCTTGCACAGCGCAACCGCCTGCTCGTCAATCAACAGGTTCAGTCGACCAAAAATGTTCGTTTCGCCCTCAACCTGATTGGACGCGACACTTATAATGCCGGTTACGGTTATCCTATGAACAGCACGGTCGTGCTGCCGGACAATAAAATTTCGAGCCTGCTCGCTATTCCCAATGATTTCGACACGACGCGCGACACCGTGCCGCCGATAATCGCCGGAAACGACATCAACTCGAACACTTTTAATTCCACCGCCGGCACAAAGACCGACCAGGTGACGTTTGTTTTTAAGGATTCGACTTTTAATTTGGTCGGCGCGGCGGGCAGCGAAGTTTCGCAGCCGCTGAACATCAACGCGGCGACGACGAACGCTTCCGGCATCGACGAAATCGTTCCGATTTCGGGCAGCAACGCGTCGTGCCGAAAAAACGATATTTATCTGGTGACGGGAAACACCGGCTCGGCGCTGGCGCTGGTGACGGGTTTGAGCGGAACCGACAAAGTTCAGTTTTCCAACGGCGACGTGCTCGGATTCAACCAGACCGGCTCGACCGGCACGCTGCGCGGCATTACGACGCCGGCGAGTATGCAGCGAGTCCGGATGATAACTTATTTCGTCACTGCCGACGGCATTCTGACGCGGAGAGAATACGCCAACGTGACGCCGGTCGGAAGCAATCCGCCGCAAAACTGGGTGGACGAGCCGATAGTTTACGGCGTCGAAAATTTTCAAATCAAATATGTGATGGACGACGGAACGCTCTCGGATAATCCCAGCGCCGGAGCGGACGGAATTCCCGGCACCGTCGACGATTTGCCATCGAATCTGGCTAAAATTCGTCAGGTCAGATTTACGGTTCACGTCAAAACGAACGAATTAGACCACCGGAATCAGCCTTATCGAATCAATATGTCTTCCACTTTCAGCACCCGTAATTTAGGCTACGACGCAAGTTGAAAACAGTTGAGGTAGAAATAAATATGAATACATCGGAAACTGCGCAAAATGATTCTTTAAGTAACGGAAACGCCGCTCGTCAAAACGGTTCGGCTCTGGTTATCGCCGTCTTTGTTTTAGGTCTCATCAGCGTTTTTGTCACGCTGGCGCTGACCAGAACGGCAATCGAGGCGGCTGCCGTCGGCAATGAAACGGCGGAAGGGCGAACTTTTTACGCGGCGCAGGGCAGCCTGGAATTGATGACCAGAAACTTCAATAAAACCTTCGAAGTCAAAATCAATCCGTCGGATGCGGATTTAAGCGCCGTTAAAACCGCTCTCGTCCCGCGTTTGTGGGAAGACTACACGTTTAAACAGGAGCTCGACAAAACTTCCGACAGCGTGACGGTCGTTTTGCCGGGCGGCGAATTTGCCGGTTTATACGCTATCAGAGACAACTGGCGGCTGCGGACGACGGCAACCGACCAGAGCGGCATCCAGGTTCAATTAACGCGCAATGTTTTAAATAATCGTATTCCTATCTTTCAATTCGGTATTTTCTACGACGACGATTTGGAGCTTTATCGCCCGCCCAGATTCGGCTTCGGCGGTCGCGTCCACTCGAACCGGCACTTTTTTGTCTCGCCCGGCGCGGACGGTGTGTATTTCGATTCGCGCGTGACCGCCGTCGGTCAAATCATCACGCAGTCGTGGCGTAACGGCTACACGGGCGACAGCGCCAACGACCAGACTTATATCAAAAACGCGTCGGGCATCTGGAAACAGCTTCTGCCGACCAAAGGCAGCGCCTTAAACACGACTTCGGGCGCTACCAATAATATTTTTGCGAGCGACCCGGATTTGCCGCCAAGCAGAGTCAACACCGTCTGGACGACCGACAATGCGATTTTCGACGGCAATCTGCAATCGGGCGTCAAGGAATTAAAGCTTCCGCTCGCCGTCGGCGTCGATACCGATTTAGTGGAAATGGTCAGACGCGGCAAACAAATCGGCGACATCCATAATAAAAACGGCGTAGTCACCGCGGTCGCCGCCGCCGACGTCGATAATCCGATTATGACCAGCGAGCGATACGCCAATAAACCCGGCATTCGCATCAGCTTATCCGACAGCAAAGCCAAATTGCCGGGCTGCGCTACGGGCGTCGGCACCGCCGCCGTCATCGGCAATTGCGGCATCCGTCTCGACGGCGATTGGGAAGGAAAAGGCAACGACCCGGACAGAAACAATTCGACGCTCTGGAAGCGCTCGCGCGGCTATCTGCCTTTGCCGATGACCGGCGGCTATCAGGCGACGCGCGTCAACGGCGAGCGCTTATACACCGGACAGCAGGTTTGGATAAAGGTCGAAACGGTGCAATACGATGCTTCGAACGAAACAGTCGTCACAAAAGACATTACACAGGAATTTTTAAGTCTCGGCGTGACCGAGCAGGCACCGAATGTGGTTATGATCGACAACTACGACGAAACTCCGCCGAGCAGCTCGCTGACGGAAACCACGCCGCAATCGCCTTCAACCGGAACGGACAGCCGCGCCATCATAAAATTGCAGCGCTTTGCCATTCCCGGACCGCCGATTCCCGGCGCGTCCAATACTAACAGCGGCGCTCCGAGCGCCGCAACGAAATATTTATTCCCGTTTTCGAATTACAATTTTGTCCTCCGCTATCTGGGAACGACTTCCAATATCAGCAACGGCTGCACCAGCGGCTGCACGGCGGTCAACGACGACCCGAGCGCCGGGGCAAATTATGAAAATATGGGGCATCTCAAAACGGCTGAGTACTTACTCACGACGCGTTCGGCGCTCGTCCCGTTCCCGATTCAGATGTATGACACGCGCGAAGGAACTTATTACGACGACCCGAGCATCTACAGCACCAGCCGCGTCACGCAAAACGGCGTGATGAGTATGGTCGATATCGACGTCGCCAATCTGAGACGATTTTTAAGAGGCGATTTTGACGGGCTGTTTCCGGGCAATACGCCTTTCGCGAACGGAAACGGCACAAACACTCTCCGAAAAAATCATATTCCCGATAATAACGGCTGGGTTTTATACACCTCCGACCGACGGGGCGATTATGATTTCGACGGCGAATACGATATGGAAGACATCTACGGCGCGAATCCCGGAAACGACGGCGTGAAACAGCCCGGCGAAGATTTGCAGCGACCGGGAAGCTACGGCTACGGCATCCTGAATACGGATTACACCAACGAAGCGACCAAATACGCCAACCTCTGGTTTCCCGATTACGCCGCCGTCATCGACCATAAATTCTATCGTCGCGGCGTTCGTTTGATTAACGGCGAGAAAATACCGGGCATTTACGATTCGGCTAACGCGGGCAACACGAAAGGCTTTACCGTCGCTTCCGAAAACGGCATTTACGTCGAAGGAAACTACAACGCCACTCACGTCGCCAATAAATATTCGACCGGCAACACGCCGTATAATGAATACATGCCGTTCAACAGCACGAGTCATATTCCGGCTTCGATTGTCGCCGATTCGGTAACCATTCTTTCCAATAACTGGAACGACGCCAAAAGCTTCGCTTATCCATACGACCTGAGCCAGCGTAAGGCGACCGAAACGACCGTCCGCTTTGCGATGATTTCCGGCGACACCATCGCCAATATCGACGGCACGCCGAATCAGGGCGGAATTTCCCCGAAATTAAACGGCGGCGTCCATAACTTCAAACGCTTTCTGGAAAGATGGACCGACCCCGGCAATGCCGCCTTCAAGACTTATCTGAATTATTCCGGTTCCCTGATTAATCTTTTCAATTCGCGCAATAACAACGGCGCGTTTAAATGCTGCAACACGGTTTACAATCCGCCGGTTCGCAACTGGGTGTTTGACAGCACGTTTCTGGACGCTGCGCGCCTGCCGCCGGGCACGCCGTTTTTCCAATACGTGCAGATAACCGGATTTCAGCGCACCAACGACTAAATTAATCCCGTTATTTGACGATAAAAGGTAAATAAAGTTCAGCCTCCGAGCCTAAAGTTGCAGGTTCGGAGGCTGAACTTTTGGGTTCTGAGCCTCAACAATTAAGTTCAAAACCTAAAACGATACGCGTCAAGACGTATCCGGATACGTTCCGAGTCTAATCGTCTGATGTTTTAACCTGAACGAAGTATGTTTTCAGTGACTCGAATCGTGTTTTTAGTCCGAGACACGGCTTTCATAATTAAAGCAACGCGTTTCTTTTGCCTTTTTACTTTTTACTTTTGCCTTCGGCTTCCGGTCTTCTATCGTAATTGAACTTTCCCTTGCTTCTTTCGTATCAGTTTATTGGTGAAGTCCCGCATTTTGATGTAGCATTTACTTGATTGATGATGAAAGAACTTTCCTTGCAAAACTCGCGGCTCGACGGGCGATACGATATTACCTCGCTGCTCGGACGCGGAAGCTATGCCGAAATTTATGTTGCCCGCGACAAGCTCGCCGCGCCTGATTCGCCGCATCGACAGGTCGTTATCAAAGCGCTGAACGTTTTTATGCAAAACGATTTGGATGCGGATTTGGAACGCACGCTGGTCGAAAATTTTCAGAACGAAGCCGTCGCGCTCGACCGCGTTCGTCATCCGAACGTCGTCAGTCGTCTCGGACACGGAACTGCCAGAGATTTGCGCGGCACGGTTTTTCATTATCTGGTTCTGGAATATCTTTCGGGCGGCGATTTGGCGCGTTTGTGCCGCCAGAAAAACATCAACATTTTGCAGGCTTTGAAATATATCGAGCAGGTTTGCGCCGGGCTCGGACACGCGCACAAAAACGGCGTCATTCACCGCGACATCAAACCGCAGAATCTGCTTTTGACCGACGACCGCGAGACGGTCAAAATCGCCGATTTCGGCGTCGCGCGCTTTTCCGCTTCCGATTCGCCGATTACGCGCGTCGGCACAAACATTTACGCGCCGCCCGAACACAGCCCGATGCTGACGGACGGCGACGCCGGCGTCTCGACCGTCACGCAGCTGACGCCCGCCGCCGACGTCTACTCGCTGGCAAAATCCTCTTACGTCCTGATTACCTGCGAATCGCCGCGCTTTTTCGCCAATCAGCCGGTCAAAGAGCTTCCCTTCGACACGCGAAAAGAAGTCTGGGCAAACGATTTGCTGCGGGTTCTGCAAAAAGCCACGCAGAACAATCCCCAAGACCGCTATCAGACGGTCGATGAATTCTGGAAAGATTTAGCGCACATAAAACTTTTGGCTGAAGCGGACACCGGCGAAATGAAGACGCACATCGCCGCTCCTCGCCTCAACGCTTTGCCGCGCGCGCACGTCGCCGAGGGCTACACGCCGCTCGCGCCGCAGCGCCCGCAATTTAACACTTCGCGCGATTTGAAGCTGAAAAATCTCGGTATTCCGGCAAGCGCTCCGAACCTGGTGGTCAAACTGGATTCAAACCCGCCGCAGCCGCCGGCACAAGAAACGCCGCCGCCAAAAAACGAAGAATTTTTAAAGACTTATATTGACGAGGAAGAAGCCGAGCCGGTCGAAAGGAAAAGCTTTCTGCGACGCGCCGGCGTCCTTTTACTGTTTCTCGCGGTTTTCGCGGGCGCGTTGTTTGTCACGCAAAGTTATCTCAGAACCGGCAAAATTATTCCCGAATTCAGAAATCCGTTTGTCAGCCGCGAAGCCTTTGCCCTAACGGACATAAACCTGCGTCCCGAATCAAACACAAATAAAAAACCTGTCGGTTTAGTCCCGAAAGATTCGCGTGTTAGGATTGTTGATGAAACCGAAAACTGGTATGAGGTTGATATAATCAATTATAGTCGTCCGAAATCTTCGGATTGGGTTGACCACGGTTGGATTAGTAAAAAAGACTCGGGTAAGGAAACAATACAACTTTCGAGGTAAATATAGTGAGCGTTTTGGACAAAGTAAGACGTTGGATTGACGGCGACACGGCGGAGACCGTTCTGGAGGAAGCGGCGCGCGACGCGCAGGTCAAGC
Source organism: Pyrinomonadaceae bacterium (assembly GCA_036388475.1). Taxonomy (GTDB): domain Bacteria; phylum Acidobacteriota; class Blastocatellia; order Pyrinomonadales; family Pyrinomonadaceae; genus JALZHR01. The sequence continues at coordinate 126,087 of DASVRT010000021.1, read as the reverse complement.
CGCGCAGCGCCGGAGAAGAATTTATTGTCAGGCTCGCCCGCGCCGTCGAAGAAGTGATGCAGCGCGAAATGACGCCTTTGCCGCAGGGCACGGTCTTGATTCCGAGCGAATATATTATTTTTCTCAGCGAGGAAGACGATAAAGACTGGACGGGCGTCAGGCGGCGCGGTCTGGAACAGGGTCTCTATCACATTCTGGCGGAACGCGCGAAAGAAATTTCCGGCAAGAAAAAGCTGGAAACGCAGTCTTTCGCCGTCGAGCTTCGCGTGGACGGAACGCTGGAAAAAGGCGACGTCCGCGTCCAGCACAGCTGGGACGATTCTTCGAGCAACAAAACGAGCATCCTGTCGCGTCCGAAACCGCAGCTGCCGTCGCAACCGACTCAGCAACAGCAGCAGTCGAAACCGACGAATCAAGTCACGCCGATTCCGAATTTCACGCCGCCGAGCCAGACCGGAGCTTCGCCGAATCATCCGCCGCCGACCGTCGCGCAGCTAAATGTGCAGCCGCATATTCCGCCGCAGCAACAAGCGCCGCAATCCGCGTATCAGCCGCCGCCTTTAGCGCAGCAACAGCAACAGCAAACGCCGCCTTTTGAAGCCGGAGATTCGGAAGAAATGACCCACGTTAAAGGGCGCACGACCGAGCTTTACAAGCTGGAAATCTGGCGCGGCGGCGTTCGTCAAAACGTCGTGCCGATTTATCAGAACGAAATCAGCGTCGGGCGCGGCTCGAAATCGAAACCCGTCGACATCCCGCTCGCCGGCGACCCGGAAATCAGTCGCCGTCACGTCACGCTCATCTGCAACGAACAGGGATATTTTTTGATAAACGAAGGACGCAATCCGGCAATGGTCAACAATTACGAAGTTCCGATGGGACAGAGAGTTTCCGTCGCGCCCGGCGTGCCGATTGCCGTGTGCAGCTATCTATTAAGAATCCAACCAAAATAAAAAGGGAATAAGTGATTAGGGGAATAGGTGACAAGGCATAAAAACCTAATCACCTATTCCCTTAATCACTTATTCGTTTATTCTCTATGGCTTGACCTTCATCGTCGGGTCGCCGAGCAGAACCCACGACAGGCGCACGTCGCGTCCGCCGCCGATTACCGTTTTCGCATCGTTCGCCAAATCGCCTATCCGGGGCAGCGCAGAATTGTTTCCGATTTGCTGGAAAAAGCGCGTCGCCATAATTTCCTGCACGTCGGGCGTCGTCTCTCCGCTCGATGCCCAGGCGACGACCGCGCCGCCCTCGCTCTTTTTCACCAGAACTTCGGCGAGACCATCGCTGAAAGCATCGACATAATAGCCGTTCAAACACGTCAATAGCGTAAAGATTGTCTGGTTGGTATTAGTATTTGTCATCAGCGGAACGTCCGTGCGGCTGAAGAAATTTCCCGCCCACGCGCCGAATGTTCCGTGACCGGAATAATTGACGATATATTTTCCGCTGTTTATCGAATTCATTAAGGTGGCGCGCGCATCCGCGTCGCCGCGATTGACAAACATTTTCGGAATGCCCGGCGGCAAGGGCTGTAACACGCGCACGCACATTCCGGCAAAGTCAAAACCGTCCGGCAAATCGCTGGCGCAAAGCGCGCCTCGCGACTGTGCCGTCGCCAAGCCCTGCTCGAACGCCGCCGTTTTGTTTAAAAGCGTCGTCACGGTCGCCGGGTCGCGCGCGGGAATTCTGCCGACGGCAATTTCGGCTAACCCGTCGTCATTGAAATCGGCGAGAGCGTCGTCGCTGCCGGTGGTCGAAAAAGTCGTATCGACCATTTGCGCCGGAATAAAATTATTGTAGCCCTGATTAAAAAAGTTGCGCGCGTCGTAGCTGGCGTCGCCAAGCAAAAGAACGTAGCTCGGCGGCGTCTGCCAGTTAGTTTTGGCGTAGCTCAGAAAACCGCGAATCGCTTCAGGCGTCGGCTGCCCGAAATCGAATTCGTCAAAAACGTCTTCGACGTTGACGACCTCGACCGTCATACCCGGCGCGCGGCGATAATTCGCCCAGTTTTCAGCTTGCGTCATCCAGTCCTTGTAGGAAATGATGATTAAATTAGCGCTGTGCGCGACGGTCGAAAGCGTCGAAGGAACATTCGGCGTAATGGACGCCGCCGTCAGAAGTCCGCCGCCCGCCACGGCATAAAAAACGCGGCTGCGCGCGCTCGGCAAAGTGACCTGATAAGTTAAGCCCTGCTGGGAAATTTGTAAATCCGTCACCAGACTCGGACGGGTCGGGTCGCTCAAATCGAAAACGCGGATGTCCGGCGTATTAAAGCGCTGGACTTTGGTCGTGCGATAGTTTTGCGTGTAAAACGACAAGCGCTCCTGAATCGCCTGATAACGACGCGGATAGGAAATTTTCACCGTTTCGGTAAAACCGACCGAATTCGTCAGCGCCGAAATTTTTATAGTGTTCGTTCCTTCGACCAGCAGCGAAGACGGCACGCTGAAATTCGCCGACAGCAAATCGCGGTTTGACCCGTTCAGCGTGCCGATTTCCGTCTCGTTGAGTTGAACTTTGTATTGATGCGGCGTGAACGTGTAGCCCTGTACCGTGATGCTTACGGTCACGGTTTGGACGGACGCGGAATCGAGGTCGGAAAGATTTACAGTCGTAATTCCGGGGCTGCCGCTGCTGACAAACGCGCCGAAAAAGTTTTCCGCGTCGCCGTTCAAAATCGGGCTCAGATAAGTCAGTCGCTCCTTTTTAACGGCGAGCTGGTCGAAGTTCGGCGCGACGACTTTCGCTGCAATACCGCGAATAAAGGTCGTTCCCATTCGTCTGCCCGGCTCGGTTCCGACGACCAGATAATAGATGCGCGCATCGCTTTCGAGAGAATCGACTCCGCGCCCGTAAAATTCGATATAATCGCCGTTTGCGCCGACGTTGATGCCCTGCTCGATGCCGTCCGCGTAAAGCTGCCAGAGATTGGTCGCGGCATTGACGTTAAATCCGCCGGCTTGCAGCTCGGCGCGCGCGACGCGGTATAAACCGTCCTGTTTGACGGCGATTTTCGCGCCCGTTTGCGCCGCCACCCATTTCTGCGTCGATTGCGCGTCGCCCGGCACGAAATTATTTGTCTGCGCTTCGGATTTCAGCTCGCTCGGCAGGCTCAAATCGTCTTTTTGCAGGCTCGGATTCGACGCGGCGGAACGTTTTTGTAATTCCTGCGACGCGACGCCCGCCCGGGCGCTCAAATCCGAAACAACCTGCGGGTAAAATTCGCGCGATGTTTGTTTATATCCGTTTAAGTCAATGCTTTCAATAACATAGGCGGCGCGCGAGGTGCCCTGCGGGTCAAAGTAATTGTAGTTTCTGCCCTGCGTCGTTTTGTCGCCGCGCGGCGACAGATTGGCGGGAATTAAAACGGGGCTGACAAGCTGTTTTTCGCCGTTTTCGACGCGATAAGCGTGAAAGCCTAAAATTTCGTTTTCGATTCCCGTCTGCCATTCGAGCCAAACGCCGTTTTCGTCCGTAAAAGCCGCCACCGAATCGAATAATTTTGCGCCTCGCGAAATCGGACTCGATGCGGTTAAACCTGAATTTTTCTGCGCGGGAACAGAAAGCACGGACGAAAAACAAAGGATGGTGATAATAATTGTTGAAATAATCTTTTTCATACTACGTTTGACCTCGTTCCAAAACGATTTTTTTAGTTCCGGAGATTGCAGGCGAATTTTTATAAATTGTGGGGATGTTTCAGAGTGAAACACTTCAATTTACTTCATTTTACATTATTTGCCAAGACACTGTACGGACTGTTAAAAATTTAATCGGATTTAATCTTCAAAAAAGCCGAAAACGCGGGCGATGAACGGGCGTGTCCGGTTCAGCATTCGGACACGCTCCTCGAAATTCGTGTTTCCAATAATTAATCTTGAAACACGCTTCTTCACCGTCCGCGTTTCCGCCTTTCGCATAAAATTCCCGAACTGGTAAAATTTTGTTGTATTATCAAAAAACCAAAGTTATGAAATCAATAAAAAAACTATTCGTTTTCTGTCTGATTTTTAGTTTCCTTTTCGCCGGTTTGCCGCCGGAATTTCAGGTTAAAGCCGCGTGGCGCGAGCCTGTGCGCGGAAAACGCGCGATGGTCGCTTCGCAGAGCGATTTGGCGTCGAAAATCGGCATTGACGTAATCCGGCGCGGCGGCAACGCGGTCGATGCGGCAGTGGCGGTCGCGATTGCTTTAGCCGTGACCTACCCGGAAGCGGGAAACCTGGGCGGCGGCGGTTTTATGCTGATTCGTTTCCGTGACGGGCGCACCGCTGCGATTGATTACCGCGAGATGGCTCCGAAAGCGGCGACCCGCGACATTTTCGTGAACAAAAACGGCGAGCTTATCAAAGGCGAAGGCTCATCGACCATCGGCTATCGCGCGGCGGGCGTTCCCGGCACGCCCGCCGGGCTGGAAATGGCTTTTAAAAAATACGGCTCGGGCAAAATAAAATGGGCGGATTTGGTTGAGCCTGCCCGAAAGCTGGCGCAGGACGGTTTCGTTTTATCGAACCGACTGGCAAATCTTTTTAAATCTTACGAAGATAATCTGGAAAAATACGCCGACAGCAAAAAGATTTTTCTGAACAACGGGAAACTGTTCGGCGAAGGCGACCGCCTGCGGCAGCCGGAATTGGCGCAGACGCTTTCGAGAATTCAAAGATTCGGCGCAAAGGATTTTTACGAAGGCGAAACCGCCCGGCTGATTGCCGCCGATATGCAGGCGAACAAAGGCTTGATAACGCCGGAAGATTTAAAAAATTACCGGGCGAAAGAGCGCACGCCGGTGAAAGGCACGTATCGCGGCTACGAGATTATCACGATGCCGCCGCCGTCTTCGGGCGGAATCGTTTTGCTGCAAGCCTTGAATATGCTCGAAAAATACGACGTGGAGAAAATGAACTGGGCTTCGTCGGAAAAATATCATCTTCTGACCGAGGTGATGCGCCGCGCTTTCGCCGACCGCGCCGAATATATGGCTGACCCGGATTTTGCCGAAGTTCCGACCGCCAGATTGATTGATAAGAAATACGCTCAGGCGCGTTCAAATTCGATAAGAATGACCAGAGCGACGCCGAGCTCCGAAATCAGAGCCGGGCAAATTGCCGGCACGGAGCCGACCGAAACGACGCATTTCACGGTCGTCGACGCGCAGGGAAACGTCGTCACAAATACTTATACCATCAACGATTTATACGGTTCGGCGGTGACGGCGCGAGGGACGGGCGTTTTATTGAACGACGAGATGGACGATTTTGCCGCGCGACCGGGCAAGCCGAATATGTTCGGCTTGGTGCAGGGCGAGCGCAACAAGGTCGAGCCGGGCAAGCGCCCGCTTTCTTCGATGACGCCGACGATTGTTTTGCGCAAAGACGGCTCGCTGTGGTTCGCTTTGGGCGCGCGCGGCGGACCGCGAATCATTACGGCGGTGCTGCAAGCCGTCGTCAATATGATTGACCACGATATGAACATTCAGCAGGCGATTGACGCGCCGCGCGTTCATCATCAATGGCTGCCCGACGAGATGCTTTACGAGCCGGTCGGAATGAGTTCGGACACGATAAAAATTCTGGAAAATTACGGGCATAAATTCGCCGGAAAGCCCGCTAATATCGCCTCGATGACCGCGATTGCGATTGAAGAAAAAACAAATGTCCGGCTCGGCGCGATTGATTCGCGCAGCGACGGCGAAGCGGTTGGATATTAAAAAGCGGTAAGCGGTAAACGGTAAGCGGTAAGTTGCAGCTATCAAATAACGAACTTACCATTTACCGTTTACCGCTTACCGCTAATATAAACTTCTTGCTGAAACGTCGATAAAAACGCTATTCTAAATATTATTAATAGAAAACGGGAGGGTTTATGAAAAATTTGTCTTTTCTGCTTTTGTCGCTGGCGGCGGCTTTGACGCTCGGCTGCGGCGCGCCGGTGTCGAACGGCAATTCCAATACGACCATTTCAAACAGTTCCAATCTAAACATCAATATCAATTCGAACGCGAATTTGACGAACACGAACGCGAATACTTCAAGCAGTTCCGGCGTTGAGACGAAAGAACCGGATGTCTATACGGCGACCGTCACGCTGAAACTAGAGACGCTGGGCGACCAGAAAATGAGCGTGCCGAGCGTGCAGGCAAACGTCGCGCGCAACGGCGAAGACCGGCGGATGGAATTTTCTCTGCCGGGCGGCGAAAAGCTTATCTATCTGGATAAAGGCGGAAAACAATTCGTCATTTCGCCGAACCGCAAGCAATATGCGGAATTGACGAAAGACGCTCTCGGTTTTGAAGTCAGAAGAATGCTGATGCCCGGCGAAATCGTCAACCAGGTCAAAAATATTCGCGGCGTCGAACGCGTCGGCGAGGAACAATTGAGCGGGCGCACCGTCATCAAATACCGCTACGGCGCGACCGCCAACACCGGAACGCAAGCCGGACAGGTCAACACCGAATCGTTCGTCTATGTCGATAAGGAAACGAGCCTGCCGCTGCGCTCCGAGACGGTTTCGCAATCGCAGGGCGGAAACGTGCAGGGCGTCAGCGGAATCAGAGTCGGCACGGAGATGAGCAACATCACGACGACCGCCGACGCGAGTCTTTTCGCCGAACCGACCGATTATAAAAAAGTCGAGCCGGAAGAAGTCAAACAGCAGGTCAATCTCGTGTTCAATGCCGCCGCGGCTATCGTCGGGCAATTAATGCGGTCGGCGCAGCCGACGACCAACGGAACTCCGGCGAGCCAGTCACCGACACCGGCACCGACTAACTAGAGAAAAGGCGAAAGCCGGAAGCCGGAAGACAGTAGAAATTTATCTTCTGTCTTCTGACTTCTTCATTTTGCACTTTGCATTTTTCAAGGGGTTTATATGAGCAAAACAATAACTTTTTTACTCGGCGCGTTGTTGGGTTTAATAATCGGCGGGGCGGGAATTTTTTATTTCTACGTCGGCGTTCCGCGCGCTGGCGCGCTGCCGCCGGGCAGACCGATTCAAGCTCCCGACCCGAACGGCGTCGCAGCGGGCACGGCGAGCGTCGTATTGAACCAGCAATTTTTCGACACGGTTCTCGGAACGATTTTCCGCGATATGAACGCTCCGTCTTTTCCGTTGCAGCTTTCGGAAAATTCCGGCAAAGCGGAAAACTTGCAGCCGGAGAAAATCGCTTTTCAATCCGGCGCCTGTGACGGAAAAATCACGCTCAAGCCCGAAGGAAGCGGCGTCAAAACCGAAGTCCGGCTGGAAAACAATCAAATTCTCGCGCCGCTTGCCTTTAGCGGCAGCACGACGGTTTTCGGTCAGTGTATTGAATTTTCAGGCTGGGCGAAAGCAAATATGGCTCTCAGGTTTGACGAAGCGCAGCAAACGGTTTTCGGTCAAATCAATGTCGAAACGGTCAATCTCGACGGCTTGAATCCGCTCGTCAGCGGATTGGTCACGCCGCTGGTGCAGAATGTTTTAAATCAGCGCGTCAATCCGATTGTTATCCTGCGCGGTCAGCAAATCGCGCTGAATCTGCCGATTGCGGCAACCGACGGCACTTTAAGCGCGCGCGTCAAAGACGTTCGCTCGGATATTAAAGACAACGCGCTGAATCTTTATATCACTTACGATTTTCAGGGCACGAAAGGAGCGACATCAACACAAACGCCGACCTCGTAAACGCAAAACGTATTAAACGCAAAATGCAGAGTGCAAAATATTCGGAAGTAATTCCGTTTTGCACTCTGCATTTTGCGTTTTGCATTTTCGACTTATTTTTCGTCCAGAAATTTCGTCGTGTTTTCCGTGACGCTCGGCGCCGCGTTTAAATCTTTTGTGTCGCGCCAGTTGCCGGCGGTCGGCGGAACGTAGGTCGAGGTCGGGATTGATTGCGGCGGCGGCAGCGCGGCGGCTGATTTGTTTTTGCCGAGAAAATTCTGCGCCGTGTTGAAAGCATTTTCTTCCACAGTCATTCCGCCGCCGGGCTCGTTCGATTCAAACATCAAAGCGTAAGCCATTCGCAGCAAGCCGCCGACCGTCAGCAAAATCGCCGCGACGGCGACCATAAAAGGCTCTCTGACATTGACCGCAAGCGTTAATATCGCGACAAGCGGAACGACCAGAAACGACAACAGGAAAACGAACAAGCCCTGCTTGATGCCTTTTTTGCGCGGCGAATCCTTTTTCGATTTCGACGGCGGCAGCGCCTGCGGCAAAGCGCCGCCGTTAATTATTAATTCCGTCACGCCGGTTAATAAAAAGCCGCACTTGGAACAGAAACGCGTGTCTTCGCTGATTTGCCGTTGACCGCAGGTTGGACAAAACATTTTTTCTCCTTTTACTCTTCTTTCTGAAGCAGTTTGGTCGTGCCATCCGTGACGCTGTGCGGAACCAGTTCGCCCGTATTCGGAGCTTTCCAGGCGCCCGCCGCGGGCGGAACGAAATCCCGCACGGGCTGGCTTTGCGGCGGCGGCAGAGCGTTTTGCGGCGCGGCGTTTCCGCTTAAATAACTGTTGGTTTGATAAGACGGGTCAAATTGAGAAAATTTCGGCTCGTTTTCCAGAAACATCCACGAAACGAGCATCATCAGCAAGCCGCCGCTGAAACCGAGAATCGCAACAACTCCCGCGCCTTCTTCCAACCCGGCGATGCCCGCCAGCGGAGTCAGCAGAAAAGAAAACAGCAGAAACCAGATTAAGCCGATTTTCAAACCGTTTTTGCGCGTCAGGAATTTTTTCTTTTTATTGTGTAAATCGGCTAATTGCGGCAAAACGCCGCCGTGCGCCAGAATCTCCGACACGAGTCCGAGCGGAAAGCCGCAGCGCGAACAAAAGCGTGTGTCTTCGGAAACCTGTTGTTGACCGCAACGGGGACAGTGCATTTTTTTCTCCAATTGACAATTTTAGAAAGTCTTTACGGCTAACGAATTTTCGCACAAAAAAGTTCGATTTGCCAGAAAGTGATAGGTGAAAAGTGATAGGTGAGAAGGAAGAAAATTCTTCTTTTCTATCACCTATCACTTTTATTTCGTCCAGCCGGTTTGAATTTTCTCGTCGGAAAACTCTCGAAAAACGGCGACGGCGCGACCTTGAAAATTCTCGGCGCGCGCGATTGTTTCCAGAAGCAGCGCGAAAATCGTTTTCAGTTTTTCCGGCGCGGGCATTTCGCGGCGTAAATCTTCGTCCGAACGAAACAGCGAAAAACCTCTTTTTCGGGCTTCTTCGACCTCGTTTAAATAATTCAAAATCAGCTCGCCGGTCGAAAGCTCTTCCGGCAGAGTCCATTCAAACGGGTCGTCCCAGAGGCGCGTCGTAATGCCGCCGAAAGTCTGTTCAATCGCGCCCGCCGAACGCAGAATGTATTCGCCGCAGGAATTGACCGGAAACAGCGCTTCACGCTCGCGCGGCTGCCAGTATAATTTTTCATCCGGAGTTTTATTGATGATTTCCCGCGAGCGCTCGTGAACCAGCAGAAATTGCCGTTCAAAAGATTCGATTAAAGTTTTCATAAAAAAGTCGGAACCGCCCGCTTGAAAGGCGAAACTGAAACAAAGAAAAAGATATTTATCCTTTCGCCTTTCGCCTTTCGTAAACCATCCGCTAACGCCGACGGTTCCGCCAAAAAAAGCGAACGACAAGGATTTTAACCTTGCCGTTCGCCGTTTGTCATTTGCGCGCGCGCTTTACTTTTTCTCGAAACGCCGGTCGTCCTCGTATAAAACCAGACCGTAATTTTTGCCGTCAATCGTCACGCCGTTTTGAATTTTGCCTTTCACGCTGAGGCGCGCACCTTTTTGCGGAACGCTTCGCTGCGTGACAACCCAGATTTCGCCCGTGCCGTCGTCGATTTTATAAGTGCCGCCCGTGCCTTTGCGGATTAATATCTCCGGCAGCGAAACGCCGTAGCCGGTTTCGACCGTTCCGGCGACGGTGACTTTTTTGCCGACATATTTCGAGGAATTTGCTTCAATCTCACCGATGCTAAGGCGCTTCGCCAGACCGGCGGCGAAAAGACCGATTGCCAGAATCAAAATCAACAAAAACGCTTTTGTTCCAATTTTCATTTTTTTATTTCCCTTCTCAAAAGAATCGGGAGAGATTATCTTGAACAATCTTAAAGATTCGACTTAAGAAATAAAAGTTTGCCGTTATTTAATGATAAGGCGAAAGCCCGCTTTATAAAAAAAATTTTGACTTTGCGCCGGTTTGCGGGTAACTTTCGTTTTAGGTTTTTGTTTTTCAAATTTCCCTAACGAGGCAAAAATCAGATGGCGACGGCAACGACAGAACAGGTTCTGCCTGAAAAATTTTCCTATTCGTCAAGCATCGCGGCGGACGTCTGGCATCCGAAGCGCGACGCGCGCGGTTACGAATGGTGGTATTTCGACGCGCTTTCCGACGACGGGCGCGAGGCGATTGTCGTGATTTTTCTCGACAATTTCATCTTTTCGCCGCGCTACAATAAGTTGATTGAAAGCCGGACGGCGAGCGCGAGTGTCGAGAGCGGCAATCCGCAATCCGCAATCCGCAATCCGCCGCGTTTTCCGGCGCTGGTTTTTATTTATTACAAGGACGGCAAGCCGCTTTACCGCGCGATTAACGAGTTTCCGCCCGAACAGTTTTTCGGCGACGAGAAAACTCCGGCTTGTAGATTGGGCGAAAACGAATTCAAATTTGAAACCGCGCCTTACGGTTCGGGCTATCTTTTAAAAATCAACGCGACCCTGCGCAAAAATTATAAATTAAAAGCGAGGCTCGAATGGCTTTCGATTGAGAGCGATTTTCTGCCGGAACAGGACTTTGCGCCCCAGGCGAATTCACACAACTGGAATCTGGTTGCGCCGCGTTCGGACGTTACGGGAAAAATCGAAGTTTTTCAAAGTAAAGGCAGGCTGAAAGACGTTCATCATTTTCGCGGCACGGGTTATCACGACCACAACACGGACGCGCGCTGGCTGGCGGAAACCGTGCAGGACTGGCAATGGGGACGCGCGCATTTTACCGATGCGACGGCGGTTTTTTACCGTTATAAGGAAGCGGGCGCGAAACCGACGACCAAGCTTTTTCTCATCAAAAACGGCGAGCTGAAAGCAAGCGACGCCGACTGCGAAGAAGCCGATTACGCGCGCAACATATTCGGGATGAAATACCCGAAGTCATTAAATTTTTCGACCGCCGGAGACGTTAAATTTTCCGTCCGCCAAACCAAATTGATTGACGCGAGCTTCTTTTACCTGCGATTCCTGAGCGAGACGGAAATAAAATGTCCCGACGGCTCGCGCCACGAAGCCTTTGCCATCACCGAGCATCTCGCGCCGAAAGCCTTGAAATATCGCTGGCTCGACTGGCTCGTCAATATGCGCATCGGGCGCAACGGCAAAGGCTCGTTTCTTCCTTAACTGAGAACTGAGAAGTGCGAATTAAGAATGAATATCTTCCGTTCTCAATTCTCAGTTCTCAGTTCTCGTCTTCTTTGTTCACTAGTTTAACCGCCGTTCCGTAAGCCAGAACTTCGGTCGCCGACTGGCTGAATTCGGTCGCATCGTAGCGCATCCCGATAACGGCGTCCGCGCCGATTTCGTGTGCCTGCTTGAGCATCCGGTTAAAGGCTTCGAGGCGCGCCGCCTCGCAAACCTGCGAGAATTCCTCGATGTTTCCGCCGATAATCGACTTCAGCCCGCCGACAATTCCCTGCCCGATGCTCGGACTGCGCACGACGATGCCGCGCACGACACCCAAATATTGAACGATTCTGCCCATTTCCACTTCGTTTCCGGTTGTAACAATCATGTTTCTCCTTTAATATTCGACACAAATATTCTTCACCGCAAAGACACAAAGAACACTAAGAAAGATACACGGATTAACTCAGATAAGAAAAGTCTTTTAACTTGATTATTCTGTCTGCCCTGTTTGAATTTCCTTTGTATTCCTTCGGTTCTTGTGGTGAATCCTCTTTCTTGCTATTCATATCTTAACGCCTCAATCGGATTCAGGCGGCTCTCGCCAAAGACGAATAATTGTTCAGTAAATCAATTTTTAAGACGGCGTCTGCGGATTTGGATTTGATTTCGCTTTTCTCCGCTTTTTCTTTGGAAATTTTGCCTCTCGACGCGTCGATTTCCGCCGCATCTGCTTTCTTTCCAGTGTTTTCGCCGGGCGGTTTAACATTTTTTATCAAGTTTCTTGTATTTTAATGAAATTTCTGACATTATATTTCCGGTGATAGCTTTTGTTTTTCGAAAACAAATATCTTCAAATCGAATTTCAAAAACCGACTTTCATTTATCCCAACTAAAATCCATCAATTGCTGCGATATTTAAGACACTCGCTTTCAGTAGTGTTTTCTATCTGCTAAATCGTCCCACGATTTCTACTTTCAACAATTCTTTTTTTATTTCAATTTCTACAAAGGATAAGAATATGCACAAAACTTTATTAGGTAAATCTGCATTCGTGCAGAAGGGGGCGAGTTTTTTTGTCGCTTTGTGTTTAGTTTTCGTTTTATTTTTCGGTTTTACTTTGCCGCTGCCTTTCGGCGGAAACGGCGATGTCTTGCCGGAGCGTTTTTCGCTCGGCACATCCGTTTCCGCCAGCAGCACTTATTACGATTTTTCGAGCGGTAATCTTTCGCTGTCCCTGACCGCCGACCCGGCGAGTGCCGACATCATTTCTTCCAACCACGATTGGAGCAATGTTCCGCACGTCCAGGGCTATCGCGGCGATGACCTTGCCGCCGAGGGCGTCGACCCGCAAACCGTCACCGGCACGGAAACCGGAGCCGGTTTTCCGCTTCCTTTGACCGCCGACACTTATATCCAGGCGAATAAAGGCAACACGAGCGCCGTCAACAACGGAGGCTTGGCTGAATTCGACCGCGCGCCCGACGCCAACAACATCTGCTACGGATTTCAGGGCAACGTGCAGGCGGATAATCCGTATATGGTGTTTTACATCAAGACTACCGGGCGCACCGGCATTAATATGAGCTATCGCGTCCGCGACGTGGACGCCGGCAACAACTCGTCGGTTTCGCAGATTGCCCTGCAATACAGAATCGGCGAGAGCGGACCTTTCGTCAACGTTCCGACGGGATACATTGCGGACGCGACCGACGGACCGAATATCTCAGGCAGAACCACGACGAGATTTGTGGCGCTTCCCGCGGCGGTCAACAATCAACCGCAGGTGCAGGTCAGACTTATTACTTCCAACGCCGCCGGACCCGACGAGTGGATCGGCGTCAATAACGTTATCCTCGGACCTTTCGCGCCGACCGCCGCTGCCGCCAATATCGGCGGGCGCATTTACTCGCCTTCCGGCTCGCCGCTCGCCAACGCGCAGATGCTGATGTATGACAATACCGGCAATGTCCGCACGGCGCGCTCCAACGCGTTCGGTTATTACCGCTTCGAAGGCGTGACGGTCGGAGAAACTTATATCTTCGAGGTCAGAAGCAAACGCTACGTCTTCACCGAGGCGATTCGCGTCCTGTCGGTGCAGGAAGATTTCGACTCGCTCGATTTCTACGCCGATTCTTCGAGTCTTATGAATCTGAAAACAAGCGTTTCGGGCGGCAAATATTAATTTTTGCTTTCGAGAGGCTGTAAACGAAAAATAAGCAGAAACCGCCGAGAAACACGAAGCAGGCAAATACGTAAATATGTTTCCCGGAAAGAAAAAATAAATCGAATTCCAGAGGAAAGATAAAAGAAAAAGCCGGACTGTGCAGGCAGTCCGGCTTTTTCGCGATTTACGGAAGATAAAGCGGAAAGAAAGGATTTCGTCTTTCGTCGGGCGCCTGATTATTCGGCGGCGGGTTTTTTGGCGCGCGGTTTTTTGGCGTTTATTTTTTCTTCGGCTTCGCGGCGGATGTCTTCCTCGATTTCGCGGATGATGACGGGAATTTTCGGCAGGAGTTTATCCTGCATTGCCTGCATCGAATCGGACATTATCGCGGGCATCAGCCGGAGTGATTTTTGTCCGGTCGGCGATTTGTAAAAAGCTGTCAGGTCGCGGACTTCTTCCAGCGTGTAATGCTTGTCGTAGATGGCGATTGAGGTTTCTTCCATTATCGCTTTCAAATCGAGCTTTTGCGCAAACTTTTCCTGGTAACGCCGGGCTGATTCGTTCTGGCTGGCGGCGAAAGCGTCTTCGAGCGACTTTCTTTCCGCCGCGGTTAAATCCGTTCGCTCGTCGAGCAGCGCCTTAAAGATTGTCTTGCTGGTCACCTGCATCTGGGCGGACATCATCTGAACCAAATCTTCGACTTTATTGTCGGCTTGAATTATCGCGACCAGTTCTTTTATCGCGGCTTGTTTTTCGGGCGCGACGATGGTTTGAGCGTTTGCCTGCGCCAGACCGGCAAAGGTGAAAACGAATAGTAGAAATGTAAGTTTTTTAATCATAATACTGCCTTTTGGAGTTTGAAAATTTAAAACATAACTCTAAATGTTTGCTCGCATTTTTGCAACCGAAAAGCCTTAAAAGCGGGAACGCTTTTTAAACGGAAAACGGTAAACGGTAAACGGTAAGTTGCAGTTATAAAGTGACGAACTTACCACTTTTCGTTTACCGTTTTCCGCTTTCCGTTTTTTTTCAACCAGGCGGGTAATTCGGCGATGCTGTTTAATCGCGCGAAGTCCTTGCCTTTTAATTCCTCGTCGGAAACCTTTTCGTGAAACCACTCGGTTTCATACGGGACGTGAACGGCGGTTCCGCCGATTTCCACGACGGGCAGGATGTCGGATTTCAGAGAATTTCCGACCATCACGAATTCTTCGGCGCGGATTTGATGCCGCCGGAGAATGTATTTATAAATCCCGCGGTCTTTTCGGGGAACAATTTCGAACGCCTTGAAATAATCGCCCAAGCCGCTGCGCGCCAGCTTTGCTTCCTGGTCTAATAAATCGCCTTTCGTGATGACCATCAGCCGGTATTCGCCGGATAAGGCTTCGATTGTTTCCCTGACGCCTTCGAGCACGTCGATCGGCGCGGCGAGCATCTCGCGGGCAAAATTGATAATCTCCAGGATTTTGTCGCCCGTGATGCGTCCTTCGGTCAGCTCGCAGGCGGTCTCAATCATCGAAAGCGTAAAGCCTTTGATGCCGTAGCCGAAATGCTGTATGTTGCGCGTTTCGGCTTCGTCCAGGCGTTGTTCTATCCAGTCGCCTGCGCGGTATTCGGCAAGCAGGCTTTTGTATTTGTCCTTGATGGAAAGAAAAAGCCGCTCGTTATGCCAGAGCGTATCGTCGGCGTCAAAGGCGATGGTGGTTATCATTTAAAAAAAGTTTTGCCGCGGATTAACGCGGGAGACGCAGATTATTCGCTTTATTTCAGCCCGCGATACGCGCGAAATATACGAAAGGAAAGACTAAAATGATTTAAGAATCATTTTAGTCTTTTTCGTGTTTTTCGCGGGCTGTTTCATCTTCCGTATTATCGGCGTCATCTACGTTAATCCGCTAATTATCGGTTCAATTGTTCAGAAGCTGGCGCAGAACATACGGCAGAATTCCGCCGTGCTGGAAGTATTCGACTTCAATCGGCGTGTCGATGCGCAGGATTAACGTCGCTTCCTGCGTTTCGCCGGTTTCTTTCGTGATTCTCAAGGCGACTTCCTGACGCGGTTTGATTGCGCCGTCGAGTCCGATTAAATCGAACGTTTCCGTGCCGTCGAATCCTAAGGACTGCGCGCTTTCGCCTTCTTTAAACTGCAAAGGCAGCACGCCCATTCCGACCAGATTCGAGCGATGTATCCTTTCAAAAGATTGCGCGACGACGGCTTTTACGCCCAATAGCCGCGTGCCTTTCGCCGCCCAGTCGCGCGAAGAACCCGTGCCGTATTCCTGCCCGGCGAAAACGATGGACGGCGTGCCCGCTTCCATATATTTCATCGCCGCGTCGTAGATGGACATTTCTTCGCCGTCGGGCTGATGCTTCGTAAAGCCGCCTTCGATCGGCGCGACCATCAGATTTTTGATGCGCACGTTGGCGAACGTGCCGCGCACCATAACCTCGTGATTTCCGCGCCGCGAGCCGTAGGAATTGAAGTTTTGCGGCTCGACGCCTTTTTCCTGTAAATAAAGTCCGGCGGGTGAATTCGGTTTTATCGAACCGGCGGGCGAAATGTGGTCGGTCGTCACCGAATCGCCGAATATCGCCATCGCGCGCGCGCCTTCGATGTTTGAAAATTTTCCGGCGTTCATCGAAAAATCTTCAAAATACGGCGGCTCTTGAATATAAGTCGAATTTTTATCCCATTCGTAAACCGCGCCGGTCGTCGAAGGAATCGCGTTCCATAAAGGATTCTGCTCGGCGAATTCGCTGTAAAGCCGCTTATAAGTTTCCGGCTCGAACGCGGCTTGCAGGAGTTCCTTGACTTCGTCCAGGCTTGCCCAGATGTCTTTCAGAAAAACGTCGTTGCCGTCCTTGTCTTTTCCGAGCGGTTCGAGATAAACGTCTCTGACGACCGTTCCCGCCAGCGCGTAAGCGACGACCAGCGGCGGCGACATCAAAAAATTCGCTTTGATGTTCTGGTGAACGCGCGCTTCAAAATTGCGATTGCCCGACAGCACCGAAGCGGCGACCAAATCGTGCTCGACGATTTCCTCCTCGATGCTCGAATCCAGCGGTCCCGAATTTCCGATGCAGGTCGTGCAGCCGTAGCCGACGAGATTAAAGCCGATTTCGTCCAGATACGTCTGCAATCCGGTTTTTTCCAGATATTCCGTGACGACGCGCGAGCCGGGCGCGAGCGAAGTTTTCACATACGGCGGAACTTTCATTCCCTTTTCCGAAGCCTTTTTCGCCACGATTCCGGCGGCAATCATCACCGACGGATTCGACGTGTTCGTACAGCTTGTAATCGCGGCAATCAGAACGTCGCCGTGACCGATGGCGGTCGTCTGCGTCGGAGAGTCTTCCGCCGTGTGCTCGACGCGGTCGGGCGTCGGGCGGTTGTTCATCATCTCGACTTCGGTCGTCACGTTCGTGTTCTTGCGGCTGATTAAATCGCCCTGCACCGGCGAATTTAAAATTGGCAGCGGGACTGAAACCGGACTCTGCGAACCGCCGCCCGCGACGGTTTTCGCCGTGCGCGTGCCCATCGTCACCATAAAGCGTTTTTCCAAATCTTCCGAACTTTTCCCGTAACCGCCCTCGGCAACCGAGTGCGTGAAAAGCTCTTTGAAACGGTCGTCCAGATTCGAAAGCTCGATGCGGTCCTGCGGGCGTTTCGGTCCGGCGACCGAAGGCGTAATCGTCGCCAAATCCAGATTCAGAACCGTCGTGTAATCGACTTCGCCTTCCTGCGGAATGCCGAACATCTTTTGCGCTTCGTAATAATTTTTAATCGTTTCGATGTGCGCCTCGTCGCGTCCCGTGGCGCGGAAATATTCCAGAGTTTTGTCGTCAACGCCGAAAAAGCCCATCGTCGCGCCGTATTCGGGAGCCATATTCGCAATCGTCGCGCGGTCGGTCGCGTGCAGGGAGCTGGCGCCTTCGCCGAAAAATTCGACGAATTTGCCGACGACTTTCGCTTTGCGGAGCATTTCGGTAATTCTCAGAACCAAATCCGTCGCCGTCGCGCCCTGCGGCAGCTCGCCCGAAAGATTGACGCCGACGACATCCGGCGTCAGGAAATAAACCGGCTGACCGAGCATTCCCGCTTCGGCTTCGATTCCGCCGACGCCCCACGCCACGATTCCGAGACCGTTAATCATCGTCGTGTGCGAGTCCGTGCCGACTAAGGTATCGGGAAAATAAACGCCTTCGCGCTCGAAAACGCCTTTCGCCAGATATTCGAGATTGACCTGGTGAACGATGCCGATGCCCGGCGGCACGACGCCGAAGCCGTTAAACGCCCGCGTGCCCCATTTCAGAAAGCGATAACGCTGCTCGTTGCGGTTAAACTCGATTTCCATATTGCGCTGATACGCCGCTTCGCTGCCCGAATAATCGACCTGAACGGAGTGGTCAATCACCAAATCGACCGGCACGAGCGGCTCAATCAATTTCGTCTCGCGGTTCATACGCTCGACGGCGGAACGCATCGCCGCCAAATCCACCAGCAACGGAACGCCCGTAAAATCCTGCAAAAGAACGCGCGCCACCGTGAACGGAATTTCTTCGATTCGTTCGCCGCCCGCCGCCCAATTCGCCAGATTGCGCACGTCTTTTTCCTGCACTTTTTTCCTGTCGAAGTTTCGCAAAACCGACTCCAATACGATGCGAATCGAAATCGGCAGCCGCGAAACCGCGCCGATGCCTTCCGTCTCCAACTGCGGCAGGCTGTAAAAAACGGCTTCCTCGCCGCCGCCCGTTTTAAATGTTTGTCTGGTATTAAAAAGATTGTGTGTCATATATTTTTAATTGCGGCAGATAGATTCAAAATTGCCGCGTAAATCAAACTAATATTGTAAAACGGAAATCGAAAAACTCAAGCAATTCCGCCTTTTAGTAAAAAAATTCATCTAGCCGTTCGCCTAGATTTCGGATTCTAATATCTTTGCGCGTTAAATATTAATATCTAAGGTTTAGATTATCATTTCCGCGCCGAATTTTATATTTCAAATAATTCTACTTTTGCACTTTTCACTTTCGCTTAATCGCGTTATATTCAAGTTTCGATAATCGTTAAGTCGCGAATCGTAAATCGCAAACGGAGAAAACCGCGATTCGCGATTTACGATTCGCGGTTCACATCAAGACTATGAAAGACGGTGACAGTAGAAATGGCAGAAACGCGTTTAGCGCTCAAAAAAATCGGGCTAAACCTGCGCCGCTCGCGCGAGCGTCTGCGGCGCGGTCTGTCTTCGTCAAATAGTCGGCTGCTCGCCTACCTCGCCGTTTTAGGTCCCGGAATCATCGCCGCCAACGCGGGCAACGACGCCAGCGGAATCGCCACTTATTCAACCGTCGGCGCGGCTTACGGCTACACGCTGCTCTGGGTTTTCATCCCGATGACGGTCAGTCTTATCATCGTGCAGGAAATGTGCGTGCGGATGGGCGTCGTGACCGGGCAGGGCTTGGCGGATTTAATCCGCGAGCAGTTCGGCGTGCGCTGGACGGCGCTCGTGATGCTGGCGATTTTGATTGCCAACACGGGCGTGATTATCTCGGAATTCGTCGGCATCGCGCAGGCTTCCGAGCTTTTCGGAATTCCGCGTTATTTTACGGTTCCGCTGACCGCCGGTTTGATTTGGTGGCTCGTCGTCAAAGGCACGCAGAAGCGCGTCGAGCAGGTTTTTCTGGCGATGTCGCTGGTTTTTTTCGGCTATATCATTTCGGCTTTTCTCGCCAAACCCGATTGGTCGGAAGTCGGGCGCGAGCTCGTCCAGCCTTCAATTCAATTCGACAGTCTTTATCTTTTCACCGTGATGGCTTTAATCGGCACGACGATTACGCCGTTTATGCAGGTTTTCGTGCAATCGACCGTCGTCGAAAAAGGAATGGACAAGGACGATTTGCCGCTGGCGCGCGCCGACGTGATTACGGGAACGATTTTCGCCTGTCTGATTGCCGCTTTTATCGTCATTTCGACCGCCGCGACCTTAAATAAACAAGGCGTGACGCATCTGGATTCCGCCGCGACCGCCGCCGAAGCGCTCGTGCCGGTCGCCGGGCAATACGCGAAATATCTTTTCGGCATCGGGCTTTTCGGCGCGGCGATGCTGGCGATGGGCGTGCTGCCGCTGGCGACGGCTTATTCTTTGACCGAAGCCTTAGGTTTTGAAAAAGGCTTGTCGCATTCGTTCCGCGAAGCGCCGATTTTTCTCGGCATTTTTACGTCGCTTATCGCCGTCGGCGTGATTGTCGCGCTGATTCCGCACATTCCGCAGATTCAGCTTTTGATTTTCACCCAAACCATCAACGGGCTGCTGCTTCCCGTCATTCTCATCGCCATCGTTTCGCTCTCGTCAAACCACGAGATTATGGGCGAATACGCCAATCGCGGCTGGTTTAAAATCGCCGCGTGGCTGATTACGATTATCGTCTCGTGCCTGTCGCTGGCGCTGATTGGCTCGACGCTGCTTTCAATTGCGAATTAAAAATTACAAATTACGAATCGGAAGAAAAGACTTTTGAGCCCGGAACTTCGATATTGCTCAATCTTCAAAAATCAAAGGTCAATTTTTCGTAATTCGTAATTCGCAATTTTTAATTCGTAATTGAAACTGCCTCGCAGTTTCAGCCGATTCGTGTTAATTTGTGGCTGAAGTTTTCCGAATATGAAATCCAACGAACTGCGAAAACATTTTTTCATTTTTACGATTTTTGCGGCGGTCGTCTCGTTCGTGCTGGTGACGCTGCCGTTTATCGAGCCGATTCTCAGACAATACGTCGTCGCTTTTTTCGGCTCGACCGACGCGCGGATGGGCGAAACGGCGGGCGGTTTGTTCGACACTCTGCTGAAAGTCATCAAGATTTTCGTCTGGATGGGCTTGATTTTCGCCATCGTCCGCTTTTTCAATTCGCTGATTACCGGCACTATCCTGCGCAACACGGGCAGTTCCGAACTGACGACGCTTATCCGCAACGTCATCTCCATCGTTATTTTCGTCGTCGCTTTTACGATTATCGTCAAATCGCAGTTCGATACGGATTTGACGACGTTTTTTGCCGGTTCGACGATTCTGGCGGTCGTCATCGGTCTCGCTTTGCAGGACACGCTCGGCAATCTTTTCGCCGGCATCGCGATGCAGGCTGACCAGCCGTTTCAGGTCGGCGACGTCGTGAATATTCCGAACAAAGGCACGGGCGTGGTCGAAAACGTCACGTGGCGCGGCGTAAAAATCCGCACGTTTCAAAACAAAATCGTCCTCATCAGCAACGCCGTGCTCGGCAAGGAAGCGATCGAGGTTTCGCCGCGCGACAATCTGAACGCGCGCCTGGTTTTTTTCAATACGCTTTATTCGGCTTCGCCCGCGCGGACGATTCACCTGATTCGCGAAGTCGTCCGGCAGGTCGAAAACGTTTCGCCGAAGATTCGCCCGATTGTCCGCATCCGAAACTTGGGCGATAACGGCATCGACTGGGAAATCAAATACTGGCTCGAAGATTATTCGAAATATAACGATACGGACGCGCTTATCCGCCTGCGCGTCTGGTATGCCTTCCAGCGCGAAAATATTCATTTCGCTTTCCCCACGCGCACGCTTTATGTCGAAAATCAATCGCTGGAACCGAATTTTGAGGAATCGACCGGCGCGATTTTCGAGCGTTTAAGCGAAGTTCCGCTTTTCGCGCCGCTCACGGACGAGGAAACCGAGAAGCTTGCCCGGGCGAGCGAGGCGAAAATCTTTTCGCCGAACGAACCGATTGTCCGCAAAGGCGAGGAAGGCGGCTCGATGTTCGTGATTCATCGCGGCGCGGTCAAGGTTCAGATTACGGAAAACGGTTTTCCGAAAACCATCAATACGTTGAGCGAAGGCGATTTTTTTGGCGAGATGGGACTTTTTACGGGCGCGCCGCGCTCGGCAAACGTCGTCGCCGCCGAAGAAACCGAGGTGCTGGAAATAAAACAGGCAGCCCTCAAACCGCTTTTCGACGCCAATCCCGAACTGGTCGAAGCTCTGAGCAAAACAATCGCCGAGCGCCGCACGCTGCTGGCGCAAAAAAATGCGGAAAATAATCAGACGACCGAAGAAGAATCCAAAGGCATTTTTAATTCGATTAAAAGTTTTTTCGGTTTGAGCTAAACAATTAAAAATTACGAATTACGAATAGATGATTTTTGACCTTTGAAAATTGAGCAAACAAAGGTCATTTTCTTCTCATTCGTAATTAGTAATTTTTAATTCTTAATTGAAAAAGGCTGGCAGTCTTGAAAAACCGCCAGCCTTTTTTGTTTTTTATTCGCTGATTTTTAATACAGCGTAAAGGTGTATTCCACGACCTTTGTTACCGAATAAGGAACGCCGCCTTTTTTCGCGGGTTCAAAGCGAATCGAGCGCGCCGCCGCCAGCGCCTGCTCGGTCAAACCGTAGCCCAGATTGCTGACCGGCGAGATGCTGCCGATGGTTCCGTTAGCCAGAAACGTCACGCGCACGCGGACGACGCCTTGAATATTATTTGTCCGCGCCGCGTCCGTGTAATTGGCGCGCGGTTTCGAGATAATTTTTACGCCTTCGGTCGGACCGACGGGTTTCGGTTCAGGTTTTTTGAAAGCCGGCGGCGTATAACTACCGCTGCCGTCGCCGTCGCCGTCGCCGTCGCCGTTTCCGTTTCCGTTTCCGTTGCCGCTACAGCAGCCGTTGCCGTTGCCGGTTCCGCGTCCATTACCGAATCCGGTACCGTTACCGCCGCCCATACCGCCGCCGCTGCCGCGACCGTCGGACAATTTCGCCGATTGTCCGAGCTCGCTGCCGATGGGCTGGTCAGTTCGCTGAATCTGGCGGTTGCCCTGCGTGGACATATATTTTTTCAAATCAGAATCAAACTGCGGAACTTTTGATGACGGCGGGTCAAGCTGCTCTTTCGTTTGACGCGGAGGCGTGCCTTTGGAAACGTCTTCGTCTTCTTCTTTACCGCCGCCGCCGCCGCCGCCGCCTTTCTCTTTATTCTTTTTCGGCTCTTCTTTGACTTCCTCAGGCAAATCGTCCACCACCATCGCATTCACCAAATCGGTGTTGCTGAGTCCGGCGGCGTATAATTCCTTGTTGAAAAGCGAGAAGACGACGCCTGCGAGAGTCAAGGTTATGACAAACACGCAGGCGCCTAAAAGAAGCGCGTTGCGGACGCTCGAATTTTTTTCTTCGATAACCGTAAGGTGATAACCGCTCGCGTCAGCGGTCTGCCCATAGTCGCCGGATTGAGAATTTGTCCGGTATTGATTTTCGTTGAAATCGTCGGCGGTGTGGAATCCGTTACCGTTGCCGTTGCCGTTTGAAGCAGCCGACGCAAAGGCAGCCGTTTCTTCCGGCAGATACTCGTCGTCCAGAATTTTTTCTTCTTTATTAGTCGAAAAAATGACGATTTCCGGCTCGACCGGAATATTTT
The DNA here is from genome assembly GCA_036388475.1 of Pyrinomonadaceae bacterium. Lineage (GTDB taxonomy): Bacteria > Acidobacteriota > Blastocatellia > Pyrinomonadales > Pyrinomonadaceae > JALZHR01. The sequence continues at coordinate 103,104 of DASVRT010000021.1, read as the reverse complement.
CCGCCGGAACCGGAGCTTCTGCTGCCACGACCGGCATCAGGGTTTCCGCTTTCAAATTTTCGGTTTCCGATTGATTGATATTCGCGGCTTTCGCCATCACCGGATTCAATTCGTAAGCTGTTAAAGCTCCGCCGCAGTTTGGACAAAACGCAAACTTTTCGGCAAAGCCTTCTTCACATGCGGCACAATACTTAACTATCTTTCCCATCTTCTTCACTCAATGCCTCTCAAAATCTTGGAATGAACGCCAAAGGGTTATCTTTTATTATAATACGATTTTCAGGAATGTTAAGCCTTTTGAACAAACTTAACAAATTAACAGATGCGTTACTAGTTTCAATAGATGCTCGGTTTGTTTGACGGGATGCCAGCGGGCATCTAAGATTTATCATTCGACATCTATCTTTTTTGCATCTTTGCTGAAATGATAAACGACAAATAATATGAATTGTTTCAAAAGCACCGCGTTTTTGCTGGTTTTAACGCTTCTCGCGGCGAATTTTTCTTTCGCCCAGACATTGGCGCAGCCGCGTCAGGAAAAGCTTCTCAACGGCTTGAAAGTTTTGATTTGGAACGAGCCGAAAGCCGAAAAAGTCTCGCTCCGCCTGCGCATTCACAGCGGCTCGGCGTTTGACCCGAAAGATAAAATGGGCGTGATGGCGCTGCTCGCCGACATTTTATTTCCGACCGAGCAGACAAAAAACTTTTTCGAAGAAGATTTGGAAGGCAGTCTCGAAGTCGCGAGCAATTACGATTACATCCAAATCAGCGCGACGGCGAAACCGGACGAGTTTCTGACGCTTCTGGAAACTGTCGCGACCGTCGTCGCCAGCCCGCCGCTGACGCCGGAAAATTTCGTCAAAGTGCGCGACGCGCGCCTGAAAGCGGTCGAGGAAATGCAGAAAAATCCGGCTTACGTCGCCGACCAGGCAGCCGCAAAACGCCTGCTCGGCGATTTTCCCTACGGCAGACCGCAAGCCGGAACGCCGGAAAGCCTGAAATTAATCGAGCGCGCCGATTTGCTGACGGCGAAAGACAAATTTTTCACTGCCGACAACGCGACGCTGGCGATTACCGGCAACGTCAAACCCGATTTCGCGTATATGGCGGCGCGGCGTTTGTTCGGCGCCTGGAAAAAAGCGGACAAATTAGTTCCGGCGACGTTTCGCCAGCCGGACGACCCGGAGGCAAGAATATTTTATGCGGAAATTCCGGGCGAAAATACCGGAGAAATCCGCCAGGCGATTCGCGGCTTGGCAAGAAATGATAAAGATTTCTGGGCTTCGGTTATCCTGACCAGAATTTTGCAGCTCCGCTACCAGAAAGATTTGAAAAACACGAATTTATTTGTTCGTCAGGATGCGCATCTGTTACCAAGTCTGGTTATTATGGGTTTTTCCGTCGAACTCGGCAAAGCCGAGGTTAAACCGGCAGTCGAGTCAACCGATTTAAAACCGCCGCCCGTTCCGACTTCGCCGCAAACAAATCATCCGAATTTTATCCGGCAAATCACTCAAAATCCGATTACGCCAGAGGAATTCGATAAAGCCAGAGATGAAGTTTCAATGGAGTTTACCCGAAAAAACGCCGCCGATTTGTGGCTTGATATTGATTCCTATAAATTAGTTTCAGTAAAAGATGAATCACAAAAAGTCACGAATGTGACACTCGTCGACCTGCAAAGAGTTTTAGAACGTTGGAAAAAAGAAGTTGAAGTCAGAGGAATTTTCACTGGCAAAGTGGTGACAAAGACAACAACTCAGCCCCAAAATTAGATAATGCCGAACGAAAGAACCGCCGACGAATTAAAACACGCCCGCGCCGTCCGCGAGATGTTTTCGGGCATCGCCGGAAAATACGATTTTCTGAATCATTTTCTGTCCGTCAACACCGATAAACGCTGGCGCCGGCTGGTGGCGAAAAAATTACAGGACGTTTTGGATAATCCGGCGGCGATTGTTCTGGACGTCGCCTGCGGCACGGGCGATTTGTCGCTGGAAATGCAAAAATCCGGCGAGGCGAAAATCATCGGCACGGACTTTTGCCGCCCGATGCTGGTCGTAGCCCGTGAAAAAAATCAGAAAAATCACGCCGCCATTCCCTACATCGAAGGCGACGGAATGAATCTTTCGTTTGCCGACAACACTTTCGACGCCGTGACCATCGCTTTCGGCTTGCGAAATTTCTCGAACTGGCTCGACGGCTTAAAAGAGCTTCACCGCGTTTTGAAACCGAAAGGAAAACTGGCGATTCTAGAATTCTCCACGCCCGTCATTCCCGGCTTCAAACAGATTTTCAATCTTTATTTCACGCAGGTTTTGCCGCGCATCGGCGGCGCGGTCAGCGGCTCGCGCGGCGCGTATGAATATCTCCCGAATTCGGTTTCGCGCTTTCCCGACCAGAAAAATCTGGCGCGGATGATGAATGAAGTCGGATTTGACGCCGTCGAATATCAAAACCTGACGGGCGGAATCGCCGCTTTGCATTCGGGCGCGAAAAAGTTATAACTATCTTCGAAGGCTTTTCGCTTCTTCTTTCCGATGAAATACAAAATTTTGAACTTTGCGCGTCGTCTCGGCTTGCTGCTGCTGGTCGTGTGGACGGTGGTGTCGCTGGTCACGCTTTTAATCGAGATTATTCCCGGCAAACCTTCGACCGCGATTCTGGGCGAAAATGCGACCGGCGAACAAATCGAACAATTCGAGCGCTTTCACGGGCTCGATAAACCCGCTTTTTTCGTTTCGGGGAAATTGGATCTGGACAATCCTTTTAACACGAGGCTGAGGTGGGAAGGTTTCGATAATCGTTACGCAAATTATTTCGCCGGGCTTCTACAGGGCGATTTGGGAAAATCCTTCCGCACCAACCGACCGGTTCTGGATATGATTCTGGAACGCTATCCGAACACGATAAAGCTGGCGCTGGCGGCGATGCTCGTGGCGGTGACGATTGCGATTCCGCTCGGCGTGCTGGCGGGCACGAATAAAGGCTCGCTGATTGATAATTTCTCGTCCGTTTTCGCGCTGCTCGGAATCAGCCTGCCGAGCTTCGTCATCGGACCGTTTTTAGTTTATTTGTTTGCCGTCAAATTAAACTGGTTTGCGCCGACGGGCAGCTCAAATCCCGAAGACATCATCCTGCCCGCCTTCACGCTCGGCGCGGCGCTTTCGGCGATTCTGACCAGAATGATTCGCTCGTCGGTCATTGAAGAGCTCGGCGAAGATTACGTCCGCACCGCGCGGGCGAAAGGCTTAAGCGAAAGAATCGTAATTTACAAACACGTTTTGAAAAACGGCTTGATTCCGGTGGTCACGATTTTAGGCTTGCAGCTCGGCGTTTTGCTTGCCGGCGCAATCATCACCGAGAAAATTTTCGGCTGGAACGGTCTCGGAACCCTGCTGCTCGACGACGGCATCGCGAAGCTCGATTATCGCCTGATTCAAGGCTGTGTGCTGGTTATCAGCGTCACGTATATTCTGGCAAACAGCCTGACCGATATGGTTTATCGCTGGCTCGACCCGCGAATCAGACTGTCGTAATTGGCGATTTTCGATTGCCGATTTGCGATTGGATAAGGAAATTATCTTTTTAATTTATTTGGCGCGAGTCAAATTCCGCTTCCAATCGAAAATCGGCAATCGAAAATCTAAAATCTAAATGAATCGTTTAACTTACATCGGAATCTTCATCGCCGCCGTGTTGATAATCGCGGCGATTTTCGCGCCGTTGCTCGCCACGCACGACCCGATAGCGATACCCAAAGAATGGGCGCCTTTCGGCGCGCCTTCGGCTGAGCACTGGTTCGGCACGGACGCCCTCGGGCGCGACGTTTTTTCGCGCCTGATTTACGGCGCGCGGGTTTCGCTGGAAGTCGGCATCATCGTCACGCTCGTTTCCACGCTCGTCGGAATGTTTATCGGCGCGATTGCCGGATTTTACGGCGGCATCATCGACAAAATTTTATCCGGTTATATTTTCAACGTTTTTCTCGCCTTTCCCGGCTTGCTGCTGGCAATCGCGCTGGTCGCTTTTCTCGGCGCGGGACTCGAAAAAGTTATTCTCGCGCTCTGCATCATCGGCTGGGTCGGCTACGCGCGCGTGATGCGCGGGCAGGTTCTGAAAGTTCGTGAATACGATTTCGTGCAGGCGGCGCGCGCTTTGGGCGCGAGCGACGGGCGAATTCTGTTCACGCATATTCTGCCGAATGCGATTCAGCCTTTAATCGTGCAGGCAAGTTTAGGAATGGCGGGCGCGGTTTTGTCCGAAGCGTCCCTTTCGTTTCTCGGTCTGGGCATTCCGCCGCCCGCGCCTTCGTGGGGCACGATGATTGAAGAAGCGCGCGGCTTGGACACGCTCTATAACGCGCCGCACGTTTTGTTTTTTCCCGGCATAGCCATTGCTCTGACGGTGCTGGCTTTTAATTTCATCGGCGACGGCTTGCGCGAATATTTAGACCCGAAACAACGCAGAAGATAAACTAATTCGCGATTTTAGATTGACGACTGGATAAGGAATTTTAAATTTATTTTCCGATTCCGATCTAAAATCTAAAATCTAAAATTTAAAATCCAATGACCGCCGTCGCCATCGAAAATCTTTCCAAAACCTACCCGCCGTCATTTCCGCGTCTGAAAAAACTTCTGCGAATTCCGGTTAAGCCGCCGGTCGAAGCCTTGAAAAACGTTTCGTTTGAAATAGAAACGGGCGAGATTTTCGGGCTTATCGGCAGAAACGGCGCGGGAAAAACCACGCTCACGAAAATCATTGCGACCCTGGTTCAGCCGAGCGGCGGAAAAGTTTCGGTGAAAGGTTTCGATTCGGTCGGAGACGAAGTAAAAGTGCGCGCTTTAATCGGTCTGGCGACCGCCGAAGAAAGAAGTTTTTACTGGCGGCTTTCGTCCGAGCAGAATATGATGTTTTTCGCGCGGCTTTATGGAATGAGCGAGGCGAAAGCGCGGCGGAAAATCGGCGAGCTGTTTGAAACACTGAATTTAAATGAACTGGCAAAACGCCGTTTTTCCACGCTTTCGACCGGCAACAAGCAGCGCCTCGCCGTCGCCCGCGCTTTGCTTCCCGCGCCGCCGATTCTGTTGCTCGACGAGCCGACGCGCTCGCTCGACCCGCTTGCCGCCGCCGAAATGCGCCACTTGATTGCGTCGCTCAAAAACGTCTCCGTCCTGCTGACGTCGCACAATCTGTCGGAAGTCGAAGAGCTTTGCCGGCGTGTCGCCGTTATTTCCAAAGGCGAAATCCGCGACATCGACACGACCGAAAATCTGCGGCGCAAGCACAAACAAACGCAGCGCGTGAAAATTACTTTGCGGAATTGGCAGGAAAGCGATTTGAATTTCTCCGAAACGCTTGAGAAATTAGAGATTGAAAATCATCCCGATTTTACGCGGATTTCCTTCGAGAGAAACGCGGACGACCGGCTTTTGGGCGAAACGATTTCTCTTTTGACCGGCAAAGGCGCGAGAATTCTGGATGTCGAAACCGAAAAACCGACGCTTTTGGACGTTTTGGAAAGCTACGAATGAAAAAAGGGAAATTTTAAAATTAGTTGTATGAAGATTTTTCCGCTGGGCGAAAACGCTTTGACGATTGATTTCGGCAATGAAATCTCGCTCGAACTCAACCACCGGGTTTTGCGACTCGCCGATTTTCTCGCTCGAAACAATTTTGCGGGTTTTGCGGAGCTGGTTCCCGCCTACAGCTCGCTCACGATTTTTTACGATGTTTTCACGGTCAGAAAAAATTTTCCCGCCTTTCGGACGGCTTTTGAAGCGGTCAAAGTTTTTTTGGAAAACGCTCTGGAAAAAGCGGGCGAAATCGAATTTGCCGCGCCGCGCGGCGTAAAAATTCCGGTTTGCTTTGCCGAACATTGCGCGCTCGATTTGGAGTTTGTCGCGGCGGCAAACGATTTGACGCGCGATGAAGTCATCAAAATTTTTCTCTCGACAACTTACCGGGTTTTTATGCTCGGATTTCTGCCCGGATTTGCTTATATGGGCGAGACGGACGAGCGAATCGCGACGCCGCGAAAATCCGCGCCGCGTCTGAAAGTGCCGCGCGGAAGCGTCGGAATTGCCGGGCGTCAAACCGGCATTTACCCGTTCGAATCGCCCGGCGGCTGGCAGATTATCGGTCAAACCGGGATTGAGCTTTTTACGCCGAACGCGGAAAATCCGACTGTTTTGCAGGCGGGCGATTCGGTGAAATTTTACGAAGTTTAGAAAATTTTCAACACAGTGAGTATTTCAATTCTCAAAAGCGGCATTTTAAATACGTTTCAAGACCTCGGCAGAAACAATTTCCGGCGGCTCGGCATCAATCCGAGCGGCGCGATGGACAGGCACGCGGCGCGTCTAATTAATATTTTGCTCGGCAATGAGGAAAGCGAAGCGGTTTTGGAAATGCACTTTCCCGCGCCGGTTTTAAAGTTTGAAGAAGATGCGCTGCTGGCGCTCGGCGGCGCGGATTTTTCGGCGAAGCTGAATGAAAAGCCGATCGAAAACTGGCGACCGATTTTGGCTAACAAACGCGACATTTTGAGTTTTCCCGAACGCAAATCCGGCGCGCGGATTTATTTAGCCGTGCGCGGCGGTTTGGCGGCGAAAAAATGGCTCGGCAGCGCCAGCGCGAATTTGCGCGCCGGAATCGGCAAAGCATTACAAAAAGGCGACGAAGTCTTTTTTAATTCAAAATTCAAAATTCAAAACTCAAAATTCAATTGTAAAATTTCAAATTCCCTGCTTCCGCGCTACAGCAATTTTCCGACCGTGCGCGTGACGGCGGGCGCGGAGTTTGACGCGCTGACGGCTTTGAGCGCGGAAACGTTTTTAAAAAACAGCTTTACCATCACGCCTAATTCCGACCGTATGGGTTTTCGGCTCGCCGGCGAGCCGCTTTATCTGCCGGAAGATGCGCGGCTCGTTTCGTCCGCCGTCAATTTCGGCACGATTCAGTTGCTGCCTGGCGGTCAGATGATTATCCTGACGGCTGACCATCAAACCACCGGCGGTTATCCGCGCATCGCGCACGTCGCCGAAATAGATTTGCCGCTCGTCGCGCAGTTAAACGCGAACGACAAAGTTTATTTTAAATTGATTTCGCAGGCGCAAGCCGAGGACTTGATTCTGGAGCGGGAAAAGAATTTGAATTTATTCAAAACTGCGGTCAAACTAATCAACTGAGAACTGACGGCTGTTTTTGCGTTTTCAATTCTCGGTTAATTAGTTATGAAAATCGACCTGAATTGCGATATGGGCGAAAGCTTCGGCGCGTGGCGGATGGGCAATGACGTCGAATTGATGAATTACGTTTCGTCGGTCAATATTGCCTGCGGATTTCACGCGGGCGATGCGGGCGTCATCCGCAAAACCGTCGAAGCGGCAAGCGGGAAAAACATTTCAATCGGCGCGCATCCGTCATTTCCCGATTTGCAGGGCTTCGGCAGGCGCGAGATGAAAATGACGGCGCAGGAAATTTATGACGTCGTGCTTTACCAGGTCGCGGCGGTCAAGGGAATCTGCGCGGCGCGCGGCTCGCGGCTGCATCACGTCAAACCGCACGGCGCATTATACAATCAGGCGGCAAAAGATATTTCAGCGGCGCGCGCCGTCGCCGAAGCCGTCAAAGCGATTGATAAAACTTTAATTTTTTACGGTCTTTCGGGAAGCTTTCTGATTTCCGAAGCGGAAAAAATCGGGTTGAAAACGGCGAGCGAAGTTTTTGCCGACCGGACTTATCAACCGGACGGAAGCTTGACGGCGCGCAGCGAGTCGAACGCTTTAATTGAAGACGCGGAAAAAGCCGTCGCGCAGGTTTTGCAGATGGTTCATTCGCAGACGGTGACGACGACCGGCGGCGAGACTGTTTTAATCAAAGCCGAAACCGTCTGCATTCACGGCGACGGCGCGCACGCATTGGAATTTGCCAAAACGATAAACGCGAAGCTGGCGGAAAACGGAATTTCGATTGAGCCGGTAAATTAAACCGCCGATAAACGTCGATAAACGCACATTATTTCACAGGATAGAGCAGGCTTCGCGGCTTGAAAGCCAGGATAAAAGCATTTTCTTATCTGCGTCACCTGCGTTTATCTTCGATTTAATTCTCTTTGTGTTTTCGTCTCGTAGTGTTGAAAATCGTATGAAAAAATCAATGCTTCCGTCCGCTCTGCTCGGCGCGGCTTTTCTGATGGCGACTTCCGCCGTCGGTCCCGGTTTTCTGAACAACACCAGCAAATTTACGAAAGACCTTTTGGCGAGCTTCGGCTTTGTCATTCTGCTTTCCGTCATTCTCGACATTTTCGCGCAGCTCAATATATGGCGCATCATCGCGGTCAGCGAAAAACGCGCGCCGGACGTGGCGAACGAGACGCTGACGGGCAGCGGTTATCTGCTCGCCGCGCTGGTCGCGCTCGGCGGTCTGGCTTTTAATATCGGCAATGTCGGCGGCGCAGGTCTGGGATTGAACGTTTTGTTCGGCTTGGACGTGCGGATTTGCGCGGTGATTTCCGCTCTGCTGGCGATTGCGATTTTTCTTTTTAAAGAAGCGGGCAAAGCGCTGGATTGGTTCGCGAAAATCTTGGGTTTCGTGATGATTGTGCTGATTATTTACGTCGTCTGGACGGCGAATCCGCCTTTCGGCGAAGCGCTGCAAAAAACTTTTCTGCCGGATACGATTGACGCCTATTCGACCGTCGCGCTCGTCGGCGGAACGGTCGGCGGCTACATCAGTTTCGCGGGCGCGCATCGCCTGCTCGACGCGGGAATCAAAGGCACAGGCTCGCTGAATGAAGTGAATAAAAGCGCGACGACGGGAATCTTAATCACGGCTCTGATTCGCTTTCTGCTTTTTCTCGCCTCGCTCGGCGTAGTTGTAGCGGGCGCGAATATCGACGATAAAAATCCTTCGGCTTCCGTATTTCAAACGGCGGCGGGCGCGGTCGGTTACGTGATTTTCGGCGTCGTGATGTTCTGCGCGGCGATTACGTCGGTCGTCGGCGCGGCTTACACTTCCGTCTCGTTTCTGAAAACCTTCTCGCCGCAAATCGGACAAAACGAGCGCGTCGTGATTATCGCTTTCATCGTCGTTTCAACGCTGATTTTTTTGTTTGTCGGGCAGCCCGCCAAAGTTCTGGTCGTGGTCGGCGTGCTGAACGGCTTTATTCTGCCGGTCGCGCTGGCTTTGATTCTAATGGCGGCGCGAAAAAAGAAAATCGTCGGCGCGTACAGGCATCCGCGCTGGCTGGAAACGGGCGGCTGGCTGGTGGTTTTGATTATGACGGCGTTTAGCCTTTATACTCTCTATAAAGATTTTTTAATTGGAAGATGACTTGAACATTTATCATTTATCATCGAATAACCGATAAATGATAAATGTTCAATGATAAATGATAAATATGCGAATTTTAGTTACCGGCGGCGCGGGCTATATCGGCAGCGTCGTCAGCGAAGAATTAATCAAAGACGGTCACGCGGTCGTCGTTTACGACAATCTGGTCAAGGGTCATCGCGAAGCGGTCGCGCCGCAAGCCGAATTTATCTTCGGCGATTTGACGGAAACCGAAAAGCTGTTCGACGTAATGCGCCGTCACGAAACCGAAGCCGTGATTCATATGGCGGCGCATTCGCTGGTCGGCGAATCGGTCGAAAATCCGGCGAAATATTATCAAAACAACGTCGTCGCCGGTTTGTCGCTGCTCGACGCGATGAATGAAGCGGGCGTCAAAAAACTCGTTTTCTCGTCAACCGCCGCCGTTTACGGCGAGCCGGAAAAACAGCCGATAACCGAAACCGACAAAACCCAGCCGACAAATCCCTACGGCGAAACGAAGCTCGCTTTCGAACAGGCTTTGAAATGGTATGAAAAGGCTTACGGCATCCGCTACGCCAGCCTGCGCTATTTCAACGCGGCGGGCGCGAGCGAAAGATTCGGCGAGCGTCACGACCCGGAAACGCACCTGATTCCGATTATCCTGCAAGCCGCGCAAGGGCGGCGCGAATACATCGAAGTTTACGGCGACGATTACGCGACCGCCGACGGAACCTGCATCCGCGATTACATTCACGTCTTCGATTTGGCGCGCGCGCACATCGCCGCCTTGCAGATTCTGGACGAGCGCAGCGCGATTTACAATCTCGGCTGCGGCGGCGAAGGCTATTCGGTCAAACAGGTCATTGATACGGCAAAAGAAGTAACGGGAAAGGAAATCAACGTTCGCTACGGCAAGCGGCGCGCGGGCGACCCGGCAATGCTGATTGCCAGCTCCGACAAAATCAGAAAGGAACTCGGCTGGAAACCCGAACGTCAGGATTTAAAGGAAATCATCGAATCGGCGTGGAGCTGGCTGTCGCAAAATGCTAAAAAAAGCGCGGCGGAATAGCCAGCCTTTTCATCTTTAATCGCCGTTTTATAATGATTATTCGCAAATAATTATTGAGTGACGGCGACACTGCCGCAAGCTATTTCTTTACTGCCGAAGCCCGTTTCTTTAATGCCGAAACGCATTTCGACGGCGGCGAGGTTTATTTCCTTTTATTCGTCAAACATTTTTCGCAGGCTTTCCGTGTAAGGCGCGCGGGCGACGCCTTTTTCGGTGATGATTGCCGTCACCAAATCGTGCGGCGTCACGTCGAACGCCGGATTGGAAACGTCGATGCCTTCGGGCGAAAGCTGAATGTCCCGAATATGCGTTATCTCGCGGATATTGCGTTCTTCAATCGGGATTTGCTCGCCCGTCGGGCAATTTAAATCGACGGTCGAGAGCGGCGCGGCGACGTAAAACGGGATGTTGTGACGCCTTGCCAGCACCGCGACCATATACGTCCCGATTTTATTGGCGACGTCGCCGTTGGCGGCAATTCGGTCCGAGCCGACGACGACCGCCTGAATTTTTCCCTGCTTCATAATGTGACCGCTCATATTATCGGTAATCAAGGTGACCGGAATATCGTCCTGAAGCAGTTCCCAAGCCGTTAATCGCGCGCCTTGCAGATAAGGTCTCGTTTCGTCGGCGAAAACGTCAATGGTTTTTCCCTGATTGACCGCGCCGCGAATGACGCCGAGCGCCGTTCCCCAGACGCCGCCGGTGGCGAGCGCGCCCGCGTTGCAATGCGTCAGAACGGTCGAATTGTCTTCCAGAAGCTCGCCGCCGAACTGCGCTATAAGGCGCTGACTTTCGATGTCTTCCTCGTGAATCGCTTTCGCATCGACCAGCAAAATCTGTTTGATTTCGCCGATTGATTTGCCTTCGGATTTAGCTTTCCGGAAAGTGCGCTTCATCCGGTCAATCGCCCAGAAAAGATTAACGGCGGTCGGGCGCGTTTTGCCGAGGATTTCGCTGATATAATCGAATTCGTCGTCCAAATCCAGCAGGCTCGTGCCGACAAAATTTTTCACGCCCAGCGCAATGCCGTAAGCGGCGGAAACGCCGATAGCGGGCGCGCCGCGCACGACCATATCGCGGATGGCGGCGGCGACTTCCGTGTAAGTTCGCAGGGTCAGCCATTTTTCTTCGGTCGGTAAAAGGCGCTGGTCGAGCATCAGAACGCCTTCGTCGCTCCATTTGACAGGTATTATCATTCGTTCAAGTTTCCTTCTAAAAACAATTATTACATATTTTTTAGAGGAAAGAACAAATCGGCGGCGCGGCTTTCGACGGAAAAACAAACAAGGTAATTGCCGGACAATTACCTTGCGATTTAAGATAATCAAGCGCGCTGCTGCCGCCGCGCCGATTACCACGATGATTTTTGCCGTCCGAATACGGCATATTACGACAGCGGTTTAATTACTTCCGACCGCGGCGCGGCGAGCGTCAGGGGCAAAGCAGAATGCTGCGAGTGCATATCTCAAAACAGTGCTGTTCCTCTGCCAGGCACGCGTCGATGCATTCCTGGTTATCATTACAACTTTCGCCGCAGATTTCGGTCATCCCGTTACAATCCTTACAACAAACATACGTCGTAGCTGCGTAAACGGATTTAGCGGAATCAAAACTAACCCAGGCTAAACAGGCTGAAAGCATCGCCAGGATTAACACTCGTTTCAGAATTACCGCGCTTTTAAGCATTTTTTTCTCCTCTCTAAGTTGAATGGTTGTCCTAATCGCTGATTAATCACCTTGTAATGGGCGAGAGCGTCGGATTAGGATTGAGTTCCCGATGATTCCGGGAATATCGGGAAACGCTTGTTTGACGTGAAAATTTAATAACTCCGAAAGCCTTTTGCGTATTCAGGATTATTAAATTGCAGATAATATACATCAGACAATATCTGAATACCAGTTTTATTCGTTTATTTATTTTCTATGCTAAAAGAAATGAGCCGCCGCTTATTTATTGAAACGCGGAGACGTTTTGCGACGTTCTTACGCTTTAGCAAGCGGGAGATAAATATCGAAAGGCGGAAAATTTATGACTTTGGAAAAGACTCTGGATAAGGCGCACGCATCGCTGACGGCGAATAAATGGCTGCAAATTTTTACGGCTTTCGTGCGCGTTCTTTTAGCCGTCGGATTTATTCCGCCGAGCCTCAAGAAAATCGTCGGACAGCCTTTTACCGCTTTGCCCGATTCGACGCCGGTCGGACATTATTTCAACGCGTTGTATCAAACCGGCTTTTATTACGAATTTCTCGGCTGGGGTCAGCTCGTCGCCGCGCTTCTGCTGCTCGTTCCGCGCACGGCGCACCTCGGCGCGCTGGCGTTTTTCCCGATTATTTTAAATATCGCCGTTTTAACCAGCTCGGTCGGGTTTGCCGGAACGAATTACATTACGGCGCTGATGCTCGTCGCGGCGACTTATCTGGTGGCTTGGGATTATGACCGCCTGAAAGCGATTCTGTTTTCGAAACGAACGGAAAAATCGCATTTTTTCAAGCTCGAATTCGTCTGGCTTCCCGCCGTTTTCGCGCTCGGCGGCTTCGCGCTGACTTCCGCTTTCGCGTTTTTCCGCATCGGCAATCTGCAACAGAGATTTTTGCCCGTCGCCGTAATGGCGGCGGTCGCCGGATTCGTTTTCGGCTGCCTCTGCGCCGCGCATCATCGCTTTATGAAAACCGGCGAACTGCAAAAAGATTTGAGCTGAGAATCGAGAAGTGAAAACCGAGAATATAATACGCTTCCATTCTCGGTTTTCACTTCTCGATTCTCAGTTAAAAAAAGTGTAGATTTTTTTCCTCAAATAGTGGTAAATTTCCTGTGTGCAAAATTTCATACCAAAACCTTATACGCGCAAGTTCAGAAAATGGAGAAAAGAGCAGAATACTGTTTGATTGTCGAAGGCAATTATTTTGACGAGTCGGAAGCCGAACACGCCCTGCGTGACCCGTTTATCGAAGAGTTTGTCGAACAGAGCGATAATTTTCGACTGCATAATTTTGACGACATCGAAGTAGCCTGCGGCATCAGCTTAGGCGAATTAATGGTTTCGATGATTGACGACGAAATGTTCAAGGTTTTCTGTCAAAACACCACGCGCCCGCTGACCGAACATAAGGCGAAGCTGCTGGCGGAAGCGCTCCGCCGCCAGGATATGTTTGACGAAATCCGCGTCGAACAGCTGCATTAAAACAAAATAAAAATCTACCGCGGAATGGACAGGAAGTGAAAAATTTTCTATTCTCGTAATCCTGTCTTTTCTATTTTTATGTCAACGGAGTTTTTGAAGGGTCGCGTCGCGGTCAAAGTCGGCGATATTACGCGCGAGCAGGTTGACGCCGTCGTTAACGCGGCAAATTCGACTTTACTGGGCGGCGGCGGCGTTGACGGCGCGATTCATCGCGCGGGCGGCGCGCGGATTTTGGAAGAATGCAGGGAAATTCGCCGGACGCAGTTTCCGGACGGATTACCGGCGGGAAAAGCCGTTATCACGTCGGGCGGAAAGCTGACCGCGCGGTTTGTCATTCATACGGTCGGTCCCGTTTACGGAATGAATCCGGGCAGAGACGCCGAGCTTTTAGCCGATTGTTACCGGAATTCGATGCGGCTGGCGATTGAAAACAATCTGGAAACGATTGCTTTTCCGGCGCTTTCGACCGGCGCTTTCCGTTATCCGCGCGACGAAGCGGCGCGCATTTCTTCGCAGGCGATAAAGAATTTTTTAGAAGATAATCAAACAATTAAACAGGTGCGGCTCGTTTTTTTCTCCGCGCCCGACGCCGAAACATTTGTAAAATATCAAGTCTTTGGCGAATAATTGTAGAATAGAAAAGAAATGCAGACGCCGATTATTTAGGATTGATTAAGATTGATTAAGATAAAATCCTAAAAAATCTTAATTTATCCCAAGAAATCGGCGTCTCCATTCCTTACTTTGTTTAGTAGGCGAACAAAGCTCGCCGCGATAAACTTTTTAACGCTGGATAACTATTTATGAAGGAGTCTTCCATCAAAGAAATGTCACAGGCAGCAGGTCAGCAATTAGAACATTATTTCCGCCGGGATTTTTCAATCAACCGCCGGCTTCCCGAAAATTTACGAATTTTGGACGAGCTTTCCGGGAATTTTTACTGGTCCTGGACGGCGGAAGGCACTGAAATTTTCCGCGATTTGGATTCGACGCTCTGGGAAAAAGTCGAGCAGAATCCGCGCCGGATGTTGAAGGAAATCAGCGAGTTTCGGCTCTGGCAAAAGTCGTGCGAGCCGTCTTACGTCGAAAGAGTTCGCGCTTTTGCCGAAAAATCCGACCGTTATCTCGCCGCGCCGAAAAACTCTTTCGGCAGAATCACCAAAGAAAATCCGGTCGCTTATTTTTGCGCCGAATACGGCGTGCATAATTCCCTGCCGATTTATTCGGGCGGGCTCGGAATCCTGGCGGGCGACCATCTGAAATCGGCGTCGGATATGAACGTTCCGCTTGTCGCCGTCGGGCTTTTTTATCGTTTCGGCTATTTTCGTCAAAAGCTGGCGCACACCGGCTGGCAGGAAGAAAGATATCTGGACGCGTTTGAAAACCAGCTTCCGCTGGAGCCTGTCGCGAACGAAAACGGCGAGCGGATTTTTGTGACGATTGCGATGCGCGGACGCGAAGTCGCGGCGCAGGCGTGGCTCGCCCGCGTCGGCAGAATCTCTTTATATCTGCTGGACACAAACGTTTTGCAAAACGCCGAAGTCGACCGTCTTATCACCGGGCATCTCTACGGCGGCGACACGGAAACGCGCGTCGTGCAGGAAGAAATTCTCGGCATCGGCGGCGTGCGGCTTTTGCGAAAACTCGGCATCGAGCCTTCGGTTTATCATCTGAACGAAGGACACGCGGCATTTCTGACGCTGGAGCTTGCCCGCGAATTTTTGCAGGAAAAACCGGATAAAGATTTTACCGACGCGGTTTCAGCCGTGCGTGAAAAATGCGTTTTCACGACGCACACGCCGGTTTCCGCCGGCAACGACACTTTCGCGCCGGAACTGCTCGAAAAATGTTTGGACGAAAATTTTCTCGCGTCGCTCAAGCTTTCCAAAGAAGAATTTTTCGCCTTCGGGCGTACCGATTCCGACAATCCGGCGGAATGGTTCGGGATGACGCCGTTCGCTATCCGTATGTGCCGCTCGGCAAACGGCGTGAGCGAAAAACACGGCGAAGTTTCGCGCGCGCTGTGGCAGAGTATGTTTGCGGGCGCGGAAGCGGAAGAAGTTCCGATTACCTTCGTGACCAACGGCGTTCACGCGCCGACGTGGATTGCGCCGGCTTTAAAAGCCGTTTACGAAAAGCACATCGGCGGAAACTGGTCGGAGATTTTAAAAGACGAAAATGCGTGGCGCGCGGCAATCGAACGAATTCCCGACGCGGAAATCTGGCGCGCGCACAATCTTTTAAAAAATCAGCTTATCGCCTTTATCAGACAAAGAATTTTTGCGACGAATACCGGCTCGCTGGAAACGATTCACGAACATTCGGACGTGAAAAACTTTTTTGAGCCGCACGTTTTAACCATCGGTTTTGCGCGGCGCGTGGCGGCGTATAAACGCTGGAATCTGCTTTTGTCGGACGTGCCGCGGCTGCAACGGATGATTGGCGATGCGAATCGCCCCGTCCAATTCGTTTTTGCCGGCAAAGCTCATCCGCAAGACCGCAACGCGAAAGCTCTTTTGCAAAATCTGATGAACCAGAAACAGAACGGAACGTGGCTGCAGCGCGCCGCTTTTATCGAAGATTACGACCAGGAAGTGGCTCGCTATCTGGTGCAGGGCGTCGATGTCTGGCTGAACGTGCCGCGCCGTCCGCTGGAAGCTTCGGGCACGAGCGGGCAGAAAGCGGCGATGAACGGCGGCTTGAATCTTTCGATTCTGGACGGCTGGTGGATTGAAGGCGACAATGGCGAAAACGGTTTTTCCATCGGCGTTTTGCGTGACGAAGGCGATTTGAGCGAAAACGAAATCGACGCCAACGACGCCGAAGCGCTTTATCAGGCTCTGGAAATCGAGGTCATTCCCGCATTTTACGAAAAAAACGCGGACGGCTTGCCGCACGTCTGGATTGCGAAAATGCGCAGCGCTCTGGCGACGCTGACGCCGCAGTTTTCCAGCGACCGGATGCTGAAAGATTACATCGTAAAAATTTACGAAGGAAATTAGATTCACCATCAGGACACAAGGAGCGCAAATAAGAATCAGCCGCCGACGGAAAACTTTTAATCCTGTGTATCTTGTCGATTTTATTTGAATTTTCCTTAGTGTTCCTTGTGCCTTGCCGGTGAAAACCGATTTTTTGTTGTTATTCGGAAAAGGAATGTGGATAATGAAGTGCGGAATTTTTCCGTTCGCTTCATTATCCATTTTTCGTTGAGGTCAAAATGCAAAATACGGAGTTTCGGACGGGCGTGATTCGTCCCGTCGAATGTTTCAAAGAGGGCTGGGAATTAATTAAAGACCAGTACTGGCTGTTTTTCGCCATCGTGCTGGTCGGGATGCTGATTGGCGGATTAATTCCGCTGGGCATCGGCATCGGCGCGATGTTTTGCGGCATTTACTACTGCCTGTTTCAAAAAATGAACAATCGGAAAGTCGAGTTTGAAGGACTTTTCAAAGGCTTTAGTTATTTTGTTCCGGGACTGGTGGCAACGCTCGTGCTGATTGTTCCCGCGGTGATTTCGGTATTATTCGTTTACGCCTCGATGCTTGCCGTTTTTTTCGCCTCGATGGATTCGCGCGGCAGAATTAACGAGACGGCAATCTGGGGACTGATGGGAACGATGTTTGTCGAAATGATTGCCATCTGGCTCATTATCGGCTCGCTGCACGTTTTTCTGATGTTCTCGTATCCGCTGATTGTCGAAAAAAATATGAGCGGCTGGGCGGCGTTCAAGCTCAGCGCGCGCGCCGGTTGGGCAAATCTTTCGGGCGTCGTCGGGCTGATTCTGATTGAGTTCCTACTGGGATTGGCGTCCTACGTTTTTACTTTTTTCCTGCTCGGATTCGGCGTTTATCTGGTGATGCCGCTAATGTTTGCGGGCGTTTTGGTCGCTTACCGGAAAGTTTTTCCGGCAACCGAAAGTTTTCCGCCGGCGGAAAACTTTCCGCCTCCGCCGCCGCATGCATTTTGATAATCGAAAAGTTATAATCGGGTTATGAAAGAAAATTTTACGAAACTCGATTCGAACGAGCAGCTCGAAGAGCTTTTTCAAAAATCGCACGAAACTCCGGTTCTGGTTTTCAAACACTCTACGACCTGCCCGATCAGCGCCGCCGCTTATCGCCAAATCGAAGCCGTCGACGGCGACGTAAATATAATTATCGTGCAATCGGCGCGCGACGTTTCCAACGAGCTTGCCAATCGCACCGGAATCCGTCACGAATCGCCGCAGGCAATCGTTCTGAAAGACGGCAAACCCGTTTATCACGCGTCGCATTACAACGTGACGGCGGAAGAAATCAACGGGCAACTGAGAACTGAAAACTGAAAACCGAGAATTTATATATTTAGTTCTCAACTCTCACATCTCGGTTCTCACTTATTTTTTTATGATAGAGCCGCTTAAAATTATCGAAGAATCGGATGCGGAATTGACTATTGTCTGGTCGGACGATTCGCAGAAAACTTATAACGCGCCGAATCTGCGCCGCGCCTGCCCGTGCGCGAGCTGTATCGACGAATGGACGGGCGCGAAAAGGTTGAAGGACGAAAGCGTCAGCGACGATTTAACGATTAAAAACACCGCTATCGTCGGGCGCTACGCGCTGAATTTTCGCTTTTCGGACGGTCACGAAACCGGAATCTACAGTTTTCAATACTTGAAAAATTTAAAAAATTAGCCGCCTATAAACGTTGCCGGACGCCGGTGAGAAAGATTTAAGACAACTGATTGATACGGACACCGATTGATTTTTATCAAGCCGCGAAGACTGCGGCTCAAAACTGCGAAAGCTGCCGCATCCTGTTTGAATTTTTCTTTATCCGCGTCTATCTGCGGGTTCATATTTCTAAAAATCTTTGCGTCCTTTGTGCTAAAATATCTTTATGCAGGAACGCGATATTTTTGACGAAAGACCGGAAACCAAACGCGCCAATTATGTTTGCCCGCATTGCCGCGAGGCGAACGATTACGAAGTCCGCTGGCTCAAACGCGTGAAGAAGAAAAATCCGCCGCGTCAGATGAACGAACACGACCGCGCCCAGTTTAACAAATCGCGCGATTATATGGTGCGCGTCGACGATATGCTGGCGTGCAAAAATATGCGCTGTCGCCGCCGCTTCGACATTCCGAGTTTCCAAACCATCGTCTTTATTTAAATGCGAACTGAGAACTGAGAACTGAGAACTGAGGATTTTCTTTTCTTCCAGTTCTCATTTATCACTTCTTATTTCTCCGTTCTCGTGTGTTATTCTTTTCTTACAGCAGACTATCAAGGAGGAATTATTTAGAATGCCAACCAAACCGAGCGAAAATCCCGAATATTACGAATACGCGCCCGTCGCCAGCGAAGACGTGCAGAATTTGATGAAAGACGAAATCAGCAGCGCGCCGCGCGCGCCGCAGGAACTGCGCGAGAGGCTTAGGGAAAATAACGCCTCGTCGCCTGCCGATTCGGGCGGCGATATTGACGCCTCGTGGGAAGATGTCGAAGATTCCGGCTCGGAATCGGTCGGCGGTCATAACCCGACGCCCGACCAGTCCGACGTGGAAGCCAACGCGCACGCCCTCGGCATCGACTTTCAGGACAACGAACCGCTCGACCTTCTGGAGAAAATGGAAAAGCGCGACCGCAACCGCTACGAACTGGACGAAAATTCAAAAGAAGGCGATATGATTTAACATTTATCATTGAACATTTGAGCATTTATCGTTGAGCATTTATCATTGCGGGTTTAAAAAACCGTAAATGATAAATGCTCAAATGTTTATTGATGATTGTTAAAGGCTCAATGTTCTTCGGTTTGTTGTTTGACTGGATTTTCTATCAGCCTGGTCAGCTCAAACGGCTCGATTGGCTTTGATATATGCGCTTGACAGCCTGCATCCGGCGCTTGCCGGCGGTCTTCGGCGCGGGCGTAATTTAATTAAGATTCTGTTTGACGGATGTTTTTCAATCCTTATAAATCTCGATTACGGGTTTGCCGTCGCTGTTGATATAGGCGCGATACATTCCCTCGGAGTTAAAGGAAACGCCGATGTTGCCGAATTTATCAATCGCAATGACGCCGCCGTCGCCGCCGAGCGTTTTGACTTTATTCATCGCCGAATCGGCGGCTTGCTGAACGGGCAAACCGCGATATTCCATCATCGCCGAAATGTCGCGCGCCACGCCGAGACGAATAAAAAACTCGCCCCAGCCCGTCGCCGAAACGGCGCAGGTCGCATTGTTCGCATAAGTTCCCGCGCCGATTATCGGCGCATCGCCGACGCGCCCGAATTTTTTGTAAGTCATTCCGCCGGTCGATGTGCCCGCCGCCAGATTGCCGCCCGAATCCAGCGCGACCGCCCCGACCGCGCCGAATTTGTTGTAAGGCAGCTCGCGTAAGCTCGCCGCCTGCGGGCTTTGGTCTGCGGGCTTTGTCCGCGCTAATTCCGAATTTTGAATCTTGAATTTTGAATCCGGAATTGTTTGGCTGACTTTTTTGCCGTCTTTCGCGGCTTTTTCTTTTTCTTTTTCCTGTTTGATGATTTTTTGCAGGCTGTCCCAGCGTTCCTGCGTCCAGAAATATTTTTCGCTGACGAGTTCGACGTTCTGTTCTTTGGCAAATTTTTCCGCGCCGTCGCCGACCATCATCACGTGCGGCGATTTTTCCATCACGGCGCGCGCCAGCGTAATCGGATTTTTGACGTGACGCAGACCGGCGACCGCGCCCGCCTTTAAAGTTTTGCCGTCCATAATCGAAGAGTCCAGCTCGTTTTTGCCGTCCGCGGTAAAAACTGCGCCTTTTCCGGCATTAAACAAAGGCGAATCTTCCAGCATCCGAATCGCCGTTTCGACCGCATCGAGTCCCGTTTTGCCGTCCTGCAAAGCCTTGTAACCGGCGAGCACCGCTTCTTCGAGCCTGCGTTTGTATTCGGCTTCTTTTTCCGGCGAGAGACTTCCCTTTTTAATCACGCCCGCGCCGCCGTGAATGACAAAACCGAGACGCGGATTCTGCGGCGATTGCAGCTGTGTGATTTCCGCGCCGCCGCGTTTCTGCGCCGTAATCGGCAGCAGGAAAAAGACGACGATTAACAGTAAAGATAAGACGTTTTTCATTTTGACTCCGTTTTTTGCCGCAAATTATTTTTGCTTTCGCCTTTTTAACTCGCCGCCGATTTCCTGGATTCGCGCCAGATTCGCGGCACGCTGAAAATCTTTTGAGTGAAACTCGTATGCGCGCGCCGTTTAAAAACATCATAGTTCTGCCGCTCGATTTCGTCCAGAATTTTCGCGTAAATCCTTAAGGCGAGCAAAACCGAAAAACGCGCGTCTTTTTCCAACAGCGGAATTCCCTTTTCCGATTTTTTATAAAACCGGCGCGCGCGCCCGATTTGAAATTTCATTAAATTTATAAAATTTTCGTCCGTTCGATTATCGAAAATCTGCTTTTCCGAAACGTTAAATTTTCGCAAATCTTCGGCGGGCAGATAAATCCGGTTCAGCGCCGCGTCTTCGCCGACGTCGCGCAGAATGTTCGTGAGCTGCATCGCAATTCCGAGCGCTTCGGCGTATTCCCGGGTTTTTTCGTCGCGGTAACCGAAAATTTCCGAGCTCATCAAGCCGACCGTCGAAGCCACGCGGTAACAATAAACGTAAAGCTCCTCGAAGCTCGCGTAGCGTTTAATATGCGTGTCCATCAAAACGCCTTTCATCAATTCGAGCGGCAAAGCCGGCGGAATCCGGCAAGTTTTCAAAAGGTCGCGCCACGCTGTCAGAACGAGATTTTGTCCTGCATCCTTTGTCCTTTGTCCTTTGTTTATTTCTTTCAGTAAATCGTCATTCGTAATTCGTAACGCGTAATCGTTCTTTCCCGCGTCGAAATAAATCTCGTCCAGCTTCGCCTGCCAGTTTCCGACCGCGGCGGCGGCTTCGCGTTCGTTTTCGACGCCGCTTTCGTCAACTTCGTCATCGACGTGACGGCACAAAGCGTAAAGCGCGTAAATCGGAAGCTGTTTGTGTTTCGGCAGAAATTTCGCGGCAAAATAAAAACTTTTGGCGTGAGTTCGCGTCACTTCGCGGCAATATTGGTAAGCTTTTTTGAGTTCAGCCGGGCTCGGATTTGTTTGATGATGAGGCTTAAAAATCATTTATTCGAGAGTTTGATTAAATTCCGCACCGAGCCGGCTTTTATCGCCGTCAGCCAGAATATTTATCAAAGCATCGTTAAAATATTGGAAATATTCTGCATTCTGAACGCGTTTCCGATACATCTTCGCGGCTTCGCCGATTTCATCCCGCAAAACGGCGTAAAGATTGTGATTTTCCAGACCGCGCCGGATTTTGTAATCGTTGTAAAGCTTGATTTCGGTAATAAGCAATTTAGCGAATCTTTCCGCGTCTTCTGCGGATTGATTTCCCTTTGTTCCGGACAGCCGGAAAAAAACCAATGCCGATAAGCCGATAAAAGCTATTACGAGAATCGCGTAAACAATCATTATGCCTTTCTCTCCGCCAGATAATCCGTCAGCTGCACAAGACAGCTGCGCGCCTCCGAGGGCGGAAAGTTTTCTATCAAAACGTGCTTTGCCTCCTCGATTAAAATCCGCAATTGGCGCTGTGACGAATCCGCGCCGCTCGTTAAAACAAAAGTTTTTTGATTAAACAGCGCGCCGTCTTCTTCGAGGTCGAGCAGGTCGTCGGAAAGCTGGTAAGCGTCGCCCAGAAGCTCGGCGAATCGCGAAAGCACGTTGAGTTCCAGATAATCCGCGCCCGCCAGGATTGCGCCGATTCTTAAAGCGAGACGCATCAGCGCCGAAGTTTTCAGATTTCTCACCGATTCGTCCGCGTAATTTTTCGCATCCTGCGCGCTTTTTCCTTGTGCCAGCGCCAAATCCAGCGATTGCCCGCCGACCATTCCGCCCGCCCCGACGCATTCGACGATTTCGGCGTGCGCGGCGATGGCGCGTTCGGGCATCGAAGCGTGATTGACGAAAACCAGACTGTAAGAAACATTCAGAAAAGCGATGCCGACCAGCAAGGATAAGCCTTCGCCGAAATGCACGTGCAGAGATTTTTTTCCGCGCCGCTCGGAAGCATTGTCCATCGACGGCAAATCGTCGAAAATCAGCGAGCTGGTGTGAATGTATTCGACGGCAATCGCGGCGGGCAGCACCGCTTCCGCGCGTCCGCCGATAAGCTCGGCGCCGAGCAGGCTCAGAACCGGGCGCAGCCGTTTGCCGCCGGGAAACAAAGCGTATTCGATTGCCTTGTTAAACTCGGTTTCGATTTCCGGCGGCGCGAGCGGCAGAAATTTTTGCAGCGCGTCTTCAATCTGCGGCTTTGCCCGCTCGACGTATTGCCACAAATCGGCGGCGTTATTTTGAGTTTCTATGCTTTCCATTAGCAGCCTGATAATGCAAAATATTCGATTTTCTTAACCAGTTTTCCTTTTTCCGCTTCGGACGAAAGAAAAAGCCCGGAATTATATCCGCCTTTCTCGTACCCGTAAAAATCCATAAATAAATCCAATTTGCCGTCGCCGTCGAGGTCGCCGACCCAATACAGATTTCCGGCGTAATCTCCCTCGCTCATAAAATAAATATAGTGAATCAGCTGGCTCGTATTTTCAGTTTCCAGCAATAAAACCAAAATCGGTTCCTGTTTTTCGCTCAATCCTTTTTCAGCCCGCAGCGTGTATTCTTTTTCGCCTAAAGTGAATTTTTTGAGAAAACCTTCTCTTATCGTGGCGGCTTCAATCGATTCTTTTGTTTCCTGTCGCGTTTCCTCACGAAATAGTGTTCGTATCTCGCCTTCTTTCAGATGCTTCGATTTTTTTAAAAGGAAAAGCGGATTTGTTTTCTCTTTGACCGAAACTTCTTTCCAATCAAGGTCTCCGTTATTCGTAACGCTGATTTTAATTTTGGTCGAACGCAAAAGTTCCCTGCCGTTTTTATTAAATAAACCGAGCCACGTTTCGCCGGACTTTGCTTTTATCTCTTCGCCGTTTGAGACTTCGCCGGTTTCCAGAAGTCTTTTGTTATGTTGGTCGATGGAGTCGTCCCAAAAATCTTCAACATTAAATATGCGCGGCAGCGGCGGCGGCTGTTCTTTATTCAGGCTGACGTCAGAAACCGGCGCTTTTTCCGATTCTTTCTCCGGCTCGTTTTTTGATGAATAAAAAGATTTAATCAGCCAAACAGGTAAACCGCCAATCAAAAAAGCGAGAAAAAACACGCCGAGAGATTTTGTGATTTTCATATTTCAAGCCTCCGCCTTCTGCGAAATCGTTTCCTGATAAAATTCAAAAGCCCGCGCCGCCAAAGCCTGGTGAGCCGTCACGCGAAACGGGTGTTTGGCGACAAAGCTCGGCACTTTGACGACTTTTGCGCCGAGTTTTTCCAGCGTTTCCGCCAGTCTTTCGTCCGCCAGCTCCGCGATTTGAAAATGTTCCGCAGCGCGTTTGAAAGCGCCGCGCAAGCGGTCGAGCGCCAGCTCGCGCTCCGCCAGAACCTTGCCGCGCGATTGAAATTCGCCCAAAGCGTAAAGCGCCAGCCTTTCCAGCTCGACGTTTTGCGTTCCCGTTTCAAATAGAGTTGGCTGATTCATCTTTTTCACCGCTCAAACTTTTGGAATTTTAACATAGCTTTCGCTAATTATGACTGTGGGCAGCAACAGTCGTCGTCAGCGGCGCGGGCGCAACTTTTGCCGTTATAAAGTAAATGCTACACTTGCACCTGAATTTATGAGTGATTCAAACCCAAGATTTCGAGTCGGGCTCGGCGTTGCGGGCGGAATTGCCGCTTACAAAGCGATTGAAGTTTTGCGTCTTTTGCAAAAATCCGGCTGCGAAGTTCAGGCGGCGATGACGAAACACGCGACGGAATTTATCCAGCCTTTGACGTTTCGCGCTTTAACCGAAAATTACGTGCTGGTCGATGATTACGCGCCGGAAAATCCCGACCCGATTGCGCATATCAATTTTTCGCAAAATATCGATTTGCTGTTGATTGTGCCGGCGACCGCCAACATTCTCGCGAAATTTGCCGGCGGCATCGCCGACGATTTTTTAAGCTCGACGTATCTCGCCTCGACCGCGCCGGTGCTGGTCGCGCCCGCGATGAACACGACGATGTGGTTTCATCCGGCGATGCAGCGCAACATCGAACAACTGAAAAAAGACGGCGTTCTTTTTGTCGAGCCGGTGGCGGGCGAATTAGCCTGCAAAACCGTCGGCACGGGAAAGCTGGAAGATGTCGAAAATATTGCCGCGCAAGCCTTAAGGATTTTAGTCGAGAGTCGAGAGTCGAGAGTCGAGAGCGAAAATCAAACTCTCGACTTAAAAGACGAGCGCTTTTTAATAACCACCGGCGGCACGCGCGAAGAAATCGACCCGGTTCGATTTCTTTCCAATCATTCGTCCGGCAAAATGGGTTTTGCCGTCGCAGAAATGGCGCGAAAGCGCGGCGCGGAAGTGACGGTCGTTGCCGCTTCGACCAGTGCCGCGCCGCCCGAAAACGTAAAAATTATCAGCGCGATTTCCGCCGAGGCGATGCACCGAGCCGTGATGAGCGAATTAAAAAACGCCACGGTTTTCGTCGGCGCGGCGGCGGTCGCCGATTATCGTCCGGCAAAACGCGCGGAAAATAAAATTAAAAAGACCGGAGACCGGCTCGTCATCGAACTCGAAAAAACCACAGACATTCTCGCCGAAGTTTCGAAAAAACGCCCGTCAGGCTTAGTCGTCGTCGGCTTTGCGGCGGAAACGAACGATGTCGAGACTTACGCGCACACGAAAATGCGGAAAAAAAATCTTGATTTAATCGTGGCAAACGACGTCAGCGGCAATAAAACCGGCTTCGGCTCGGAAAATAATCAAGGCTTGATTTTAAGCCGCGACGCGGAAAATCCAATCGAGATTTCGCTGATGAGCAAGCGCCAGATGGCAGACAAAATCCTCGACGAAGTGGTAAAATTCAGAAAAAGAAATGGCTGAAAACCTGTACAACGAATACGCCTCGCTGATCGGCGAGCTGAAAGAACAAATCCTGTATTTGCAGGAACTCGGCGTCGAAAATTTCAATGTCGATTTGCCCGAGCTCGACGCCAAATTTCAAAACGCGAACGCCTTCCAAAGCCCGAAGACCAAAGAGCAGGCTTCGCGGCAAAAACCGAATCTGGAAAGATTCGTGCCGGAAACGCCGGTCGTCGCGCCGCCGATTTCGAAAACGCCGCCGCCCGCCGCCAAATCGGAACAGAATACGGTGCGGCAGAATCTTTTGGAAAAATCGAAATTATCGCGCCTGCCGTCATTGACGAAACGCGCGCCGAATGTTTCCAATGTTCAAGCAGAAAGTCAAATTTCAGAACCAGCAAAGGGTGACAATATGCCAAAACAAAAAACTACCGCCGAAGAAAATCTGAGCCAATCGCTTTTCGGCGACATCACCGAAACGCTTCCCGACGCCAACGAAACGCTCGAAGACATTCGCCTCGATATCGGCAACTGCACGCGCTGCCCGCTCTGGGAAGGTCGCACGAAAATCGTCCACAGCGAAGGCAATCCGGAAGCCGATCTGGTCTTTGTCGGCGAAGCGCCGGGCGCTAACGAGGACGCCGAAGGTCGCCCGTTTGTCGGGAAAGCCGGACAGCTTTTAAACAAAATCATCGAAGCCATCGGGATGAAGCGCGAAGACGTTTTTATCGGCAACATCAACCGCTGCCGCCCGCCGGGCAACCGCACGCCGACCTTGCCGGAAGCGCACACGTGCCGCCCGTTTCTGCTGCGCGAAATCGCCGTTATTCGCCCGAAAGTCATCGTCGTGCTGGGAAATACGGCGACGCAGAACCTGCTCGACACAAAAATCGGCATCACCAAGCTGCGCGGCGAATTTCAGGATTATTACGGCGTCAAGGTAATGCCGACTTTCCATCCGGCATATCTGCTGCGCGACCCGTCGAAAAAGCGCGAAACGTGGGAAGATATGAAAAAAGTGCGTGAAGAGATGAATAAATTGAAGTGATGTTAAGTAAAGAAACCGATGAATAATTCCGCCACACTTTTCGATTTGGCGCCGCCGGAATCGAGCGAGACGATTGACGAAATCAATCAGGAAATGCTGGAAAAGGGCAAACTCCTGTTTCCCGATAAATTTTTTATTTTCGGAAGCGGAAACAGAGAGGCAAAAGTCGTTATCGTCGGCGAATCGCCCGGACTGCCCGACGCCGATTCGGAAAAGCCTTTTATGGGTCCGGTCGGCGAGCTGCTGACCAAGATTCTGGCTTCGGTCGGGATAAAACGCGAAGAATGTTACCTGACGAACGTCGTTAAAATCATCTCGACCGGCGACGAAATCACGCCTGACATTCTCTCATTTTTCACGCCCTACCTGCATCGCGAAATGACGGCGATTCATCCGCAAGTGATTATCGCTCTGGGAAATACGCCGACCAAAGCTTTGCTCAACACGAAAAAACCGATTTCGCAGGTGCGCGGCGATTTTTACGATTATTACGATATGAAGCTGATGCCGACCTTTAATCCGGCGTATCTTTTGCGCGACCCGTCGAAAAAACGCGAAGTCTGGGAAGATATGAAAAAGATTCGTGATTTTCTGACGGGAAAGAAAGGTTAGCGACAAAGAGCACAAAGAAACCGAGAGAAAATTTCAGTCGCGGATAAACGCAGGTGAACACAGATAAAAAATAGATTTATCAAGCCGCAAAGTCGCCTTTCCGTTAAATCATCTTGTTTTCATCCGCGTCAATCTGTGGTTTCATTTCTCTGTGCTCTCTGCGTCCTCTGCGGCTGAAATTTTCTATGGTAAATTTCTTTTAATGATTCCGAGCCTGACCAAAGATTCGCCCGCGCCGCGTTTTGCCGAAGTCGCTTTGCCCTTGCCGCTGCGCCAGACTTTTACTTACAGTTTGCCGCTGGCGCTGCGGGAAAACGTCAAACTCGGCGCGCGCCTGCTCGTTCCTTTCGGCAATCGACAGTTGACCGGCTATATCGTCGCGCTTCATCAAAATTTGAGCGAAGAAATCGAATTTGAAGCCGACGCAATCAAGGATGTATTGGAACTGATAGACGAAGAACCGCTTGTTTCGGCGGAAATTCTGCGCCTGACGCAATGGACGGCGGATTATTATTCGGCTTCGTGGGGCGAAATTTTAAAAGCTTCGCTGCCCGCCGGCGTCAATGCCGCGATTGAGCAAATCGTGCAGATAACCAGCGCCGGACGCGATGAATTGATAAAGCTTTCGGGCGCGAAACTGAACACTTCGAAAGCGCAGATTTTGCAGATGCTGGCGGAAAACGCGGAAGTCTCGCAGCGCGAGCTGCAAAAAAAACTCGGCGCTCCGACTGCGCAGCGCGCCGTGCGAGAGCTTTTAAAACTCAACTGGATTTCCACCTTTCAGCGAACTTTGACGACCAAAGCCAAACCGAAACGACGAAAATCCGTGCGCCTGCTGCCGACCGAGATGCACAAGCAGGCGGCGAAAGCGCTGACCGAAGCGCAGGCGAAAGTCGTCGAAACTTTGATTAACGAAAACGGCGAAATCGGTTTTACGGAGCTTCTGGAGAAAGCGCAAATCAGCGCGTCAGCCGTTAACAGCCTGGAAAAACGCGGCATCGTGCAGATTTTCGTCCGCGAAGTTTTCCGCGACCCTTTAGCGCACGCGAAGCTGCCCGAAATTCTGGATTTGATTTTGACCGGCGAGCAGACGGACGCCTTTCGGGAAATCGAAAAAGCGATTTTATCGAATGATTATCAAGCTTTTCTGCTTCACGGCGTGACGGGCAGCGGGAAAACGGAAATTTACATTCGCGCGATGAAAGAGGCGCTGGACATCGGCAAATCTTCTTTGATGCTCGTTCCCGAAATCGCTCTGACGCCGGTTTTTTCGCGCCGTCTGCGCGCGGTTTTCGGCGACGAAGTGGCGATTCTGCATTCGTCTTTATCGACCGGCGAGCGGTTTGACGAGTGGCGCAGAATCCGCAACGGGCAGGCGCGAATCGCTATCGGAACGCGCTCGGCGATTTTTGCGCCTTTAAAAAATATCGGTTTGATAATCGTTGACGAAGAACACGACGGCTCGTATCGCCAGCACGAATCGCCGTTTTATCACGCCAGAGATGTCGCCGTCGTGCGCGCCAGTTTTGCGAAGGCGACGATTGTTCTCGGCTCGGCAACGCCGGCGCTCGAATCTTTTCACAACGCCAAAAGCGGAAAATACGTTTACCTGCACCTGCCGCATCGCATCGGCAATCGCCCGCTCGCCGCCGCCGAGCTGGTCGATATGCGCGAAGTTTTCCGAAAGGAAGGACGCGATTCGATTTTTTCGCAGCAGCTGCTTAATGCCATCGAAGAAACTTTCTCGAAAGGCGAGCAGTCGATAATTCTGCTTAACCGGCGCGGGTTTTCGCAGTTCGTTTTGTGTCGCTCGTGCGGCGAGACGATTCGCTGCCAGAACTGCGATATTACTTTGACTTACCATAAACGCGAAAACGTTTTGCTTTGTCATTACTGCGGCTTTCGGGCGAAAGCGCCGCGCAAATGTCCTTTCTGCGATTCGAAATTTATTTATTTCGTCGGCGAAGGAACCGAGCAAATCGAGGACATTCTGAAACGCAAGTTTTCCGCCCTCAGAATCGCGCGCATCGACCGCGATACGACGCAGAAGCGACGGACGTTTGAAGAAACTTTGATGGATTTCGCCGAGCATAAAATCGATATGCTGGTCGGCACGCAGATGCTGGCGAAAGGTCACGATTTTCCGAACGTGACGCTGGTCGGCGTGGTTTCGGTCGATGCCGGTCTGGCGCTGCCGGATTTTCGCTCGGCGGAAAGAACTTTTCAGCTTTTGACGCAGGTTGCCGGGCGCGCCGGACGCGGGCTTTTGCAGGGGCGCGTGATTATACAGACTTTTTATCCCGAACATTACGCGCTGCAATTAGCCTGCAATCAGGATTACGAAAAATTTTATCAGGAAGAAATCCGCTACCGGCAGAACCTGACGTACCCGCCGTTTGCCGCGCTCGCCTGCGTGACGGTGCATCACGAAGATTACGACTACGCTTTCAGCAACGCGCAGGCTTTTAAGGAATGTCTGGTCGCGGCAAACGGCGAAAGAAACGCCCGTGTTCTGGGAGTCGCGCCCGCGCCGCTGGCGAGATTGAAAGGCGAGCACCGGCTGCAAATTTTAATCAAAGCCGTCAATCGCAAAAAGCTGCGCGAGCTGATTGATTTCGCCCTCGACGGCGCGCAGGAAAACGCCTGCGATTTGCGGATTATAAACGTGGAGATTGACCCGGTAAATCTACTCTAGAAAGTTTAAGAGTTAAAAAGGCGAAAAGGCGAAAAAGTTTGTCGAAGAAACTCAACTTACTTTTTCGCCTTTTCGCCTTTTAACTTTTTAACTTTTTAACTTTTTAACTTTAATTAATCGCCTGCGACCTAATCGCCGCCTGGTCGAATTTTACCTGCGAGTAGATTTCCGACAGCGAGACTTTACAGTTGATGGAATCCAGCGAGATAACATCGTCGTTAGCGTTATAAATGCGGTAAATCCACTGTTTCGGGTTCTGTTTGAAATAATGCTCGACGCGCAGCTCGTCTTCCTTGACCAGCAGAACCTCGCGAATACTGTCCATCGCCAGATAACTTTCCAGCTTGACGGTTTTATCATAGCTGACGGTGTTGCGCGAAGAAACTTCGACGACGACCGTCGGATTCAGCAAAACGTCGGTTTCGCTGTCGGCAAATTTCGGCTCGCCGCTGACGACGACCACATCCGGGTAAGAAAACCGATTGCGGCTCAGCTGGACGCGCATATCGTTGACGTAAACTTCGCATTTATGCCCGCGCGTGCGGCTGCCGATGGCGACGGTCGTGTTCGTGCCGATCAGGTTGTGCTGGCGGCTGGAACCGGCAGCGGCTAATAATTTACCGTCCATAAACTCGTGCTTGCTGGCGCTTTTGCGCTCCATTTTCAAGTATTCATCGACGGTGTAGCTTTTTTCGGTTTGGGTCAGAGTTCTTTCATTCATAAAACTAATTCCTTATGTTATCGGCGATTTTTGACGGATGTTTCCTGTTCCACGCATTTTTTTGTGTTTTTTTCAAAATCGGCGATTGATAGATTGGTATTACATGACGTGATGCTTTATTTACGGTTCGGGTTGGGAGAGAATTTTCGTAAGATAAATTCTGACACATTGAAACATCATTTATCAAGAAGAATATGAAATTAGCTGAATTAGCCGAAAAAACTTCGGCGACGATTGAACAGGGCGCGGCGGATTCGGAAATCACGGGCGCGGCGGGTCTCGACATTGCCGGAAACGGCGAAGTAACGTTTCTGGCAAATCCGAAATACACGCCGCAGATTCAGGAAACGCGGGCGAGCGCGATTTTTTTGAACGAAAAAGAAAAAATCGAGAGAAAAGACATCGCCGTGCTGCGCGCGAAAGACCCTTACTTAGCTTACACGCGAGCTTTGCGCCTGTTTAATCCCGCGCCCGAAACGATTCCTTTTATTCACCCGAAAGCCTTTGTCAGCGAAACGGCGCGCCTCGCCGAAGATGTCGAAATCCAGGCAAACACGGTCGTCGGCGAAAACTGCATCATCGAAAGCCGGACGAAAATTTTCCCGAACGTGACGATTTACGACAATGTGAAAATCGGCAGAAACTGTACGATTCACTCGGGCGTTTCGATTCGCGAAAACTCGGAAATCGGCGACAACGTGATTATTCACAATAATACGACAATCGGCTCGGACGGTTTCGGCTATGCGAAGGACGAGGAGAAACGCTGGCTGAAAATTCCGCAAACCGGGCGCGTCGTCATCGAATCGGGCGTCGAAATCGGCGCGAATTCGGCGGTTGACTGCGCTTCGGTCGGCGAAACCAGAATCCGGCGCGGCGTAAAAATCGACAATCTCGTGCAAATCGGACATTCCTGCACGGTCGAAGAAGATTCCCTGATTTGTGCGCAGACCGGCTTAGCCGGCAGCTCCGTTATCGGAAAACGTGTGATTCTCGCCGGGCAGGTCGGCATCGCCGGGCATCTGAAAGTCGGCGACGACGTGGTCGTGACGGCAAAATCGGCGACGAGTCACAACGTCGAAAACGGTAAAATCATTTCCGGCGTGCCCGCTTTCGATAATCGCGACTGGCTGCGCTCGATTGCCGCTTTCCGACGCCTGGGCGAGATGACGCGGACGCTCCGGGATTTGGAAAAACGCTTGAACAATTTGGAAAATTCGGAATAAAGCGGTCAACGATAAACGGTAAGCAGTAAGTTAATTGCTCTCGCTGACCACTTTTTCCTCGTCAAGCCCGCTGAATCGGAAATAAAGCGCGTTTGAACGCCGATTAACTGCATTTGAGCGGCAATAAAACGCCTTTGAGCGGCGCGCGCGCATTCGAGCGACAAATAAATGCGTTTGAGCGGCGAACAAATGCTTCCGGGCGGCGAATATCTGCGTTTGAGCGTCAAAAAGTTGTTCGTGTGAGGTAAACATCTGCTCGTGTGCGCCAAACAAAGGCACGTGAGCGTCGTTTGAATGCCTCAAAGCTCTGGAATTTTCCGTCCGATTTTGTAATCATTGAAGCAAGGAGAAAATTTATGACACCGGAAACGCAAACTGCCGGAAAGGAAATGTCCGAATCGGGCTATGACATCACGCCGTTAAGCGCCGAAGAAAGAGAAAGACTGGCGCAGGATTTGACGGAAGAAGAACGACACATTTTGCTCGACCACGGCACAGAGCCGCCGTTTTGCGGCAATCTGACCGACAACGAGCAGGACGGAACTTATGCCTGTAAATTATGCGGATTGCCGCTTTTCCGCTCGGATTCCAAGTTTCATTCGAGTTCGGGCTGGGCTTCGTTTTATCAATCTTACGACAAAGACCACATTCGTTATATTCGCGATACGGCGTACGGGATGATTCGAACGGAAATTCGCTGCGCGCGCTGCGACGGGCATCAGGGACACGTTTTTCCCGACGGTCCGCCGCCGACCGGACAACGTTATTGTTTAAACTCGGCTTCGCTGGAATTTTTTCCGGCGGACGAAGAAGTGCCGCAGAAAGGATAAAGGCGAAGGGCGAAAGGATAAATTCTTTGTGTTACTTTCGCCTTTCGCCTTTCGAGCAAGGGAAGGTGTAAATTGAAAATCACGTTGAAACCAATCGGAGTGCAGGTCGCCGTCGTCTTCGGCGCATCGAGCGGCATCGGCAGACTGACGGCTTTGGAATTCGCTAAGCGCGGCGCGAAAGTCTGTGTTGCCGCGCGCGGCGAAGCGGGCTTAAAATCGCTGGCGGCGGAAATCGAAGCGGCAGGCGGCGAAGCGTTTTACGTTGTCGCCGACACGTCGGATTTCGAGCAGGTCAGAGATGTCGCCGAGAAAACCGTTTTGAGATACGGCAGAATCGACACCTGGGTTCATTCCGCCGCCGTTTTTCTTTTCGGGACTGCCGAAAAAACCGACCCCGAAGAATATAAGCAGGTTATAGAAACCAATCTTTTAGGGCAAATCTACGGCGCGAAAGCAGCTTTGCCGCACTTGAAGGAAAAAGGCGGCGCGCTGATTCATATTTCCTCGGTCGAAGCCTATCGCGCCGCGCCTTATCAATCCGCATACGGCGCTTCGAAACACGGTCTGGCTGGTTTTCTGAAGGTTTTGCGCGTCGAGCTTGAACACGACCAAATTCCCGTCGCCGTCACGCAAATCCTGCCCGCCGCGATAAACACGCCGATTTACCGCACCGGGCGCAACAAGATGCTTTTCAAACCGCGTCCCGTGCCGCCGATTTATCATCCGCAAATCGTGGTTGACGCGATTCTCTACGCCGCCGAAAATCCGGTGCGCGATTTGGTCGCGGGCGGCGCCGGTTTGGGCGTCGTCTATGCCGAAAGAGTTTCGCCGCGTCTTGCCGACTGGGCTTCTCACGTCATCGGTTATACCGGGCAGGATTCGGGTGAAGCGTCCGACGGAAATTTCGCGGGCAATCTGTTCGAGCCGATTACCGGAAAAGATACGGTCGAAGGCGAGTTTTCGGGCGAGCAGTTAAAAAGCGACCCTTACACGTGGCTGCAAACCAATCCGAAAGCGAAAAACGGTCTTTTGTTAGCCGCGGGCGGAATCTTCGGCGGAATTCTGGCTTGGCGACTGCTGAAAGAAAAACGCAGTTAACGGAAAACGGAAAACGGAAAAAGATTTGCGCTTACTCATCTGCATTAATTGAGCACGAAATCACTGTTTTTAGGAAGGAAAACGGCGTTTGTTAATCTACAAATCTCGTTTGCCAACTTACAGACCGAGTTTCTAAGCTTCCATTTCACGTTTTCCATTTTCCGTTTTCCGTTTCTCACCTTTCCTTTGTTACGATTCCCAGCGTTTTAATCCGGCGGTGCAGGTGGCTGCGGTCAACGCCCATCAGCTCGGCGGCTTTGGAAATATTGCCGTCGGCTTCGGCGAGCTTGCGCTGGATGAATTCGCGCTGGTAAGCGTCAGTCGCGGCTCTGAAAGACGGGAAACGATAGCTCGACGCGGGCGGTTTTTCGTCGGACATCATCGGCAAATCGCCGACGGAAATCTGCTTTTTCGAGTTCATAATCACGATGCGCTCGATGGTGTTTTTCAGCTCGCGAACGTTGCCGAGCCACGCGTAATTCTGCAAAGCCTCAATCGCGTTCTCGCCGAATATTTTCGGGCGTTTGCCGTAGGCGACGGAAAACTTCAGGTTGAAATGCTCGACCAGCGCGGGAATGTCTTCGAGGCGCTCGCGCAGCGGCGGAATCTGAAACGGAATGACGTTCAGACGAAAAAACAAATCGGCGCGAAACGTGCCGCTTTCGATGAGCTCGTCCAGATTTTTATTCGTCGCGCTGATGACGCGCACATCGACGCGTACCGGCGTGTTGCTGCCGACCGGCTCGAAACGCTGTTCTTCCAAAACGCGCAGCATTTTTGCCTGCACGCGCGGCGACATATCGCCGATTTCGTCCAGAAAAAGCGTGCCGCCGTCGGCAAATTCAAATTTCCCTTTCTTGGCGACGACCGCGCCGGAAAAAGCGCCTTTCGCGTGTCCGAAAAGCTCCGATTCGACTAATTCTTCAGGAATCGCGGCGGAATTTATCTCGACAAACGGTGCGGTTTGCCGCTTCGACTGCGCGTGTATCGCCCGCGCCACAAGTTCTTTTCCCGTGCCGGATTCGCCGGAAATCAAAACTCTGCCGTCGGTCGGCGCGACGATGGCGATTTGTTTTCTTAAAGCGCGCATCACGACCGAATCGCCGATCATCACGTATTCCTGATTCAGCGTCTCGGCAAGCTGCGCGTTTAATCTTTCCAGTTCTTTCGTCCGAATCGCGTTGCGAATGGTGAGAATCGTTTTTTCGATGGACAGAGGCTTTTCGATAAAATCGAACGCGCCGAGTTTGGTGGCGTTAACGGCGGTTTCGATGTTGCCGTGACCGGAAATCATCACGACCGCCGAATCGCTGCCGTTGTCGCGCAATTGTTTCAAAGTTTCCAGCCCGTCGATTTCCGGCAGCCAGACGTCGAGCAAGATGCAGCCGAAATTTTTCGTCGCCGCGACCTTCAGACAGTCTTCGCCCGATTCGACCGCTTCGACCTCAAAGCCTTCGTCTTCCAAAACTCCGCGCAGCGTTTCGCGTATGCCGCGCTCGTCGTCAACAATTAAAATTGAATTCATTTAGAAGCTATCTCAAATATAAAAATTGTCTGTTTAGAGGCGAGTTTAGCTCGCCTCTAAACCATTTTGAGATGAGTTATAATAATAAAAACGTTTTACTGCTGTTGCTGCGGGCGTCCCGATTGTATCAAACGCTGCCGGGCGGTGTTTCCGGGAACGGCGACGTGGGTCGCCGGGTCGAATTCCTTGCCGACGGCGGGGCTGCCCTGCGGAACCCAGATTTCGACGCGCGTCGAACTGTAGCTGCTCGGAATATAACGCACGTAATAACCGTCCGGATGTATCGACCAGCGTCCCGAAGGAACTTCGACGCTGCCTTCGCCGAGCGGAGCCGCGCCCGATAAAACCGCGACTCTTTCCATTTCCGCAAACGATGCGTTGGCGGAAGTAAGCATCTGCCGCAACTGCGCTTCGGCTTGCAAAACCTGTCGCACGCCGGCGGGCGCTCGATTAAGCGCCTCTTGCTGAAGCGGTCCCGGCAGAGCGTTAAGGGCGGTTCGATTTAATCCGGCAAGCTGGCGCGGCGTCAGCAGCTGCGAGGCGGTCGCTTTCAGCTCGCTCGATAAATCTTCAAACTTGGCGCGGGCGATGATTGCCCACAAAAGCATCTGAATTTTGCTCTGCGGGATTTCGGGACGATTGACCGAGTTGCGGACGATGGTCATCACGGCGTCTTCCGCCGGACCTTTCGGCGGCGCGTAAAGATAACCGTTGCCTTCGCCCGGTCCGTGCGTTCCGGCTTTCAGGCAGTAACTCTGCACCTGCATCGAATAATAGCCGGGCTGGAGAACGAAACCGCCGTTCGGCGTGCGCTGCAAAGTCATCAGCGAGCGCTGCGCTTCGCGCGGCGTAAAACCGTCTTTTGAAGCGTCGCCCCATTTCGCGTCCGGCAGGCTCGTCGTAATCGGCGGCTTATCGCCGAGCAGTTCGGGCGTTTTCTTTTTCAGTTTGTCGCCGAGTCCGCCCAAGCCGCCCAATTGCGCCGAAACGCCGGCGAGATGACCGCATAAAAGAATAAAAGCAAAAAGAAAGATAAATCGTTTGTAAGTCGTAAAAGTCATATTTAATTGTCTCCGTATAATCTGCGCTTTTCCTATAAATTATAATTTTGGTCGAAGAATTTTCGCCTACAACTGCTAAGGCGTAAAAATTCGGCGAAAGGTAACAGGCGCGGAAATTATTTTTAAAATGTAAGAAATGTAGATAATATCATAAACACTGTGTTCAGCTTTTCGCAAACAACCTGCCGAATTCGGAAACTGTCGACCGAGAAACTCCGAAGACTTCGGAAGATTTAATTCCCGTTTGCGTTGCCGCAAAACTCCGCTCGGATTTTAGCTCGTCGCGATTATTCCAATGCCGGTTCACCTCAAATAATTACAGGCAATTCTATAATAAATTTTGCGCCTCGCGGAGAATTGTTCACGGCTTTAATTTTGCCGCCGTGCTCGATAACAATTCTTTGAACGATTGCCAAGCCCAAGCCGGTTCCGCGTCCTTTGGTCGAAAAATACGGTTGAAAAAGCTTCTGAAAATTCGACGGCGCGATGCCGCCGCCGTTATCGGAAACTTCCGCCACAATCAAATCCCGTCCTTTGTCGTGAAATGTTTTGACGTTAATGCGTTTATCCGCCCGCGATTTGTCAAAAGCCTCGATGGCGTTGTCAATCAGATTGACAAAAACTCTTTTCAGCTGTTCTTCGTCGAGCATCGCCGGCGGCAGATTACGCGCCAGAATCGTCTCGATACGGACGTCGTTAAAACGGTCTTCGTAAAGCGCGACCGACTGGCGCACGATTTCATTGACGCTGCCGTCTTCCAGCCTGACGTTCGGCAGGCGCGCAAAGCGCGAAAACTCGTCAACCATAGATTTCAGGCTGTTGACTTCGCGCAAAATCGTGGACGTGCTTTCTTCGACGACTTTTTCAAATTGCCCTTTGTCCTTCGCCGTTTGTCCTTCGCCGTTGGTCTCCGAATTTTTCGTTTCATTTTCAGCCGACGAAGGACGAACGAATGACGCGGTTCGATAGAAATTCTTGATGATTCTCTCCGCCGAAAGCTGAATCGGCGTGAGCGGATTTTTGATTTCGTGCGCCATCCGGCGGGCGACTTCCGCCCAGGCTGACGCGCGCTGCGCCTGCAAAAGCTCGCTTAAATCTTCGATGACCAGCACGACGCCGTTTTTATCCGGCAGAGCGGTCGCCGCCAGCGCGACGGGCACGCTCTCGCCGGCTCCCGAACCGTTTCCGTCGGCGTTTTCGCGCGCGAGAACCGTCTGCTCGGCGGCTTGCCCGATGCGCTTGGCGCGCGCCAGAAGCTTTTCCAGAATTGCTCGATTTTCGGCGTTGACGATGGTCGAAAGCGCGAAATTTTCAAAGCTCGCGTTTTCGAGTCTTAAAATCTGAATCGCGGCTTTGTTAATCGTCGTGATGCGGTCTTTCGCGTCGAAAGAAATGACGCCGGTCGAAAGCGACTGCAAAACGGTTTCGGTGTATTTGCGGCGTTCGAGCAGCTCGGCGGAATTCGCTTCGAGCCGCGCAGACATTTGATTGAACGACGAAACCAGCAGGGCAAGCTCGTCTTCCGCCAAAACGTCGACGCGGTGCGAAAAATTCCCGTGCGCGATTTTGTCCGCGCCTTCCGCCAGCGCTTTTATCGGAATCGTCAGCCCGCGCGCGATGTAAAACGCCGTCCACGACGAAGCGAAAATCAAAAGAAAAGTCAGCAGTCCGAGCGTCGAAAGCCCGATGCGCCGGACGGTGATTTGCTGCTCTTTTAATTTATCAAACTCGATTAAGGAATTTTCGACCATCTGGCTGACGTTTTCTTCGGGTCGCAAATCCGGCACGACGACTAATCGGCGACCGTCGGAAAAATCGGCGACGGCGACGTCGAAGCCTTTCCCGTCGTGCAAAGCAAGCGCGTCGAGTTGATTTTGCCGGACAAACATTATCGTCCGGTCGAGTTCCGCTTTTTGCTCGGGCGAGAGATTGCGCTCGCTCGCCGCCAGAATTTCGCCGTTTTTCGACAAAACCGAAAGCCGCGTCAGATTTCCCTGCTCGACGATTTTCGATAAACTTTCGTTCGTTATTTCCTGCCGGTCCAACACGGTCGCCAGCATCCGCGCCGTTTCGCTCAGCTTCAGCGTCTGGTCTTCGACTGCCTGCGTCTGCATCTGGCGCGCCTCGCGGATGACGTTTTCGGGAATCTGCGTAAACCAGCGCTCCAGCGCGCGGTTCATAAACAGATACGAAAAAACCGCCATCGCGATAATCGGCAGAAGGCTGACGGCGAAAAAATAAATCAGCAGACGCGTTTTTATCTTCGAGCCGACCGCCAGCGCGCGCCGCTCGCGCCTGAGCTTGACCAGACTGCGAACAAAGATAAAAGCGAAAATAACAAAGGCGATAAAATTCAGCGACGAAAGCGCGTAGAGAGCGAGCGTGTCGTTGGCGGTTTCGACCGACAGTTCTTTCCAGAGGTTCGAGGTTTGCAGCAACACCAGCCCGGTCAGCAAAAAAAACACCAGCCCGCCCAGAATCCAGGGCGGCGAGCGGCGTTTTAAAGGCGGCGTTCGTCTCTCCACGACAGCCAGTTTAACACAAAGTATTAAATGCAAAACGCAAAATGCGAAGTGCAAAATAGAAGGCTTCGGGATTTAAGCTTCAGGATTCAAGCTTCAAAATTTAATCCTTAATCCTGCGTCTTAAATTTCTGCTGCCATTTTGCCCTTTGCACTTCGCGTTTTGCATTGATGACCGGCGTTTAATTGTCTAAACTCAATTAAATTTATGAGCTTCAACGACATTTTCTTTAATCAAATCGGGCGGCTGCGCAGCGGCTGGCGATTTCTGATTTTTCTGGTTTCATTCGGCATCTTATCGGCTTTTTTCGCGACCGGCGCGATTAAGGTTCTTTCCGCATTGCCGGTTGGATTTACATCGGACAGCCTGCTCGCTCTTTTCGTTCCGTTTACGATTTTCGCGACGCTGGCGATTTTTCTCGGCTGGCTTTACGGCAGGCTTTTCGAGGATTTGCCGTTTCGCGCGCTCGGCTTCTGGTTTACGCGAAACTGGCTGAAAGATTTGCTTGCCGGATGTGTTCTGGGCGCGGCTTCGTTGTGTTTCGCGGCTTTGCCGGCGGCGGTTTTCGGCGGCGTGAGCTTTCAATTTAACCGGGCGGCGGGCGCGTCCGCGATTTTTTTGACGCTCGGCGTTTCGCTTTCGATTTTCATCGCCGGCGCAATCTTTGAGGAAGCATTTTTTCGCGGTTATATGCTGCAAACTCTGGCGCGCGCAAAACTTTTCCGGGCTGGCTTAATCATTACCTCGCTTCTTTTCGCGGCGGCGCATAACGACAATCCGAGCGCCGGTTTTCTTTCGTGGCTGAATACTTTTATCGCGGGCGTATGGTTTGCGGTTGCTTATTACAAAACGCGGAATCTGTGGTTTCCTTTCGGGCTTCATCTGATGTGGAACTGGTTTCAAGGCG
This sequence comes from Pyrinomonadaceae bacterium, assembly GCA_036388475.1. GTDB lineage: Bacteria > Acidobacteriota > Blastocatellia > Pyrinomonadales > Pyrinomonadaceae > JALZHR01. The sequence goes on along the minus strand of DASVRT010000021.1, from coordinate 63,326 downwards.
CAATCCTGGGAATCAACGTCAGCGGGCTGCAAAAAATCGTGACCGCGCCCGTGCTGCAATCGGCGGATGCCGGACCAGACTGGCTGACCGGCGGGCAATACGGTCTGGAAGGCGGAATTGCCTGCACGATTGCGTTGATTCTTTCGACCGTCTTAATTTATTTTTTGCCGCTGTTCAAACCGGCAGAGGAAATGCTGGCGCTGACAAGCGAAGAAAAAGTTAAAGAAGTGAGAAATAAGAACTGAGAACTGAGAACTGGAAATATTCATTCTCAGTAATTTTAGAGTCGAGAGCAAGTCGATTTTTTGTCTCACGACTCACGACTCTTATAACGTTTGAATCTTAAAGCTAATATCGACCGCCCGCGCCGAATGCGTCAGTTTTCCGACGCTTATCAAATCGACGCCCGCTTCGGCATAGGAGCGAACCGTGTCCAGATTCATTCCGCCCGACGCTTCAATCAAAACATTCGGGTTCATATTGCGCGACATTTCGACCAGCTTTGCGGCTTCGTCCGGCGTCTGGTTGTCAATCATAATGATGTCCGCGCCTGCCAGAACCGCTTCTCTCAGCTGCGCCCAGTTCGTAATTTCGACCTCGACCTTATGCAGGTGCCCGATTTTTTGTTTCGCCAGCCGGACGGCTTCCTTGACGCCGCCCGCCATCGTGATGTGATTGTCTTTAATCAAAACGCCGTCGTCCAAGCCGAGCCGATGATTTTTCGCGCCGCCGACCGTGACGGCGTATTTTTCCAGCAGGCGCAAGCCCGGCGTGGTTTTGCGCGTATCGATAATCGCTGCGCCGGTGCCTTCGACCGCGCGCACGTATTGCCTGGTTAAAGTGGCGATGCCGGAAAGCCTCTGAATCAGGTTCAGCGCCGTGCGCTCGCCCGCCAGCAAAACGTCGGCAAAACCTTTCTGCGTGGCGAAAACCGTGCCCGTTTTGACCTCGTCGCCGTCGTTAAAAATCGGTTCGAGTTCGGGCGACTCGGCGTCCAGATGCATAAAAACCGCCTCGGCAATCTCGATGCCGCAAACGACCAAATCTTCCTTTGCCAGAAATCTTCCGACGGCGCGCGCGTCGTCCGGCACGGTCGCCTGCGTCGTAATATCGCCGCGCCCCAAATCTTCCGCCAGAAATTCGCCGATTTGCCCCATAATGGCACCTGTATCAAGCCAGCTCATATTGAACTAAAGTATCATAAATAAAAGGATTTTTCACAAAAAAGTTTCGCGCTCGGCGAATTCGCCGAGCGCTTTTTGTAGAGCGGCAATTATGCCTGTTCATAAATCTATAAATTAATTTCTTCGCGCGTTTTGCGTCCCGGCGGGAGATTTAGATTTCAACTTAATCGAACTTTAAAATTTATTTAAGCGAATTTGCCCGCAAAGCGCGCGAAAAAAGCTTAATCGACGCTTTTATCAAAGCCTCGACGATAATCGATACGAGAAATTCTCCGGCAAATAAAAAAAGCGTCCGGGTAAGTAACCCCGAACGCTTTCCGAAGAGAATTTATGAACCGTCCCGAATTCTTAGTAGGCTTGAATATTAAGAATTCCCTGCAAAATCGAGCCTAAGATGTTCAAACCACCGCCCGTGTTCGAGCCGTAGCGATTGCGGCTGTTGTAACCGTCCTCGTAACCGCGCTGGAAGCCCTGCTGGAAATAATAACGGTACTGGCTCGAATCGACATAGCTCTGATAACCGTAATTTCCGCTGCGGAAAATCGAAGAAGTGCCGTAATTGGAGCCGCGTCTGGACGAACGGTCTGATTGTCCGGCGCGATAGCCTTGCTGATAACCCCGGTTGACCGCCTGCCGCAGCAGTTCAGCGCCGCGATTGTCGGTCTGGTAATAACCGCCGTTGCGATAAACGCGATAGCGTCTGGCTTGCAGATTTTCAAGCTTTTGCTGTTGTTTTTCGGCTTTTTGCTGCTGCTTCCAGACTTTCTGCTGTTGTTTCTGGATTTGCTTATTCGTTTGAGCGCCGGCAATTTCACTGGTCCCCAGAATTGCCGCTAAACCGAGTGCGGAGACTGCTATCGTTCGTTTCAAGTTATTTAATTTCATGGTTTCTCCTTGTCCCTGTTGCCCTAATAAAATAATAAAAGAGCGTCCCTTTATAAATGATTGGAATTTATTCGAGTTCCAAACGACTCGCCTGTTAATATAGCAATCGCCGTACCACAACGGTAAACACAAGAAACTAAAATGTTTTTGAGATTCGAGCGATATTCGGAAATACCATTAGGTATGCAGTTAATCTTTATCGGCTGCGGCTTGCGCCTGATGAATTAATCGCGGTCAGCGTCTTTAACCCGGTTGTCGAACCTGACCGCATTTAATAAAAATCAGTAAAAGAGAGTGATTTTTGTGCGTTTTTCGGGTTTACATTCGATGTGAATTCCGATACTCGAAGCGCAAGAAAAAAAAATTCTTAAAAATTGTGATTTTTTTGCATTTTCCCGTTGACTATTTTTCAAAATTCAGTCTAAAATGACAGCACCATCTAACCCAAGGCTGTTATCCGACGATTTGGGAAAGAACGGTGTCCGGGGCTTAATGTGGGCTAAGTCCCGGATTTTTCTATTTCTACAGGTTTCTTCCAATCTCCGGGCTGCAACTGCCGACTCAACCCCCAAAAAGCTTATTCTCCACAAATAGAAAATTTAATCAGGTTCTTGCCGCGGCAATTATAGAGTCAGCGTAGCGATATCCAAGCCAATCGGAAATGCGCCGGAGTTTTGCCCCCATTTTATCGCAGAGCCTCCAGATTTTGTCTCAGAGCGGTTGTTTGCTGCGTAATTTCCGCCACGCGGTCGCGAATTTCCTGAACCTTTTCCGCCGGCGCTTTCTCCACAAAATTTTGATTGGACAACTGTTTGTTTAATCTTTCGTTTTCGGTTTCGAGCTTGTTTAATTGATTTTCCAGCCGCTCGGTTTCTTTCTGAAAATCAATCAAGCCTTCGAGCGGCACGGCGAGCTCGGCGCCGCCGGTCAAAACGGCGCGCGCCGAAGCCTTCGGCGCTTCCGCGTTTTCGCCGATTTGCAGCTCGATTGCGCGCGCCAGCTTCAAAATCCGCGCTTCGTTTTCGGCAAAGATTTTTTGCAGATTGCCGCTTGCCGAAACGAGCAGCGAAATTTTGTCGGACGGCTTGATGTTCATTTCGGCGCGGATGTTTCGCGCTTTTGAAATCAATTCAATCACGGCTTGCATCTCGCTTTCAGCTTTTTCGTCAATCAGCGCCGCGTCGCCTTTCGGAAAATCGGCGAGCATAATCGTCTGCGCGGCGTTTTTATAAGCCGGATTATGCAAGTCGCGCGAAACTTCCGGCAGCTTTTGCCATAATTCCTCGGTCAGAAACGGCATAAACGGATGCAATAAACGCAATGCCTGCTCCAGAATCGTGATAATGCGCGAGCGCGCCGCGTCGCGCCCGACGCTCGGGTCGGGCGCGGTAATTTCGTCTTTGACCAGCTCGATATACCAATCGCAGAAATCGTCCCAGAAAAAGTGATAAAGAAGCTGCACGGCTTCGTGAAACTGGTAAGTTTCCAGCGCGCGGTTGACGCTCAAAGCCGTTTTATTCAGCCGCGAAACAATCCAGCGGTCGGCAATCGAAAGATTTTCCTTCGGATTGTCAGCCGCAAATTCCGGGACGACTTTATCCAGAAATTCCTCGTCTTCCTCGTCCAGCTCGCTCAATTCGTCGCTTATCAAATTTTGAATTTCCGAAACTTCCGCTTTCGGATTCAGATAGAAATAATCGACCTGCGCGCCTTCGCTATTTAACAGGCAAAAGCGTGTCGCGTTCCAGATTTTGTTGGCGAAATTGCGGAAAGATTCCACTTTTTCGTCGCGCCACGCGAAATCCGCGCCCGTCGCCGAACCGGCTAAAGCCATTCGGGTCGCATCGACGCCGAATTTTTCGAAAACGTCGAGCGGGTCGATGCCGTTCATTTTCGTTTTCGACATTCGCTGCCCGTTTTTGTCCAGAACCGTGCCGTGAATGATAACGTCTTTAAACGGTTTTTCGCCGACGAATTTCAGAGCCGTCATCACCATTCGCGAAACCCAGAGGAAAATAATATCGCGGTTCGTAACCAGCACGTCGGTCGGGTGAAACGTCTTTAAATCTTCTGTTTCCGTCACTTCGCCGTTCCAGCCGAGCGTCGAAAACGACCATAAAGCGGACGAAAACCAGGTGTCGAGAACGTCCGGGTCCTGCGTTAAATCGCTCGCCCCAGCCTGCTCGAAGGCTTCTTCCTTCGTCCGCGCGACGTAAACGTTTCTCTGCTTGTCATACCACGCGGGAATCTGATGTCCCCACCAGAGCTGGCGCGAAATCGTCCAATCCCTGAGATTTTCGAGCCACGTCGTATAAATTTTTTCATACGGCACTTCGGGGAAAAAGCGCGGCGCTTTCTCGCGGCGCATCAAATCCAAAGCCATATCGCGCATCTCGTCCATTTTTACGAACCATTGCTCGGAAAGAAGCGGCTCAATGACCGTTTTGCAGCGCTCGCAATGCGGCAGAGTCATTTCGTAATCCTCGATTTTTTCGAGTAATCCCAATTCTTCGAATTTCTCGACCACCCGTTCGCGCGCGGCGTAACGGTCTAAGCCTTCAAACTCCGCGCCCGCCGCCTCGTTCATCGTCGCGTCCTTGTTCATTACGTTGAGCTGTTCGAGATTGTGACGCAAGCCCATCTCGTAATCGTTCGGGTCGTGCGCGGGCGTGATTTTCACCGCGCCCGTGCCGAATTTCGGATCGACGTAATCGTCGGCGATAACGAGAATTTCGCGGTTCGCGAGCGGCAGCTCGACTATTTGCCCGATTAAATCCTGATAGCGTTCGTCTTCGGGATTAACTGCGACCGCCGTATCGCCGAGCATCGTTTCGGGTCGCGTCGTCGCCACCGTGATTTTTTTATCCGAATTTTTTATTGGATATTGCAGATAAAAAAGCTTGCCGTCTTTTTTCGTTTCTTCTTTGACTTCCAAATCGGACAAAACGGTCTTGTCGCGCGGACACCAGTTGATAATGCGGTTGCCGCGATAAATCCAGCCTTCGTCATAAAGACGCACGAAAACCTCGCGCACCGCACGCGAAAGGCTTTCGTCCATCGTGAAGCGCTCGCGCGACCAATCGACCGAGAGACCTTCGCGGCGAATCTGGCGCGTAATCTCGCCGCCGTATTTCGCTTTCCACGCCCAGACTTTTTCGGTGAAAGCGTCGCGTCCGATGTCCTGCGGCGTTTTCTTTTCTTCCTGCTTTAGCTGGCGCGTGACCATCAGCTGCGTCGAGATGCCGGCGTGGTCGACGCCGACGACAAAAAGCGCTCTGTAGCCCTGCATTCGCTTCCAGCGCGTCAATGTGTCCATCAGCGTATGCTGGAGCGCGTGTCCCATATGCAGGCTGCCCGTCACGTTCGGCGGCGGAATGACGATTGAAAAGGCAGGCGCGTCCGGGTTTTCGTTGATTTCCGGCGCGAAATAACCTTTGCTTTCCCAGTTTTGATAATGACTCTCTTCGGCTTCTTTCGGATTATAAGCTTTTGCGATTTCCATAAATGTCAGTGGTCGGCGGTCAGTGGTCAGACGTCAGCTTCAAGCTGATTGCCGGCGGCTGAAAGCTGACGGCTAAAAATTTCAATTTTAAAACAAAAACGGCTAGCTTTCATCTCGTTGGCGAAAACTAACCGCTACTGATTACTAACTATAAATATTTTCTATTCTTTTAATTTCTCTTCGACCATTTTTTTAATTATTAAGTCCGCCTGTTGCGGAACGACTTCCCAGGCGATTTCTTTGACGGCGCTGGCGGAAAGCTTTTCAATCACGCGTTGCGCAATCGCGTCAATCATTTCCGGCGAAAGCTGGCTCGAAGCCGCCGCTGCCATAGTTTCCTTTTCAGTCGGCTGAACGCTTTCAGTTTCAGTGGTTTGCGCGGTTTCCGTTTCATCCGGCTGAACGCTTTCAGATTCGACCCGATAAACATTTTCCGCTTTTTCCGGCTCGATGCTTTGAGCTTCGCTCGATTCAACCGTTTCGGCTTCCAGCGGCTGAAGGCTTCGCATTTCAGCCGGTTGAATATTTTCCGTTTCCGCCGTGTGATAATCTTCTGTTTCGGAAACAGCCGTCGGGCTTTCGGCGCTCACTTCATTTGCGCCGGCGGTTTCCGCCTGCGGCTGAATATTTTCCGTTTCTTCTTCTTCTTCGTCTTCAAACTCGTCTTCGTCGAACAGTTCCAGAAAGTCGTCGTCATCTTCAGACTCAAACTCCGGCGCGGTTTGCGCCGGTGGCGAAATTTCGCTCGGATATGTCTGCGGCAGCGGCGAATCTTCCTGTGCCGGAGAAACATCAGCGTCCGGCGCGGATTCAATCTCTCTTAAATCCGAGGCGGAAAGCGGCTGAGTTTTGCCGTAATCTTCCTCGCGCGGCTCGACGTAATTTCTCGACGCAAATTTGTGCGCTTCGTCAAACGCAAAACTGCTCGCCTGATTGGTCTGAATCATTTCGTCGTCATATCCGGCGTCTTCATAACGCGGCGTTTCGGATGATTCGATGACTTCGGCTTCGAGCGGCGGCTCTATTTCCTGCGTCTCGGCAAAGCTGTCTTCCAAAGGAGTCGAGGTCGCTTCGACGTTTTCCGCTTCCGAGCGTTCGAGCAATTCGGAAACTTTGCTGACCAGCTGGCGAATCGACTGGAACGGCTTCGTTAAATAATCATCCGCGCCGACGCGCCGCGCTTCCTGCTCGTTAAACGGCTCAAACGAGCCGACCAGCAAAATAACCGGCGTATTTTTGAATTTTTCGTATTGCTTAATCCGCTCGCAGACCAGATAGCCGTTGATGCCCGGCATATTGACGTCAGCCATCACCAAATCCGGCGAAATCTCTAAAAGCCTGTCTATCGCCTCGTTGCCGTTGCCGACGGCAAAAACTTCGATGCCTTCATCGGCAAAGGTCAAGTTGACGACCTTTTGAATCGTCACCGAATCGTCTGCCAACAATAATTTGCGTCTTGACACTGAGAATTATGCTCCTTGGTCTTCAAGCTAGCTCGCAACCGCGCTTAGAAAAAAATGCTACGTTTTGAAAGCTATCATTGCAAGCCGTTTACGTCAAGAAGATTTTGCGTTTCATCACGCGCTGTTGCGGCTTTTTTGCACAAACATCTTGAGCATTGTTTGCAGCTGAACCGTCGTAAACGGCTTCGGCAAAAAAGCGACTGCGCCAGCCGCAAAACTGTCCGACGAGAGGCGCGGATTCTGCTCCGCCGTCATCACGATTACCGGTATTTTCATCAGGCGTTTTTCCGACTGCATATAACGAACCAGTTCCGTGCCCTGAATATAAGGCATTACCACGTCGAAAATCGCCGCCACAAACGGCTCGCCCGATTGCAGCAGCTTATAAGCGTCGCGTCCGTCGCGCGCCGTCACGACCGTATAGCCTTCTTTTTCAACAATTGCTTTGACAAGACGTAAAATTGCCGGGTCATCGTCGGCAACTAAGACCTGGGGAAGTCCGTCCTGTGTTTCTTCATTCATTTTGTATTTAAACCCTTTTTCGCTGGTATTTTTATATTAACAAAAAATTTCTTATCCATCCGAATTAAACCATAACTTTTCGTGATTAACGAACGAAAATCACCGAATTCGAGTCAAACGCAGCTACATCCTTTCAGACGACGTTTTTTTCGCCTGTTCTTTGCTCAAATGCGCCGCCAGATTTATCGCGGCTTTCATACTCGACGCCTCGGCGATGTTTTTTCCGGCGATGTCAATCGCCGTGCCGTGGTCAACCGAAGTCCTTATTAAAGGCAAGCCCAGAGTGACGTTGACCGACGCGCCGAAAGAAAGGCATTTGACGGCAATCGTCGCCTGGTCGTGATAACAGGCGATGACGGCGTCGAATTCGCCTTTGTAGCCGCGCAGAAAAATCGTATCGGGCGAATACGCGCCGGAAACGTCAACGCCGTGTTTTTCGCGGCATTCGACGATTGCCGGAACGATTTCGTCGGCTTCCTGCGCGCCGAACATTCCGCCTTCGGAAGCGTGCGGGTTCAAACCGGCGACGGCGATTTTCACACGCCTTTTCAGAAGCCTTTCCAGCTCCCGATTGGTAAAAAGTATTAAACGCACCAAATTTTCTTTTTTTACCAGATTTATTGCGTCAATCAACGAAACGTGCGTCGAAAGCAGCACGACGCGCAGTTTTTCGGCGAAAAAAGACATCGCGAAATCTTTCGTGTTTGTCAGATAAGCTAAAAATTCCGTGTGACCGGGAAAATCGTAGCCGCCGAGCGCCAGAGCCTTTTTGCTGATCGGCGCGGTCGCTATCGCATCGACGCGGTTTTCCTTCCATAACGCGACCGCCGCTTCGATATATTCCGCCGAAGCGCGTCCCGTCGCGCCTGATTCTGCGCCGGGCGTTATCTTTTCATTCAGATTCGCTAAATCGTAAATTACGGGTTTATCGGAATTTTCGGGAATTTCCGAGCCTTTTTCGACGACGGCGAAATCATCGAAAAGCCCGAATTTTCCGGCAGTTTCGAGCAGAAATTTCGCGTCGCCGACGATTACGGGCAGGCAGGCGTTTCTGATGCGCGCGTCGGCAATCGCTTTCAGCGTAATTTCCGCGCCGATGCCCGCGGCATCGCCTGTCGTAATGGCGACGCGCGGCAGATTTTTATTGATGGAAGGAGTTTCTTCGGAGAGATTTTCTTTCGGGGAAGTTTTCACCTGATTGATAAACGAGCCCGCCTGCGGCTCGCTACTTGCGGTCTTCCGCCTTAAACATGTATTTGATGTTGTGTTTTAAAAGCAGAATGTTCGGCTCGGTTTTCCGGTTTATTTTCAGAGCGTCGCGGTCGTACCATTCGATTGTGCCCTCGACTTCCTCGCCGTCCTGAAGCACGACGACCATCGTCGTATGCGAATCAATCTGTTTTTTATAGTAATAAACCTCGGCATTGGTTTCGGCTGGCGGCGGCAATTTTTTGCGGTCGTCAGCCGGAGCGGTCGGACGCGAAAAAGATGGCATATTATTTTTTCCCCTTATATTCACTCTTTTATCAACTTCTTTTCCGAGCGGTTTCAGAAAGGTCGATTTGCCGAATCGGCTTTCCGTTTATTCGCGTGTTTGCAACAAATGGAAAAACGCCTTTCAGCCGTTTTCGATTTCGGTTTTAATTATAAATCTGATTTCGTCGGATTAAAGTCTCGTAATTGCTCTTAATCCTACCTAATAAAGTTTTAACTTTCAAGTTAATAGGCATAACTTGAAAGTTAAAAAAATAAAATCGGACGAAATATTAATCCGCCTGCCGACGGATAAAAGTCGGCACATTAATGTCTTCCTCGCGCGGCTTTTCAATCGGCTTGAGCGCCGGGCGAGCGCCGAATTGACCGCCGACCGCCTGAGTGTCCGTGAAAGTCGCAGCCGGCAACGCAGCCTGCGATTGGTTGTCGAAACCGGTCGCAATGACGGTGATTTTCACTTCGTCTTCCATATTTTCGTCGAAAACCGTGCCGAAAATAATGCTCGCGTCTTCGTGCGCTTCGTCGTGAATCAGCGCCAGCGCGTCTTCGACTTCGTTGAGCGGCATATCTTTCGAGCCGGTAATATTAACCAGCGCGCCCTTCGCGCCTTTGATTGAGTTTTCTTCGAGCAGCTTGGAATCAATCGCCGCTTTCATCGCTTTGACGGCGGCATTGTCGCCCTTGGCGTGCCCGATGCCCATCAGCGCGACGCCCATTCCCTTCATCACGGTTTTCACGTCGGCGAAATCGAGGTTTATCATCCCCGATTCGGTAATCAGTTCGCTGATGCTCTGGACGGCTTGCAGCAAAACGTCGTCGGCGCGGCGAAACGCTTCCATAATCGAGATTTTTTCTTCGACTTCTTTCAGGCGCGAATTCGGAATCGTGATAATCGTGTCAACGCAGCCGCGCAGCTCGGCTAAACCGCGCTCAGCCTGGTGCATTCGTTTTTTGCCCTCGACGGTAAAAGGCTTCGTCACGACGGCGACGGTCAGAGCGCCGAGTTCGATGGCGAGCGAGGCAATCACCGGCGCGGCTCCCGTTCCCGTGCCGCCGCCGAGTCCGGTCGTCACGAAAACCATATCCGAGCCTTCCAGCACGTCCATAATTTTTTCGTGGTCTTCGAGCGCGGCGTCGCGCCCGACGGTCGGGTCGGAACCTGCGCCCAAGCCTCGCGTCAATTTGCTTCCGAGCTGGATTTTTATCGGCGCGTTTGAGTTGTTCAGCGCCTGCACGTCCGTGTTGGCGACGATGAATTCGACGCCTTTGATGCCCGCCTCAATCATTCGATTGACGGCGTTACTCCCGCCGCCGCCGACACCGATAACCTTAATTCTCGCGCCCGTAATCGGTGGCTCGTCAATAAAGATTTTGATTCCGCTATTATTCATTTTATGACCGTCCGTTGACATGATAAATGCTTCCCTTTAAATAGTATTTTACTGAAACTACCCGTGGTGATGTTCGAGAAGACCGCTTTAGTGCATTCTAACAAGATATTGTGTCTACGGCGAACCAGCATACAACGATTTGTGACAAAAAATCCAGCTAGAAATGTTAATTTCGTCTAAATTAACGAAATTTTTCTCGAAAATTTTCAAACCACTCCGCAACCTTTTTAGTTGTCGACCTTCCGCCCGCCGACTGCCCGCGCATTTGCGAGCGCATCGACGACCAGGCAAGCCCGCAGGCAACCGACCAGGCGGGCGTCTGCACCTCATCGACCAAGCCGCCGAAACGCCGGCGGTCGGGAAAACCGACGCGCGTCGGGGCGTCGAAAACCTGCTCGGCAATCTCGACCGTGCCGCGAATCATCGCGCTGCCGCCGCTCAGAACGACGCCGCTCGAAATCTGCCCGTGAGCGCTGATAATCTCGTGCGCGATGTGCTGCAAAAGCTCGATGGCGCGCGGCTGCATAATATCGCACAAAATTTCTTTCGACAGCCCGCGCGTTTCGTTCCGCCCGACCGGCGTGATTTCGATAATTTCCTGCCGCTCGTTTTCGTCCATCAGAAACGAGGCGATACAGCCGAAACGTTTCTTGATTTTTTCGGCTTCGGGAATCGAAACCCGCAGCCCGTGCGCGATGTCTTTCGTAAAATGCATTCCGCCGAACGGGAAAACGGCGGTGTGCTGCACCGCACCGCGCCCGAAAATCATCAGGCTCGTCACCTCCGCGCCCATATTGATGAGCGCGCAGCCGTATTCTCTATCGTCGTCCGTCAAAACCGCTTCCGCCGCCGCCAGCGGTTCGAGCATCATTTTTTCGATGTCCAGACCGGAATTATGAATCGCCTTGACGACGTTTTGCCGTCCGGCGCTCGGACTGCTGACGATGTGCACCCGGCTTTCGAGCCGCGCGCCGATCATTCCAATCGGCTCGGTGATTCCGTCCTGCCCGTCGATAATAAATTCCTGCGGCACGCGGTCGATAATTTCCCAGCCCGCCGGAAGCTGCATCGCGCTGGCTGATTCGACGGCGCGCTCGACGTCTTCGACCGTAATTTCGCGTCCCGCGCCCGCGACGGCGACGACGCCGTGTTTATTTTCGCCGCGAAAATGCTCGCCCGAAAGATTGATGGTCGCCATCTGCACTTCCAGACCGCTTACTCTTTCGGCTTCCTCGACGGCGCGTTTGATTGATTCGGCAACCGCATCGGTCGTCGTCACGATTCCGCGGCGCAAGCCCCTTGAATCGGCTTGCCCGATGCCGACGATATTCATCGAGCCTTTTTCCGACGGCTCGCCGATAACGCAGCGAACCTTGCTCGTGCCGATGTCTAATCCAACTGCTTGTATTGAACGATTCATAAATTATTTTCGATTTTAGATTTGCGATTTGCGATTCGGATAAGGATTTATTTTTTTAATTTATTCGGCGCGAGCCGGCTTCCCTATCCAATCGCAAATCGGCAATCGCAATCGCAAATATCAAGAGTTTGCGCGAAAACGAGCAATCGGATTGCTGCCGTGCGAAATCAAAATTCCAATTTCTTTGCCTCTGCCCGCCAGATTTTCCAGCGCCGTGCGCAGGCGTTTGCCGAAATCTTCTCTGCCGAGAAAGACGGAAACCGTTTCGCCCGAATCTTCGACCGCCACCTGCGCGTCCTGCAAGTAAGTCAGGTTTATCGCCGTCACGCGTTCGGCAATCCCGGCTTTTTGTAAATCTTCTTTTATTTTCTGAAAAACGCGAACGCGTTCCTGGTTATCTTTCAATGCTTTATCGGTTTTCGCTTCGTCCCAGCCGCGCAGGATAAAAGCATTCTGCAAATCGTTTTTTTCGGCTTTGCCTAAAACCAGCGCATCGTCGTCAACCCAGAAATCGCCGGAGTTAAGGTGCACGACCGCGCGCGGCATTCTTTCGGTCACGTTGACGCGAACGCCGTCAGGCAAAACGCGCGAGACGGCAACCGATTTCACAAACGGAAGCTTTTCAATCTCCGTCCGGATTTCATCGACATTGGCGTTCCAAACGCTCGATTTCGCCATTCCGGCGCGGACGATTTTCTCGATTTCCTCGCGCGAAACACGACTGACGCCGCGCACCTCGACCTTTTTCATATCGAAAAACGCCGAAGCCGTGACCGTGCGATAACCCATAAACGTCAGGAAACCGAGACACGTCAAAATGCACAAAATCAAAAATAAAGGCACGACCGTCATCGCCAGGCGGCTCGGAGATTTGCTTTTGCGCGCGGACGCGGTTCGGCGTTTGGCGGGCGAGGTCGCCGCCGCTCTGCGTTTGGCGTTGGTGGTCGTCGTTGTTGTTCGTTTTCGCGTTTGTTTTGTCATAATTCTCAAGTTCGGCGAGTCGGCTGGAAGCTGACTGAAAATTGACTGAGTTTTTGTCCGGCAAATGCGGCAAACTCAGTCGACTTTCACTCAACTCCACGTCAACTTCGGTCAACTATCTTTTCAAAATCTCCAAAATCTGCTCGGACAGCTTCGTCACGCTGCCCGCGCCCAGCGTAATCACCAAATCTCCTTCCCTTAATTGTTCGCTGACTTTTTCGGCGGCGCTTTCGATATCGCCGATATACTGCACGTTTTTGTGACCGTATTGCTTGATTTTCGCGGTCAGAATTTCCGAAGTGATGCCTTCAATCGGCGGCTCGCTCGCCGCGTAAATATCCGTCAAAAACAAAACGTCGGCGTTATTGAACGAGCGCGCAAAATCGTCCATCAAATCCAGCGTCCGCGTGTAGCGATGCGGCTGGAAAATCACCACCGTCCGCCGCCCGCCCGAACCGTTGCGCGCCGCCGACAGCGTCGCCAGAATCTCCGTCGGGTGATGCCCGTAATCATCGACGACCGTGACGCCTTTCGCCTCGCCTTTAAACTGAAAACGGCGGTTGGCGTTTTTGAAAACTTTAAACGCGCCGGCAATCATTTCAAATTCGACGTCCAGTTCCAGCGCAATGGCGGTTGCCCCCAGAGCGTTGTAAACATTGTGCTTACCCGGAACGGGCAGATAAATTTCGCCCAATACTTCCGCGCCTTTCCAGACCGTAAAAGTCGAGCCGAACGAATCGTTATAACTAATGTTGTGCGCCGAAACGTCCGCCTGCGCGGAAAATCCGTAAGTCACGCGCCGCCGCTTGATGTGCGGAATAATCGCCTGCACGTTCGGGTCGTCCAGACACAGAATCGCCGCGCCGTAAAACGGAACCTTGTTGACGAAATCCATAAAACACTGCATCACGTCTTCCATTCCCTTGTAGGAATCCATATGCTCGCGGTCGACGTTCGTCACCAGCGCGACGGTCGGCGAAAGCATCAGGAACGAGCGGTCGCTCTCGTCGGCTTCGGTGACGAACCAATCGCTCTGACCGAGGCGCGCGTTCGAGCCGAGCGTGTCGACCACGCCGCCGACAATCGTCGTCGGGTCGACTCCGGCGTGTCCGAGAATCGTCGCCACCATCGAAGTCGTCGTCGTCTTGCCGTGCGAGCCGGCGATGGCGACCGAATAAGGCTTTAAGGTCATCAATTCCGCCAGCATTTCCGCGCGCGGAATAACCGGAATCGAGCGCGACTTGGCTTCGACGACTTCCGGGTTGTCCGGCTTGACCGCCGACGAATAAACGACGACATCCGCGTCGCCGACGTTTTCCGCCCCGTGACCTTCGTAAACCTTCGCGCCGAATAATTCCAGGCGGTCGGTGTTGCGCGATTTTTTCAAATCCGAGCCGGAAACGTTAAAACCGAGATTGCACAAAACCTCTGCGATGCCGGACATTCCGATGCCGCCAATCCCGATAAAATGAACGTGCCTTACGTGCCTAAACATTCTTTGATTTGGATTTTAGATTCTGGATTTTAGATTTTTTGAAATCTAAAATCTCCAATCTGTAATCAATTTCTCCTTGCTAACTCCTCTATTAAATCCGCTGTCACTTCCGCCGCGTCCCGTTTCGCTAATTTTTTTGCGGAAGCTTCCATTTCCGTAATGCGCGCGGGCGAATCAATTAATTCGATAATCTGTTTTGCCAAACCAGCGCCCGTTAAATCCTTCTGTAAAATCATTCGCGCCGCACCGGCTTTTTCCAGCGCTTCGGCGTTTTTGCGTTGATGGTCGTCGGCGGCGGTCGGCAGCGGAATCATAATCGACGCTTTGCCCGCCGCCGCCAATTCGGCGCAGCTCGTGGCGCCCGCCCGACAGATTATCAAATCGTTTTTTTCAAAATGTTCGGGCATATTTTTGATGTATGCCGAAACTTCCGCTTCGCGCCAATCGGCGTCCGCGTAGCCCAGTTTTATCTTTTCAAAATCGGCTTCGCCCGTCTGATGCGTGATTTGCAGCTTGTTTTTATAAGCCTGCAAATGCGTTAAAGCCTCGACCAGCGCGTTGTTAATCGCCCGCGCGCCCTGCGAGCCGCCGAAAATCAAAAGCGAAAATTTCTCGCTGTTCCTGCCTTTGGGCGGAATGTCAAAAAACTCTCGCCGCACCGGATTTCCGGTCACGATTCCTTTTTTGCCGAAAAACGGAACGGCTTCCTCAAACGTCAGAGCGGCTTTCGTCACAAACGGCGCGAGCCTGCGATTCGTAAAACCGGGCAGCGCGTTTGAATCCATCACCAGCGTCGGAACGCGCATCAAGCTCGCCATCAAAAGAACAGGTCCCGAAACATAACCGCCCGCGCCGACCACCACTTCGGGCTTGAAATTTTTTATCAAACGCCGCGCCTCCAAAATACTTTTCGGCAAAATCATCAAGCCTTTGATTTTTCCCGCGAAACCGACGTTTTTCAGCCCGGCGCTGTCGATTGTCAAAAGCTCGAAACCGTTGTCGGGAACGAGTTTCGTTTCCAGCCCGCGCGCCGTTCCGACAAATTTAACGGACGCTTCAGCGTTGCGCCGCAGAATCTCTTTGGCGACGGCGATGCCCGGATAAATATGCCCGCCCGTTCCGCCGGCAGCGATTAGAACCTTCATACATTTATTCAAACAGGACGGACCGGATGAAATTGTTCATAAATTCAGAATTTAAATTTCAATCAGGCTGATAAACAACTAAATTAATCCCGTCCATCCTGTTTGAATTCCTCTTTATCAAACAGTCGCTCTCGTTCTCGAAACTTTTTGTCGTTTCTTCGGTTTCGGCGCTTCCGGCTCGTTTTTCTCCATCGAGACAAAGCCCGCGTGCTGCGACAGATTCAATAAAAGCCCGACGGCGAAAAGCGTCGTCACAATCGAAGTTCCGCCGTAGGAAATAAACGGCAGCGGAATTCCTTTCGCCGGCACAATCGAAATCACGACGCTGATATTAAAAAGCGCCTGCACGATAATTCCCGTAATAATGCCGATGCCGAGCAGCATTCCGAATCTCTCCGGCGCGAGCAGTGCCGCGCGCGTGCCGCGCCACAAAAGAAGCCCGAAAGCCAGCACGACCGCCAGCGTTCCGATTAAACCGAGTTCCTCGCCGACGACGGCGAAAATAAAATCCGAATGCGGGTACGGCAGATAAAAAAGCTTCTGCTCGCCTTTGGCAAAGCCTTCGCCGAAAATTCCGCCCGAGCCGATGGCGTAAAGTCCCTGGATGACCTGATAAGCCGCGCCGTCGGAGTTTTCCCACGGATTCAGAAAAGCCAAAACCCTTTCGCGTCGATACGGCGAAGTAATCAGGGCGAGAGCGAAAATCGAAACGCAGCCCGCGCCTAAAGCAACAATATGCAAAAGCCGCGCGCCCGCCGCGAAATAAACCGCCACGAAAATCGCCGCCAGCACGATAACCGTTCCCAAATCAGGCTCAAACAAAATCAATGCGCTCAAAATGCCGAAAACCGCGACGCACCATAAAGCCGTCTCGCGCAGGCTGCCGACGTTTTTCTCGTTTTTCGTTAAGAAATAAGCGAGAAAAACCGGCAGGGTGATTTTCGCCAGCTCGGACGGCTGAAACGACATTCCGGGAACGCGAATCCACCGCCGCGCGCCGTTAATCGGCGGAAAAGCGAAAACCGCGATTAATAAAACAGCCGTCAAAATTAAAAGCCCGTAAACGACCATCTCGTTTTGCAGCCAGCGATAATTGAATTTCGTCGCCAGATACATCACCAGCAGACCGGCTGCCGTAAAAACGATTTGCTTGTAAAAATACAAATACTGGCTCGCGCCTTCCGGGTTGTTCTGGGTTTCGCGCAGGGAAATCATCGCCGACGCCGAATAGACCATCACCGCGCCAAACAGCGCGAGCGTCGCGGCAATCGCGAATAAAAACCAATCTATGCGGAGTTTTTTTGCCATAATTAAGCTTTTAGCAATCAGCTTTCAGCAGTCAGCTTTTTCGTCGTTTGTAAATTCAAAACTTCCTGCTTAAAAACTTCCCCTCTTTGCTCAAAACTCTTGAACATATCGAAGCTCGCACACGCGGGCGCGAGCAAAACATTGTCGCCCTTTTCGGCAGACTGAAAACTTTTTTCGACCGCGTCCGCCATCGAACCGGCGCGGACGATTTCAGCGTAATTTTTCAATTGCGATTCGATGTTGTCGGCGTCTTCGCCGATTAAAACCAGTTTTCCGACCTTCGTTTCAATCAAATCTTTCAGCGGCGCATACGGCGCGTTTTTTCCGCGCCCGCCGAGAATTAAAATCGTCTTTCCGGCTTCTTCGGAAAACGCTTCGAGCGCTTTTAAAGTCGCGTCCACGCTCGTCGCTTTCGAGTCGTTGTAAAATTTCACGCCTTTGACCGCGGCGACAAATTCGATGCGATGCTCGACGCCTTTAAAAGTTCTGACGGTTTCGCGCATCGCATCCGGCGCCGCGCCGCAAGCCAGACCCGCCGCCAAACCCGCCAGAACATTTTCGACATTGTGCAGACCGCGCAGAAAAATCTCGTCGCGCGTCGTCAGAATTTTTTCCTTGCCGTTTGCGCGGCAAACCAAATCGCGCCCGCGCAGAAATAAGCCTTCTTCCAGTTCTTTTTTCACGGAAAACAAAACGACATTCGCCTTTAAACCGCTCGCCCAACTCGCCGTCACTTCGTCGTCGGCGTTTAAAATCGCCAAATCTTCCGCCGTCTGATTCATAAACAGACGATGTTTCGCCGCCGCGTAATCGGTAAAAAAATCGTATCTGTCCATATGATTCGGCGTGACGTTGGTCGCTACGGCAACATTCGGGCGAAAATCTTTGATGGTTTCAAGCTGAAAGCTCGAAAGCTCGACGACCGACCAGGTTTCGTCCGTCGCCGCTTCGGTCAAATTCAAAAGCGGCGTCCCGATATTTCCGCCGATTTGCGTCGGAATTCCGGCGTTTTTCAATAATTCGCCGATTAAAGTGGTCGTCGTCGTTTTGCCGTTTGAACCCGTAATTCCGACTATGCGACCTTTCAAAAATCTATACGCCAGCTCGACTTCGCCGATAACTTCGCCGTCTTTGCGCTCGACGTAACGCGCCGGCACGGTTTTCGTCGGAATGCCCGGACTGATGACGACCAAATCAATCTGGTCTAAAAGCCACGACGGAAGATTGCCGTCGATTAAACCGACTTTTTGCTCCTTCAAAGAACGCGCTTCTTCCGTCCATTCCGCCACCGGCTTTCTATCGTGCAGAGCGACGACCGCGCCGCGCGCCGCCAGAAATTTGGCGGAAGCGATGCCGGATTTTCCCGCGCCGAGAACCAAAGTTTTTTTTCCTTGAAGCTCCACTTTTCTAAACAAAAATTCAAAATAGGCTGCGCGAATTGATGAACGAAATTTACAGGATAAAACCATTGATAATCGGTTTTTAAAATTCAATCACGTTGCCGGCTTATTAAAATATTCCTGTCCATCCCGATAAAATTTTCTCTAACGCAATTTCAACGTCGATAAACTCAGAAGCGCAAAAAGTATCGCCGCAATGACGAAGCGGAAAACGATTTTCGGCTCGTCCCAGCCTTTAAATTCGAAGTGATGATGCAGCGGCGACATTTTGAAAACGCGCTTGCCGGTCAGCTTAAACGACACGACCTGAATCATCACCGACAGCGCTTCCAGAATAAAAACGCCGCCGATAAACGGGAGCAGAAATTCCTGTTTCGTCAAAATCGCGACCGTCCCGAGCGCGCCGCCGATGGCGAGACTGCCGACATCGCCCATAAAAACTTCGGCTTTCGGCGCGTTATACCACAGAAATCCCAGAGAAGCGCCGACCATCGCGCCGCAAAAAATCGTCAGTTCCGCCGCTTCCGGCTTGTGCGTCAGATCGAGCCGCTCAGCCCAGCGCGCGTCGCTGGCGAGATATGTCAAACCCGTTAACGCCGACATGGCGATAAACGTGACGCTCGTCGCCAGCCCGTCCAAGCCGTCCGTCAAATTGACCGCGTTTGACGAGCCGAAAAGAACGAAAACGATAAAAAACAAATAAGCCCACGGCGTGATGTAGGTGATGCCGTCCGGTATCGCCGTCGCTTTGAAAAACGGAATGCTCAGATTCCACGGGTAGCTGCCCCACATATAAAGAACAAACCAGACGCCCAGAGCCGCCACCAATTGTCCGGCGAGCTTTTGCTTTCCGGTCAAGCCGAGACTGCGTTTTTTGACAATCTTGATGTAATCGTCGGCAAAGCCGACCGCCGCAAAAAGAGTTGTCGCCACCAGCGCAATCCACAGGTAAAGACTGTCGAGCCGCGCCCAGAGCAGCGTCGAAATGATGACCGAGCCGATTATCAAAATGCCGCCCATGGTCGGCGTGCCTTTTTTCTTGTGATGACCTTGCGGACCTTCTTCGCGGATTTCCTGACCGAATTTCAGCGATTCGAGTTTTTTAATAACTTTGTTGCCGAGCAGCAGCGAAATCAGCAGAGCGGTGATAGTCACCATTCCCGTCCGGAACGTAACGTACTGCACGACGTTCAGAACCTTGAAAAAATACGAATCGCAGCCGTTAGCGCATTGACCGAGATGAATCAGCTTATACAAAAGGTAATAAAGCATCGTTTGGATTTGCGATTTTGGATTTGCGATTGGCGCTTTGTCGACGCTTTATCACCTTTCCGCATGCCGCGTTTTCATTTCTCCAATTCAAATTTTTCCAACAACTTCTCGACCACCTTCTCGGTCCGCACACCGCGCGAACCTTTGATTAAAACCAAATCGCCCGGCTGAATTTCATCGACGAACTTTTCACCGGCTATCTGCGAATTTTCGTAAAATTCGACGTCGCTTAAACCTGCCGCCCGCGCGCCTTCCAGCAGATTTTCGGCAAAACCTTCGACGCCGAAAAGCTTGTCGATACCGATTTCCGCAATTCGATTTCCCGTTTCACGATGAATCTGCGCCGAATTTTCGCCCAGTTCGCGCATTTCTCCGGCGACGACGATTTTGCGTTTTGCCGACGCGCCGCCGTCAACGAGAGTTTGCACCATCGAGAGCAGCGCGTCGGGATTTGAATTGTAGGAATCGTTAACGACCGTAAATCCGGCTTGAAACCGTAGAATTTCTCCGCGTTGCGGCGGCGGCGCAGCCGTGTGCAGCGCGGCGGCGATTTCCTGCGCCGACATCCCAAACGAAAACCCGACCGCCGCCGCCGCGAGCGCGTTCGAAATGTTGTGTCTGCCGTTGAGCGGAAACAAAACTTCCGCCGCCGCATCCCGCGTCTGCAACGTGAAAACGGTTTCGCCGAAATGGTCAAAGCGAATATTTTTCGCCATCACGTCGGCTGGCGCTTCGATTCCGTAAGTAACCGTTTCGCCTTTCGACAAATCGCGCATCGCCAGAACGCGAAAATCGTCGGCGTTTAAAACGGCTGTGCCGCCTGTTTTCATTCCTTCGACCAGCTCGGCTTTGGCTTTCGCCACGTTTTCAATCGAGCCGAGGTGTTCGACGTGAACCGGCAGAACGTTTAATTCGACCGCGACATCGGGCGGCGTGATGCGGCACAAACGCGCGATTTCATTCAACGGCGTGGACATTCCCATTTCCAGAACGGCGACCTCGTAATCCGGCTCAGTGAGCAGACGCAAAACCGTCAACGGATGTCCGAGCCCGTTGTTATAGTTTTTAATGTTCGTCAAAACCTTGTGCCGCGCCGATAAAACTTCCGTAATCAAGGTTTTCGCCGTCGTTTTGCCGGCGCTTCCCGTGACGGCGACAACCGGCTTGTTCCATTCTTCGTAGACGCCTTTCGCCAGCATCTGCAAAGCGAAAATCGCGTCGTCAACCAGTAAAAGCCTGTCCTTAAATTGCTCCAGCGAGCTTCGGTGTTCTTCAAAACGGTCGGGACGCGCGACGCAGGCAATTGCGCCTTTTTCAAACGCCGACGGAATATATTTGTGCGAATCGGCAAACTCGTCGTTGAAACAGTTGTTTTTATAATCCGGCTGCGAAAGCGCAAAAAACAGGTCGCCCGCCTGCACCTCGCGCGAGTCAATCACTGCCGTTCTGAACTCGGTTTGAAGCAGGGCGGGATTTGTGTCGGAAGCCTCGGCGTCCATATATTTTGCGGCTGTTTCCAGTTTCAAGTTTTGGCTTCTATCCTCTCAAAAAATGTTTCAACGTCAGCGCTGCGGCGCGACGAGGAAATGTTTTCGTAAATCAGCTTGTATTTCAGAAAGCGATGGTTCGAAATACTGTTTCTGTTTTTAATGATTGTTTTCGACTTTTCTTTTTTCTGCGTTTCCGCCTCACGGCTTTTCAATTTTTCTTTTTCTCCCGTCATTTTTTTATCTTTCGACGTTTTGTCGCTCTTTTCAACTGATGTTTTGTCACCCTTTTCATTTTTTCCAGCCCCTTTCCCGTCAATCTTTTTGTCCGTTTTTTCGGCGGATTTATTTATCGCCGAAGGCAACTGAATTTCCGTTTCTTCCGGAATATTTTCGGCGGTCAAATCCTGCTGAATCGCGCCGTCCGGCACGACGTTCAATTCCGGTAAAACGCCTTCGGCGATTTCACGGAAAATCGGCGCGGAAACCTGCCCGCCGTCGCGCGCTCCGCCCTGCGGCTCGTCCAAAACGACGGCAATCACGACCGACGGATTATCGGCAGGCGCAAAACCGACAAACGAGGAAACGTATTTGCTGCCGCTCACCCTTTTCAGCTTCGCGTCGTATTTCCACGCCGTTCCCGTTTTTCCGGCAGACGTATAGCCGTTCAAGCGCGCGCGTTTGCCCGTTCCGCTTAAAACGACCTCGCGCAGCATCCGCCTTAAGGCGCGCGCAGTTTCGGCGTTGACAACCGGCACTCGCTCGACTTCCGCTGTCTGAATATTTTTCTCGTCACTACTACTGCTGCTTCGAATTTCTTTTATGATGTGTGGTTTTACTCGTACACCGTCATTGGCTATAGTCGCAAAAGCCGCCGCCGTTTGCAAAGCCGTGACGTTGATTTCGTAGCCGATGGACATCGAAGCCAGAGAGTCGCCGAACCAGCTTTCGGGCGAGCGGATTTGTCCCTTCGCTTCCGCCGGAAGCTCGATTCCGGTCGCTTCGCCGAAACCGAACTGGCGCGCGTAATTGTAGAAATTCTGCTTGCCGAGCATCTGTCCGGTTTTAATCGCGCCGATGTTGCTGGAAACGGCGAGGGCTTCCGTGTAAGAAATTGAATTTTGACAGTGTTTATCGGCAAATTCGCGCCCGCCGACCTTGATGACGCCGCCGCCGCAGTCGAACATTTTGTCGGGCGCGATAAGTTTTTCTTCGAGCGCGCCGCCGTATGTGATGAGTTTGAAAACCGAGCCGGGCGAATAGAGATTCTGCACCGCTTTATTGGTAATCGCGTCGGGCGCGGCTTCGTTGAATTTGTTCGGGTCAAACGTCGGGTAATTTGCCATCGCCAGCACTTCGCCGGTTTTCGGGTCTAAAACGATTGCCGTTCCGGATTTCGCCCGCGCCGCCTCGACGCCCGATTTCAGAGCCTGTTCGACCTTGTATTGAATCGAGTTTGAAATCGTCAGATAAACGTCTTTCGGCGGCTCGCGTTCTTCGTTTTCCGATTCGTCGTAAACTCTGCCCAGGCGGTCGCGGTCCTGCCATTTTTTGATGACCGCGCCGCGCAGGGCTAATTCCTGCGATTGCTCGATGCCAGCTTGCCCGACGTCGTCCGAGTTGCTGAAACCGACGATGTGCGCCGCCAGAGTGCTCTGCGGATATTGTCGTTTTTGTTCTTCGCGCCAGTGCAGACCGGCGAATTTCGGCTCGTCCGCTTTCTTTAAATTTTCTGTTTTCAGTGTTTCGTTTAATTTCTGCGCCGCCGCTTCATCGATTTTTCGCGCGAGCCAGACGAATCTTTTGCCGCTTTGTTTCGCTTCTTTTAAATCTTTCAGAATGTCGTTCGGCTTAATCTTTAATGCGCCGGCAATCGCTTTCGCCGTCGCTTCGACGTCTTCGATTTCGCGCGGGTCGGCGAATAAGGATTTAACTTTAACGCTCATCGCCAGCGCGCGCTCCGAGCGGTCGTAAATCGCGCCGCGCAGCATCTTGCTTTTCTTTTCGACGCGGCGCAAATCCAGCGCTTTTTCTTTCAGCCAGACGTGCTGCGTCACCTGCAAATGCACGAGGCGCACGCCGATAATGCCAATCCAGACGGCAAAAATCGCCACGATAAACAAAAACCGTGTAAATGCGGTTTGCGCCGGATTTTTTTTCTTTTTGACTGTCGGACGTTTCGGCATATTTCCTAAAATCTATTTCTAAAATCTATCGGGCTGATTCTTTTTTCCGGTCTGTTTTCGTTTCCGTTTTTTTCGTTTCTTCTTTTGTTGTTTTCGCTATTTTCTTTTCTTCTTTTTTTTCGGTTTTGGCGATTTCTTTATTCGCGTTTTCGTTCTGCGTCCGGCTTGAAGCTTCCGGTTTCGGTTTGTCCGCCGGTTTCCGGTTGGAAATGTCTATATTGCTCGCCGTCATCTCTCGAAAACCGATTTTCCGCGCCGCTTTTTTGATTTCGGCGGGCGAGAGCGTGACTTCTCTCTGAAGCTTGAAACGCTGCCGCTCGGCTTCGAGATTTTCCTTCTGCTGGCGCAGTCTGGCGTTTTTAATGCCGTAATCGATTGCCGAAAAATGCTGGCGCGCGGCGAGAAAAAATCCGCCGACCAGAATCACGCCGCAGATTAAAGTTAGAAAACAATACCGCCACGGAATCGGGTCGCCCTCGCGGCGCGGCACACGCGCAGTTTTTTTGTTTTGGGGAATGTTTCTTTTTTTCATCGCCTTCGTGTTTTCTTTTCGACTAAAGTTTTAAACAAGCTCGGAGCTTGGCGCTTCGGGCGCGAGGATTTTCTTGCATTTCCGCTTCGCCGGAAACTATTGGCTTGCGCGTCAGTATTTCAACTCGTTTTTCGGCTCCGCAGACGCATTTCGGAAAGTTTGGCGGGCAGAAACATTTTCCCGCCAGTTTTTGCAGCGTTTGCTTGATGATTCGGTCTTCGAGAGAGTGAAAACTTATCACCGCCAAACGCCCGTCAGTTTTTAAAATATCAATCGAGTCTTTAACGAAATCTTCCAGGATTTCCAGCTCGCGGTTGACGGCGATTCTTAAGGCTTGAAACGTGCGCGTCGCCGGATGAATCTTGTCTTTTTTGCCGCGCGGCACCGCTCTTTCAATTAAGCGGGCGAGTTCGCCGGTCGTTTTGACGCTCTCGCCGCGTTCTCTTCTTTCGACAATCCAGCGCGCGATTTTTCTGGAAAATCTTTCCTCGCCGTATTCGTAAATGATGCGCGCGATTTCAAATTCGGAAAGCGTTTCCAGCATCTCGGCGGCGGTTTCTTCATCGGATTCGGCGTCCATTCGCATATCCAGCGGCGCGTCGAAACGAAAACTAAAACCGCGAGTTTCGCTGTCGAGCTGCAATGACGAAACGCCCAAATCGGCTAAAACGCCGTCAACTTTTTCAATTCGCGCCTGCGCCAGAACCTTTCTGATTTCCGAAAAATTAGCGTGGAAAACTCTAAACCTTTCGCCGAATCTTTCGAGCCGCGCCTGCGCTTTGGAAATCGCTTCCGTATCCTGGTCGATGCCGATAACCTGCGTTTTTTCCGTCGCCGACAAAATCGCTTCCGCGTGTCCGCCGAGTCCGAGCGTCGCGTCGATGAAAATCTCGTCGCCGGTCGGCGCTAAATACTGCAAGGTTTCCGCCAAAAGAACGGATTTATGCAGATTTTCGGTTGTTCCCTCGTTTGATTTCAAAGAGCTTGCACCCTAAATTCCGAGTCTGGCGAGCAATGCGCCGTGTTCTTCCGTAAAAGGATTTTCCGACAAAAATCGCTCAATCCTTTCCATATTCCAAACATCCAGATAAGTCAGGTAGCCCAAAACCGCGACCTCGCCGTAAATAACGGCTTTTTTTCGCAGCAAAGGGTGAATCAAAACCCGCCCCTGATTGTCAATTTCGCTTTCCTGACCGTGAAAACTCGTGCCGGTCACGTAAATCGTTCGGGCTCTTTCGGTGGTCGGCAAAAGCGATAATTTCTGCTCGATGATTTCCCATTCTTTGAGCGGGAAAATTTGCACACTTTCACCCGTCAAGCTCGTTACATAAACTTCCGCTGAATCGTATTTTTCTTCTATCTTACGCCGGAAATGGGTTGGGATTTTCAACCGTCCTTTTTCGTCAATCCGCGCCGTATAATTTCCGCGTAACATTTTTCTGAATTTTGGGGAAAGTGCTTAAAACCTCTCCATTATCTTAAACACTATTTCAAGGATTGGCTTTTTCGTCTAACTGACCACTTTAGACCATTTTTGACCACTTCTAAGGCATATTACGATTATTTCCACAGGCATGTCAAGCAATATTTTTAGATTTTATGTTTTATTCAACTGCTTAAACTTTGGCTGGATTTTTTTGGTGACAGGCGGCGGCTTTTCTAATAGTATTTTATATCTTACATCTGACAACTTTGCAATTTTGCGGTAAAGTTTTCTTTTTATGAATTTCAGTTCGTTTGAACTTCTCGTTTTAGGTCTTTTCGCCGCTTTTGCAAATGTTCTGGGCGGGCTGATTCTCGTGCCTTCCGGCATTTACCAGCGATTCAAAGCCGCGCTCAAATATTTGCTCGCTTTGGGCGCGGGATTTATGCTGGCGGTGACTTTTATCGAGCTTCTGCCCAAAACGATTTCTCTCTGGCAAGCCGGTAAAACTTCGCTTTCCGGCGAAACGCTCGTTTTTCCGATGGCTCTGCTGCTCGGCGGCTACCTGCTGACGCAGTTTTTCGAGCACACCATCGCGCCGCATTTTCATCTCGGCGAAGAAATGCACAGCGACCATCTGATTTCCACCAAATCGGCTTACACGGCAATCGGCGGCTTGATGATTCACACTTTTTTCGACGGCGTTTCGATTGCTGCGGCTTCGCAGGTCGATTATAAAGCCGGATTATTGGTCTTTATCGCCGTTTTTCTGCATAAATTTCCCGAAGGCTTTACGATTGCTTCGATGATTCTGGCGGCGGGCAAAAGCTT
Organism: Pyrinomonadaceae bacterium; assembly: GCA_036388475.1. Taxonomy (GTDB): domain Bacteria; phylum Acidobacteriota; class Blastocatellia; order Pyrinomonadales; family Pyrinomonadaceae; genus JALZHR01. The sequence goes on along the minus strand of DASVRT010000021.1, from coordinate 37,405 downwards.
TCGTGAAGTTTTGCTGGCGACGTCGCTGGTCGGCTTGACGACGTTTATCGGCGTCGTCAGCTTTCTGCTCATCGGACGAAACATCGAATTTGCAATCAATTACGCGCTTCCGGTCGCCTGCGGAGTGACGCTTTATGTGGCGGCAAGCGATTTGATTCCCGAAGTCAATCATCACGGCGGCAAGCGCCCGCTCGTTTCGCTCTCGGTTTTTGCGGGCGTCGCGCTGTTTTTTCTCATCCATTTCCTGCTTCACGCGCTTCTGGAAAATTAGGAACTTTGCTAAACGGACTTTCGTATTCGTGTGTGATTTGCGAAAATGTAATTATAAAGTAATGAATATACGACGCTCGTTTGCAAAATCGAATTTTCTGCTTGCCGTAATTCTCTGCCTGGCAAGCCTGAATGCTTTTTCGCAGGAGTTTTCAATCAACGAATCACCGCTCGGCGCGCCGACTTCGCCCGTGATGGATTACGCGGGCGTTTTGGATGCGGGCGCGAAACAGGCGCTCGAAAAACGCATTATCGAATTCCGCAACAGAACGAATCCGAAAGTCGAATTAGCGGTTGCCGTCGTCAGAACGACGGGCGACCGTCAGATTTTCGATTATTCGCTGGCGGTCTCGCGCGGCTGGGGAATCGGCTCGAAAGAAGACGATAGCCCGTCGGCGCTGCTTTTTATAGCGATTGACGACCGCAAATATTTCACGCAGGTCAGCCGTAATTTGGAAGACGAATTGCCGGACGGCGTCGTCGGGCAGTTACAGCGCCAATATCTCGTTCCGGCATTCAAACAGAACGATTACACGAAAGGCGTGACCGATACGATTGAAGCATATATCCGCACGATTGAATCAAAGGGAAACGTCGCCTCGCAGCCTGTCGAAACCGCTCCGACGACCGGACGAACCAGAGGAAAAACCGGCAGCAGTCTCGGCGGCATATGTTGTCTGGTGATTGCATTCTTTATCATAATGGCGATTATCAGTCGTTCGTCCCGGCGCGGCGGTGGTGGCGGCAATGACCGCTGGCGCGGCGGCGGGTTCGGCGGCGGCGGCGGCGGAAGCGTCTTGCCCTGGGTCATCGGCTCGGTTATCGCCAATAGTATCGGAAACAGTTCGGGAAGCGGTTCTTCGTCGAGCGATTGGGGCGGCGGCAGTTCCGGCGGCGGCGGTGACAGCTGGGGCGGATTCGGCGGCGGCGGCGATTTCGGCGGCGGCGGCGCGGGCGGAGACTGGTAGGATGTTTTCGATTGGCGATTGCCGGTTTGCAATTGGATGAGGGTTTTAAATTTTGATGAATCCGCTTCACCAAATCGAAAATCGAAAATCGAAAATCGAAAATTAAACTATGTCATTAGCAAAAAATCAATTCGACGCATTGATTGACGATTTGAAGTCGTCGCACGGCAGAAATCTGGCGGCGGTTATTTTATACGGCTCGGCGGCGGCTGGCGATTTCGTCGCCAACGCTTCGGACTACAATCTCTTGATTGCGCTGCACGAGATTCGTCCGCAGGATTTACGCGCCGCGCAGGCGCCGATGCGCGAATGGCAGCGGATGGGACATTCCGTGCCGGTTTATTTTACGGTCGGCGAATTAAAAGACGCTGCCGACGTCTTCCCGATTGAGTTTCATCAGATGGAGAAGGCGCGCAAGGTGCTCTACGGGACGGACGTGCTGGAAAATCTGGAAATTTCCGACGAGTATCTGCGTCATCAAACCGAATACGAGCTGCGGAGCAAGCTGATTCAACTGCGACGGCTTTACATTCCGGCGTCGGCGTCGGTTGAAAACCTTTCGCGGCTGATGATTGAAAGCCTGGCGAGCTTTGCCGCTTTGTTTCGCGCCGTCCTGCTTTTGCACGGCGTCGAGCCGCCGATTACAAAACGCGAAGTTATCGGCGCGACGATAAAACACTTGAAAATAAACGGCGCGCCGTTTGAAAAAATTCTCGCTTTGCGCGAGAAAAACGCATCTAATTCGCTGAATGAAGTTTCGGCAAACGAATTGTTTTCTGCATATATGCGGGAAATCGAAGGCGTCATTAATGCGGTTGATAAAGTTCGTAAATCGTGAATCGTCAATGGTAAACAGACGAATCTTGAGCAACGCGATTTACGATTTACAATTTACGATTTACGGAGGGAGATTAAAACAATGAGAAAAACAATTCTTTTAACCATCGCGCTGCTTGTTGCCTTCGGCGCAAGCGGTTGCAGCTACAACGATTTAACGGCGCAGCAACAAGGCGTGAAGGGCAAATGGGCGAATGTCGAAAGCAATTTGCAGCGGCGCGCCGATTTGATTCCGAATCTGGTTAAAGCCGCGCAGATGTCGGCGATTCAGGAACAGGAAGTTTTCGGACAAATCGCCGAGGCGCGCTCGCGTCTTTTGAACGCCGTGCAATCGCCGCCGGCAGGCGCGGACGGCGATAAAACGCCCGAACAAAAACAAGCCGTGATTGACGCCAACAACAGTTTCGGCGGCACTATCGGACGGCTTTTGAGCTTGCAGGAAAATTATCCGGTTTTGCGCTCGAACGAAGCGTTTATGAAGGTTCAGGACGAGCTTTCGGGAACGGAAAACCGCATCAATACGGCGCGGCTCGATTATAACGACGCCGTAACGAAATACAATACGGCGCGCAATTCGTTTCCGGCGGTCATCACGGCGAGTATGTTCGGATTTAAGGAAGAACCGTTCTTCAAAGCCGACGAAGGCGCGCGGCAGGCGCCGAATTTAGGCGACCCGAATTCGATTCGGCGTGACGCGAACAAATAAACAAACTAGAAACCGCGCGAATTGCACATCGCGCAGTGGTCACAGGGCTTGCCGTTCGGCTCGAACGTGCAAGCCTTTTCCTTTTCAAAATGTTCGAGTATTTCCGGCACAATCGCCTCGGCGACGGCAAATTTTTCCTGGCTCGGATGCGAGTTTGAAGAATGAAGAATGAAGGATGAAGGATGAAAAGCGCCGGAATTTTGCGAATCCAGACGGCTTTCGATTTTGTCCAGTCTTTGATTAATTTTTTCGAGCGTTGTCTGCAAAGCCGAAAAATCATCTGTCGGCTTTTCGGTTTCCTGCTGTAAGAGAAGCGCGATTCGCTCGGCTAATTTCTGAGTGTTTTCGTTAGTCATTACTGCGATTTCTTTTCGTTCGGCAATAAGTCGATATAATCGACCACGCCGATGATTGCCGAATCAATCGCCGCGCCGGCTTTTCCGGTCGAGGCGGTCGAAGCGCTCCAGCCTTCCTGCACGACGATAACAATATCGCCCTCGCCCGCCGAAACCGAATCAAGCGCGATAAGCGTGTTTTCCATCTCTTTGCCCTCAGGCGTAATCTGCCGGCAGAGCATTACGCGCGTGCCTTCGTAACGCTGATTTTTCTGCGTGGCGACGACGTTTCCGATGACTTTGGCAAGAAGCATTTATTTAACCGACAACTGAGAACTGATAGTTTTTTCTTCCACTATCAGTTCTTACCTGTATAGACGTGTTCGTCCGAATCGACAATCCCGACAATCGTGCAGTCGGTCGGCGTGCTGTCGCGCCGGAACGGAAACGAAGCTTCCTTTCCGCGACACCAGAAGACGAGTTCGCCGACGCCCGCGCCGACCGAATCGAGCGCGACCAGCGGTTTCCCTTTCGGTTTTAAATCCGCGTCGAGCGTCTGCACAATCAGAAACTTTCGCCCGTGAAGCGATTCGTTTTTAACGGTGGAAACGACCGTTCCGATGACGCGCGCAAGCTGCATTGCTAAATCTGCCGGTTGATTAACTTTTCTTTTTCAAATCTTCGATTATCGACTTGATTTTATCGGTGTCGGGCGCTTTCGGCGACAGTGCCAGAAATTTTTGCAGTTCCGCGATGGCTTCGGCGTTGCGGTTTTTCTGTATGTAGATGCCGGCTAAATATCGGTGCGCCTGCGCCAGATTTTCGCCGCCTTTCATCGAAACTGCCTGTTTCAACTCGGCTTCCGCTTCGTCGTATTTTTTCAAGCCGATAAGCGCGATGGCGAGATACATATGCGCCGTCGGCATATCGTTTTTTTGTTTCAGCAAATCGCGGAAAACCATTTCGGTTTGCTGGTATTCTTTTCTGTTAAGCAAGGCGTAGCCGAAATTAAATTTCGCGTCAAAATAATCGGGCTTGAGCTGGATTGCCTTGACGTATGCCTCAAGCGCTTTGTCCAGTTCGTTTTGCTTAACCAGCAGAAGTCCCTTTTCATTGTAGGCAAGCGCAAAATCCGGATAAATCGCAATCGCCGCATCCAGCGCCGCGCCCGCCGCTTTCAAATCGTTTTTCTTCACGCTTTCCGCCGCTTCCTGATATTTTTTCAGAGCTTCCTTCGGCACTTTGGCGAAAAAAGGATTAGCGGATAAATCGCCCTTTTTAGTTCCCTTGCTTCTTAAATTGAAAACGACTGTGAAAGCTTGTCCGGCGGAGCTTTCCTTGCCCATCGCGATTGCTTCGTTGTCGGTCTCAAATTCTTCCGTGCCTCTGACCGTCACCGTATAATTGCCCGGCGGCAGATTGCTGAATCTGAAATTGCCGCTGTCGTCCGTGCGCGTCGTGCCGCTGACGAATTCGGTTCCGCTGAACGAAACCGTCACGCCCGATGCCGGATTTCCGTTCGGCAAAAAAACTTTTCCCTGTATCGCCAGCTTCCCGTCGCCGGTGCTGTTCCGGTCGCCGTAGCCCTGCGCGCCGGCGTCCGGCAAAGCCCAGAACGACAGCATTATCGTCAAGACAAAACCCCACGCGTAAAAGCTCTTTTTCATACTGCTACCTCTCTAAATGAAATCAATCGTGTCAATTACACCAATGATTGCCGAATCGACCGGGCAATCCTTGTTACCTTCCGCCAGACGCGCCGACGAACCGCCGACGACAATCACCCTTTCGTGAAAACCCGCGCCGACCGTATCGACCGCGACCAGATAACCGCTCTGGTCTGTGCCGTCGAGATTTATCGGTTTAACGATAAGAAGTTTTTTACCGTGCAGGCGCTCGTCCTTCTGCGAAGCGACGACCGTGCCGAGTATGCGTGCGATAATCATTTTTAGCGGTAAACGGTAAACGGTAAACGGTAAGTGATAAGTTTTAATGCTTTCACTTGCCACTTACCGTTTAGCACTATTTAAGTCCAATCGGCATCACGTCGTCGACGCTTCCGTGCGGGCGCGGGATGACGTGAACGCTGACCAGTTCGCCGACGCGGCGCGCTGCTGCGGCGCCCGCATCCGTCGCCGCTTTGACCGCCGCCACATCGCCGCGCACAATCGCCGTGACAAATCCGGCGCCGATTTTTTCGTAACCGACGAGCTGCACATTGGCGGCTTTAACCATCGCGTCAGCCGCTTCAATCATTGCTACGAGACCTTTGGTCTCGACCATTCCTAATGCTTCTTGCATTCAATTTTCGCTCCTGAATTATTATGACGGAAACTAAATTTAACCGAAACTCGCTATTGTTTCAACTGCGCGGCTTGACTGATAAGCTCGATTAGCTCCTCGCGCGTAAAGGTAAATTTCGTTCCGTTTGTATTTGGAATTTGCGTTTTGAAATCCGATTTTGCTTCGTGCCCGCACGAAATGCCCGCTTCGTCCAGATAACCGCAAGCCTGACAGCGCGCCGTTTCGCTTAAATATCCGGCTTTTTCGCGGATGTTTATAAGCTTTTCGATGGACTCTCGCGGCAGATTGGTTGCACCGCCGAGCGCGCGCGAAAGAATGGCGATTTTCGCCGTGTGTTCGAGCGTTTCCAGCCGGTCGAATGCCTGCCACAAATCCGCGCCGTAGGCGACCGCGCCGTGATTCGCCATCAAAAGCGCGTTGTGATGCGCGACGAACGGGCGCATCGACTCGGTTAATTCATCGGTCGAAGGCGTTCCGTAATCGGTCAGCGGAACGCAGCCCAATGTTAAAATCACTTCCGAAAGAATCGGCTCGTCAATCGACAGACCGGCGACGGCGAAAGCCGTTCCGTGCGGCGGATGCGCGTGGCAGACGGCTTTTATGTCGGGTCGCTCTTTATAAATCAAAAGATGCATCGCCAGCTCTGACGAAGCTTTTTTATCGCTCAGCGCTTTGCCGTCCAAATCCGTCAGCGCGAGCGAATCTTCCGTCATACGACCTTTCGAGGTCATCGTCGGCGTGGCGAGAATGCGGTTTTCGTCCAGACGAATACTGACGTTGCCGTCCGACGAGACGACGTAACTGCGTTCGTAAAGAAGCTTGCCGACTTCGACTATAAGTTTTCGCGCCTGAGTTTCATCCATCTAAAATTCGTAACACTTTTCCACGTATAAAAGATTTTGGCTCATCTCATCCGTGGCTTCGAAAACTTTAAAAAATTCTTCGAGACGAAGAATTTTTTTGTCTATTAAGTCAATACTCCGGCGACGCTTCGCTTTTTCCTTTTCCGCAGCGCCAGGATTTTTTTGCAGCCAAATCCGGATTTTCGTTTTTTCTTCGATTAACGCGGCAAGCTGTTTATCCAGAGCGCTGTTTTCGTACAGTTTTTCCGAATCCGGATTGACCGGAAAACAGTTTTCCTCGGTGACGCGTGTGTTTTTAATTTCGCCGGAGACAGTTTTTTGCCCGATTTCCGCGCTCGGAGTTTTTTGTTCGGTTAATTTATTTGAAACAAAAAAAGTAACGGCTAAAACTCCCAGAGCGAAGGTTATGGAAAATAATATAAGTCTTTTTCCCAAATTATTACCGCACATAAATTTATCCTTTCCGCCAAAAATTAAACCACAGATTAACACATTGAAGCAAAATCTTCATTTGGTTAATCTGCGGTCTAAAGTTGAAAAGAAAAAATTTTCTTTATCTGAATTATCTTACCGTCGGCAATCCGGTCGGCACATCCACTCTGGCATTCGGCTTTACCTTCAGCGAAGGCAGAGTCGCGGGCGGCATCGGCGGCGGCGGAACGTCTAAATAGAAATCCGGAATCGTTTTCAGCTCGTTGTCTGCCAACTGGCGTTTAAGCGATTCGTTGTTCTGTCGCAAGCTTTGATTTTCCATCCGCAGGCGGTAATTTTCCTTGTATTCGCGGCAACGGTGATTGCGCTTTTTAAAGTTAAAATTCGGCGCGGCGATGGTGACGAAAAAGCTCGCCACCAGCAGACCGAACGAAAAGGTTAGAAAAAACGGAAGTGCTCTTTTTAAAAATCCTTTCAACTGCATATTTTTACCTCTTGATTCCCTAGTTCTTAATTCAATATTACTGCTTTTGCTTACGCCCGCGCGCGTGAGCGGGTTTCACAATTTTTTCCGCGCCGCCATTCGTCCCGGTCGCCGCAGGTTTCGCTAAGAAATATGATAAACTCTCCAGCGAAATCGTCAAATCGACGGTCTTTAATTTTGTCGCGTGGTCGGCTTTGAGCGGCGTCGGCGCAAAATTCAAAACCGCTTTAATACCGGCGCCCGAAACCTTTTCCAGAACGCCCTGTGCAAACGCGGCGGGCACGGCAATCACCGCCACATCAATCTTTTCCCTTTCGACAACTTTTTCAAAATCTTCGATGTCGTAAACCCGCACGTTGCCGACGCACTGACCGATTTTCGATTTATCGGCGTCAAAAAGCGCGACGACCGAAAAATTCGTCTGCGTAAAACCGTAATAATCGGCGAGCGCCGTGCCCAATCGTCCCGCGCCGATAATCGCCACGCAGTGCTCTTTGTCGAGACCTAAAATCTTCGTCAGATGCTCGCGCAGACTTTCGACGTAATAGCCGACGCCGCGCACGCCGAATTCGCCGAAATACGCCAAATCCTTGCGAATCTGCGCCGAGTTAAGATGAAACCTTTTCGCCAGCCCGTCCGATGAGATAGTTTTTATCCCGTCTGCCGCAAGCTGAGTCAGGCAGCGAAGATAAACGCTCAGGCGATTGGTGGTCAGTTCGGATATTTTTTCAACCTTCATTTCTCTTGTGTGATTATAACGCCATTTTTAAAAGTGAAAAAGTTCTCAAATGTGATGATGAGCAAAAACTTTATTAACGTTGCCCTAAAGTTAGGAATCTATTACAATTTGTGTTTCAAGTGTGAAACAATGATTGCATATTTATCAGGAAAACTTTTAGAGAAACAAGCCAACACCGTTATCGTCGATGTCGGCGGCGTCGGCTACGAGGTAACGATTCCGCTTTCGACCTTTTACGAGCTGGGCGAAGAAGGCACGGACGTGTCGCTGCGCATCTATACGCACGTTCGCGAAGACGCTTTGCAGCTTTTCGGTTTTAAATCCGAACGCGAGCGGCAGCTTTATCTGAAGCTGATTTCCGTGCAGGGCATCGGCGCTAAATCAGGAATTTCGATGCTTTCGGGAATGAGCGCCGAAGAAATCGTGACGGCGATTCGCACGGATAATCTGGCGCGGCTGACTTCGATTCCCGGCGTCGGCAAAAAAACCGCCGAGCGTCTGGTGATAGAACTGCGCGACAAGCTCAATGAATTTACCGCGCAAACGGCGCTTGAGCGAGCCGCTTCCGGCACCGCCGCGCAGACCGAATTGCCCGCCGACGCGGTTTACGACGACGCGCTTTCCGCGCTCGTCAATCTCGGCTATCAACGCAACGCGGCGGAAAAAGCCTTGAAACAGGCGATGAAAGACGGAACGGAAATCAGCGTCCAGAAGCTTTTGCGAAAGAGCTTGCAACTTCTGGCGAAAGGCTAATGAAACTTGAAGTAATCAGCAGAGAGCCGCGCGGCGGGCGGCGGTTTGAGACGCCGCTTCTGTTCGTTCACGGCACGGGACACGCCGCCTGGTGCTGGGACGAAAATTTTCTGCCGTACTTCGCCGAAAACGGTTTCAGCGCGCACGCCGTCAGCCTGCGCGGTCACGGCGCGAGCGCGGGCGGCGGGAAATTAAAATGGACTTCCGTGTCCGATTACGTCGCCGACGTTTTTCAAGCGGCTTCCGCTCTCAAGAAAACGCCCGTCGTCGTCGGACATTCGCTCGGCGGTCTGGTCGTCGCGAAATATCTGGAAAAACACCACGCGCCGGCGGGAATTTTATTCGCTCCGTCGCCTTCCGAAGGAATGTTTCGTTCGGGTTTGAAGATACAATTGCGCAATCCGCGGCTAATGATAAAAACAACTCTCAAACAGGATTACTCGGTGATGTTTTCGACGCCGAAGCTCGCTAAAAAATTCTTATTTTCGGCGGATGCCGACGATGAAAAGATTGCGAAATATGTGGCGCGTTTCGGGAAAGAATCGTATCGCGCGGCGCTGGAGATGATTTATAACCTGCCGAAGCCGCAAAAAATTAAAACGCCGCTGCTGGTTATCGGCGCGGAAAACGACGCTTTGATTGCGCCGAAAAAAATCGAGAAAACGGCGCGCGTCCTGAACGCCGATTGCCGGATTTTTCCGGCTATGGCGCACGATTTGATGCTCGAAAGCAACTGGCGGGCGGTTGCCGATTTTATGATTGACTGGCTGGCAAAGAAAATTCGATAAAGCCGATTCCGAATAGATGCGCGAAATATACAAAGCCATCGAAGAAGATTTTTCCGCGCTGGACAGACGCGCGCTGGCGGCGCTCGTTTACACGGCGGCGGCGCTGACGTGTATTTATTATCTCGGAAGCTCGCAGAAACTGGTTGATTTTTTAAATCAAACGCGATTTGCCGCCGGCGTCGATTTTTTATTTTCAAGCGATAAAAATAATCTGCCGTCGCTCGCCTATTGGATTTTTGTCGTCGTTCTGTTTTATTTCGTGGTTCCGGCGCTCGGCATCAAATACGTTTTAAAGCGTGATTTAAAAGATTACGGCTTAAATCTGAAAATCGAAAAGGGTTTCGGGAAATTATATCTGCAATGCGCCGCCGTGATGCTGCCGCTGGTTTATCTGGTTTCGCTGACCGACGGCTTTGCCAATAAATATCCTTTTTTAAAAGTCACGGGCGGCGAGCCTTATTTCGGTTACGCGCTTTTGATTTGGGAGCTTTTATATTTTCTGCAATTTTTCGGCTTGGAGTTCTTTTTCCGAGGCTTTCTGGTGCACAGCCTGAAACCGGCTTTGGGCTTTTATTCGATATTTGTGATGACCGTGCCGTATTGTATGATTCATTTCGGAAAGCCGATGACGGAAAGCTTCGCCGCCATCTTTGCCGGAATTTTCTTAGGCTGGCTGAGCTATAAAAACAACAGCATCTGGCTCGGGCTTTTGCTGCACTGCACGGTCGCGCTGACGATGGACGTGCTGGCGCTGCATCATAAAGGATTATTGTTTTAGAATTATAATTAATCCTTTGCGAGCTTTGCGGGAAAATATTTTCAACCATCATAGGCGCTGAAATTTTAGAAAACAAGATTTCCCGCAAAGGCGCAAAGGACGCAAACAGAAGATTTTAATCAAATTAAAGATTTTATAAAAAAAATGGGAAATCTCGACACAATCGAAACACGCAACGGAGAATCGCTCGACGAGGACAAGCAGTTTGAGCTTTCCCTGCGCCCGACGCGCCTTGCCGAATACATCGGTCAGCCAAAAGCGAAAGAAAATCTGCGCGTGTTTATGAAAGCCGCGCTCTCGCGCCGCGAAGCGCTCGACCACGTTTTATTGTTCGGACCGCCGGGCGTCGGCAAAACGACGATGAGCCTGATTATCGCCAACGAGATGGGCGCGGAACTGAAATCGACCGCCGGTCCCGTTATCGAAAAATCGGGCGATTTAGCCGCGATTCTCACCAATCTGAGCGAAGGCGACGTGCTTTTTATCGACGAGATTCATCGTCTGAACCCGGCGATTGAAGAAATTCTCTATCCGGCGATGGAAGATTACAATCTCGACATAATGATTGGTCAGGGCACGGCGGCGCGTTCGATAAAGCTTGAATTGCCTAAATTTACGCTGGTCGGCGCGACGACTCGACCCGGCTTGATTACAGCGCCTTTGCGCGGGCGTTTCGGCATCGTTTTTCACCTGGATTTTTACAACATCGAAGATTTGCAGACGATTATCAAGCGCTCGGCGGAGATTTTAAACGTCGAAGTCGAAGAACAGGGCGCGCGGGAAATCGCCCGACGCTCGCGCGGAACTCCGCGCATCGCCAATCGCCTGCTGCGCCGCGTCCGCGATTACGCCGAAGTCGATTACGACGGGCGCGTGACCGAAGAAGTGGCGATGGACGCGCTGAACCGGATGGAAGTCGATACTTTCGGCTTGGATGAAGTCGATAGAAAACTGCTTTTGACGATTATCGAAAAATTCGACGGCGGTCCGGTCGGTCTGGGCACGATTTCCGCTTCGATTCACGAAGAAAAAGATTCTATCGAGGAAATCATCGAGCCTTATTTGATTCAAATCGGTTTTCTAAATAGAACTCCGCGCGGGCGTATGGTGACGCGTCTGGCTTATGAACATTTCGGCTTGGATTCGCTTGTGAAAATCAGCAACGCGCCGAGTTTATTTGATTAAATCTTGCAACATAAAGAAATTTAGTCTCTTTTACGCTGATTTGCCGCTTACATTGCTTCAATGCAGGCTTACATTGAGCTAAAGACGGCTGACATCAGCTCAAAGTAAGCTGACATCTGCTCAAAGTAAGCTTACTTCAGTTCAAAGTAAGCTGACATCTGCTCAATGTAAGCTTACATCGTCTTAATGTTGACTGACATCTGCTCAATGTAAGCTTACATTGAGCAGATGTCAGCGTAAAAAAGTATGAGGAACGCGCAAATTGCAATTTGCGCGTTCCTCATTCATTATCCGCGTTTCTTTTTCCCTTTGCCCGTCTCAACTCTTTAAGCGATAATTATTATTATGCTGAAAAAGTCTTTCATCGCATCATTTTTAGTTCTTTGTTTTTCGTCGATTGCCTTTGCCCAGAACAGGTTCGAAGGCTACAACATTTTTCTGGACGCGCCGGAAACGCAGCGACAGGCGGCGTGCGCGGTTCGGTATGTTCCGCCGACGACCGACATCATTATTTCCGACCTCAACCCGGCGACGCCGATGAACGTCAAGCCTTGCGGCGGCGGCAATACGGGCGCGCGAGTGACGCAGAGCGGCGGTTCGACCGCCGTTGCGAATGCGAGTCAGACCGACTACAAATGGTGTTTTGAAGGCGAAGACAAGCGATACCGGATTTCTTTTAAGGGCGACCAGTTCAGCGGCAACAAGACGTTCGTTTACGATTGGATTGCGACGCCCGAGGCGAAAAATCTGGGCAATTATAACGTCAGGGATTTCGGCGCAATCGGCGACGGGCGGGCGGACGACACCATCGCTTTCCAGAGCGCACTGGCTTTTATGACCGTGCATAACGGCGGAATTCTGAACGTTCCCGAAGGCGATTACGTCATCAGCGCGCCGCTCACGCTGGCGTCCGGCATTACGATTCAGGGCGTCAACGGGCTGCCGACCAGTTATCCGACCAACAACGTCAACGTCAAAAACCCGACGCGCATTCGTCTGAGCGGCACGCGGCGCGCGCTTTTCCGCATCGGCGAATGCACTTACAAAGTCGCGCTGAAAAATCTCGAACTGTATGCCGACAGCAATGACGGCACTTACGGCGTCGAAGCGGTCGGCGGCTATACCGCTTCGCAGGACATATCGTTTGAGCAGGTGAGCTTCAGCCTGCTGAATCGCGGCATTTACGTTCACGGCTTGGAGCAGGTCAGCTTTGCCTGGCAGTTCGATTACATCAAGGTCAGGAATTGTCTGTTTATCTACAATCGCGACGCGGGCATTTACGTCAAAGCGCGCAATTCGGGCTGGACCATCGAGGGCAGTTTTTTTATGAACCCGAAACGGCAGCCCGGACAGAACGCCGATTCGATTTATCTGGCGCACGCCTCCGCGCTTCTGGTGCAAAACACATACAGCGGCGGTTTTGCGGGCGCAATCGGCGGAACTTTTCTGAACGTGGTCGATTGCGGCAACATCACCGTTATTCAGTCGCAAGCCGAAGCGATGACCAACGCCTTCGTTTATAACGAGCCGGAATTTCCGTATCACGGCGATTATTCATACCCGATAATTTTTATCAATAACTCTTTCGGCACTAAAATTGATTTTCGCGGCAGGCGCACTTTTATCTCGACGGGCAATCAATATCTCGGCAATACCTTTAAAGCCGGACCCGAGCTGCGCGTCTACTCGACCGGCGACCGCTTTTGCTACGACGGCACGACGCTCGGCTGCGTGAACACGGCGAAGGTCAGCGGAAATATCGACAGGTCATCCGTTTTCGACCGCGCGACCGTCGTTTTTATGACCGGGCAGCCCGACGACTCGAAGGGCGTGAAAGGACATCCGACGTTTTTCGGAACGGACGTGCAGTTCGGCGCGCCCGTCCAGATGCCCGCGCTGCTGCAAAATCAGCTTCCGCAGGGAAAACCGAACGGTTCGATGGTTTACTGCTCGAATTGTCGCCGCTCGACGACGCCGTGCCAGATTGGCGGCAGCGGCGCGCCCGCGATGATGGTCGGCGGTCAGTGGAGCTGCCTGTAATAACTGAGAAGTGAAAAGTGAGAACCGAGAAGCAAGAACGATTCTTAATTCCTGCCTCTTAGTTTTCAGTTCTCACTTCTCAACTTGCCGGAAAGAGCTTAACAAAACTATGCGAAGATTAATCGTCCCGACTTTCGTGCTGCTCGCTGCCGCGTCCTCTGTCGCCGGACAATCGACGGCGGGCAAAAACAATCGTCTTGAGCAGGAATTTATGCGGCGGCAGCGCGCTCAATACGAAGCCGAAGCGAAAAAAGACGTCGCCGCGCTCGACCGTTTTTTCGATGACGATTTTATCTTCGTCGCCGCTAACGGCGCCGTCTACGACAGGAAAAAATTTCTCGACGAAATCAAGGGCGACGATTCGCCGCCTTCCGGCAATACCGTCGCTTACGAAGATTTCAGAGCCCGCGCTTACGGCAAAACGGCAATCGTCAATTACGCGCCGGTCGTCTCCGGCAAAGACAAAGACGGAAAAGATTTCGCCAATCGCTATCGAATGAGCGTCGTCTGGATAAAGCAGAAAGGCAGTTGGCGGATAACCAGCTTTCACGCGACGCGCGTGCGGACATAGCCGCGGCAAAACAGACGGATATAAAACCCGGAAGAATCGGCGCGCGAAATACGCCGGACGACACGGAAAATAAAAAAGAGTTCAAGCTTAAGTCTTGAACTCTTTTCTCTTGAAAACAGTTGAACGCAAATTTGTAAAAAAAAATTTAGAAGTCCTTGCGAGCGTCGATGTAACCGCTATAAAGCCACGTTTGCGGTCCGTAAACGGGGTCGTCAATATAGACTTTATAGTAATTACCCGCGCCAGCCGGCTGGCTCAGCCCGTAAGCTACTCCCTTACATTGGTTACACATCAATACATTGTCGCGATAAACGTTCCAGAGACCGGTAATGTCATCGACGGTCGTGGCGGCGGTTCTCACCAGTCTGAATTCATACCAGTGGTCTCGACACCCGACGGACGTGGCATAAGCCTTCGAAACGCCGCGAAAATGCGCCACTGCGGGATAGGTCGGCGGCGCCGGTTCCGTCCACGAAGTCGCCATATCAAAAGCGCGAAGCGATGTATAGTCACACCGGGTTTCGGCGTCGCGAATCACTAAACCGTTGTCGTTTGTCCAGACGCTGTGCGTCGCTTGAGCCATCGCCGAAACCGAGAAGATTCCGAGCGTAATTAATACAAAAAGGGTTATGATCGTTTGTTTTTTCATTTAAATTTCCTCCTAAGGATGTTCTGCTTCACCAAAGATTCTGGAAGATTTGTAGGCTTTCACCCTCCGTTTCTCCTGTTTCTTAGGTGGTTGTGTTCTTTAAAAATCGCGCTTTATCTCAAAGAGTTATCAAAGCGCAGTTAAAATCCGCGGTAGTGATGGCTGCTCAAATCCGCGACGCCGCCCGGACGCGTGGGCTTAAGCAATCAAACAAACTTACGTTCAACTAAAATTCTCAATCACTTTTGTAATCCTGCTTGTCTGACAGTCGAAATTTCGTCTTCGATAAGTGACGTAAAATTTTGTTTTGTTTTGCCTAGAATTGTTATTTTTTTTGATTTAATTTTCGAAAGAGGCGAGAAAAATTTTAAGGTCGGAGCTAAACTGTTGAGGTAACGGGCTTTTGAGGTTGGCGATTGAATTTAATTTTTACGATTCGGTAAAATGGAGAGTGGAGGCTGGCTAGCCCCGAACTCTCCAAATTATAATCGAACGCAAGTATTGCTTCAGAAAACTAGAAATCCTTGCGAACGTCAATGAAGCCGCTGTAAAGCCACGTCTGAACGCCGAAAAACGGGTCGTCAACGTAAACTTTATAGTAATTGCCGACGCCCGCCGGCTGGCTCAGTCCGTAGGCTGTTCCGGGGCAGTTGTTGCACATCAGCGCGCCGTTACGGAAAACTCTCCAGCGACCTGTAATTTGGTCAGGAGTCGTGCTTGCCGTGCTGACCAGCGTGAAATCATACGACGCCGTCACGCAGGTCGCAGAAAATCCGATAGCCTTGGTCACGCCGCGAAAATGCGCCTGCGCCGGATAAGTCGGCGGCGCGGGTTCCGTCCACGAAGTCGCCATATTAAAACCCGAAAACGAAGAATAGACGCAGCCGTTGGTCGCGTCGCGAACGAAATAGCCGCTGTTATTTGTCCAGACGCTGTGCGTTGACTGCGCCGCCGCCGAAATCGAAAAGATTCCGAGCATCATTAACACCAAAAAAGTTACGATTGTTTGTTTTTTCACCTGAATTTCCTCCTAAGGTTGTGGCTCACCAAAAAGATTGGAAGATTGTAGGCGTTTCCCTCCGCTTTCTTCTGTTTCTTAGGTGGTTTGCTGTTGTTTGTTTGTAAACCGATTTGTCCTCGCGCCAAGACGCGGCTGAAGGCAGTTTATTCCTTTTTGTCAGCCATTGCAGACTTCTCCTTCAATCCGCGTGCCGCAAGCGCCGAAAACCTTAAAAGCAATATTTTTCAGTAATTAGAAGTTTTTGTGTTTAAGCCGAGCGATAAATATTAATATCAATTTTGATATGCCGACTATCAATTCTGATATAGATTTATACGATAAAGGCGGAAACTCAGGCGTTGACGGAGC
The DNA here is from genome assembly GCA_036388475.1 of Pyrinomonadaceae bacterium. Lineage (GTDB taxonomy): Bacteria > Acidobacteriota > Blastocatellia > Pyrinomonadales > Pyrinomonadaceae > JALZHR01. The sequence continues at coordinate 21,334 of DASVRT010000021.1, read as the reverse complement.
GTTTTTTCAAAACGCGAAACGATGCACGATGAATGATGAATTCGTTATGTTGAAACTACGATTCACCGTTTCGCGTTCATTGCTAAAGAACACGCTCCATAACTGTCGCATTTCCGCCTCGCGCATTATTTATTTTTTTTACTAAAAAGAAAAAGGAGAAGAAAACCTCGATTTCCTTCTCCTTTTCGCGTTGTTTGTCGATTGTTTTTTTATTCTTCGACGTCTTCCTCGGCGTCCAGCAGCGACGCGCTCGTGACGAGGTCGCCGTCGCCGGTGCGAATCAGCATTACGCCCTGCGCCGAGCGTCCGGTTTCGCGGATTTTATCGACGCCGATGCGAATCAGCTTCGCCTGCTGCGTGATAATCATAATTTCCGAATCTTCCTCGACGGGAAACGCCGCGACGACTTTGCCCGTTTTGTCGGTCGTTTTCATATTGATAACGCCGATGCCGCCGCGTTTTGTCAGCCGGTAATTCCCGACCTGCGTCTGCTTGCCGAAACCCTGCTCGGAGATGGAAAGAATTTTTTCCACGCCTTCGGGCGAGACGGCGCAGACCGAGACGGCAAAATCGCCTTTGCGCAGATTGACGCCGCGCACGCCGCGCGCGACGCGTCCCATCGGGCGGACATCCGTTTCGTTAAACTTGACCGCCATTCCGTCGTGCGTCGCCACAAAAATCTGCTGTTTGCCGTCCGTGCGGATGACGTTGAGCAGCTCGTCGCCGTCGTCGATGTTAATGGCATTGATGCCGTTGACGCGGATGTTTTGATATTCGCTCAGCAGAGTTTTCTTAATCACGCCGAGTTTCGTCACCATCGTCAAATAAATTTCTTCCGTAAAATCGCGGACGGGCATGACCGCTACGAGTTTTCTTTCGGAAGAAAGCTGGATGAGATTGACCAGCGCTTTTCCGCGCGCCGACGGGTCGGCTTCGGGAATCTCGTGGACTTTCATTTTAAAAACCTGCCCGTCATCGGTGAAAATCATCAGGAAATTATGCGTCGAAGCCGTAAACAGATGCTCGACAAAATCCTCGTTTTTCGCCTTCGCGCCGAGCCGACCTTTCCCGCCGCGCCCTTGTTTCGAGTAAATGGCAACGGGCGTGCGTTTGATGTAACCGGCTTTCGTGACGGTAATCGCCACTTCTTCGTCGGGAATCAAATCTTCGATTTTCAGCTCGATGCCGGCGTCGATAATCTCCGTCCGGCGCTCGTCGCCGAAGTTTTTCTTGACTTCCTGAAGCTCGTTGATGATGACCTGACGCAAAAGCTGTTCGTTGGCGAGAATCGCTTCCAGCTCGCTGATGAATCGCAAAATCGCTTCGAGTTCATCAATGATTTTCTGACGCTCCAGTGCGGACAAGCGGCGTAATTGCAAATCGAGAATCGCCTGCGCCTGAATGTCGGAAAACCGCAGACGCGCAACGACTTTTTGCAAATCCTGCAAAAATCCGGCGAGCGTTTTATCAGCCGGCGCGCCGTTCCACTTTTTGACTTCCAGCAGCGTCTCGAATTTTCCGGTCAGCCACGCTTTCGCTTCGTCAATCGAGCGCGAATTGCGAATCAGCGGAATGATGTAATCGAGCGCGTCGATTGCCTTGTGCAAGCCTTCCAAAATATGCGCTCTGGCGCGGGCTTTTTTGAGTTCGTATTCCGTGCGGCGACGAACGACTTCGCGGCGAAACTCGACGAAGGCTTCGAGAATTTGCTTGAGATTCATTACGCGCGGCTGCCCGTCGATGATTGCCAGACTGATGATGCCGAACGATGACTGCATCGGCGTCAGTTTATAAAGCTTGTTCAAAACGACCTGCGGCACGGCGTCGCGTTTCAGCTCGATGACGATGCGCATTCCCTCGCGGTTCGATTCGTCGCGCAGTTCCGAAATGCCTTCGAGTCTTTTCTCGTGAACCAGTTCGGCGATTTTTTCGATTAAACGCGCCTTGTTGACCTGATACGGAATTTCCGTGACGACGATGGCGTCTTTTTCGCGGTCGCCGCGCCCGACGCGGTCGATTCCCGCTTTGGCGCGAATTTGCAGGATGCCGCGACCTTCGCGATACGCTTTATGAATTTCCTCGCGCCCGTAGATAAATCCGCCGGTCGGAAAATCCGGTCCCGGAACGAGCTCGATAAGCTTGTCAATCGAGATGTCCGGATTTTTGACGAGTTCGATGGTCGCGCCGACAATCTCGGTCAGATTATGCGGCGGAATTTTCGTCGCCATACCGACGGCGATGCCTTCCGAACCGTTTATCAACAGCGTCGGAACGCGCGTCGGCAGAACCTTCGGCTCGGATAAAGATTCATCGTAGTTCGGCTGAAAATCGACCGTTTCCTTTTCGATGTCCGCCATTATTTCCGAAGTCAGTTTCTGCATCCGGACTTCGGTGTAACGCATCGCCGCCGCATAGTCGCCGTCAATCGAACCGAAGTTTCCCTGACCGTCAACCAGCGTGTAGCGCATCGAAAAATCCTGCGCCAGGCGCACAATCGCGTCGTAGACGGCGGTGTCGCCGTGCGGGTGATATTTACCTATCACGTCGCCGACGACGCGCGCCGATTTTTTATACGGCTTGCTGTGCGTGTTGCCGAGCTCGTGCATCGCCCATAAAACGCGGCGGTGCACCGGCTTTAAACCGTCGCGCACGTCGGGCAAAGCGCGCCCGATGATGACCGACATCGCATAATCGAGATACGACCGCTTCATCTCGTCTTCAATATTGACTTGATTACGTTCTAAAATTGTTTCCATTTAAATACCTTTCCAGTTATTTCCTTTTGATTTTCTATGTGTATGTGAGTTTGGCAAAAGGCGTGTGACACAAATAAAATCTTGTAATTTATTCACTTTTAATGTATATTATTTTACAGGATTTTGCCTCGTTTGGCAACCTGCCCGACTAATTCAAAAAAGACTTCTAACCTGTTCTCCTGTCAAAATTTAAAGTCTTCAATTTCGTCAAAATCTTTAACAAAAACTGAGGTTCAATATGCCGTCGCCAACCACTGTCGAAAAAGACGAGCGCCGAATGCAAAGAATCGGACTCTCTCTGCCGATTCGCGTCGAATACAAAGTCAACAATTCAATTTCGTGGTCGGAAGTAACGCGTCTGCGCGACATTTCCACCTTCGGCGCGGGCTTTATGCTGCCGCGCCCGGTCAAGCGCGGGCGTCTGATTCTGATGACGATTCCGCTGCCGCGCCAGCTGCGCTGCTACGATTTTATGGAGCCGCAATATCGCGTTTACGGGATAGTCAGAAACTGCATTCCGCACCGAAAGAACGCGATGACGCCCGAAACTTACTCTATCGGGACGGCTTTTATCGGCAAATATCCGCCCGTCAGTTACGTCGAAGACCCTTCGATGCTCTACGATATTAAGCCTTTTCGCGAAGAAGGCACGCTCTGGCAAGTGTCGATTGCCGAAAAAAATCCCGATGAAACTAATCTGCCGAAAGAAAATCGACGTCACTCGCGCTTTCAGATTCCGGTCAATATTATGCTCGAAACGCTCGACGAAGACGGAAAGGTTCTCGCCGGCGAAATGACCGTCACCGAAAACATCAGCTTGAGCGGCGCGTCGGTTTTTACCAGCTTGCAGACGGACGTCGGCTCGTTTCTGCGCGTAACGAGCGAGCAGTACAACGTTTCGATTGTTTCCATCGTGCGCGGCAAACGCGTCGGACCGGACAGCATTCCGCGCCTGCACATCGAATTTATCGACCGTTTCTTTCCGCTCGAAGGAATCGAATAGGACAAGTAAAAAGGCGAAAGCAGAAAGGCGAAAGTTCGGAAGTAATTTCTTCACTTTCGCCTTTCTGCTTTTGACTTTTATCTTTTTACTTTTTACTTTTTACTTTTTACCTATAAATTCGATTACGCGTGAAAGAATCAACTACGAACAAATATCCGGCGCCGATTGTTATCGAAGCTATCCGCATTTTCGGGATTACCATCAGCAAAATTTTCTGGCGAATAAGGTTTTACGGCACGGAAAACATCCCGCAAAATTTAGAAGGCGGCTTGCTCGTCGTCCCGAATCACCAGACTTATTTCGACCCGTTCTGGGTTTGCATTCCCATCAGGCGCCGATATCGCTTTATGGCTTGGGAAAAAGCCTTTGAATGGTTTCTGGTCGGCGACGTGATACGTTATCTCGGCGCGTTTCCGGTCAATCTGGAACGCGGCAGCAAAGAATCTTTGAAACAGGCGGTCAAGGCTCTGCGCGACGGCGCGACGTTGATGATTTTTCCCGAAGGCGCGCGCGAATTTTCCGACGGCAAAATGCTCGAATTCAAAAGCGGCGCGATAAAAATCGCGATGCTGGCAAATGTGCCGATTCTGCCGGTCACGATTCGCGGCGCAAATAAAGTTTGGGCGCAGGATATGAAATTTCCGCGTTTCGGCAAGGTCGAAATCTTTTATCACCCGGTTATGGAAATTCCGCGCGACAAAGACAGCCGCGAGCAGATTGATAAATTAACCGATAAGCTGGAAGAAATTATTAAAAGTAAGATGTGAATGTCAGCCAATCGTCCTTCGTCCTTTGCTATAAAATCGCCGACTCGACTTTTACTCAAACAGCAAAGGACGAAGGACGGACGACTATCGACGCCTGACTAATCCTGGCTCGGTTTCGGCTGCGGCGCGGGCGGCGTCGGCGGGTCGAACTTCGGCATTGCGCGGTGTATTTCCATAAGTTTTCTGAGCTTCTCTTTTTGTTCGGGCGTCATCCGGCGCATTTGTTCGGGCGTCAGGAACGGTCTGATATTATAGACTCTGGCGCCGCCGGATTTCATCTTCGGATTTTTAAACTTGACGTCGCCTTTCTCGTCAATTATTAAATCTTTGGTTTCAATTCGGTTATCGGTCATTTTCACTTCATCGTCGCCCATATTTTCATCCGCTCGCTCGATGACGCGAACTTCCGGCTGATTCGACTGCGGCTTGGCGTCTCTGGAATTATTTTTGGCGGCGGGCGGGATTTCGGACGATGCTTTTTCATCGGCTTTCGGTAAATTTTCTTTCTTCGTCGTCACCGCCGTTTCGACCGTAGGATTAGCTGCCGAAGTGTTCGTGTTCGCCGCCGCAGCGGTAACGATTGAGTCCGTGTTCGGAACGCTGCCGGTGCCGTTTGATTCGTTTTTCGGCGCGTCCGCCGGATTTAAACGCCGGTCGCCATTCGGAGTCTCGCCCTGCTGCTGGAAAATTTCCGGTTTGAAAACGTACAGAGCCGAAGCGACGCTGCCGAGCACGAGCAATACGCCGAGCACCATCGCGGCGGTCGCAAAGCGGCTTTTTTGATTGCCGCCGGTCTGCGTCATTTCGGCGAGCGGCTGAATCGTCGTCGATTTGTTCGGGTTTGAATCGCCTTTGACGACGTTCGTTTTCACCGAAGTTTCATTTTCCGTCTCGGTTTGTTTGGAAAAATCGGCGACAGGCAAAATCGAAGTATTGAGCTCGGAAGACGAAGCGCGCGATTCGTCCGCCATCACCGCCGTTTTCTGCGTAAAAAGACTCGCCGTCGAAGACGCGTCGGCAACGGGCGTAAATTCCTCGGAATCGGTGATACTCACGCCATCGCGCAAAAGCTCGCGCATTGCGGCAGCCGACGACGGGCGATGATTGGCGTTCAAAGCCATCGCGCGATTCAACACTTCGGAAATTCCGGCGGGAATCTCTGCGTTGAGGTGATGCGCCGGAATCAGAGGGTCTTTTTCGCCGTTTAAAACCGACATCGCGCGCGTCAGAGCGTCGGACGGCGGCGCGCCGGTCATCAAATGATAAAGCGTTGCGGCTAAGGAATATAAATCGCTGCGCGGGTCGGTTCCCGTTCCCTGAATCTGTTCGAGCGAGGCGTAATTGCGCGAATAGCCGAAAACGCTTTTCGCGGCGGTCAGGGATTCGGCGTTCGTCACGCTTCCTTTCGCCAGACCGAAATCGAGGAGAATAATCTGCCCGCGCGGCGTCAATTTCAGATTCTGCGGTTTGATGTCGCGGTGAATGACCGGCATTTCCTGCGTGTGCAGAAAATCGAGCGCGTCGAGCAATTGGTCAGCCCATTTCAAAACGTCTTCGAGCGCAAACGCGCCGCTGCGCTGTTCCATCATCTCTGCCAAATCGTCGCCCGCGATGTATTCCATCACGATAAACTGCCCGTTTTCATCGACAAAATGGTCGCTGACGCGCGGCAGCGCCGGATGCCGCAAGCTGTTCAAAAGCCGAGCCTCGCGTTCGAAAGCTTTCAGCAGTCTCTCGTCGGTAAAAAGCGTTTCCTTTATCGCTACCGTGCTGCCGAAACGCTCGTCGGTGGCGACGAAAACCGCGCCCATTCCGCCCGCGCCGATTTGCTTTTCAATGCGATAACGTCCCTGTAAAACTTCTCCGGCTTTTATCATTTTTTATAGCTCCCGAAAATCTGACGCCATTCTACTACAAATTGTCTCAAAAAGTTATTGCGAAATAACGCGGGCAAAAGGTTCTCGAAACCCTGTAAATCGTTTACGCTGCGGCGCGAAAATAGTTTATATTGTTCAAGTCAAACAGAAACCGAAAATGCAAAATTCTCCCGATGTCACGCAATTATTGATTGATTGGAGCGGCGGCGACCGAAATGCTTTGGAACAATTGATGCCGCTGGTTTACCGAGAGTTGCAGCGAATCGCGCATCGCCACCTGCGCCGCGAATCGCAAAATCACACTTTGCAGACGACCGCGCTCGTTCACGAAGCCTATCTGAAACTGGTTGACCAGACGCGCATCAACTGGCAAAACCGCGCGCAGTTTTTCGGCGTCACGGCGCAGGCGATGCGGCGAATTTTAATCGACCGCGCCCGCGAGCGCCTGTCGGAAAAACGCGGCAGCGGCGCCGAGCGGATTTCGCTCGACGACGGCGCAATCGACATCCGCGACGAGCGCGCGGGCGAACTGCTTATGCTCGACGAAGCGCTGCAAAAGCTCGCCGCGCTCGACCCGGAACGCAGCCGCGTCGTCGAATTAAGATACTTCGGCGGCTTATCGGGGGAAGAAACGGCGGAAGTAATGAACGTCAGCCTTTCCACCGTGATGCGCCACTGGCGCGTGGCGAAAGCGTGGCTTTACAAAGAACTGGCGGGCGGGAAAAAAAATTAGCCGCACAGAACAAAAAGGAACGAAAAACGGAGAACGGGAAACGAAAAATATCGGTTTTCACATTTTCCACTTTCCACTTTCCATTCTCTTTCTCTCTGTGCTCTCGGCGGCTGATTTTCTTTGAAATTTGTCATCTGAAATTTAAAATTTTCTGCATCAAAGAAATTTACAAAAGCTCTCGAATGCCTGAAACAAACTGGAACAAAATCGTCGAAATCTTCGAGCAAGCCGTCGAGCTAATGCCCGACGAACGCGCCGAGTTTTTAGATGCGGCGTGCGGCGGCGACGATTCTCTGCGCCGCGAAGTCGAAGCGATGCTCGCGGCGGACGAAAAAGCCGACGATTTTATCGAAACGCCTGCCGCGGCTGACGCTTCGCTTTCGCTTTTCGACAAAAATGTCGCCTCAAACACGCAAACCGTCGCGCTTGCCGGACAAAAAATCGGCGCGTATCGAATCGAAAGGGAAATCGGGCGCGGCGGAATGGGCGCGGTCTTTTTAGCCGAGCGCGCCGACGGCGAGTTTCAGCGCCGCGTCGCCGTGAAAATCATCAATCGTCATTTGCGCAACGAATTTATGATTCGGCGCTTCCGGCAGGAACGACAGATTTTAGCCGCGCTCGACCACCCGAATATCGCGCGCCTCTATGACGGCGGCACGACCGACGACGGCTCGCCGTATTTAATAATGGAATACGTCGAAGGCGAAACTCTGCTCGAATATTGCGACGAAAATCGTCTGACCGTCAGACAGCGCCTTGAGCTGTTCGAACAAATCTGCGCGGCGGTCGAATACGCGCATCGCCAGAACGTTCTGCACCGCGACCTCAAACCTTCAAACATTCTGGTCAAACCGGACGGCACGGCAAAGCTGCTCGATTTCGGCATCGCCAAGCTCGACGGCGACGAATTATCTTCTCAAACGAAAGAAATTACCGTGACCGGCAGATGGATGATGACGCCGGAATACGCCTCGCCCGAACAGGCGCGCGGCGAAACTTTGACCGCCGCGAGCGACGTCTATTCGCTCGGCGTGATTCTGTATAAACTCGTCACCGGACAGCCGCCGTACAAATTTCCGAGCCGCGCGCCGCACGAAATCGCCCGCATTATCTGTGAAGAAAGTCCTGCGTCCTTTGTCCTGCGTCCTTCGCCGAAAAACGCGACCCCGCCAACCGATGAACAAAGGACAAAGGACGCAGGACAAAGGACAAACAGTCTCGAAAAAATTGTTCTGAAAGCTTTACGAAAAAGCGCCGCCGAGCGTTTTCAGGCGGCTGCCGAACTGTCGGCGGAAATCAAAAATTATCTGGCGGGTGCCGCGGTTTCGGCGGAAATCGTTCCGGCGGTTGACGACCGGCTTTCGATTGACAAGCCGTCGCAAAATTCCGGCTCGGCGCTGAAAACTCTCGCCGTTTTGCCGCTTCGCCAATTTTACGCCGAGCAGCAGGAAGACGCGGAATCCGAGTTTTTAGGCGTCGGGCTGGCTGACGCTTTAACCACGCGGCTTTCGAACGTGCGTCAAATCATCGTGCGCCCGACGAGTTCGGTCGTGCAGTCTGCGCAGAAAAGCGACGGCGATTCGCTCTCGCTCGGCAGACAACTGGCGGTCGATTACGTTCTCGAAGGTCGCATTGCGCGGGCTGATTCGCGTTTTCGAATCATCATTCAGCTTTTAAAAATCGACGATAATTCGGTTTTGTGGGCTTCGCGGTTTGACGAATCGGAAGTCGATATTTTCGCCTTGCAGGATTCGATTTCGGAAAAAGTCGTCGCCTCGCTCGCGCCGCATCTGACCGAAGCCGAACAGCAGCGCCTTAACTTGCGCGGCACGCAAAACGCGGCGGCTTACGAAGCTTACCTGCGCGGGCGTTTCCAGCTTTTAACTTACGAAGCGGGCGGAATCACCGAGTCGATTCGTTATTTCCAGGAAGCCGCGCGGCTCGACCCGAATTTCGCGCTCGCTCACGCCGGAATCGCTGAATATTACAACTGGATGGAAGTTTATTCGTTCCTGCGTCCGAACGAATGCTGGACGGCGGCGAAAACGGCGGCGCGCCGTGCCGTCGAGCTCGACCCGCTTTTGTCCGAAGCGTATGCGGCGCTGGCGTTTGCCGTCTGGGGACACGATTGGGATTTTGCCGAAAGCGAGCGGCTTTATCGACGCGCCGTCGAGCTGAATCCGAACAATCCGCGCGCGCACGAATGGTTTTCGTTTCTGCTGCAAACCGTCGGGCGCAACGACGAAGCCATCGGGGAAATGAAAATCGCTCAACGACTCGACCCGCGCTCGGCATCGCACTGCGCGGCGCATCATTACGTGCTGCACAACGCGCGGCGCTACGCGGAAGCCGAAGAAATGCTGCGGCGCGGCTTGGAAATCGACCCGGAAAATATTTTGTGCAATCACGGTTTCGGCTGGTCTTCGCCGTTTCTCGGAAAGACGGAAAAAGGCATCGAAGCGGCTCGCCGCGCCGTCGAAGCGACCAACCGCGTTTCGATTTATCTGACGACGCTCGGCTACGATTTGGCAATCGGCGCGCGGCGCGCAGAAGCGCGAAAAATTCTGCGCGAGATGAGTGAGCGCGAAAAACGCGGCGAGTATTTTCCGCAAATTTATTTTGCCGTCATTCACGCCGGACTCGGCGAAGCGGACGCGGCATTTGCGCGCCTCGACCAAAGCGCGTCGGAACGCGACCATTGGATGACGACGCTGCTGTTCGACCCGCGCCTCGATAACCTGCGCAGCGATTCGCGTTTCGCCGATTACGTCGAAAAAATTCGCCCGCTTCACGAATTGGAAAATAAACTGCCCGCTGCCGCAGCGAAACCGAAAAAAACGCAAGCCATTGAAACGCACGAAGATAAAAAACCGGCAGTCGAAGTTCAAAATGCGCCGGTTGTCAGCCGCAACACTGAAGGCGTAACTTTGTCGTGGCGATTGGTTGCCATTGTCGCCATCAGCATCGCGGCGATTCTGGCACTCGTTCTGATTTATATGATTGCGGATATGATGTAGTCAGAACCGCTTGCGGCAAGCGGTTCTGACCTAAAATAATTTCTTCAGCGCGCTTTCCTGTTTGACGACGTGGCTCGCGCCGACGACGGCGAAAACTCTTTCGCCTTTTTCGACTTCCGCCGTTAAAAGCTTAACCATAAACTTTCCGCGAAAATTTACCGAAGCATCGGCGATGTCGTTGGTAAATAATCCCAAATCGGGATTCGGGTCGAAAATTTTCTGGTCAATCTTGCGCCAATCGGCAACCGCCGGCAAATGTTTTTTGACGCTCGCTTCAAACTCGGCAACGGTTTTCGGCAAGCCTCCAAAGCCGGGCGTTTTTGCCACTGCTTTCAACATCTCTTCGACCATCGCGTCGGGCGCTTGCGGATTCACTTTTTTATTGTTTTCCGGCACGCGGCGCAGAATATAAAAAAGCATCACCTGTTCGAGCGTCCAGCGCCCGGTGCCGAGAATGTATTTGATTTCTTCCAGCCGCGGCGGGTCCAGAGATTTAATCGGAATGCCGTGTTTTTTCGCCAGAAAGCTCATCAAACCCGGCTCGCCGTATCGCTCAATCGCTTCTTTCGCCGTTTCCAGAGCGGGCGGCGTGCCGCTCTCATTCAAAACGAGCGTCGGGCGAAATTTCAGAAATTGTTTTTCCAGCTCACTGATTTGCGGGTCGTCAAAGCGGTAAGCGTGACCGATTCCGAAATACAAAAGCTCGCCGTTTCCCTTTTTGAATTTCAAAACATACGGGCGTTTATGTTTAATTTTCCCGTATTCCTTATAGCTCATAATCTCCGGCTCGGTCTGCGCGAAAATTGCGGACGACAGAAGCATAATCGCAAAAATTAAAATCAAAAATTTATTCATATTTCGCCTCCGAACCCGTTTTCGTCGTCACGACGGCAGAGCCGAGCAGAAAAAATCCGACCGTCACGAACAGCGGAAAAATATAACCGCTGTTTTCACGACCGAAAAGCGCGCTCGCGCCGAAAAACAAAGGCAGCGCCAAACCGACCAGAAACGCCGGAATTCTCCGCCAGCCGTGCCAAACTCTAGCGCGGACAACGGCGACGCCGACGACAATCATCAGGACGTGGCTGAACGGATAAGACATATCGGTGATAAAAAAAAGCGTCGTTCCGCGCAAGTGCGGCGCGGCGTATTCGAGAATGTCGAAACACATCGCCAGAAATAATCCAATCATCTGCACGGTGTATAAAACGCCCGCGCCGCGTCCGCTTCCGGTGGCGCGCAGGTTTCTCATCGCGGTCGCGCTCGCCGCGCCGCCAAGCAGATATAAAATGCCGCCGAGACTGGCAAAAAGCGGAAAAGGGCTCGGCTCGTTGAAATTAGGCGCGTGAAAAAACCAGGCGAGATAAAGCATCGGGCTTAAAATCATTCCGATTGTGCCGAGCGTCCTATTTGTTAGCAATAAACTTTCGCGGTTGTTTTGTAAAATCATTTGTTGAACAGACATAAAAAGATTCTCCTTTTAAAACTTCACATTTAAAGCGAACTTTCCGTTTAAGCGGCGTCAAAAGTTTTTTCCGTCGCTTTTCACGCCGCTTCGAAAAACTAATCGTCCGTCCGCGGGTAACACAAAATATCTTTCACCTCGGTTTTCCCGACTTCGCGCATACAGAGCCACGTTTTGCCGTTTTTCTCGCCGACTTCAAAATTATAAGTAGCCGCCTGCAATTCCTTATTTTTTTCCTTGTTGGCGGAAGGATAACAACTGTTGGTGCTCATCCAGTAATCTTTGTTCGGCGTAAAAGTTATCCGGTCGCCCTCGATTGCAATGCGCCCGCGCCGGTCGTTCCAGAGCGTCGTCGTGCAGCCGTACATCGTCGATTTAATCAGCCCGGCGTAGCGAAAAGTGCCGTCCGCATTTATCACGTAACCGATTGAGCTGCCGTATTTCGACGAAATCGCTCCGGTTGAGATGTTCTGTTCCTGCAAAAATGAAGTGCTGCCGTTAAACCAGCTGCCGACCAGTTCGGCGGGCACGCGCGTTTGCGCCGCGACGGACGCAGCCATTAATAAAGACAAAATAAATCCTGCGAATAATTTCATTTTCTTTTTCTCCGTAAATATGAATTTTTGTATAAATTTCACGCGCCGTTTCCGTGCGCGTTTTGCTTTCATTTAACTAACGCGGAATTTTTTCAGAAACCATGTCAAAAAAATTTTCAAAAATTTTCGGGCAATAAAAAAAGCAGACTTTAACGAGTCTGCCTTTTAAATATTTTCGCTAAATTTTTCCTTTAATCGTCCAGCCAGCGGCGCGTCATATCGCACCACATCACCAGCCCGCGCCACGCGCCGAAGCGGTCGTAATGTTTTTCGATATGTTTATCGTCGCAGGCGGTTTCGGCGTTGTGCTTTTTATAAAACTGCGCGCGCAGCCACGAATCCAGCGCGAGACCGTCGTAGCGTCCGATGAGCTTTAAAAGATTATCAGCCGCGTAATCGCCGACGCCTTTCACGCGTTTCATTTCTTTTTTCAGCTCGCGCGTCGGCAAATCCGCGTGCAGCCACGTTTCGGGATTCAGCTCTCCGGCGGCGACCTTTTCCGCCAGTTCCTTGAAATACGGCGCGCGATAACCGGCGCGAATCTCGTCTTTGTAAAATTCTACGGGCTGATTCGCCATCGCTTCAGCGGTCGGAAAAGCGCGTTTGCCGTCCGGCGCAGGCGCGCCGAGTTTTTCGACCAGATTCGCCGTCATTTTTTTCGTCATCGCCCAGTTGCAGTTGGTCGTGCAGAGAGTTTTGATTAAATCTTCGAAAACCGTCGGCGAGCGCACCAGCCTGCCCGCATTGTTTTTGGCAATCCACGCCAAATCTTTTTCGGATTCGACGAGTTTATAAAATTCGCTTAAATCGTCGTTGAGCCGCAGAATATGGCGCAGGTCGCGCAGAATTTTTTCCTGCGCATTCGCGGAAATTTTCCCGCCGGAAACTTCGATTTTAAGTTTATTGTCGGTTTCGCCGACGGTCGCCGAAACGGGCTGTTTTAAATCCGCGCCGCTGAAGACATAAGACAAACGCCAGTTTACATCGTCGATTTCAAACGGCAGAAGCTCGCTCCAGCCGTGACTGTAAAGCGTGCGCGGAAGATTGAATTGTTTTGGAATTTCTAGAAACATAAAGGGCGTCAATCCTCAATCGTGAATCGTAAATAGTAAATCGTGAATAGATTTTAAACCTTCTATTCACGATTCACGATTGACGATTGACGAAATTTCTACCTGGCTTTATTAATCGCGTCGAGCAATTTGGCGGCGAGCGCCGCGTCAACCTCGCGCAGAACGTTGTATTGCTCGCGGGCGGCTGGCTTGTTTCCGCTTAACAGGTAAATAGAGCCGAGATTAAAGCGCGCTTTGGCAAATTTCGGCGCGATTTCCAGACATTTTTTCAAAGCCGCAATCGCGTTGGCGTTCTGGTCAACGGCGTAATAGGCGTTGCCCAAAAGATAGTAGCCGTCGGAATAATCGACGTTCTGGCGCGTAAACTCGACCAAGCCCGTAACGGCTTTTTTGTAATAAGCCGTCGCCTGCGCCGCTTTGTTCTGAAGCTGGTAGGCGCGTCCCAGGTAATAATTCGTTTCGCCGTCGCCCGGATTTATCGCGAGCGCCTTGTTGCAGGTTTGAATCGCCAGCGCGTATTGTTTCGTGTCGTTATAGGCGCGGCACAGATTCGTGTAGCCCATATACTGGTCGGGCAAAAGACGGACGGCTTGCTGTCCGGCGGTAATCGCTTCCGGGTGACGGTCAGCCAGGCTGTAGAGCCAGCTCAAGCTGATGTAATAATTTCCGTCGTCCGGATAAACGCGCAAGCCTTTGCGAACCGTATTAATCGCCTCGTCAAAGCGATTCAGCATTCGATAAGTGTCCGACAAACCGGCGTAAACGTTTTTCAAATCCGCTTTTGCCAGCAGAGCTTTTTCATACGACTGCGCGGCGTCCTCGTATTTTTTGCCGAGAAACAAAGCCTGCCCGACAAATTCCCACGATTCGCCTTTATATTTCGTGCCTTTTTCGATGGCTTTCAGACCGGCGAAACCCTGCGGCAGATACTCGCCCAACTGGTTATGACAAAGCGCGATGAAATAATGAACATCGGCGTTTGCCGGGTCGAGCTGCGAGCCTTTCTGGTAGGCGGCGAGCGCGTTGCGAAAATCGTTTTTGCCGCGATAACAATCGCCGAGAGCGAGATTGAAATACGAGCTGGAAGGCTGGGCGCGCAAAGCCTGCTGAACGTCGCGCATCGCCGAATCGTAATCCTGCTGCCAGTAATAAGCCTGCCAGCGTATCGTGTAAACGTCGAGCGGGTCAAAGCCCTGCGCCGAGCCTTCCAGAGCCTTGCTCAAATCGCTTGCCGCCTGCGAATATTCTTCCAGGTAGTAATGCGAATAACCTTTTTTATAAAAGGCGTAGGAATAGCGCGGCACGATGCTGATCGCTTCGGCGTATTTAGTCACCGCCGCGCGATAATTTTTCTGGCGCAAAAAGCCGTCGCCTTCGGTCGCCAGCCGTCGCGCGCGCTCAAGCTGCTGGCGCGGCTGCGCATTTACTTCCACCTTCAAAGCGGCAAATGTCGCCGATAACATCACGAATGTTATTAATCCAAGTAAAACTTTTTTCGCCATATAAAAATCTCCTCAATTACTGTAAAAGAACCGGTTTCTGCGGTTTAGCTCCGGTCGGCTTCGGCGGCGTGCGCGTCACCGGCGGCGGATTGGTTCTGATTGGCTGAGTAGTCACCACGCGCGTCGGCTGCGTCGTCGGAACGACGGGTTTCACAGTTGTCGGCTGCGTCGTTTTGTTTGTTTCCGCGACCTGCGTGTTCGCCGTATTCGTCTGACCCGTGTCGGCGATTTGCTGATTTGCCGAATTACTCGTGCTTGTGTTTGCTCGCTCGATTGTCGGCGCGGGCGTCGGCGTCACGGTCGGCTGCGCCGTCGGCGTCGGGGTCGGTTTCGTTCCGGTAATTCCGAGCTGGTCGCCGTACGCATATAAACCGACGCCCGCCGCCGCCAGCATCACAATCACGAGACCGCCTAAAACTGCCGCAATCGCCAGACCTTTGCCCGATTTCTTTTTCGTTTCGCCGACGAGCGGCATTGGTTGATAAACATTTTCGGTTTGTGTCCGCCCGCCGGTCGCGCCGGTTGTGCCTGTCGCCGCGGCGGTATTATAAGGCGAGCCGTAGGCTTGCGGCTGACGCACTTCGGTCGGAACGGAATCGAAATTCGACGCGGCTTGCGTCGCGCCGACCTGCTCGCTGCTCCGGTCCGTATTCTGGTCGAAAGGAACAATCGGCACCGTTGCTTCCGCGTTATAGCTTTCTTCTTTTTTGGGAATCTGCGAAGAAATTTCCGTCGGCAAAACTTCCGTTTTCTGCTGCGACGGCAAAGACGTCGGGCTCAGATTCGTGTCCTTTATCGTCGCTTCAAAATCCGGTTCGGGCGGCGACACGATATTAAGATTTTCCGTTTTCTGCTGCGAAGGCAGCGAATCCTGTCTGGGCGGCAAGTGCGTCGGCGGCTGCGGCTGGCTGACAATCGGCGTCGCGAATTGTTCGGTCAGCTGCTGCGATGGCGTCACGGGCGATTGATTTACCTGCTGCGGCGGCGGAAGAGTAAATGCCATCGTTTCCGCCGACATCTTGCTCTGCATCTGTGCGTAAGCTTCACGGAGAGCTTTCTGCATCTCGCGCGCATTTGCATAGCGCGCGTCCATACTGAGCGCCATTCCTTTGAAAATCACGTCCGAAATCACGCGCGGAACTTCCGGGTTGATTTTGTCAATCGGCTCGGTCGGGTCGGGCAGGCTGTTTAAAACGCTGTCGGCGCGCGTCAGCGCGTCGGGCGGAACCTGCGCCGTCAAAAGCTGGTAGAGCGTCGCCGACAGCGAATAAATATCGCTTTTCGCCGTCGTTCCCGTGCCGCGAATCTGCTCCATCGGCGCGTAATGCGGCGTGTAGCCGACGATGCTGCCGCCGGTCGTCGAAACGCGCGACGCTCCCGTGTCTTTCGCCAAACCGAAATCGAGCAGAATAATGTGATTTTCGTTCGTCAATTTCAGATTCTGCGGCTTGATGTCGCGGTGGACAATCGGCGGCTCGTGCGTGTGCAGGTAAGCCAAAGCGTCCAGAAGCTGGTCAGCCCAGAACAAAACCCAGTTGAGCGGAAACGGTTTTCGCGTTATTTCCAGACGCTTCGATAAATCGTCGCCCGAAATATGCTCCATCACCAGATACTGCGTTTCGTTCTCGGTAAAATGGTCGCTGACTTTCGGCAAAACTCCGTGACGCAGCCGCGCCAGAGTGCGCGCTTCGCGCTCGAAAGCGTGGCGGAGCATATCGTTGTCCGAGAAAAAGGTGCGTTTTAAGGCGACGGCACTGCCCAGACGCTGGTCAACCGCCAGGTAAACTTCGCCCATTCCGCCTTTGCCGATAAGCTGGACGACCAGATACCGATTCTGCAACATTGTGTTTGGTGACAAGGGTTTCATTTTAATACTTCCGTTCTATAAATTATTCTTCCGCCGAAAACGCAGAAATTGGACAATGCTTTAAACCGCTTTGCATTTTCGATTTGGCAATTTTAGTTTCGATTGCGTTCCGGTCCGGGCAGACGAGTTTGACTGCATCGTAACACTGTCTTTCTTTCAAAACAAGCGTATTTATTGACTTATCAATAATTTTTCGGGCGGCAGCATCGCCGTTTGTCCCGCGTGCTGCCAGCAGCGCCCGCCGCCTTTGACGCGCCGCGAGCACGGCGTTCCTTTTTTCGTCTGCGCGCCGCAGAAATAGACGGCATCCTGTGCCGGATTTTGCTTACCCGCAGACTTGTCGCCCGATTGTAATCGCAAATTCCCAAGCGATTTCGGGTCAGACGGATTCTGCTTTTGCGCCGCCAGCGAAGAATTATTCGCCGCATTTATCGCCGTCACAGAGTTCTGAACGTTCGCATTCGCCGAAAGTTGCTGACTTTTTTGATTCTGCGCCGCATTTGTCGAAGCGGGCGTCGGCGCGGTCGTCACGCTTAAAGGCTTTTCCGTTTTGCGCAAAAGCGTCCCGAAACCGAAAAGCGCGCCCAGAATTCCGATAAAGACTATCGCTCGCGGAATCCATTCCTTGAGCGCAAATTCGCTCGCGCAGCTTTCGCAAAATCTTCGGCTGCTCGTAATTCCCCATTTCGCGCGGTCGATTTTTTCGCCGCAATGACAACAGTATGTAGGCTTATAAAACATAAATTTTCCTTTCGGAAGCAGAGGTTTGCCCGTCACGTGAAAGCCGATTATAACGCAGTTGACACGAGATGTTAAGGAAAAAGCGGAAAGCGGTCAGCGGCGATTGCAAAATATCGAACTTAGCACTTTCCACTTTCCACTTCCGCCGTGCAACCCGGATTTCGGAAAAAGGCGTCTGATTAGGTAATATTCTTTTATGCGTAAATATACGATTTTATTTTTTATTTTACTTTCGATAAGTTTGCTGGTGAAAATTTCCGCTTTTGCGCAGGACGACGACGTCATTAAAGTCGATACGGCGATCGTGCGGCTGAACGTCGGCGTCGTCGACCGGACGGGAAAACCGATTACGAGCCTGAGCAAAGAAGATTTTACCGTTTACGAAGACGGCGTGAAACAGCCGATTTCGCGTTTTGAGCCGACGGTGACGCCGTTTTCGGTCGTGATGATTCTGGATATGTCCGGCTCGACGCTCGGCTTTCGCCAGACGATTCAGCAGTCGGCGATTCGTTTTATCGACGCGCTCGCGCCGGATGACCGCGTCGCCGTCATCGAATTTTACGACAAGGTAAATTTGCGGAACGATTTTACGACCGACCGCCGGATGACCGCCAATTCAATCCGCGTCGCCAACGGGCGCGGCAAGACGCAGCTTTACAAAGCGCTCGATTTCGCGCTCGAAAAACTCTCGAAAGAAGGAAAACGCCGCAAGGCGATTATCGTTTTGACCGACGGCGTCGATACGGCGCTGCGCGACAAAGACCGCGATTTTCTTGCCGGCGTGAAAGAAGCCGAGATGGCGACGGCAATCAAACCGGAAGCGAATGAAACCTTAAATAAAATTCTGAATGATGCCGACCGCCAGGGCGTGACGATTTATCCGCTCGCGCTGCCGACCGGCGACCCGAGCAAGCTCGCCGAGCCGACGCCGATTCAAACGGCGATGTATCAAGCGGCGCGTCAGCGTCTGAAAATTCTCGCAAACCGGACGGGCGGAACGCTGAACGCCATCAACCGTCTCGAAGAAATGGGCAGGTTTTACGCTTCGGTCGCCGCCGATATCCGCTCGCTCTACACCGTCGAATACCAGCCCGCCAACGACAAACGCGACGGCAAATGGCGCGCGATAAAAATTGAAGTCACAAACCCGGAATTAATTGCGCGAACGCGCGAAGGTTACTTTCCCAGATGATGATGCCGGGCGGGATATAAAAACAGATTAATCAGCTGACTCTGCAAACTAAAATAGCCGGGTAAGACTTAAGATGCTCTCTGCCCGGCTTTTTAATTTGATTCGTTCAATTTTTAATTTTATTCATTCAAAGCGTAGCTCAATATCAAATCGGGCAGGCTTTCGATATCGACGGGTTTCTGGACACAGCCGACCGCGCCCGCATTTAATACTTTTTCGCCCATCTTGTTCGAACAGTTAGCCGAGACCGCAATTATCGGAATGTGTTTGGTGGCAAGATTCTGGCTGATTATTCTGGTCGCTTCCAATCCGTCCACAATCGGCATATTCAAATCCATCAGGATAATATGAGGCTTTTCGGAATTGCTTAATTCGACCGCCTCGACTCCGTTCGCCGCGATGATTACCTCAAAACCTTTTGACGTAAGATAAAAATCCACCAAATCGCGATAATCATCATTATCTTCCACTATCAATACCCTTATGCTCATAAACCACCCCTTGTCCGTTTACCCGTCGTTTAGCAACGAGCAAGCGTTTATCTTATCATAAGCGCAGGTTTTAGATTAATCGTTAACGACAAGCAAATTGATTAATGCCGGGTTAAGGATTAAAACAATAGAAAATTCTATATTTATGTGTTATCCTCACACACATCAAACAGTGCAAATTTCTTGCACGCGTCAAAAAATTATTTAAGGTGGTAATTGCTTGATATAGAATAAATTTCATATCAAATCGTTGCTTGAGCAATTACCAATCAGGAAACAAAAATGCAACCCTCAAAATACACTATTCTTTGTGTGGACGATGATAAAGACAATCTCGAACTGCTGACCTTTGTCTTCGAGCACGCCGACTTTGAAGTATTGTCTTGTGATTCGCTGGATGAATGCCTGCATCACGCCCGAAATAAAAATTTAGACGCGATAATTTTAGATAATCGTTTCGGCAACCAGACGAGTCTGGAAGTCTGTCAGGAGATTCGCGATTTCAACCCGACCCTGCCAATCATCTTTTACAGCGGCGAAGCCCGGGAGATTGAAATACACAAAGTCCTGACGGCGTGCGCGGATGCTTACCTGGTTAAACCCAATGACTTTGAAAAGCTGACGCAAACAGTCGTTAACCTTATCGAAGAAGCTCAGTCGGCGGTATAAAAATCGGGATTCGGCTCAGCCGCGGGCGAAATCCGACGCTTCTTTGCAGACAACTCGGCATTCTAAAAATTATTCACCCAGATACTTGTCGAGCACGGGTTGAAGCTTATCGCTATCGAGCGGCTTCAATAACAATTCATTGCAGCCCGCTTGAATCGCCTGCTCGTAGATAAATTCTCCGGACGCGGTAAAGCCGATAATCGGCACTTCAGACGTTTCCTTAAATTGTCTGATAATTCTGGTGGCGGTCAGTCCGTCCGTCGAAGGCATCGCCATATCCATTAAAATCAGGTCGGGAATTTGCTGTTTTACGCTTTCTACCGCCTTCCAGCCGTCTTCCGCTTCGAGAACCCGATAACCTAAACCTTCGAGCAGAAACCTCATCAGAACACGCGTGTCCTTAAAATCTTCAACTATCAGAATTGTTTTTGTCATTATTTATCTCGAACCCATAATCAATAGCTATAAAACAAACTACTAAATCCTTTCTTATATTTCAATAAAAATGTATATTTTCTAATAATTACAGATTCGGAATCCGACCGGCAGCAAACGGCGAACAATAAAAATTGAGGTAAACCAGCCCCGAACTGATTGCCCGCACGCGCGGACTATTTTGCCAGGCGACGATTTTTATTGCTAAACTTGACAGAGTAGCGCAAGATTTGTAGTCTAATTATTCGCCTTGTGCACCCGTAGCTCAGCTGGATAGATTCCTGATTCTTAACGACTTACAGTTTCACGTCTTTTCCCTTTCTACCCTGAAATTCTCCAAAAAAGGAGTATTCAAGGTAGAAGAAATGGAGAAGAGAAAAGTAGGTTCAATCGTCAAAAAAGACGGAAAATTATATGCCAGAGTGCGCTTTACAGATGACTCTGGAAAGAAACGCGATATTTGGCGTTCAGCATCAAACCAAAAAGACGCAAAAGAAAAAATCAAATCTCTAATTGAAGAATCAAAAGATAAAACGTCAAAAGAGTTAGATGCAACGCAAATGACGTTCAATCACTTAGCTGATTGGTATTCGGATAATTACCTTCACGAAGCAATTTACATTAACGAACGAAAGATTTCAGGCATTCGCAATATTAAGCCGAGTCAATACAATCTAAAAACATTACGCCGACATTTCGGAAATCGCCTAATTCAATCAATTACTCACACCGCCATTTTACGATTTAAGTTAGAACGGCTTTCTACACCAACAAAATACGGCAAGCAACGGACTATTGCTGGTGTGAATCGTGAACTACAACTTTGCCGAAGATTATTTTCTCTAGCTGTTAAACAGGGCTGGTTAAACAAATCTCCGTTTCATAATGGCGATTCGCTTATAAGTTTAGCTGATGAAAATATTCGCACTAGAATTTTATCCTTTGCAGAAGAAAGTCGTTTACTCCAAGCGATTGATAGTAATCCACTACGCTTTCACCTTAAAGGGATTGTTTTAATTGCTTTGGATATGGCTTTCCGCAGAAATGAAATTTTGACCATTTGTAAAAAAGACATAGATTTTAACAATCGAACAATCACGATTCGAGCATTCAACTCGAAAACATCTAAATCAAGGGTTGTCGGAATGAC